>JAFGDE010000013.1 GCA_016932255.1 Candidatus Saganbacteria bacterium
ATCCTAATAATGGGGCGGCTTGTCGGCAACATTCGTCGCCTCCAAGCCGCCCAACATCCGCAATGGTTTGCGGCGCAGATAAAATGGGCCCACTAGGATTCGAACCTAGAACCAAACGGTTATGAGCCGTCCGCTCCACCATTGAGCTATGGGCCCTTTTTCGAAAATCGATAATTGATAATCGATAATCGTGAACAGGGACTTTACAATTATAACCTCTATAATCTTGCCGGGCAAGTCAGGCCATGTTAAGATTATAAGTCGCTATAAGGGCGGTTAGCTCAGTTGGTTAGAGCGCCTGCTTCACACGCAGGAGGCCACTGGTTCGAGTCCAGTACCGCCCATTTGCCCCCGAGCGTAGTCGAGGGGCTGCGGGCAGTTAGTTCAGCTGGTTAGAACGCCTCGCTTACACCGAGGAGGTCGCTGGTTCGAGTCCAGCACTGCCCATTTTTACTCAAGGAGGTTTCTTTATGGCAGATCAAGGAGCCGCGCCGCAGGCCGTTCCTGCCACTGACTCTCAGTACAGCCTCTGGACGATGATCCTGATCTGGGCCCTGGCGACATTGCCGATGACATTCCTGGCTTTTTATGTCACTCCGGCTCTGATCAAATACTTGGAGATTCCTGCCTCTGTCCCGCCGTTCCTGGTCTTTTGGCCTTTGATGACGCTTGGCCTGGTCTGGCAATTCATCCTCTCTTTGATAATAGTTTATCGTGAAAAAGGGGATATCCACTGGAGCACGATCAGGCAGCGCATGTGGTATGTCAAACCAAAAGACCCCAGGACAGGCAAAGAAAATATCCGTTTGCTTTGGTGGGCCGTGCCTTTCATCGCCTTGAGCTTCATTACCATGTTTATCCCGCTGCCTGATGTGGCCGCAAAATTGTTCCCTTTCGTCAAAAACCTGCCTCACTATAATATCCAGGCAGTCTTGACCCCTGAATACCGCGGGGCCTGGTGGCTGCTTGGCCTGACGTTGATCACGCTACCGTTTAACTATTTTCTGGGAGAAGAGTTCCTGTTTCGCGGTATCCTGCTGCCGAAAATGAAAGGGGTCTTCGGCAAATGGGACTGGTTCTTTAACGGTGTTTTCTTTGCTTTTTATCATTTGCATAAGCCGCAGGGCGTTCTGCATCAGGCGGTGTTTTCCGGCCTGGTCCTGAGCTATCCGGCCAGGAAATATCGCTCCAACTGGCTGGCGGTCCTGATCCATGGCACAGAGGGCCTGGTGGCCTTGATCCTTGTTTTAAAGGTCATTCTCGGCTGACGGTTGCGGGCCTTTATTGCGCCGCTTTAAGGGGTCAGGTATAATCAATGGTGCTTGTTTGCGTTTGAAAATGTCATAATTGAAGGTGATGGAAATGGCTGAAGAACAGGAAAAAAAGGTTGGACAGATCCTGAAGCAGATCGAGGAATTCGAGCAGACCATCAAAGGGCTTGAGGCCAATGTCGCGATCCTGAAGAAAAAATTGGCCGACAGCCGGGAAAAATACGGCGAAGATATCAGCAAATGGCCTAAAGAAGCCAAGTAAGCTGTAATGGACCCGCTGTTCAATATCGGTATTATTCTGCTGTTCGGCTATGTGGCCGGATTGATCGCGGAAAAGATCAAATTGCCCGCTATAGTCGGCTATATTGCCATCGGCATCCTCTTGGAGCCGGGCTTTCTGGGCATCCTGCCGGCTAAATTCATTTCTCAATCCATTGTGGCCAATAATTTTGTCCTGGCCATCATCACTTTTTCCGTGGGCGGCTCACTGGCCTGGTCCAAGATCAAGGAGCTGGGTAAAAGCATTGTCTGGATCACGGTGCTGGAAGCGGAATTCGCCTTTGTGCTGGTGGCCCTGGGCATGGCTTTTCTCGTCGGCCACGGCTCGTTTTTGGCTGGACTGCCGCTGGCTCTTTTGATCGCGGCCCTGGCATCGCCGACGGACCCGACCGCGACCCTGGCCGTGGTCCATGAGTACAGCTCAGACGGGCCGGTAACCAGGACCATTATGGGCGTGGCCGCGTCCGACGACGCCATGGGCATCATCAACTTCAGCCTTGCCACAGCCCTGGCCGCGGCACTGATGCTGGGCAGTTCCTATATCAACGCCAATAGTGTTGTCTGGCAGCCGCTGATAACCATTGTCGGCTCCGTAATTATGGGGATCGTCTTTGGCGGCTGTCTGTCATTTGTCGTAAAGTTAGTTAAAGCTCCTGGTGCGCTGGTGGCCATCGTTCTTGGTACGATCTTTTCCTGTTTCGGCCTGGCAGCCTGGTTCGGGCTGGACCAGCTGCTCTCCGTCATGACCACGGGCATTGTTTTCGTCAACCTTTCCCGCCGCAGCGGCGAGATCTTTGGAGCGCTGTCCAAGTATTTTGAGGAATTGATCTTCATTATTTTCTTTGTTCTGGCCGGCGCGCACCTGCGCCTGGATACGCTGGCCTCCAGCTGGCTTCTGATCGTTGTTTTCGTTATCCTGCGCGGCCTGGGCAAGTTCCTGGGCACGACGGCTGGTGCCGCCATTGCCGGCTCGCCAGCAGTGGTCAAGAAATACACCATCTTCGGGCTCCTGCCGCAGGGCGGCATTGTCGTCGGTTTGGCCCTGCTGGTCCAGCAGGATCCGCGCTTTGGCTTGATCGCGCCGCTCCTGGTCAACCTGATACTGGGAACGACCGTGATCCATGAGTTCCTTGGCCCGCTCTTTTCAAGGTTCGCGATCAAGCAGGCTAATGAGGCCGGCAAGCAGGTTCTGTGAAGAAGTTCTTGTTCGCTCTGGTTTTTTTTGCGGTCGCTTTGCTGATCGTTTTCTCCTTTTTGCGCTATATTCAGGCTATTTCTGTAACTGAAACCACCGCAACGACCAGCACGACCACAACTCTTGTCTCTCGCTTCAGTTTCAAACGATTCCCGGTGCTCGAATATCATCTGGTCTCTTGTCCTGAAGCCCGCTGGTCCAGGACGCCGGAGAATTTTCGCTCAGACCTTGAGTGGCTTTACGTCAATAATTACTATCCGGTCAATCTGCGCGATATTTTGGATGATTTTCCCGGACTGCCGCAAGGCAAGACCCCGGTCGTGCTGACATTTGATGATTCCTCTTCCAGTCAGTTCCGCTATCTGGCCGATGGCACGCTTGACCCTGACTGCGCGGTGGGTATTATCAAGGCTTTCCATGACCAGCATCCTGACTGGCCCATGCGCGCCACGTTCTTTATTGTCATTGGCACTAATAATCCGGACCGCAATATTTTTGGCCAGAAGGAATTGAGAGAAAAGAAGCTGAAACAGCTGACAGGGTGGGGTATGGAGGTCGCTTCGCACACGTACTGGCACGACCGCTTGAATAAATGCGATGAGAAGTTCTGCCGCTACACTTTATCCAAGTCGTATCAGGAGCTCAAGGATTTAAGCGGCCAGGAGATCGTTTCTCTGGCCACGCCCATGGGCTTGTATCCGTCCAATGAAGCGGTCTTTTCCGGCCAGTATCAGTCGATAAAGTATGATTATAAGCTGGTTTGCGAGGTCGCAGGCGGTTTGCAGCCGGTCCCTGGTTCCCCCAGGTTCAACCCTTATCATATTAATCGCATCCAGACCATCTGGCCGGAGTGGGAGAAGTTCTTTAATCGTCGCGAATATTGAAAAAGATCTGGTATTCTGGTATCCTGATATTCTGATGATCTAGGTGTGGCCCCATCGTCTAGGGGTTAGGACACAAGCTTTTCAAGCTTGCGACCGGGGTTCGAATCCCCGTGGGGCTACTCTTCCTTCTTATTTCAAGTATTCCCGCAGTTTCTTGGCCCGGGTGGGGTGTTTGAGCTTGCGCAAAGCCTTGGCCTCGATCTGGCGAATGCGCTCGCGGGTAACGTTGAACACACGGCCGACCTCTTCCAAAGTGCGCGGATGCCCGTCCTCAATGCCGAAACGCAGCTTGAGCACTGTCTTTTCGCGGTCGGTCAATGTGGCCATGACCTCTTCCAGATCATCGCGCAGCAGACCGTGCATAACAACATCATCCGGCGCCTGAACTGAGGCGTCCTCGACAAAATCGCCCAAGCGTGAGCTGTCCTCATCGCCGATCGGCATTTCCAGCGACAGGGGGACCTGTGAGACCTTGATGATCTCGCGGACCTTGTCCACTGATATGCGCGCTTTCTTGGCGATCTCTTTCTCGGTCGGTTTGCGGCCGAGCTTCTGCAGCAGCTGGCGCGACGTCTTGCGCAAGCGGTTGATCGTCTCGACCATGTGCACCGGGATGCGGATGGTGCGGGCCTGGTCCGCGATAGCGCGGGTAATGGCCTGCCGGATCCACCAGGTGGCATAAGTTGAGAACTTATAACCCTTGCGGTAGTCGAACTTTTCGACCGCGCGGATCAAGCCAAGGTTGCCTTCCTGGACCAGGTCCAGGAAGAGCATGCCGCGGCCGGTGTACTTCTTGGCGATTGAAACGACCAGGCGCAGGTTGGAGTTGACCAGCTTGTGCTTGGCCCGCATGTCGCCGGCCTTGATGCGCTTGGCCAGCACGATCTCTTCTTCAGAGGTCAGCAGCGGGAACTTGCCGATCTCGCGCAGGTACATGCGCACGGTGTCGTCAACGCCGACTCCCTTGATGTTGTGCAGGTCCTTGGGGATGGCGTCGGTGTCCGGCTCCGGCTGTTTGACTTCCTTCTTTTCCGAGACCTCAATGCCCAGGCCCAGAAGCTGTTCGATCTCGTCCAGCTTCTTTTCCGGTTCCGGGTAGATCGAGAGGATCTCTTCCGGGGTAAGGTAGCCTTTGCGGGAGGCTGCGGCTTTCAGGAATTGGATATCTTCACGTTTTGCGGTCATTCATTCCCTCCATTTTGTTATCGGAATAGCCGTCAGGAAATTTCAGTCTGCAGAAGAGAAAGCAGCTCCGAGGCCCTGGCCGCGTCCTGACTCTTCTCCGCTGTCTTGATCTCTGCCTTAAGATCCGCTACACGCTGGCGCTTTTTCTCATCCTTGAGCACCTTGACGCAGTCAGCAAAAATGACCTCAAACTGCTCGGTCTGGGACAGGTTCTCCCTGACCAGCAGGGCTGAGAGGTACTTGCGCGCCGCCTCGTCCGGCAGGTTCTCCAGCAGGAAATGGGCCGGCTCCTGGCTCTGTCCCAGTTTCGCCGTCTGCAGCAGTTCAATGATCGTTCTGGCCTCAGTTGCGCTGAAGTCATCGAGCGTTAAATACTGCTGGAACAGGGCCAGGCCTTCCTTGTTGCGCGCGATCAGCGCGATCAGGTTCTTTTCCGCTTCCACGACCTTGGAATTGGGCTTGGCCGTTACCCGGCTAAGGCTTTTAAAACCTTTGGCGCCGGCATACTGGCCCAAGCGTTTGACCTCGGCCTGCACAGTGTCAGGGTCGGTCCCCAGGGCCTGGGCCGCCAGCTTGGCGTATTCACGCACTGTAAACTCGTCCTTTTCCGCGGCCAGGACCTTGGCTATCTCTTTGAGCGCCCTGGAGCGCGACTCGATCTCTTTGAGGTCGTGCCGGCTCAAGGCGCGCCTGACCCTGAATTCCAGATAGGGCAGGGAGTCAGAGATCATCTTGCCAAAAGCGTCCTTGCCCGCTTTATTGATGATCTCGTCCGGGTCCTTGCCGCCGCTAAGCTGAGCGACCTTGACCTTGAGCCCGTGCGACCTGAAGAGTTCGGTTGAGCGCTCGGCTGCCAGACCGCCGGCTGAATCAGCGTCAAAGGCCAGTATTACTGTATCGCAGTAACGGGAAAGCAACTTGCATTGCTGGTCCGTTAAAGCCGTACCCATGCTGGCCACGATGTTCGTAAAGCCGGCTTGGAACGGCGTGACCAGGTCAAAGTTGCCTTCGACCATGATGGCGGAGCCTGCGCGCTTGATCGCATCACGGCTCAGGTCCAGGCCGAACAGTGTTGAGCCTTTATGGTAGATCGGCGTGTCAGGCGAATTGAGGTATTTAGGCTCCTCATTGCCCAGGCCGCGGCCGCCAAACGCCACTACCCGGCCGCGCGGATCGCAGATCGGAAAGATCAAGCGGTTGCGGAAACGGTCGTAATAACCGTTCTTGCCTTCGCGCGCCAGGACCAGGCCGCATTTCTCGATCAGCTTGGGGTCGGCCCCGCGGCTGACCAAATATTTAAAAAGATTGTCCCAGCCTTCCGGCGCTAAACCCAGGCGGAACTGCTTGACCGTCTTGAACTCGATAGCGCGGTGCTGCAGGTATGTTCTGGCGGTGTTGCCGGCCGGACCTTTCAGGTTATCTTCGAAAAATTTGGCGGCCAGCTCAGCGATCTGATAAAGCTTGTCGCGCAGGGTCTTGCTTGCTCCGCTGCCGCTGACCTGCGGCACAGCAATGCCCAGCCTGGTCCCGAGCTCGGCCACAGCCTCAGCAAAACCGATGTTCTCGATCTTCATCAGGAAAGCGAAAACATTGCCGCCTTCCTGGCAGCCGAAACAGTGGAAAATCTGCTTGTCCGGCGAAACAGTGAACGACGGGTCCTTCTCCGAGTGGAACGGGCAGGAACCCAGGTAGTTCTTGCCCCGTTTCTTGATCTTGACGTACTCGGACACGACCTTGACTATGTCAGCTTTATTCCTGATCTCTTCGATTATCTCAGCGGGGATCATTCAACCTCCGGGGAATGCCATTCGTCAGGGATGTAAAGGCTCTGGAACTTATCGATCGCGTAGCGGTCGGTCATGCCGGCGATGAAGTCAACGGTATGCTGGATCTGCTCAGCTTCGCTGCGGCAGTCCTTCTGGAATTCGGCGTCATAATGATAGTAACGGAACAGCTGGCGCATCAGTATCGGGACCTTTGATTCCTCTTTCTTGGCGATAGGGTCGGTGTAGACATGCTTGTACATGAAGTCGTACAAGCCGTCCATGGCTTTTTGTACTTCCTTGCTCAGGGAAAGTTTCTTCTTGCCTCGTGAGTGTCTGATCATGTCGGAAATGATCGTATCGAGCAGGTTCTTGCCCAGCACGTTCATGTGTTTCCTGGGCAGCTGGCGCTCTGTTAGCACGCCGGCAGTGATCGCGTCTTCGATGTCATGGCGCAGGTAAGCGATCCGGTCAGCGTAACGGACAATGCAGCCCTCAAGCGTTTCCGGCCAGGGATCGTCCGGCGTGTGATTGCGGATGCCGTCGATCACTTCATAGCAAAGGTTCAGCCCTTTGCCGTCCTTTTCCAGGACCTCGACTACGCGCACGCTCTGTTCATTATGAAAAAAACGCTGGCCGTAGTTCTTGCGCAGAATATCGTCCAGCACGTATTCGCCGGCGTGGCCGAAGGGCGTATGGCCCAGGTCATGGCCCAGGGCGATCGCTTCGGTTAGGTCTTCGTTCAGCCTGAGCGCTCGGGCGATGGTGCGGGCGATCTGCGCCACTTCGATCGTGTGGGTCAGCCGTGTGCGATAATGGTCCTCGACCGGCGAGATAAAGACCTGGGTCTTGTGCTTGAGCCGGCGAAAGGCCTTGCAATGGAGGATCTTGTCGCGGTCGCGCTGGAACGCGGTCCGGAAGTTACACTCCCGCTCCCGCTTCTTCCTGCCGAGGGTCTCAGCTGAAAGAGCTGCGTAAGGAGAGAGGGATTCCTTCTCCCGCTCCTCTATCTCGTTGCGGATCTGCACGCGCTTATAACACCCGCTCTTATTTTTGTTTCTTGCCCTTCAATGCGGCCTGAGCAGCGGCCAATCTGGCGATCGGCACGCGATAGGGTGAACAGCTGACGTAATTCAATCCGGCGCGGTAGCAGAATTCGACCGAGGACGGCTCGCCGCCGTGCTCGCCACAGATGCCGCACTTGAGATCTTTTCTGGCCGAGCGGCCTTTTTTGACGCCCATTTCGACCAGCTGGCCGACGCCTGTCTGGTCAAGCACCTGGAACGGATCGGCCTTGTAGATGCCCATTTCGACATAAGCGGGCAGGAACTTGCCGGCGTCGTCGCGGGACAGGCCCATGGTCATCTGGGTCAGGTCGTTGGTGCCGAAGGAAAAGAACTCAGCCACTTCGGCGATCTTGTCCGCAGTCAGGGCGGCGCGCGGGATCTCGATCATCGTACCGACCATATAAGCGACCTTGGTCTTGGTCTTTTTGATCGTTTCCTCGGCCACCTTGCGGATGAGCTGTTCCTGGTTTTTCAGCTCGCCGACTTCGCCGACCAGCGGGACCATGATCTCCGGCTTGACGTTAACGCCCTGCTTTTTCAGCTCGCAGGCCGCTTCCATGATGGCGCGGGCCTGCATCTCGGTGATCTCCGGGAAAATGATGCCCAGGCGGCAGCCGCGATGGCCTAGCATCGGGTTGAACTCATGCAGCGAAGCGATCTTCTGTTTGATCTTGTCCAGGGACACGCCCATCTCATCGGCCATTTCCTTCTGCTGGGCTTCTTCGTGGGGTACGAACTCGTGCAGCGGCGGGTCGAGCAGGCGGATGGTGACCGGCAGGCCTTTCATCGCCTTGAAGATGCCGACGAAATCGCCCTTCTGCATCGGCAGGAGCTTGGCCAGGGCTTTTTTACGGCCGGCGAGGTCATCGGACAGGATCATCTCGCGCACAGCCTTAATGCGGTCGCCTTCAAAGAACATATGCTCGGTGCGGCAAAGGCCGATGCCTTCGGCGCCAAAGTCCCTGGCGACTTGAGAATCCTTGGGTGTGTCAGCGTTAGTGCGCACGCCCATGGTGCGGTATTTGTCAGCCCATTTCATGACCGTGCCGAAGTTGCCGGATAGCTCCGGCTGGATGGTCGCGACCTGGCCCTTCATCACCTGGCCGGTCGAGCCGTCCAAAGAGATCCAGTCCCCTTCCTTAATGACGGTTCCCTTGACCTCGAACTGCTTTTCCTTGTAGCTGATGTTGATCTCGCCGCAGCCGGCCACACAGCATTTGCCCATGCCGCGGGCGACAACAGCCGCGTGGGAGGTCATGCCGCCGCGCGCGGTTAAAATACCCTGCGCCGCGTTCATACCGCCGATATCCTCAGGCGAGGTCTCGATCCTGATCAGGATGACCTTTTTGCCGTCAGCCGCCCAGGCCTCGGCTTCGTCGGCGTGGAAGACAGCCTGGCCGGCCGCCGCGCCGGGGGAGGCGGGCAGGCCTTTGGCAATGACTTCCTTTTCAGCTTTGGGGTCGAACATCGGGTGAAGCAGCTGGTCGAGCTGGTCCGGGCTGATGCGCAGGACCGCGGTCCTTTCATCGATCAGCTTTTCCTTGACCATATCAACGGCGATCCTTAAGGCCGCCGCGGCCGTGCGTTTGCCGGTCCTGGTCTGCAGCATCCAGAGCTTGCCTTTCTGGATGGTGAACTCGATGTCCTGCATGTCGCGGTAGTGGTTTTCCAGCTTCTTGTAGATGTTCTCCAGTGTCTTATAAGCCGCCGGCATGATATCTTCCAGGGTCTGCTGATCCGGCGAGCTCTTGGTCGAATGGTTGACCGGTTCAGGCGTGCGGATGCCGGCCACGACGTCTTCGCCCTGGGCGTTGATCAGGTATTCGCCGTAAAACTTCCTCTCGCCGGTGGCTGGGTTGCGGGTGAACGCCACGCCGGTGCCGGAATCGTCGCCCATGTTGCCGTAAACCATGGACTGAACGTTGACCGCGGTGCCCCAGTCATGCGGGATCTTATTGATGTTGCGGTACTTGATGGCGCGCTCGCCGTTCCAGGAGCCGAAGACCGCCTCGATGGCACCCCAGAGCTGTTTCCAGGGATCCTCGGGGAAGTCGATGCCTTTTCTTTCCTTGATCGCGGCCTTGAAGCGCTTGACCAGCTCTTTTAACTCGTCCACGCCCAGTTCAACGTCCAGTTTGACGCCGGCTTCTTTTTTGACCTCGTCCATGATCTCTTCGAAGGGATCGATGTCGGTCTTGCTCTTGGGTTTGAGGTCGAGAACTACGTCGCCGTACATCTGGACAAAGCGGCGGTAAGCGTCCCAGGCAAAGCGTTCGTTGCCTGACTGTTCGGCCAGGCCCAGTACGGTCTTATCGTTCAGGCCGAGGTTCAAGACCGTGTCCATCATACCGGGCATGGAAATGCGCGCGCCCGAGCGGACCGAGACCAGCAGCGGGTTATCCTCGCTGCCGAATTCCGCGCCCATGACCTTCTCGATATGCTCAATGCCGGCCTTGATCTGGGCGTTGAGTTCTTTAGGGTAGTTGCGGTTCATTTTGTAATAAACCGTGCACATTTCCGTAGTAATAGTGAAGCCGGCCGGGACCGGGATGCCGAGGTTGCTCATCTCGGCCAGGTTGGCGCCTTTGCCTCCCAGCAGATTCTTCATCTCGGCCTTACCATCAGCCTTATTGCCGCCGAACTTGTAAACGTACTTTTTTTCCTTAGTTGAAACCTTTGAACCCTTAGCCATTTTCCTTTGCCTCCCTTTTTTTACTTTTAGCAGCGAGCGACAGCCAAAATTAAGGGGCATTAACAGCCCCTATTGTCTACTGTCTACTTTCAACCCTCTACTTTCTAAGTTAATGGTGGAGCTGATGGGGATCGAACCCACGACCTCGTGAATGCCATTCACGCGCTCTCCCAGCTGAGCTACAGCCCCAACAATAACCAACAACTAACTACAAGCTCGTCCTTCGACTGGCGCGGGACTTGCTACGACTAACAGCAATGGTCAGTTGTTAGTCGTTAGTTGTTAGTTAATAATGATAGACGACCGCTTCTTTGCCCCAGAGGTCTTCCAGATCATAGTAGGCTCTTTCTTTAACGCCCATGATATGGACGACGACGGCTCCCAGGTCAAGCACCAGCCAGCCGGAACCGACCAGCCCCTGCCACCGGAAACCTTTAATTTTATTACTTCTGAGAGATTTGTCAATCTCTTTCTCTATGGCCCGTAGCTGGGGCGAGGAATCGCCGCTGCAGATGATCATGTAATCAACGATATTGGAGGTCTTTCTTACGTCAAGGACCTTGAGATCAAGCGCCTTTTTAGCTTCAGCCGCACGGCAGATCAATTCTATCAGTTTTTCTGTTCTGGACCTCTTTACGTTGCCTTGTTTGCTCATGGACCTCCCTTGGCCCTATTCCAGGACAGTGCTGTCCCGCCAGGAGATGGCCTGGCTGCCGCTGAAATAGCGTTTAACGATGCCGCGCAGCCGGTCCTCGTCAAGTTTCCAGTAATAAATGCCGTCCACCATCATATCGGTCCCAGGCAGGGTGGTCATATGGATCTGGCCCAATTCGTGGGCCTGGCGCATGGCCAGGGCCAGGCCGAGGGTCTGCCGGGAGTTAAGGTTGGTGTCCAGATAAGAGAGCAGGGTCAGGAACAGCTTGGGCGAACGCAGCAGGTTATCGCGCTTGAGCATTTCATTGCCCAGGGACTGAAGGAACTGCTGCTGGCGGGCGATGCGCTTAAAATCCCCGCCGTCGCGGCGGTAGCGCAGATAGCCCATGGACTGCTGGCCGGAGAGCTTTTGCCTGCCCGGCTGCAGGTCGATGTAAAGGCCGCCGGCATAATCCACGTAATACATTCTCTTTTCCACGTCGATGGTGATGCCGCCGAGCTCGTCGATGATGTCGATGATGCCGGCGAGATTGACCGCAACGTAATAAGGGATCTTGATGTCCAGAAGCTTTTCGACCGCTTGCCGGGTCAGCTCAATGCCGCCGTAAGCGTAGGCATGGTTGATCTTGTCCAGGCCGCGGTTGGGCAGAACGGCCAGCGTGTCCCGAGGGATCGAGACCAGCGAAGCGGAGCGGGTCTCCGGGTCGGTGTGCAGGACCATGATCGTGTCCGAGCGGTGGCCAAAAGCGTTATCAATGCCGATGACCAGAACGTTGGTGCTGGAAAGCAGCGGAGTGGTCGGCGTCAGGCTCATAAAGACCTCGAACAGAGCCAGTTTTGTTGCTACGGCGATGGCGAAGCCGAACACCACGGAAAGTAAAAGCAAGGCGATAAAAATATAAGTCAGGAATTTCTTCATGATCTCATTAAATAATAATTCCGTGTCGCGATCGTGCCCGGATGGATCGGCAGTCCCTGTTTCAACAGGAATTCTAGCATGTTCGTGGTCGATCCTACCATAGCCTTGTTCAGGTCCTTTTTGACCAGCCGGCGCAGGTCGTTAACGCCCCTGAACTGCCGGCCTTCCTCCAGATGATCAGCCAGATAAATGACCTGTTCCAGCCGGCTCATGGCCGGAGCGCCGATCGTATGCCGCCTGATCGCGTTAAGCACGCGCTTGTCCCTGATGCCGAACTCTTTCTTTGCCAGGATGGCGCTCAGCTCCGCATGGAGCAGTTTGGGCTCAGCCCGGCTGACCGCATCAACGACGATCCCGTGCTTGCGGGCCTGGCGCAAAAGCCCCGGCCGGTCATAGCGCCTGGCACAGTCATGCAGCAGGGCGGCCAGGCTGACTTGCCTGGCCGCAACACCGTAGCGCTTGGCCAGTTTCAGGGCGGTCTGTTCCACACGCAGGCTGTGATCGAACCGTTCCTTGTCCAATTCCTCGGCCAGTCGTTCTATGATCTTGTTCCTTTGCGGCATAATTGCATCCGTTGGGACATAAAAAAACCAAGACGCTGTGTCAGAGCCTTGGCCTGCTGTTATTTATTTAAGGGAATGCGGTCGAACTCTCACTTACGTTGATATTATAGCAGAGCTGGACTATAATTGTCAATCGTTATGGAACTGGCTGTAATAATACTTGCTGCCGGTAAAGGCACCCGGATGAAGTCAGACCTGCCCAAGGTCTTCCACGAGATCCTGGGCGAGCCCATGCTGACCTATGTACTGGACACGGTCGATCAACTGCGGCCGAAACAGACCTATCTTGTAGTAGGCCACAAGCGCGACCTGCTCATGGATTATTACAAGGACCGGCGCCTGAAATTCGTTGTCCAGGACGAGCAGCTGGGCACGGGCCATGCGGTCATGCAGGCCAAACCATATCTGGAGGATTTTTCCGGCACTGTGCTGGTGCTGGCCGGGGATGTGCCGCTGCTTTCGGCCAAAACGCTCAAAGGCTTGCTGGATTTCCACCGGCAGAATAAAGCCGCGGCCACTGATCTGACGGCCGTGCTGGCCGACGCGGGCAATTACGGCAGGATCGTGCGCAGCAGGGCCGGGGAGATCCTGAAAATAGTCGAGAAAAAAGACGCTTCGCCTGAAGAGCTGAAGATCAAAGAGATCAACACCGGCACGTTCTGTTTTGATAAAACAGCCCTCTATGCGGCCCTAGCCGAGGTCCGGCCGAATAACGCGCAACAGGAATATTACCTGACGGATACCCTGGAGATATTAAAGCAAAAAAAACTGCCGGTCTTCGCTTTTCAGGCCAAGGACCCCGGCGAAACTCTGGGGATCAATACCAAAGAAGAGCTGGTCGCGGTCGAGAAGCTCCTGCTTGCCCGCCAGAAATAAGCCGGATTTTCCGGAATAGCTGAAATTTTTTCCGGAACCCTCCGAAGTAATAGCGGAATAATATCAATTATCATCACTTCTAATTAAGAGGTTGCGAATGGGACTTATTTACTATGCTAGAGCTTTAAGGCATCCTGTGCCTTCAAACGCTTTAGCCGCTAAAGTGATCCGAACCGATCTGAAAAGGCTTGGCATCGATCCCGGCCACGGCGGGATAGTGACCGCCCTGAGCCGCCTGCCGGCCAATAAATACAATGGGCTGCTGACCTTCCTGCAAGCGGTGCGCCGGGATGTCCAAATGTCGTTTTCCCTCCGCCTGCCGGCACTTTCGATAATGCTCGGCAATGGGGAATTGCCGGGCATCGATTTCGCCCCCTTGATCGATCAGGTCGATCAGGTCGTTACCGAGTTCTTCGATTACCGCAGCCAAACCCTTGATCTGCGCCTCTTGCCGGCTTATTTGCGCCGGGTCAGACTGAGCAACGGCCTGCCGTCCCGCGCTGAGTGAATATCCCGTCAGCTGA
>JAFGDE010000014.1 GCA_016932255.1 Candidatus Saganbacteria bacterium
AGGGGCAGTATCTTGGCCCAATACCTTTGATCTTGCCCTGGAATAGCGGCGAGCGATTGAGATTCTTTCTAATGATGGCGTGGGTTTTCTTATTGGTCCAGGTCAAGTGGCAGGGCACCTGGGGCCGGGCAAGCACTGGATTCTCAGACACGCCCTTCAACCCGTACTGTTGATATTCCCAGATAAAAGAGAACAGCGGATGTTCTTTGTCCCCGGGCTGGATAGACATTTTAGCAAAATCAATCGAACGTTTATTCAAACGAGCGGGCGTTCCGGTCTTGAGCCGGCCCAACCGCAGGCCCAGCGCGGCCAGGCTCTTGGACAGACCCTTAGCCGGGAATTCACCGGCGCGGCCGGCTTCCATATGGACCATGCCGGTGTGGATCACGCCGCGCAAAAAAGTGCCGGTCGTGACCACAACGGTTTTGCAACGGTATAGGACCTCGAGTTTCGTGCGGACACCGATCACTTCGATTTTTTGCGTGCGGGTCTTTCTTGTTACGATCGCTTCGACCAGGCCCTGCTTCAGGTCCAGGTTTTTTTGCTGCTCAAGCACCAGCTTCATCCGCCGGTGATAATCCTTGCGGTCCGATTGGGCGCGCAGGGCATGGACCGCCGGGCCTTTGTTGGTGTTGAGCATTTTCATCTGCAGGAAAGTCAGGTCAGTAGCCAGGCCGATCTCGCCGCCGAGGGCATCGGTCTCACGGATCAGCTGTGATTTCGCCGGTCCGCCCATGGCCGGGTTGCAGGACATGAAAGCGACCGTGTCGATGTTCATGGTTAATAGCAGTGTCTGGCAGCCCAGGCGTGCCGCGGCCAGGGCGGCTTCAATGCCGGCATGGCCCGCGCCGATCACCACGACGTCATATTTCTTGCGATAGACTTGCGGGGAACTTTTCATGACGGGAAAAACTCAGCCTCTGATGTCCCTGATGACAAAGATGATGCCGATCGTATCGCCGACGACCTTGTCTCTCAGCAGATTGGCGTTAATCAAGGAGGGCACGCGCTCGCCGTGCGGATCGATCAGCTCGGCCTCGAAGCGCAGGATCTCCTTCTTTTTATAGACGACCTCGTTGTAGAGCTGTTCATATTTTTTCGGGTTCTTGAACAGTGAGGCGAAATCGCGTGATTCCAGCTCGCAGTGGTCAACGCAGAAAAGCTTGGCCGCCTCTTCGTTGGCGAAAAGGATGTTGCCCTCGAAATCCGTAGCCAAGAGAGCGTCTGGCATAGTCTCAATTATCACATCTGCGGCGATCGAGGGAGAAACTGCGAACAAACTGTAACGCCGCATAGCCAGATAGATGAAGAAGTTCATCACAGTAATATCGAAGACCGCGGTCGGAAAGATCGGCCTGACGCCCATGACCAGCGGCAGAACCTCGTCCGTTAACACGCCGATCAAGAGGGGCAACAGGGAGCCGGTCGCGATGAAAAAGGCCTGCGTCTTGACGATTGGCTGGGCCGACTGTCTGCCGAAAGAAAAAAGCAGATAGATGCCCAGGAACGAATAGAAGACGGTGTGCAGGGTGAAAAGCCAATATAGCGGCGCCGGCTGGCTGACGATGCCGATCGGCCAGATCTCGTAGCGGGTATACATCAGATTGGTCAGGCAGAACAGCAGAGAAAGCAGGCCGGGCGGCAGATAGAGGAAAACCAGGGTCCAGGGATTTTCCAGCAAGCGGTTCTTCTTGGCAAAGATCAGTCCGAAATGAGCGAACATGGCAAAAACAAAAGCCCAGAGCGAAGTAGCGATACGGTTCAGGTCCCTGGCCAGCTCAAGGGTGAAAGCGATGCGCAGGGAATACTCAAGTATTGCGGCCAGGAAAGCGACTAAAGCGAACATGGCAAAGAACCGGGCGACCCTGTTCTCGTAGTGCCGCGTAAATATCTGAAAGCACAGCAACAAGATAAAGAGCGATGCGGCTAATTCAAAATAAGGGAAGAGTATAGACATTTCGCTTGAATTATAGTATATTTTTTGTGGAAGGACAAGGTTTTAATGGCTAGATACAAGCGCATCCTGCTTAAACTTTCCGGCGAGGTCTTTGGCGGCCAACAAAAATACGGTATTGACCTGGAGATCCTCAAGGTCCTGGCCGAAGAGATCAAGAGCGTTAAAAAACTCGGGGTCGATATCGCCGTGGTCGTCGGCGGCGGCAATATTTTCCGCGGCGTTTCCGGCGCGGTCAAAGGCATTGACCGGGCGACTGGTGATTACATGGGCATGCTCGCCACGGTCATCAATTCGCTCGCTCTCCAGGACGCTTTGGAGCGGGCAGATGTTCCCTCCCGGGTCCAGACCGCGATCGAAATGCGCGCCATTGCCGAACCTTTTATCCGGCGCCGGGCGATCCGGCATATGGAAAAAGGCCGGGTGGTCATTCTGGCGGCCGGCACCGGCAATCCCTACTTTTCAACCGATACGACCGCGGCCCTGCGCGCGGCCGAGCTCGATGTTGACGTAGTGCTCAAGGCGACCAAGGTCGGCGGGGTCTATGATAAAGACCCCATGGTCCATAAAGACGCGAAAAAGTTCAAAAAACTCTCGCACATGACCCTGATCCAGCGGCGGCTGCGCGTTCTGGATACGACCGCAGCTTCCCTGTGCATGGAGAATCGCATACCGATCATCGTGCTTGACCTGACAGCATCGGGCAGCATCAAGAAAGCGGTCCAGGGCAGAGAGGTCGGCACTTTAATCACCGTTGATAAAAAAGGAGGAGGCTAGGCTATGCAGGACGCGATCAAAGAAAGTGAAGCGAAAATGAAAAAAGCCGTGGACGTGCTGAAAAAGAACTTCAGCGCTGTCAGGACGGGCCGGGCCAACCCGGCACTGTTGGACCATATTAATGTCGAATATTACGGCACAGAGGTCCCGCTCAAACAAATAGCCTCTATTGCTGTGCCGGAGCCCCGCCAGCTGCTGGTCACGCCTTTTGATAAGACCGCTGCGCCGGCGATAGAGAAGGCCGTTCAAGCCTCTGATCTGGGCATCAATCCTAAACGAGAAGCGGCCGCGATCCGCCTGATGCTGCCGGAGCCTTCCGAGGAGCGCCGCAAGGAACTGGTCAAAGTCATCAAGAAAGAGGCCGAGGATGCTAAAGTAGCGATCCGCAATGTCCGGCGCGAAGCCAATGACACGCTCAAGAAGCAGAAGTCGGACAAGGCCATCACCGAGGATGACGAAAAGACCCTGGACAAAAAGGTCCAGGACCTGACCAACAAGTTCTGCGCAGAGGTTGATTCCCTGACCTCAGGCAAAGAAAAAGAGGTCATGGAGGTCTAAGCTGGACCCTCAGAACATCCCCCAACATATCGCAGTGATAATGGACGGCAACGGCCGCTGGGCCAAGGCCAAAGGACTGCCCAGGATCGCCGGGCACCGGGAGGGAGCCGAGTCTCTGCGCGCGGTGCTTAAGGCCTGCGCGGAATTTGGCGTTAAATACCTGACTGTTTATGCCTTTTCCACTGAGAACTGGCGCCGGCCGGACGAGGAAGTTGAATTTCTCATGGAGCTGTTTTCCAATACGATCGATAATGAGATCGACGAGCTGATGGAGAACAAGGTCAAGCTGCACTTTCTGGGCAGGCTGGACCGATTCTCAGATGAACTGCGCAAGAAAATGTCGGCCTCCACGGCCAAGACCAAAGGCAACGACCGGATCACGCTCAATGTCATGGTCAACTATGGCGGCCGCGCTGAGATCGTGGATGCGGTGAACGAGCTTTTGAGCAGCAAAAAAAAGGTCACAGAGCAGGATATCCAGGACCATTTATATACCAGAAATGTCCCTGACCCGGACCTGCTGATCAGGACGGCTTCGGAAATGCGCGTATCCAATTTTCTGCTCTGGCAGATCGCTTATGCTGAGCTGTTCGTCACGCCAACGCTTTGGCCGGATTTCCGGAGGAACCAACTGAAAGAGGCGATCGAGGATTATCAGAAACGCGTTAGGAAGTTCGGCCAAACCGAGGAGCAGGTCAATGCTGGCTAGGATACTGACCACCTTAGTGACTTTACCGATAATCATTGCCTGTGTATATTTCGGCGGAATCGCTTTTCTCTTGCTGGTCCTGCTGCTGGCCATGATCTCGATCAACGAGTTTTACAACATGATGAAGAAAAAAGATTTCCATCCAGCCTATTGGGTGGGAAACTTCTTTACCATCTTCTTTATAGTCTTTGCTTACTATGCCCTAAAGAAACACTGGGAGCCGGCACACTCGGCTATGCTGACAGGCGCAGCCATCATGACCATGGTCTCGACCCTGTTCCTCAAGCGGCCTAAAGAGGCGATCGTTGATATTGCGGTCACGCTTTTCGGCATGATCTATATCGGTTGGTTCTTCAGCTACTTCCTGTTCATCAGGTCGCTGACCGAGCGGGGCGGCTATCTGCTCTTTCTCATGGGCACGATCTGGGCGCTGGACATTGTTGCCTATCTTATCGGCTCGGCCATCGGCAAACACAAGCTTTTCCCGTCGGTCTCACCCAAAAAGAGCATTGAAGGCGCGATCGCCGGGTTTGTGGTCGGCCTGGTGGCCGCGGGGATCTTTGGCTTCTATGCCGGCTTTGATCTGACACATTCTCTGATCCTGGGTGCGATCATCGGTGTTGTTGCCCAGCTGAGCGACCTGATCGAATCCCTGATCAAGCGCGACGCCGGAGTCAAGGACTCATCCGCGCTGGTCCCGGGCCATGGCGGCGTGCTTGACCGTATGGACAGCTTTATCCTGACCGCGCCGGTGGTCTATTATTATCTGGTCTGGGTCATATTAAAATAACGTAAAATGAAAAACTCAAAACTACAAATTAAAACCAGAAAACTTGTAAAAGAAGCATTGCTTGAGGATGTTGGCGCCGGTGACGTTACAACGATGAGCATCGCTGATTCGGTAACGCCGACCGAAGCGGTCATCGCCGCTAAAGAGACGGGCGTGATCGCGGGCCTTGAAGCCGCCCGGGAAGTCTTTCGGCAAGTCGATAAAAGAGCGCGTTTCCGGCCCTTGATCAAAGACGGCGGCCGCGTCAAGTCCGGCAAAGTCATCGCCCGGGTTTACGGCCCGGCCCCA
This sequence comes from Candidatus Saganbacteria bacterium, assembly GCA_016932255.1. Classification (GTDB taxonomy): domain Bacteria; phylum Margulisbacteria; class WOR-1; order O2-12-FULL-45-9; family O2-12-FULL-45-9; genus JAFGDE01. Next base: position 5,077 of record JAFGDE010000014.1, read on the forward strand.
TCTTTGTTGATCGCAGAAAGAACAGCGCTAAACTTTTTGCAGCGACTGTCCGGCATCGCCTCGCAAACCAGCTTGTTCGTTGCTAAAGTTAAAGGCACAAGAGCCAAGATCTTGGACACCAGAAAAACAACTCCCGGCCTGCGTCTCCTGGAAAAGGCCGCGGTCAAAGCAGGGGGAGGGACCAATCACCGGATAGGATTGTATGACGCGATCCTGATCAAAGACAACCACATTGCTATGGCAGGCGGTGTGGCTGAGGCGATCCGCAGGGCGCGGGCCAAAAGCAAAATGCCGGTCGAGATCGAGGCCAAGACCATCGCTCAGGTCAAACAAGCGATCAAAGCCAAGGCTGACAGAATTCTTCTGGATAATATGAGCCTAAAAAACCTGCGCCGCGCGGTCAAGCTCTGCAAAAAAGCGCAGATCAAAACAGAAGCCTCCGGCGGAGTCGGCTTAAAGACCGTGCGAGCGATCGCTAAGACCGGCGTTGACTTTATCTCGGTCGGCGCGCTGACCCATTCAGCCAAGGCCCTCGATCTCAGCCTGAAAATTATTTAGCAACAGCGACTGAACGTCGCTGTTGTCCCCAGGAACCGCGGCGTTCAGCTGTAGGTTCCGCAAAGTTGCCATATCTGTTATAATGGTTCTGTCATGCCCCACAAGTACGTATTAAAATCCCACTTTGGCGGCGATAAGAATTACCGCATTGACTATGCGAATGAGCTGACCGAAGAGCAATTGCCGGTCGTTACCGCAAAAGGCGGTCCGATGCTGGTCATTGCTGGTGCTGGCTCCGGCAAGACGCGCACGGTCACTTACCGCGTGGCTTATCTGGTCGAGTCCGGCGTGCCGCTGGACAGGATCCTGCTGGTTACTTTTACCAACAAGGCGGCGCGCGAGATGCTTTCCAGGGTCGAGCTTTTGCTCAAGCGCGATGTCAAAGGCATCTGCGGCGGCACGTTCCATCATGTCGGCAATTTAATGCTGCGCCGCCACGCGGATAAAGTCGGTTCCAACTCTAACTACACGATTCTTGACCGGGCTGACGCCAAAGACCTGCTCGATTCCTGCATTGGTGAGGCCAATATCGACACAAAAACCAGGCGTTTTCCAAAAGCGGACGCGATCCTTTCGATCATTGGTTTGTCAGTCAACACCGGCCGCAACATTACCGATGTCATTGCCTATAATTATCCGCAATTCGAATCGTTAACCGATGAGATCGAAGGACTGGCCAAGCTCTATCACGACCGCAAGCGCAAACACGACATGATGGATTTCGACGATCTGTTGTGCCTCTGGCTCAAACTGCTGTCCGAGAACGCAGATGTCGCGGAGAAATACTCAAGAAAATTCCAGCACGTGCTGGTCGATGAATACCAGGACACGAACCTGATCCAGGCCAAGATCATTGACATCCTGGCGTCGCACCACCGCAACCTGACGGTCGTGGGCGACGATTCCCAGTCGATCTATTCTTTCCGCGGAGCGCATTTCAAGAACATCATGAAATTCCCCAAGGTCTACCCGGACGCCAAAGTGTTCAAGCTCGAGCTGAACCACCGCTCAACCCCGGAGATACTCAGCCTGGCCAATGAATCGATCGCTCTAGCCGGGGAAAAATTCGATAAAGAACTGCGGGCCAACCGGCAGAGTGGCCAAAAGCCCGTGCTGGTGCCTCTGGCCACGGTCCACGAGCAAGCTGACTTTGTCGCCCAGCGGATGCTTGAACTGCGCGAAGAGGGCCATTCATTGAATGACATGGCTGTGCTGTACCGCTCCCATTATCAGTCTATGGAAATACAAATGGAGCTGACCAAGCGCGGCATTCCTTTTGAGATCCGCTCGGGACTGCGCTTTTTTGAAGAGGCTCATATCAAAGATGTGCTGGCGCACTTAAAGATATTCCATAATCCCAGGGATGAGATCTCCTGGGGCAGGGCGCTCAAACTGCTGGAGCGGATCGGTCCGCGCACAGCGGAAAAGATATTCCAATTGATCAACCAGAGCCCCAGACCGCTTGAGGAAATTTTCTCCGAAACAATAGCCAAGCAAGTGCCGCGCGGCGGCGAACGCGCCTTCAAAGCCTTCCTTGAATTGTTAAAGCAGTTGGGCGAGCATGTTGACCAGCCAGCCGAGATGATCCGGGTTATTTCAGGATCGAATTATGCCGAGTATTTAAAGAACCAGTATCCCAACTGGCGCGAACGCTTAGAGGATCTTGAACAATTAGGCAGCTACTCTATCCAGTTCAAGGACCTTGAGGAATTACTCTCCGCCCTGGCCCTGGTCTCAGGCATCGAATCAGAGAATATTGTTGAGGGAGAAGAAGGCGATTCCGAGGCCTGCGTGCTTTCAACCGTTCATCAAGCCAAAGGCCTTGAGTGGAAGATCGTTTTTGTGGTCTGGCTGGCTGACGGCCGCTTCCCGTCCTACTTAAGTTTTGGTAAAGAAGAAGAAATGGAAGAAGAGCGCCGCTTGTTCTATGTGGCGGTCACCCGGGCCAAGGACGAACTGTATCTGTCCTATCCAATGATCTACTCAGGCTATGAAGGCCAGGTGCTGATGAAGACCTCCCGCTATCTTGAAGAAGTTCCGGAGGGCCTGTTCGATAAATGGGAGATCGAGAACGAAGAGGAAGAAACGATCGACCTATCAGGTTTTCACGAAACCAAGGTCCGCGACCGCGATGACGGCTTTCAGGCTATCAGCTTGAATGATCTGGACTTTATGAAGTGATTTGTTTAACTGAAGGGTGCCAGGAACCATGCCATGGTCTCATAATGAGAGAGTGCCGCTTGTCCTAAACGACCATAACTGGCTTCGAACCAGTTAGCAAACTTTTGGCCAACCTGTTTTATGCCAAAGACTAGATCTGAAGCCGTGTTCTTAACTCCATTGAAGTGGCCAAGAGTATAAGCGATCGCGGCAGTCGGAACAGCTGACCAGAACATAGCTTCCAGCCACGCGGGCTCCAGGGTGGTGAGGAACCGGTCCAGATGGGCGATCGCCGAATAGGTATTCACCCCTGCAACAGAAAGCAAAGGAAATAGATAGCTCAACGGGAGCCTGGTTCTGGCCCCATCCTTTCTTGTCACCCGGAAATGCGCCTCCTGACCGGTCAGATAATTTTTCACCGCGCTGAATGAAGCATGGGCAAAGACGGGGAAATGACTATACATCAGCGCGCTGACCTTGATATACGACCAAGGGTCGCGAACCCCTTGAGTCTGAAAAGTTGTCTTAGCCGCGTTGGATAAAAGACAATAATACAGCAGCGGGACGGCTATGCTGGCTGAAGGGAACGCGACCCCAAAATGAGCGAGCAGCGGCGAAAATGAGATCAGGCCTAAACTGGCCCCGGCGATCGGGCTGATCGCCTTATATAAATAGTCCATTCCTTCTAGACTGAACGGTGACATCCGGCCGGAAGCGAACGCCGGCAGGGTGTGTTTCAAGGTGTTCTCGATCGAGCCTTCCGCGTAACGCCAGAAAGTCCCGTAATGATCGCCCAAACTGGCGACAGGATCTCCCTCAGCCAGCGGCCGGGGGATATAATAACTGTTATAACCACGCTCGATAAAACGTAGTGTCAAGGCGAGGTCCTCGGTCACTGTGTCGGTCGGGAAATAATCGACCTCTCCGCTATCGCGGGTGGTCGCGACTTCTCTTAAGGTTGAAACACGAATAATTGAGTTGCAACCGCCGAACAGGACCCGGGCTGAATGGGCCACGCCGCGGTTGATCTGCTGCCAGGAAGAAGACATTAAAGCGGCATTGGCCTGCTCGACCGTATTCCCTTGGTCCAAGGCGAAGTTCTGGGGGGTCATCACATAAGCCGTTTGTTCATCCCTGACCAACAAAGGAACGGTTTCTTCCAGAAATTCCGGTCTCAGCCGGTAATCGGCATCGGTTATCAATACGATCTCTGAGTCCAGATAGCCAGAGCCAGCAAAAGTCCGGCCATGAGCATAGTTAAGAAAAGCATTGATATTATCCGCTTTATTTAGCTTCTGGTTGGCAACCTCAGGGTAATTCTTGCGGGAAAAAACTTTATAGCGCTCGCGGCCGGAAAACTCGGTTTCGAACATCGCCAATACTTCCCGGTAATTCTCTGAATCGGGACGGGAATCAAGCAGCAAAACGATCTCATAATTTGTGTAATTCAATTCTCCAGCAGCCTGAAGGGTGCGGCGCAGAACATCAACAGGCTCGTTATAGGCCGGGATCAACACCGAAACAGAAGGCCCCTCCGCCCCCTGGACCGCCGCTCTTTCTGCCGGGGAGATCTCCGGCTCTTTATAATGGACTGAATCAGCCACGAACTTCTGTTTCAATACATTAATACTAGCGTAGACGATTGAACAGAAAACCAGGATGCTCGAGCAGACCAGGTCAACAAAATCAAAACAACCCACGGAAAGCGCCAGGGTTCCAAGTTTATATGCGGCATAGCCGAGCCCGGCATAGAGAGCGGCCAAAGCGTTCATTCTCATGACTTGTTGAGCATTGCGTGTCTTGATCTCTGGCAATGATTGTTCGGCCAGCCGACCGGGGTCGTCCAGTTGGAATCCGTCTCCTACAGCCAGCCGACCGCGGCTGATCCCCGACAATTGCTCATAAGAAAGAGAGCCAGATATTGTTATCTTGCTAACGGCTTGTTCAAGAAATGCTTCGATCAATAAAAGGTTGGTTGAGACCTTGTTGGCGTGGTCGATAAAGATGCCGTCAGGCTTGATTTCCAGCAAGCCAGGAACGGTCGTATGCTGGGCCAACTGGGCCAGGCCCCGGCTGAGGCCGACCCGGTAATTTCTGTTGATCCCTCTAGCCAGATAACCAAGACCGTTCAATCCCCGGTTGATAACACGGTTATTGGCGCAGGTTCTAAGTATCGCAGCTCTTACTTCCAAGGCTGTCCCCCTTATGCGTCAAAGCGCATTAACTGGTCAAAAAGCCAAATCCATTATTTGTAGGATCATCGACTGATCATAATAATAATCCCGGGCACCGGCCCATTCCCCGAAGTAGGCATCATGCCGGTCGTTCATGACCGAACAAAAGAAGGCTTCGGCCGAACTGGTATCACCGGAACCCAGGACCGCCAGACCGTAGCTGGCGCGGGCCAGGGTGTTGCTCCAACCAAAAGGGGAAGGGGCGCCCTCGGCTCCTGCGTAAAGATGGGCCGAGGCCGGATCAGTGATCCGGGCGATCTGCACGATCTGGCGCAGATTCTCCTGAGCTGTGTGATCGTTGTCCAAAACAGCAGCGCGGGCCTGCCGCAAGAAAAACCGGATGGCATCAGCTTCATTATCAACCAGGGCATCGCCGGTCACGCCCTCGCGGCGGGAGATCTCATAATAATTTTCCACCGTGAAGTTTTGGCTGTTGACCTGGATAAAGACCTTGGCTGGGACAGGATTTTGGCCGGCCGCGCCCAGGCTTGAGTGGGCTTGAAGCACTTCCTGGTTCAGGGCCTGCACATCGTTGGCCAGGCGGTTCCAGTCATGCGCCGGGTCAAAAGCCGCGAACAATCTTAACAGAGAAGGGTCGGCGTAGTTCGTATAATAGACATCCCGGCCATCACCGCGCTGGGCCCAAGTCCCGTTGGTCGGCAGAAAGATCAACCGGTTGCCGCGTTCGCGGATGTGGTTGTCCCAAAAAGCATTCAGGTCGCGCTGGACCTGATCCCGGAAAGCAGTTAAACTCAGGCTGTCAGGCAGATTGACCTGACCGCATTGCACCCGATCGAGCATGATCAGCTCCGAAGCGATCCAATCCTGGTCGCCGTCAGAGGCCGAATCCGAACTCCGTACACTGCCGTCAAGATTTAAAGACCAGGCCATGACCCCGCTGGGCTGCAAAAAATAATTATTGCGGGCGTTATAAAGCTGCCAATAAGCAGCCTGGCTTTCGGCCGTGCTGCTGGCGCTGAAGATAAGCCCGCCGAAGCCGATCCCTTCAGACACGGCGAAATCATCCGGCCGGCGAACGATCAGAGTGCCATTGCCCAATTGGTGGCCGAACAGGCCGAGGTAATTATTCCTGACCTCTTCGATCCCGGCATTGACCGATGCTGCTCCGCCAGTTAAACAGCCCAATTGAGTTAATTGAGCTGTTGAGGTGATCCTGACAGGCAAACATTCATTTCTAAGCGTGATCGGCACCGGAGCAGCTTGGGGTATTTCCGGCTCGCTCGTTGCCGATGAAGCGCTCGAAGTATTGGCCGGTCCGGAACTGGATGATTTCCGCGAACAGCCGCTGGACGAACCTGTCAAATAAAAGAAAGCAACGATATCACTAACTATCGACATTCGACCTCTCCTTGGATTACGATAACAATTTACTATATTAATATCGTTAAAATTGCAGAGTAATTTCAGTTGGAAAAGCAAAGCCGGGGCGAGGCTGCCCCGGCTTTAATAATATATTAGCGAAGGTCAGAACTTGTAGCCGATCATGGCCATCAGGCCGGTGTTATCCGGGCTAAAACCGGTCTTGATTGTGCCGTAGCCGATCTCAAAGAACGTCTGACCGCTATTGGCCGGGCCGGCTTCAACACCGTAGAACAGCTGGTAGCCCATGGCCCCGGATTTTTGGCCGGTCGTATAAACATCGTAATTCAGCCCGCCGCCGACATATGAGCGGAAGCCCTGGGAATGGGGCGGGTTGAGCCGATACATCCCATCCACCGCGAGCAGGGCATGCTTGCGCATGACTTTGTCCGTGTCTTCTCCCTGGGCATAAGTTGCGCCGATCCTGAAACTTGTTCGCACCATGTCAAAAACATCATGGAAGCGGGCTTCCGCCTGGATCGCCGGTAAACCGGCAGCGTAGCCAAGAGACAGGCCGATCTGCGGACTGCGATGCCGCATAGCCCTGACCGGAGGTTTCGGAACAGGCTTTGGCTGCAGGGCAGGAGGAGCCGGTCTCATCACGGGCGACGGTTGGACAACGGGCGCGGCGACAGCTTGTTTAGCTTCAAGCAGTTCGAGCTCGAATTCCAGCCGGTCAATCTCCGCCTCGATCAACTCCCGACGCCGGGCGGTCAGATTAGAAGCCGCAACATTACGCCGCAGCCTGACCAGTTTTGCCTGGTAGGCTTGGCGCGCTTCGATCCGCTGGGCCTGGTTCAGGGCCCGGACGCGCTGTTCGATCTTGTTCTTTTGAGCCGGGGTCAGCCGGCCGTGGCGGGGAGCCGCCAGGGCGGCACAACTTATTATCATGGTGAGGGCGAAGAAAAAAGCGATTGATCGTTTCATTTTGCCTCCTTGTATCGTTTTTCTGATTGTAACAAAGGCATATGCTATAATCAAATTGCTATGGGCTTTACTCTTGGGATCATCGGTTTGCCCAATGTCGGCAAATCAACGTTATTTAACCTCCTTTCCCGGGCCGGAGTAGAAGTTTCCAACTACCCCTTTTGCACGATCAAGCCCAATCTCGGGATAGTGCCGGTGCCGGACGAACGATTAGACAGGATCGGCGCTATAATTGGTTCCGCCAAGGCCGTGCCCACGGCGATCGAGTTCTATGATATTGCCGGCCTGGTCAAGGGAGCACATAAAGGCGAAGGACTGGGCAATCAATTCCTGTCCCATATCCGGGAAGTCGATGCCGTGGCGCATGTGGTCCGTTGTTTTAATGATCAGAACATCGCCCACGTATCTGGACAGGTTGATCCGACCGCGGACATAGGGATCATTGAGGCCGAACTGGACCTGGCAGATCTGGCCCTGGTCGAAAAACGGCTGGACGAGACCAGAACAAAAGCTAAATCAGGCGATAAAAAACTGCTGGCGCAGGTCTCTGCCCTGAGCGAACTGAAAGACAACCTGGCCAGAGGGATATTGGCTAAACAGCTCGACTTGCCCGACGAGCTAAAGGATCTGCCGCTGTTGACGAGCAAACCCGTTCTTTATGTCGCTAATGTCGATGAAAGCGGCAACCCTGCCCAAGTGGCCCTGATCGAACAGCGCGCCAGGCAGAGCGGCGGCCAGGTTATATCTATCTGTGCCAAACTGGAGGCGGAAATAGCAGAATTGCCGCAGGAAGAAGCTGCGGCATACCTGCGGGAGGTCGGCATAAAAGAAAGCGGGCTGGCCCGACTGGTCAGGGCAGGCTATAACCTGCTTGACTTGGTCACTTTCTTTACTGCCAATTCAAAAGAATGCCGTGCCTGGACAGTAGCGCGTGCTACGCCTGTCCTAAAAGCCGCGGGTAAGGTCCATTCTGATATAGAAAGAGGTTTTATCGCCGCTGAAGTGGTCAATTGCCAGGATCTCTTCTCCTGCGCTTCATATGCCAAGTGCCGGGAAAGCGGCCTGCTACGAACCGAAGGCAGGGACTATTTAATCCAGGATGGCGACCTTGTCCTTGTTAAATTCAACGTCTAGGGCTATTGTCGGGCCCTGCCTTTTGTGGTATAATATTTAGTCTGCGTCCAAAAAGGACCGACCCGCAAGGAACCAAGGAGGTTTTTGGCTTTGAATCAGTATGAATTAATGTTATTGTTTGACCCCAAACTGGGGGAAGACAGGATAATGACCCATGTCACTAAGATCGAGGATAAAATCAAATCGCTCGGCAGCGAGATCAGTAAAACCGATAAATGGGGGACAAGAAAACTGGCTTCCATGCTTAGAAAACACCCTAAGTTGCAGCAGGCTTTCTACGTTTTGATCTTTTTCCAGTCCGCCTCAGCCGTTCCCGCTTCGCTTAACGCTTATCTTAAGATAAACGAGGAAATAGTCCGCTACGCTGTGATCCGCGGCGGGGAAGAGGCCCCGGCAGAGATCGCCGGAACGCCGATCGCCGAACCAGGAGAAGCTGAGGCGGTTGAAGTGAGCGAGATCAAAGAAGAGCCGGCCGCGGGGGAAAGCAGTGGCCAATCTTAACCGCATCATTTTGGTCGGCCAGCTGACCACTGAGCCGGAAACCCGTTCGACCGTTGACGGAGTGCCAATGGCCAAGTTCCGTTTGGCCGTGGCCCGGCCGCAAAATGGGGCTGATCTCATTGATGTGATCGCCTGGCGCAAGGCTGCCGAGGATTGCGGGAGCAAGATTGCCAAGGGTAAAATGGTGCTGGTCGAAGGCCGGATTCAGAACAGGTCTTTTGAGGATCAAGCAGGCCAGCGCCGCTGGGTCACTGAAGTTGTGGCGCACACGGTGATGCCTTTTGACCGTGCCGGAGGAAAAGCTCCGGCCGCAAGCGCGGCCGCAGAAACAAGCCTTGATGATATTGACCTGGCCAGCGATCTGCCGTTCTGAGCGGGGAAGAATTTAATGTATAACAAAGCGTTTCTTATCGGTAATTTAACACGGGATCCGGAACTGCGTTATACAACGTCAGGCATCCCTGTGGCCAAGTTCGCTATCGCGGTCAATCGCATCAGGCGCGGCGGTGAGGGCGGACAGGACGTTGATTTTATCAATATTGTGGCTTGGCGCCGCCTGGCTGAGATTTGCGGCGAATATCTGAAAAAAGGCCGCCCGGTGGCGATCGAAGGCCGGCTACAGATCAGGACCTTTGAAGGCCGGGACGGTCAGCAAAAAGTTTTTTCCGAGGTAGTAGCCGAGAATATGCAGATGCTTGGCCGTAAACCGGATGGCTCGACTGGTACAGGGCAGAGCGAGGACCTGGCCGGGACGGCGGACAATAATGAGGATATACCGTTCTAATTAATTGGAGGTTGAGTTAATGGGCAGAGAAAGACGAAAACCAAAAACAAGCCAGTTCAAACGCAGAAGGAAGAAGGTCTGCGTGTTTTGTGCCGACAAGAAGACCCTTGATTACAAGGATATCGGCTTTGTGCAGCGCTTTATGACCGACCGCGGCAAGATCGCTCCCCGCCGCATGTCAGGCTGCTGCGCTTTACATCAGAGAATGGTGGCAAAAGTCATTAAAAAGACCCGCCAGCTTGGCCTGGCGCCATATACGGTAGAATAAGATGAAAGCGATATTGTTCAAGGATGTAGTTAATGTCGGGGATGCGGACACGCTGGTAAATGTTTCTAATGGTTTTGCCAGAAATTATCTTTTCCCCAATAAACTGGCCGGACCGGCAACGCCGAAAGCTTTAGCTGAGCTGGGAAAACGCCAGGCCGAGAAACAGAAAGAACTGGAGGCAAGGCGCTCGGAATTCGAGGCCCTGGCTAAACAGCTTTCTGAGATCGAAGTCATCATTCAGGCTGACGCGGGCGAAGAAGGCAAACTCTTCGGCTCGGTCACTTCCCAGGATATTGCCATTGAGGCTGCCAAGCTGATTGGCTCTGAGCTTGATAAGAAAAAGATCCAGCTATCCGAACCGATCAAATATATCGGCGCGCACACGGTCCCGGTCAAGATCTTCAAGGGGATTTCCGCAGAGCTTAAGGTCAAAGTTGTCGCCAAGTGATCGATGTCCTCTTTGAAGGATAAGCTTAAGGCTCTGCCGGCCAAGCCCGGCGTTTATCTCTTCAAAGGCAGATCCGGCGAGATCCTCTATGTCGGTAAAGCCAAATCGCTGCGCAAACGGGTCTCTTCCTATTTTACCAAAGCTCATGATATTAAAACAACGGTCCTGCTCGACCGGCTGAGCGACATCGATTATATGGTAGCTGGTTCTGAGCTGGACGCCCTGATCCTTGAAGATGAGCTGATCAAGAAATACAAGCCTCGCTACAACATCGCCCTGCGCGATGACAAGGCTTACCCGTATCTTAAACTGACGATCAATGAAAAATGGCCGCGGCTGTTCATTGTCCGCCGTAAACAAAAGGATGGAGCGCTTTATTTCGGCCGCTTCCAGGGCGGCATGGTCAGAGAGATCATCCGCTTGGTCAAAAAGCTCTTTCCGATCCGTTGGTGCAAGGAAACGCCTCTGCGGCAAAGAGAACAACCCTGCCTTTTTTACCGGATCGGCAGCTGCTCCGGCCCCTGTATAGGCAAGATCGGTCACGAGGATTATCTGGCCTTGGTTCAGGCGATCGTTCCGCTGCTGCAGGGTACAATGGATAAGGCTCTGGACAATTTGCGGCAGGAAATGGACAAGGCATCGGCGCAGCAGGATTATGAGCGGGCGGCCTATTTGCGCGACCGCATCAACCTACTGGAAAAAATGGTCGAGAACCAAGGTTTGAGCCGTGCGCCTGTGCCGCGCAAGATCGAAGAGGTCGCTGAATTGCGCCGGGTACTTGGCCTTAAGACAGACCCCATGCGCATCGAAGGTTTTGATATTTCCAACACCCAGGGACGCCAGGTCGTTGCTTCGATGGTCACGTTCTTTGGCGGACTGCCGCTCAAGGCCGATTATCGCCGTTTCAGGATCAGGAGCACCGGCGATCGTCCCAATGATGTCCTAGCTATGAGCGAGGTCGTTCTGAGGCGGTATTCCGGTCAGCTGGCCAGGAAACTTCCTTTACCTGATCTTATTCTAATAGATGGAGGGATCGCCCAGGTGAACACTGCGGCACTGGCTTTAACGCAGACAGGCCATAAAGACATCCCGGTCATCGGTTTGGCCAAGAAGAACGAGGAAATTTATTTGCCCAAGGCGAAAAAACCGCTAATCCTTGATAAACGAACCCCGGCGCTCAAACTGCTCCAGCGCGTTCGCGACGAAGCCCACCGTTTTGCCGTCGAATATCACCGACACAAGCGTTCCAAATCCTTGTTTGGTAAATAGCAATGTGTTATGATTTTATTCCCATGAGGCGCATTGCCGTGTTCCTCTTTTTTATACTAGCAGGGACTTTTGCTGTCACAGCTGAAGTTTTACCGGAAGAGCAGAGGCTGGAGCAGATAAATAAAAAACTTGAGTTGAGTAAAGAGCAGCTTAAAAAAGCCAAAGAAGAAGAACAGGCGGTATTGGGACGACTGGTGCTCATCACCAAGGAACTTAAAAAGACGAAAAACAACCTTTTTCGCACCCAGCAGAAGATACAAGTCAACGAAACGGAGATCGATTCGCTGACCAGCGATTTAAGCGAAGCCCAAGATGAATTAAATGAGCTCGAAAGAAAACTAGGCAAACGGGTAAGAGAGGTGTATAAGAGCAGCGGGGTCAATTATATTCAGCTTTTATTTGCAGCGGACTCCATGTCCGAATTCCTCAACCAGCTTTACTTTTTCCGCAAAGTCATTGATTACGACTCTTGGTTGGTGCAAAATGTAAGGGATGAGGTCCAGCGAGTAAAGTTTAAACGCTCTGCTTTACAGCTGCGGACCAGCCAGATCCGTTCTATGGCCAAGGAGATCTCAGAAAAGAAACTAGTGATCTCCCAGCAGGCGCAGGAAAAAGAACAGGTCTATAAAACGCTGCAACAGCGGCGCAAGGAATACGAAGCCAACGTCGCTGAGCTTGAAAAGAGCTCGAAAGAACTTGAGGTACTGATCCTGAAAAAAATGGCCGCCCGCCAGGGATCCAAAGTCCAGGGCAGCGGTGTTATGGCCTGGCCTCTAGAGGGGAAAATAACTTCGCGTTTTGGATATCGCCGGCATCCGTTATGGGGCGGCCGGCATTTCCATACAGGATTGGATATATCGGGCAAATACGGCACGCCGATCAGGGCAGCTGATTCGGGCGAAATTATTTTTGCCGGCTGGTGGGACGGATACGGCAAAGCGGTGGTTATAGATCACGGCCGGATGACCACCACGGTTTACGGGCATTTATCCAGGATATATAAAAAAGTCGGCGCGGTGGTGGCAAAGGGACAGACGCTCGGCTTGGTCGGCAGCACGGGTTATTCGACCGGTCCGCACCTGCATTTTGAAGTGCGTAAAAACGGTAAGCCGGTCGATCCGGCGCAGTTCCTGAACTAGAACAAGGAGGCAATGATGTTCAAAACGAAATTGGCCCGAAATATTCTGCTGGTCCTGGGTATTATTTTTTTAGGAGTATCTTTTTATGGCCGGGTCTTTGCCCAGGGAGACCTTGAAAGGAAGCTGGAAACTTATCTCCAGGTTCTGGATATAGTTAAGAACGATTACGTTGAAAAAGACATCGATGATCAAAAATTGGTCTACGGTTCCATTCGCGGCATGCTCTCATCATTGGATGATCCCTATACCAGGTTCGTTGAACCCAAAGCTTATGAAGAAATGCGCATACGGATGAGCGGGACATATTCAGGCATCGGTATTTATATCGGCATTAAAAAGGACCAGCTTACCGTAATTTCACCGATCGAGGGGACCCCGGCGTTCAATTCTAAGCTTAAAGCCGGCGACCATATCGTTACTGTTGACGGCAAAAATACCAAGGATATGGCGCTGGAAGAAGCGGTAAGCCTGATCCGCGGCCCCGAGGGCACCAAGGTCAAGTTAGGCATACTGCGCCCCAATTGGAAAGAGCCCAAGGACTTTGATATCACCCGCGCCAAGATCAAGATCAACAGCGTTGACAGCAAGCTGCTTGATGACGGCCTGGCCTACATCAAGCTGAACACTTTTGAGAACCTGAATTCAGCCAGGGAATTCGAAAAGGCGCTGCGGCAGGCGCGTGATTCCAGGGGCTTGATCATTGATCTGCGCGGTAATGGCGGCGGCCTGTTGCAGGCGGCCATTGATATCGGCAGCATGTTCATTGATCAGGGAGTCATTGTCCAAACGGTTGACAGGGAAGGCCGGACAGAAAAACTAGAATCATCCGGCCGCGTACTTTGGCGAAAACCAACGGTCGTGCTGATCAACGAAGCCTCGGCCTCAGCTTCAGAGATCTTGGCGGGCGCCTTGCGCGACAATAGAGTAGCGACCCTGGTCGGCTCTAAATCGTTCGGCAAGGCCTCGGTCCAGAACGTCAGGCGGCTAAGCGACGGCTCAGCTCTTCTCGTGACCATTGCAAAATATCGCACACCTAACGGCGAGGATATTAACAAGAAAGGCATCAAACCTGATGTCATCATTGAGATCCCCTCGAATGAAGCGGAAAGCCAGGCTTCTTTGATCAACGGCAAAGTCGAAACCGATGACATTCAACTGCAAAAGGCTATCCAGGTGTTAAAATCAATGATCCGGACCGGTTATGGCGGCTAAACACGATATTTTAGATGATAGAGAACAGCTGGCGCGCCTGGACAGCGCTAATATGCTGGCCACCCTGGCGAAAATGCCGGAAATGCTGGCTGAGGCAAGGCGGCTGGCGGGCCAGGTGGAGCTGAAAAAGAGCAAAAAGCCCAGGCAGATCGTTATTGCAGGCATGGGAGGCTCAGCCATTGCCGGAGATATCCTGGCCGATCTTTTTGCCCAACAGCTTAAACTACCGCTGACGGTCAACCGGGACTACCGGTTGCCGGCCTATGTCGGGCCCGAGACCTTGGTCATGGCCGTGTCATATTCCGGCAATACCGAAGAAACCCTGGCTGCGGCCAAAGATACACTAAATCAGGGCTGCCGCCTGATCGTAATCACCTCGGGCGGCCAATTGGCTCAGTTGGCACAGGAACATGGCCTGACCTGCTTTCCGGTCCCGAAAGGATATCAGCCGAGAGCGGCCTTACCATTCCTTTTCCTGCCGTTGTTGACGGTGTTGGCTTCGCTTGATCTCATCGCTGCACAGGGGGATGCGCTGGACGAACTGGAACAGCTTTTAACAAAGCTTGTGGCAGAGTATGAGCAATCGGTCCCGCAGAAGAAAAATCCAGCCAAACAGGTCGCCCAGAGGCTTGTCGCAAAGATCCCCTTGATCCTGGGTTCTTCCGGCACAACAGCTGCTGCGGCCCTTCGGCTCAAGACCCAGCTGAATGAGAACAGCAAAACAACGGCCCATGTCGCTGTTTTTCCGGAGCTGGATCACAACGAGATCGTTAATCTGGCCGATCTAAAGCGCGGGGAGCATGCCTTTGCACTGCTGGCGCTACGCAGCGAGAATGATAGTGAACGCATGAAAAAGCGGATCGAGATAACAAAATCATTGATTGGCGGCCAGTTGGGCGGGATCATTGAGCTGCCAGCTAAAGGCAAGACAGATCTCTCTCGCCTGTTCTCCCTGGTCATCTTGGGTGATTATATCAGCGTTTATCTGGCACTACTCAGGGCGGTTGACCCCTCGGATGTCACGATCATCACCAGACTTAAAAAGGAGCTTTCAAGATGAAGGCGGTGATTATTGCCGGCGGCATGGGGACCAGGTTGCGGCCATTGACCTATAATACGCCCAAGCCGATAGTGCCTCTGGCCAACAGGCCTTTCATTGTTCACCAGATCGAACATTTGGTCAAACATGGCGTGGATGAAGTTATCATTAACCTGCATTATCTTTCCCAAGAAATAAAAAAGCTCCTTAATGATGGAAAACACTGGGGGATCAAGATCCGTTATTCGATCGAAGAAAGCCCGCTGGGCACAGCCGGCGCGGTCAAAAATGCGGAGGAATTCTTTGGCCGGGACCCGCTGGTCGTGTTCAACGGGGATATCCTGACAGACGTAAATATTTCCAAGCTGGTCAATTTCCATCGGGAAAAAGGCGCGATCATCACGCTGACTCTGACCGAAGTGGAAGACCCGACCCCTTTTGGCCTAGTGCAGATCGACCAGGATCGCCGGATAACACAGTTCATTGAAAAACCAAGCTGGAACATGGTCCGGGGCCGCACGATCAATGCTGGCATTTACGTTGTTGATCCTATCATTTTCCAAAAAGTGCCCCAGGGCCGGCCGTTCTCCTTTGAGCGGGAGCTCTTCCCTTCGCTGCTGGCCGCCAAGCAGCCGCTTTATGGTTTTGTTTCTCCCGCTTACTGGATGGATATCGGCAATCCACGCATGTACATGATGGCGCATCAGGCTATCCTCAGAGGCGAAGTTGCGGTCAAAATCTTTGGCACCAGGATAAATGGCAAGTTCTGGCTGGGCAATGAAACGCATCCTGATCCCAGCGTCAGATTTATTGGACCTTCGGTGATCGGCCAAAAAGTAAAGCTGGATAAGGAAACAGAGATTGGAGATTATGTCGTTATTGGCGATGAGG
Organism: Candidatus Saganbacteria bacterium; assembly: GCA_016932255.1. Classification (GTDB taxonomy): domain Bacteria; phylum Margulisbacteria; class WOR-1; order O2-12-FULL-45-9; family O2-12-FULL-45-9; genus JAFGDE01. The sequence continues at coordinate 21,021 of JAFGDE010000014.1, forward strand.
TTTCTATCGGCCAGCACTGCGCGCTTGAACGGGCCATTGTCTGGCGCAATGTCAAGATAGGCGATCATGTCCGTCTGTCTGGTTGTATAATCGGCGCGAATTGCGTGATCGAGGACGATGTGATCATTGATAAAGGCCTGGTGCTGGCTGACGATTCGGTCATTAAAAAAGGAACACGCCTGACCGCCTAGTTGTGGCTGGCCCGGCGCTGTGATATATTCAAAACGATGTTAAAACTGATCGATAAAGACGGGATTGAAGAAGGCATAAAAGATATCCAGGCCAGGCAGGTCTTCAAGCTGGAGTCGGCTGAAGAAGAAGCGGTCAGAGAGATCATCAGGCAGGTCGAACAAAGACGCGATCAAGCCCTGGTAGACTATACCCAAAAATTTGACCAGTCCGGCTTTACGGCAGCAGAACTGGTCGTCTCCCGGTCGGAGATCGAGGCAGCCTACGATTGTGTTGACAAAAATTTCCTGAACGCCCTGCGTAAGGCCAGCGAGAATATCACTGCTTATCATCGTAAACAGCAGCCGGACGAATGGTTTGAGACATTGCCGCTTGACGTAGTGCTGGGCCAGAGGGTGATCCCGCTTGACCGCGTCGGGGTCTATGTGCCGGGCGGTCGCGCCGCTTATCCTTCATCTGTACTGATGGGTGTTTTGCCGGCTAAGGTGGCCGGCGTTAAGGAAATAGTGGTCGTTTCGCCGCCGCCGATCAAGCCGCACGTGCTGGTAGCCGCGGCTGAGGCCGGTGTCTCCCAGATATTCCGGGTGGGTGGGGCGCAGGCCGTCGCAGCCTTGGCGCTAGGCACCCAGACCGTTCCCAAAGTCGATAAAATCGTCGGGCCGGGAAACATTTATGTTACCCTGGCCAAGAAACAGGTCTTTGGGCTGGTCGATATAGACAGCCTGGCCGGACCAAGCAATATTTTGATCGTTGCAGATAAAGATGCGGAACCGGAATTCTTGGCTGCTGACCTCTTGTCCCAGGCAGAGCATGACCCCGCGGCCCTGGCCATACTTGCGACCGATTCACCAGCCATAGCCGAAGCAACAGCCAAGCAGGTTGACAAACAAATAAAAAAGCTTTCCCGCCGCGAGATCATCGAACAGGCCCAGATCTATATTTTTACTGTTGAGAATATCAAGGCGGCGATCAAATTGGCCAACAAACTAGCCCCGGAGCATCTCAGCCTGGAAATAGGTTCGCCGCAGCGATTCTTAGAGCAGATTAGACATGCTGGAGCAGTCTTTTTAGGCCCTTACTCTCCGGTGCCTGTCGGGGATTATCTGGCCGGGCCGAACCATGTTCTGCCTACCGGCGGCACTGCTCGCTTCGCCTCTCCATTATCGGTATATGATTTCGTTAAATCCCAGAGCATTGTGGGTTATACCAAACCGGCGCTTAAAAATGTCTGGCAGGATATCAAGCTTTTAGCCGAGATCGAAGGTCTGGACGCCCATGCGCGGGCTATCGATGTGAGATTCTCCTGAGCAGATCTTCCGGGTTGTCCTTGATGATCTTCAGCGCAGCCTCTTGTTTAAAACCCAGGTCCCGGACCAGCTCATAAGCTTCTTTTTGCGTGATCAGGTCTTTTTCTGAATGAGAATCCGTGTCGACCAATAATTTGGCCCCGAACTGTTTGGCCAGCCCGGCCACATGCCGGTTGCCCTTGCGGTGGCCTTTTCTGGCGGAAAGCTCCAGGTATATATCATTGACCTTGGCCAGGATCGCTTCTTCCTCGTTGATCCAGCCGGGATGGGCCAGGATATCGACCAGGCCTTTGCACTGCAGGGCAGCGCGATTCGTTCCCTTTGGCACCGGCTCGACCGGTGATTCCCCGTGGACAACGACGATCTCAGCCCCAAGTTCTCTGGCCCGGCGGGCGTAAGGTTTGATCAGGCTCGGCGCCAGATAGCTTAATTCAACGCCGGCAATGACTTTAAGAGGCAGGCTGGGCCCTTGTTCCTTGACAAAGCGGGTCAATGTGGCGATCGTCTGTTCAAGGTTTGACGCGTCAACATGGTCGGTCAGGGCGATGGCCGCATGGCCCCGGTGGGCGGCTTCATAGACCAAGGCGGCAGGCAGAAGCACCCCGTCACTAAAGACAGTATGTGTGTGGAAGTCGTATCTTGGCCCGAGATCCGCCATGACCTGAATGGATCAGGCAGCCGCCGCTTGTTTGATCGATTTACGCAGCAGTCCCTTTTTGCGGTGAGCTTCTTTTTTCCGCTTGCGCCGGCGTTTGATCTCTTGTTGTCTGGTCCTGATCATATGCTATTAATATAGCCCAAAACAGCTGCCGCGTCAATCGGCGGCTCGAACCATTTGACGTTCTTAACCCGCTTGAACCAGGTAATCTGGCGCCGGGCGAAATTGCGGGTGCGTTTCTTTAGCTCTTCGATCATTTGTTCCTTATTCCACCTGCCCTCAAGGAATTCAACGACTTCTTTATAACCCAGCGCTTGAAAGGACGGCAGGTCTTTTGAAAAGCCTTTGCTAAGCAGGCCTTTAACTTCATTAATCAAGCCTCTGGCTATCATCTGGTCGATCCTTTGCTCGATCCGCTCGTAAAGTTTTTCCCTTTCCAGGTTCAAGCCGATCAGAAGATAGTCTGCTGAACTGCTTCCAGTTTCTTTGCGCCTGCGCTGCTGAAACTCAGAGATGCATTTGCCCGTCAGTTCAAAAACTTCCAGCGCCCGGATGATCCGCTTCTTATCATTCGCATGGATCTTTTGTGCTGCAATAGGATCGATAGTGGAAAGTTGAAAGTAGAGAGCAGGGGCAGGTAGTTTTTCTAATTTCTTGCGAACCTCTTTGTCAGCCGGAGCGATCGGAAAAGAAAAGCCATTGATCAGGGTCCAAAGATAAAGTCCCGTCCCGCCGGCAACGATCGCCTTTTTTCCTTGTGACGCTATCTCTGGGATCAATTCATGAGCCTGTTCGACAAAATCAGATACGGTCCAAGGCTCGTCAGGGGCTTTAATGTCGATCAGGTGGTGGAGAATACCTTGTTGTTCTTCTTTTGACGGTTTGGCTGTGCCGATGTCCATGCCGCGATAGACCTGCATGGAATCGGCCGAGATTATCTCTCCGTTAAGTTCTTGCGCCAGTTTGACCGCCAGCGCGGACTTACCGACCGCTGTGGGACCGAGGATAACGAGGGTCTTATTCACCTGAATCTTTGGTCTTGATGATCTTTTTCTCGGCTTTTTGCAGCAGTTCAAGCGTCAACCAGGCGATGACAGTGGCGGCAATGGCGCCGACATAAAAACCTGCGCCCGAAGCCACGCCGATGGCGGCCGCGATCCAGATCGAAGAGGCGGTCGTCACGCCGCGGACATTGCCGCGGGCCTGGACGATCGCGCCTGCGCCGATAAAGCCGATGCCTGTGACGATGCCGGCCGCGATGCGGCCCGGGTCAGCGATGCCGGAGACCAGCACCATTTCCGCGGAGACCTGCATGAACAGGGCTGCGCCTACGGCGACGAGGATATGAGTGCGCAGTCCCGCGCTCTTGCCTTGCCGTTCCCTTAGCCAGCCGATGGTGCCGCTCAGGATAAAAGCCACGAAAAGATTAAAAACGACCGTCAGATCAGACATGGTTTACCTCCTTGTCAGACATCAAAAACAATTGTAGCCTTATCAGCTTCGATGCGCAATTGATTATAGGTCGCGGCCTTGATCGGACGCAGGCCTTGATGTTTCTTGGGATCGAGCTTTTCGCCGGCAACAACAGCTTCCAGGCCCGTGTCGCTGATCTTGTTTATCTTGAAGCTAGAGAGCAGGATCTTTTTAGAATCGAAGACATAGATCAGTTCGTTCAGCCAGTTGACCAGCAGGGACTCCCTGTCTTCCCCCGTGACTTTGACCTCAAAATTTTCACGTGCGGTCGCGGTGTCAAGGTCAGCCATGAGCGAGAACAGGCCGAAAGCTGCGTTCTCGAACAATTCTTTTGGGGTCCGGCCGAAAGCAACGATGCCGAGATCAGAAGGATGGGGCAGAGGCTTAAATCTTGAACCCGCCATGTTTTTTAAAGTGCGCCACCAGCCCGCCGTCGCTGAGCAGGGTCTGCATGGTGGGCGGCAGCGGCGCGATCTTGATCTCCGTGTTCTTGGTCTTGTTCCTGATCACGCCGGCAGCCAGGTCGACAGCCAGTTCATCTCCGTCGTCGATGCCGTCGGTGTCGGCCTCAATGGCCGGTAGGCCCAGGTTGTAGCAGTTGCGGTAAAAGATACGGGCGAACGATTTAGCGATGACAGCGGAAATGTTGGCGTACTTAATGGCCATGGGCGCCTGTTCGCGGCTTGAGCCGCAGCCGAAATTGCGGCCGGCCACGATGAAGTCGCCTTTTTCTATCCGCTCATAGAACTTGGGGTCCAGATCCTCCATCACATGCTTGGCCAGCTCGACCGGGTCCTGGATCTTGAACTTGTAGCGGCCGGAAATAATGTAATCCGTGTTGATGTCGTTATCTGATTTAAAACGTCGGGCTTTGCCGTTGAGTTCCATGGCAGGAATCAGTATAGCAAAGTTATAGCATCCGGGCAATTGTTTCACGGACTTCGGCTACTTTGCCGTCATAGTCAGCTTCTGATTTTATCTCGATCGGCCGGCCGATGCTCAGTTTGACCGGACAGGGGTGGAACAGCCAGCTGCCTTTTTTGAGAATATTGAAACTGCCGGAAATAGCCACTGGCAGGATCGGGGCGCCTGATTTGAGCGCGGCCAAAAGGCTCCCCCGCTTGAAACGGCCCAGTTCCCCGGTCCTGGAGCGGGTGCCTTCAGGAAAGATCAGCACGCATTCGCCCTGTTTAATGATCTCAATGATCTTTTCTACGGTTCGATAAGCGCTAAGCACGACTTCGCGGTCAATAGAAAAATAACCGGCTCGTTTCAGGTACCAACCGAACACCGGGATCTTGAACAGCTCTTTTTTGATGGCAAAGCGGAAACGGACAGGCAGGAACGCCAGGACCAGCAGGATATCCGCCGCGCCCTGGTGGTTGGCCGCGATTATCAGCGGCGTGTCTTTGGGCACGTTCTCAAGACCGGAGACTTTCACCCGCACCAGCGAAAAGAATACCAGCATCCGTGACCAGAGCTGTGCCGCTATCTGAAAAGGTTTATGCTTTGGCCTGACAAAAGGGACGAAACATAGAGTGATGGTCGTGCCGATGATAAAGGTGACAGCTGTCACCAGATAGAAAAAAAGAGAATGCAGCAGCCTGATAATGATCATGCCTATAGTATAACAAAACCTGACGCTTGACGTAAGCAAATCAGCTGAAATTCCTTGCGGGAACCTCCGAAGAAGAGGCGACATGATCGAAGTGCAAAAAGTAGAAGAGACCCTGCGCGCTCAGGTGGATGAACGAGTCGATCTGCGCCGGACTTCGGCTAGGACCTGTATTTATTATCCTGAGGTCGGCTGTTTTGCGCCTTCTGCCCGGTACAAGATCTGCTACGGTTGTGCGCGTTGCGGCGAGCTGGCTCCCAGGAGCGTTATACGCTCGATCTTTGATCATATCAAGGCCTTAGCCATCTCCTGGCTGGGGCCAAATAGTCCTCAATCATCCAGGTAAAGGACCCGGCGAACCTCGGTCTCTGTTGTAAGATTTTGTTCGATCTTGCGTCTGCCGTTCTCAGCTAAGCTCCGCGCCCTTTTATTATTGAACATGACCTCATATATCCCGGTCCGCCCCAGAAGACCGGCTGGCCCCTTTTTCCTGATAAGCCGTTGAGCCAGAACGCCGATAAGCGAAGCTTCGACCAGGTATTTCTCAATGCCCATATCGACCAGGCGCGTGACCGCTGAGGGAGCATCGTTGGTATGCAGGGTCGAGAGCACCAAATGACCGGTCAGGGCCGCCTGGACCGCGATACGGGCGCTCGGCTCATCCCTGATCTCGCCGACCATGATAATATCCGGGTCCTGGCGCAGGATCGCCCGCAAGCCCCGGGCAAAAGTCAAGCCGGCTTTTAAATTGACTTGGACCTGATTGATCCCTGGCAATTGATATTCGATCGGGTCCTCGATGGTCGTAATATTCACATCTTTATCGTTCAACTTTGCCAGGGTCGCGTAGAGCGTTGTTGTCTTGCCTGAGCCAGTAGGGCCGGTCACCAGGATCAGACCGCAGCGGCGCTCGATCATCGCCAAGTAGGTCTCAAGGTCGTCTAATTCCATGCCCAGATCTTTAAGGTCAAGCTTGGTTTGCTGCTTGTTTAGCAAACGTATGACCACTTTTTCTCCGTGGAGCGAGGGCAGGCAAGAAACGCGCAGATCCAGAGCCTGCGCAGTGACGCGACCGTCCTGAGGCAGCCTATTTTCCGCTATGTCCAGCCCGACCATGACCTTGATGCGGGAGATCAACAGCGCTTGGAGATGTTTCGGCAGTTGACGGGACCCGGTCAGACGGCCGTCAATGCGCAGCCTCACTCGCAAATGATCAGCCTGGGGTTCAAGATGGATATCTGAAGCCCGTTTTTGGGCCGCTTCATTTATCAGTTCATCAAGCAATGCAGGGGCATTCATCAAGACGATCAAAAAGCAAGTTTATTGCCAGCAGAGCAAAGCTTGGACCCCAGCTGCTAAGTTCTTAAAAATATGCTTTGCAGCAATAAAAAATCAGTTAAGCTAAGATCCAAGACCAGGAACATAGGGCTTGAGCATGTCGAGATCGCGTCAGCGCAGGGCTTTTTGGGCGGCCTGTCTCATGACCTCAAGCGGCGCTTCTTTGCCGGTCCAGATCGAGAAAGCGATCGCCCCCTGACGGACCAGCATACCCAGACCAGAGCAAGTCCGGCAACCAGCGGCAGCAGCCCTTGTTAATAATTTTGTAGCCCCGGGATTATAAACAAGATCATAAACAAGCAGCTTTGTTGGCAGAACAAAATTATCCGGCAGCGGCGCGGCATTGACCTTGGGCGCCATGCCGATCGGCGTGGTATTGACCAGTAAGTCGGCTTGCTTAACCGCCTTTTTTAGTTCAGGGCTGTTGACCTTCAGCTGGCCGCCCTTGATGCCGAAATATGAGTCAATATAATCTGAAAGTTCTTTGGCTTTCTCTTCGATCAGATCAGAAATATAAAGCTCGGACACGCCTGCCTCGGCCAGCATGACACAAACGGCCCGGCTGGCCCCGCCGGCGCCCAGCACCACGCCGCGCTTGTCTTTCGGCTCAAAGCCTGCATCCTGTTTGAGTGACTCGAGAAACCCGGCGCCGTCGGTATTAAAACCGATCAGGCGGCCATCCTGATTGACCACTGTATTGACCGCCCCGATGATCCTGGCCAACTTGGTGACTTCATCCAGCAGTGGCACTATAGTTTCCTTATGCGGGATGGTCACATTAAAACCAGCCACATGCAAGGCGCGCAATCCGTTCAGCGCTTCAGCTAAATCCTCGGGGGCGACCTCAAAAGCGCTGTATTCATAATCAAGGCCCAGCTCTTTGAACGCAGCGTTGTGCATGGCCGGAGAGACCGAATGACCGAGAGGGAAACCTATCAAGCCGGTTACTTTTCTCATCTCAGGTCAAGTATAGCACAGTTGTAAAAGTCGAGAAAGTAGGCTATAATAATGACCTTAAATAGGAGGGAAAGTCATGCCAAAAGTATACATTATCGACGTGACAAACCGTGATGGCGTTCAGACATCACGGATCGGACTGTCAAAATTGGAGAAGACCATGGTCAACTGGTATCTGAACGAACTGGGCGTGTTCCAGTCCGAGTTCGGATTCCCTTTTACTCTGCACGAAACCAACTACCTCAATGCCAATCTGGAGCTGGCCGAGATGGGCGTGCTGTCCCCAATCAGGCTGGAAGGTTGGTGCAGAGCAATTACCAAGGATGTTGAACTGGCCTTCAAGCTTTGTCCCAAGATACGGCATTTGAACCTGTCCATTTCAACTTCGCCCCTGATGCTTGAACTTAAATTCAAAGGGAAAATGACCATTGATTCGGTCATTGAGTCAATGGTCAAGGCTGTTGAAGCGGCAAAAAAATTTAGAGCAGAAAGCATCGGCGTCAATGCCGAAGATGCTTCACGCACCGATGTTGCTGATCTGATCGAATTTGCTAAAGCAGCCAAGGAAGTCGGAGCTGCCCGCGTACGCTACTGCGACACGCTGGGAACGGATGATCCGCTGACGATTTATGAGCGCATGAAAGAGCTGGCCGGCAAGACCAAGATCCCCTGGGAAATGCACTGTCATAATGATCTGGGCATGGGCGTGGCCTGTTCAGTGGCTGGCGCAAAGGGCATTATCGACGGCGGACAGGACGCATATATCAATACGACGATCAACGGCATGGGCGAACGAGCGGGCAATGCGGACCTGCTATCAGTGCTTTTAGCTCTGAAATATGCCAGCGGACTTAAGGATAAGAATTTATTTCCGGGGAATATCAACTTAACGAAGATATGGGACTTTGCCAAATACGCATCATACGCTTTTGGTATCCCGATCCCGGTCAATCAGGTTGGGGTGGGTGACAATGCCTTTGCTCATGAATCCGGCATCCATGCTGACGGCGCGCTAAAGAACCGCCGCAATTATGAGCTGTATGATTACGAAGAGCTTGGCCGTGGCGAGCCTGAGCTGGTCGAGTCCGGACGCATGATAACAGTCGGTGAATATTCCGGCATTAAGGGTTTCCGCAATGTTTATGGCAACCTTGAAGTTGAGTTTAAGGACGACAAAGAAGCGGCCGAAGTGTTGGAATTAGTGCGTTATGCCAATGTTAACACCCAGAAGCCTTTGACCAAAGAAGAGCTGATCTTCATCGCCAAATATCCGGAACAGGTACGCCAGATCCTGACGGTTCAACCGCCTAAATAGATAATAAGAGGGGGTAAGCCATGGCTGGGCCAAGAGTCGGCATTATCACGGGGAGCAGATCCGACCTTCCTGTCATTGAAAAGACCACCAAGCAGCTCGAGGAATTCGGCATTGCCTATGAAGTGACAGTGGCTTCCGCCCATCGGACCCCCAAAAAAGTCGAACACTATGCGGCGCAGGCAGAGAACAATTACGATCTGATTATTGCCGCGGCCGGCATGGCGGCCGCTTTGCCCGGAGTAGTAGCGGCTCAAACGACATTGCCGGTCATCGGTATCCCCATTCATTCCAAAGCCCTGGGCGGGCAGGACGCGCTCTTTGCCATAGTGCAGATGCCTGCCGGCATACCGGTGGCGACCGTAGCCATAGACGGGGCCAGGAACGCCGCAATTTTGGCGGCCCAAATTTTGGCGCTTAAATATCCCAAGATCAAGGACGCGCTGAAGAAATTTAAAGCCTCATTGGCCAAAGGGTAAAGATGCTGGACGTCTTTGTCGGCATTGCTATCTTCCTATTCATCATTCTGGGTTTCAGGGAAGGGCTGTTCAAGTCCCTGACCAGTGTGGCGGTGGTCTTTGCCGCGCTTTTTCTGGGCACGGCAGCGGTATCGTTTTTGGCCAAAGGGGCTGAGAGCTTTAAAGACCCGAGATCGCTTGGCGCGGTGATCGTTTTCTTTTTGGTCTGGATCGTAGCGTATATTCTTATCGATCTGTTGCTGACCCTGTTGTTCAAAAAAGCGATCAATATAACGATCCTGGGACCGGTCGATAAGGTTGGCGGCGTCTTAAGCGGCGGTTTTAAAGGATTGCTGATCTGCGGCATCGTATTGCAACTGGCCCTGGCCCTGCCCATTGCCGATACTTCTAAAAGATCGATCACGACTTCTACGCTGTCCCGCTGTTCGATCGCGGTCTACCACTTAAGCTACCCATATGCCAAGAAAGCCGTGCCCCTGCTTAGCAACTGGCTGAAACAAAGTCCGGTCGATAAAGCGGGGCAGGAGCACGGTCTGGAGCAAACGGCCAAAGAGCTGGAGCAGTTGGATCCCGGGCAAATCATGGACAACGTGGTTAAATACGACAAAACGGCCAAAGAGCAGGAACGCAAGATCAAGCAGCTGCTCAAGGACCAGAAACTGCTGCACGACGCGCCGGTCAAGCGGATCGAGGAAGTCGAATGAAAAGGTATCTTGTGCTGATCGGTGACGGCATGTCGGATTGGCCGCTCAAGGAGCTGGGAGGCAGGACTCCTTTGGCCGCGGCCAGAACACCCAACCTGGATTTTCTCGCCCGAAACGGCCGCTGCGGCTGGGTCAGCAATGTGCCAAAAGGATTGCCGCCGGCCTCTGATGTTGCCAACATGAGCATCTTCGGTTATGACCCTAAAAAATATTATACCGGCCGGGGCCCGCTGGAAGCGGCCAGTCTCGGCATCAAGCTGGGGAAAAGTGAAGTGGCGTTCCGCTGCAATCTGGTCACGGTCAAAGACCGCAGGATGAAAGATTTTACCGCCGGCCATATCAACACGGCCGAAGGCCGCCGTATAATGAAACTGCTTGATAAAAAACTGGGCTGCCAAACAGTTAAGTTCTATCCCGGGTTGAGCTACCGGCACCTTCTGGTGGTCAGCAATGAACTGATCAACAGCCGGGTCCGTACCACGCCGCCCCATGATATTACCGGCAAGCCGATAAAGAACTATTTGCCCGGCGGCAAAGGATCTGAGATCCTGCTGCAGTTGATGAACGAAAGCGAAGTCCTGCTGCACGGTATCGGGACAAAGGCATCCATGATCTGGCCCTGGAGCCCTGGCCAGATGCCGGCAATGCCATTATTCAGGAAGAAATTCGGCAAAAAGGCCGCGATTATCACTGCGGTCCACTTACTCAAAGGCATCGGCAAGCTGGTCGGAATGGATGTCATCAACGTGCCCGGGGCGACCGGTTATCTGGATACGAATTATCTGGGCAAAGCACGCGCGGCCTGGCGCGCCCTTAAAGATCGTGACCTGGCTTTTATCCATGTTGAGGCGCCGGATGAGGCCGGGCATGAGGGCAGTGTCAGCAAAAAGATCAGGGCGATCGAAGATTTTGATAGATTGATCGTTGGGACCCTGCTGAAAAAGATCCGCAGCACCGGGTCAGACGTGAAAATTCTCGTCCTGCCTGACCATCCCACGCCGATCAGGGCCATGACCCATACCGCGGATCCCGTGCCCTTTGTGCTCTATGATCCAAACAAGCCCTGCTCGAAAGAAAGCATCAATGCCTATAATGAAAAAGAGCTGAAAAAGGCGTCCTGGCGCCTGCGCCACGGGCACGATCTGCTAAAGGAGTTGTTAAAGGCCTGATGGAATTTAAGGACCTGAAAATGCCGATCAAGCAGATGATGGGTTATTTGATCGGAGTACTGCTCCTGACCATCCTCTATTCCCTGAGCATCGCGCATTTCAGCACTGTAGCCAGCGAATATAACGGCAGTATGCGTGTTGCCTGGCGGCACCTCAACTCTTTGCAGGACCTGCGCGCCTTTGGCCTGCAGGTTAAGGTCGATATCTATGAAAATCCCCTGCGGGCGGAAAATGACCTGGACAGGATGACCCAGGCTTTTAATATACTTTTACAGGGAGGCGTCAGCGGACTGCCCAGGGATTTAACGCTGCTGGTCAAGGATATGCTGCTCTTCCGCGGCCAGGCCCAGAAATTGATCGTTCTGCTGAACCAGAACGCACCTGCCGAAGAGCTCAAGGCCCAGAGCGAAGCTTTTGAGCGTATCTTCATGGCTTTCATGGGCCGGGTCTATGTTGAAATAGAAAAGAGCAAAAGCCAGACAGCGATGGCCGAGACCAGTTATCTGCACCGGATAAGCTATCTGTTGCTTTTAAACACTATCCTAGCACCGCTGAGCTTTGCATTTCTTTATACCTACGGGTATTTCCTGTCCAATTACACCGGCCTGCGGTTGAAGAAATTTACGGACAGCTTTAAAAAGATCCTGGGTGGTAATTATAAGGCCCGCATTGAAGACAATTCAAAGGATGAGATCGGCCAGATCGCCCAGGGCATCAACGAACTTGTCCGCCGTCTGGACCAATAAACGCCCGGGCTGAAATCCTCCCCAGGTTTCTCCGATACTTTAGCGGAGGAATACTATGAGCGTGAGAGCTAAAATACCACCCTATGTTTTATCCCGCGGAGGCTATAAAGGTCCGAATGCCCGCGCACTGCAGCGCTATACAGGCATTATCAGGGCTAGAGGCAAACGGGAGATACGCGCACTGAAACAGAAAATGCAGCTGGTAGAGACCTTCCGCGTAGTGGAACAGCAGATCAGAGACAAGCTTTCCGGCGCGGCCACGATCACCCAAGTACTGGGCGCTTCACGCGAGGTCATGGAAGGTCTGGGGATCGGCGGGGTCGCTATTTATCGCTATAGCAATGAATCAGGTAATATGTGGGCTATGGAACGGGAAGCCCTTGGCGGCAAGAGCCGCTATAACGAACCGAACCAGCTCCTGCCTGGGGAAAAAAGTCACTTTATCATGAGCGGCTTAAGCCGCGGTTATAATCAGGACAGCGCATCGGATATGCTCCTGGTCGATCGTTTGAACGATCTCAAGAATATGTCCCTGGCAGACAGAGAGCAGGCGGAACGGGATTTTGAGGCTGACTTGCGGCGTTATTTTGGGGATGATTACCGCCAGGTCTCTGCGGATCAGCTGCAAAATCTTAAACAGGCGCTCCGTTATAATCTTTACGTGCGTTATCCCGGCGTGCGCGCCTACGACATGATCATCCTGGCCAATAATCACATTGAGAATGCCGAACGGATAAAACGGAGGCTGCCGCCGCGATCACTGTTCAGCGATAACAAAGCACAGGAGATGATATTTGATGTTCTGCGCAGCCTGCAGCGACCGATCACTGAAGAATTGCAAAAGGCGGAGAATAGCCGTATTAACGCGTTGCGCATTATCAGGGACGCGGCGATCGATAAACTGCACCGGGCTTTGAGTGAAACAGACGCTCTAGAAGAGATGTTCAAGGTAGCCCTGGATAATCTGCCGAGCGTTTATATGCGTAATGGCGAGACGTATGTAGCGCGCTCGTCGATAATGCTGCTGGACGAGCCCAGAAATGTTCTGCGTGTTGTCGATCAGCGCGGTCTGGCCAGCAAGACCGCCAAGCGCGAATGTGAAACAGGCAAGGGCATCGCCGGCCACGTTTTTGTGAGCGGCCAGCCGCTCTTAGTGGAAAATGCGGAAGCCGATCAGGTTTTTCAATCGATGCCTGAACGCAACAAAGTTACCCGAGGTTCATTTATGTGCGTGCCCATCAGGTTCAAGGACAGGACCTACGGTGTGATGAATGTACGCTCGGAATTTATCAAGGCCTTTACTGAGGCGGACCTTAAGCATCTGATCAGGATCGCTGATTTCCTTGCTTACAAAATGCGGGAAGTCAACTTGATCCGCGAACTAGAACACGCGGCCAATTATGATTACCTGACAGGACTGCCGCTCAGACGGTTCTTGATTTCGCGAATGGAAGAGATGATGGAGCGGGCCAAAAATGAACGTCTGCCTTTTACTTATTTATTGATTGATCTCGATCATTTTAAACGTGTTAACGACCGTTATGGCCATGTGGCAGGTGATATAGTGCTGAAAGGAGCTGCCCAGGTGATCTCCAACTGGCTGGAAGCCAATCAGGAGCAAATGGAAGACGGGATCGCCGGCCGCTGGGGCGGAGAGGAATGGGTCGTGGGGATGCTGGGGATCAATGAACGCGATGGTGAGGCGCTGGCCAACGGCCTTCGTTCAGCTTTTGAGGCAAAAAGCTATTCAGGGCCTGAATTCTGGCATGAAGATGTCAATGTCACAGCCAGTATAGGCCTCTCGGTCTTTCCTTTCAGCGGCCATGACCTTGATTCCCTCTTTTCCCAGGCTGACGAGGCGATCTATACAGCCAAAAATAACCGTAACCAGGTCGTGGTTTTTAGCCCCCGTTCAAGCTCCTGAGTTGAACCCCGGCCCCCTTTTAGGTAAGATATGAGGCATGAACATAGCCATTGTCGGCTTGGGCCTGATCGGGGGATCGATCGCTTTAGGGCTTAAAGCCAAACTTAGGGATATCTATATCATCGGCATTCCCCGCAGAGAGGAGACCATCCAAGAGGCCCTGGCCCTCAAAGCCATTGATGAAGGTACGACCAACCTCAAGCAGGGCGCGGCCAAAGCGGACATTATATTTGTCTGCACCCCGATCAATCTTGTTGTCCCGATCGTTCAGGAAATGGCCGACTGCCTCAAGCCCGGCACCATTGTGACCGACGTGGCCAGCACTAAAGCTGGGATCGTGGCTCAAGCAAGCAAGCTTTTGCCCAAGGGGGTTTTCTTTATCGGCGGGCATCCTATGGCCGGAAAAGAAAAGGTCAAGTTGGTTGAAGCAGAAGCCGCTCTGTTCCAGGACAAGCCCTGGATCCTGATCAGGAACAGTAAGACCAATCAAAGGGCCCTGTCCCGGGTGGCGGAGCTGGCAGTACAATTGGGAGGCAAAACAATGGAAATGGACGCGAAGACCCACGATCTGGCCGTGGCCGGCATCAGCCACACGCCGCTGGCCATTGCCGCTGCCCTGGTCAATTCCGTTCAGGACGCACCAAAAGCTCAGGAGCAGATGAAAGCCTGCGCTGCTTCAGGGTTCCGCGATACGACCAGGATCGCTTCCGGAGACCCGGTTCTCGGCGTCGACATGTTTACGACCAATAAAAAGGCCGTTCTGGAAGCTCTGGCCGGGTTCAAGAAAGCTCTAGTCCGCCTGGAAAAGCTGATCAAGGCCGGCGCGGCGGACGGGATAGAAAAGGAACTTGAGCGGGCGAAAAAATTCAGGGATTTGCTTTATGGCTGATCTTTCTGTTGCACCGCTGAATAAGATCAAAGCTGAGATCCATGTGCCCGGCGATAAATCCATCTCCCACCGGGCGGTCATGATCGGCTCCCTGGCCAATGGCAGATCCATTGTTCGTGGTTTTTTGGCCAGCGCGGATTGCCTGGCGACGATTGCTTGTTTGAAAAAACTCGGCGCCGAGATCGATCTGGCCGGTACCAAGGTTGAGATCAAGGGCAGTGGTTTAAGGGGTATAAAACAGACCAGGGAGCTGCTTGATGTGGGCAATTCCGGCACATCGATCCGCCTGCTTTCCGGCATTCTGGCGGGGCAGCCTTTTCTATCCAAGATCACAGGCGATGAATCGATCCAAAACCGGCCGATGATGCGCATCGTAGCGCCTTTGCGCGAAATGGGCGCTAATATCATTGGCCACAGCAGCAAAGGCAATGTTTATGCTCCTTTGGAGATACATGGCGGCGGGCTCAAGCCGATCGCTTATGAGCTACCGGTAGCCTCGGCCCAGGTCAAATCAGCCGTGCTGTTCGCCGGCCTCTATGCCGACGGCGAAACTACGGTGATCGAGCGCAATCAGGCCCGCGACCACACTGAAAGGATGCTGCTGCACTTCAATGCCGCGGTCAAGCTCCAGGGCCTGCGCACCAAGGTGCGGGGCAATAAAGATTTTGAAGGGGCTGAAGTCGATGTCCCGGGCGATATTTCCTCAGCGGCTTTCTTCATTATTGCGGCCTTATTGGTGCCGAACTCTGAATTGCTGATCAAGAACGTCGGGGTCAATCCTACCCGGACCGGCATTGTCGATGTTCTGCACCGCATGGGGGCCAAACTTGAAGTGATCAACGAACAGCTGCTGGCGGAGGAGCCGCGCGCCGACATCCTGGTCAAGACCTCAAAACTTAAAGCGATCAGGATCGATGGACAGATCATCCCGCGCATCATTGATGAGATCCCGGCCATTGCAGTGGCTGCGACCCAGGCCGAGGGCCGCACCGAGATCGTCGGCGCCAGGGAGCTCAGAGTCAAGGAAAGCGACCGCATCGCTGCGATCGCCGCTACATTGAATCGGATGGGAGCCGATGTAAAGGAGCTGGAGGATGGTTTGGTCATTCAGGGGCCAACACCGCTTAACGCCGCCGAGATGGACAGCTACGGCGACCATCGCATTGCCATGTCCGCGGCCGTAGCCGCTCTTATTGCCGAAGGTGAGACCAGGATCGCTAATACCGATTGTATTGAGACATCTTTTCCCGGTTTCAATCAATTATTGAACGGCTTAAGATGACGCACGAATTCAATTATCGCGTCATATATATGGATACTGATGCAGAGGGCGTGGTTTATTATGCCAATTACCTAGGCTTTTTTGAGCGCGGCCGTATCGAATTGCTGGAGAAAATGGGCGTCGATCTTGGCGCGATCAAAGATAAGGATAATATCATTTTTGCCATTTCAAAAATCGATTGTAATTATAAGGCCCCGGCTAAGTTGTATGAAACGATAAGGGTCACAACGGAGATCACCGAGATAACGGCTGCGCGGATAGTGTTCAAACAGGAAGTCTTCAGGGAAAAGCAGCTGTTGGTCAGCGCCAGTGTCACGGCCTGCGCCATCGATATGAAGAACTTTAGGCTTGCCCGTTTGCCAAAAAGCCTGCTGCCGTGAAATGTTCAGCCAGTTGAACGAGGCTGTGCCAGTAGAACAGATTGACCTGCCTGTCGCTGGAGCCATTGACTTTGTCCAGGGTTATTCCATCGACGTGGTTAACCAATACCAGGCCTGATCTGGCCAGGAGCCGCTGATTTTTTGCTCCCATGGAAGCTGTTACAATATAGGGAATGTTAGGTGACCAGTCAAGATATTCGCTTCTCCGGCTGACCATTTTAAGGTCCGAGTGCGACGGATAGATCGCTCCGCTATAAAAATGAAAATTAAGTGTTGGCCCAGCTGCTGTCAGGGCCTGGCGCAATAGGCCAGGCAGCTCCATCTGAACATTAAGGATCGATTCTCTGTTAGCAAAAAGACGTTCTAGGGGAGTGATCTTGGCGATTAGGACGGAAAGAAATGCGTTGGTCAAGCAGCGGTTGGCCCTGCCGCCGATAAAGATAAAAGTGTTTGTGCTTTCTATCAGTTCAGCAAATTTGTCAAAAAAGGATCGGTGCAGCAATGTTCCAGCATATTCCCGTGAAGTTCTTAGACCTTGGGGAAGCGCAAGATATGAAGGGCCGCGCTTTTCTTCGATCTCAAGGAGATTGAGATCAGGGCAAAGACGATCGATGGTCTTATTGATAGGATATTCAACAGAACCGCTGCGGTCATAACTTCGAGTGGCGTGCACGACCATGAGCAGGGGCCGGTTCGGGCGGTTGCGAAAACCATCCGGCACACGCGCTCTTAAACTTGCTCTTAGCGTTGGCGCAAGATCGACTCTCATCTATTTATTATCGATAAAATCAGTCTATAATTTCAGCAAAATGATGTTCTCAATGTGGGGGGTATGGGGGAACATGTCCAGGGGCTGGATCCTTTTAACCTGATAGCCGGATTCCTCAAGGAGCTTGATGTCATGGGCCTGGGTCTCAGGATTACATGAGACATAAACGATCCTGTGCGGCTTGATCTGGCCGATCTTTTGCAGGGCCTTTTTGTGGACCCCGGGGCGGGGTGGGTCCAGGATAATGGTCTCGAACCTGCCTTCCAGCGACTGCAGGATATCTTCGACCCGGCCGGCGATCGAGCGGAAATTGTTGATGTTATTGAGCCTGGCATTGTCTTCGGACAATTTGGCCGCGGCTTCGTTCTCTTCCACGCCAATAACCTCTTTGGCCCGGTCGGCCAGGGACAGGCCGATGCTGCCGCTACCGGAGAAAAGGTCGAGCAGCGTTTCGCCGCCCTGCAACCCGGCGAAATCGCGCACGACCTCCAGCAGTTTTTCGGCCTGATGCGTGTTGGTCTGGAAAAATGACTGGACCGGAACCTTGAACATGATGCCGCAAAGAGACTCAATCAGATGGTCCTGGCCAAAAGATTTCTGTATCTCCCCGTAAGATCGGTCTGCCGGCGAAAGATTGATGCTCCAGGTAATGCCGGAAACAGCGTCCCGGAGCTTTTCCCAGAGATCTTCCAGTGGCAGCTCGCCTTTATCCGAGGTTAATACGTTCAGGACCATGTTATTGATATTCTTGCCTTCACGGATGACCACATGGCGCATGATGCCTTCTTTATAATGCAGGAGTTTTTTCCAGGAGACAAAATGGCGCAGGCGGCTCAGGATCTTATTGCTGGCCTCTGACATGAGCAGGCATTGTTCTATATTGATTATATTGAACTTGCCGTCCTTTAAACCGATCGAGTAATCAGGGCCAAAAGCGTAGTCCATGCGGTTACGGTAATAATATTCTTCCGGAGAAGGGATGATCGGCAGAGCGTCGCCAAAAAGGGATCGGACCCTGGCTTCTTTGAACTTCAATTGGGCCTGATATTTAAGCCCCTGCCAGGCGCAGCCGCCGCAGCGGCCAAAATATTGACAGGGCGGTTCCTGCCGGTCAGGCGAGGGCTCGATCAAGCGGACCAGCCGGCTGGTCTTTTTCCGGCGGCTAACTGGCTCAAGGTCGATAAGATCGCCGGGGAAGGCGAATTTAACGAACTGGCCTCCGGCAATGCCCCGGCCTTTATCATCCAATCCTGTAACAATAAACTCTTGCGCCATAGTCTTAAGTTATAGCATATAGTATGTTATCCAGCAAATTTACCGTCATAAGCCGTAGATGAATTTTAAAATTACCTGAAATTAAACCGATGAATGGACGAAAAATCCCTGCCTTTATAACGAAAGGGGTTTTGTCATGAAAGGACCGTTTGCTGCAATTAGGCGCTTGCCGCGCCAAGGCGTTCCCCGATCCTTTTTCGCGACAAGTATGAGCCGGCAGCAGCAAAGATCCGCTACCGCTTTGGGGCGCCCGGTCAGGACCCCGACCGGGCGGTTATATCTGACAACCTCAGGACGCCTGGTCGACGGCAGAAACGGCAGAGGCAAGATCATGGTGTTTGACGACCACCTGGATTCTGCGACCATACTTTCCTCGTTCTTTGAAGCCCAGGACTATCAAGTAACACGGGCCAATGCCGGCGAGAACAGTTTTATCGATTGCTTTGATGATTTTAAAGTTGCCTCGCCGGACATCGTCCTTATAAGCGTCAGCCGGCCGGGCAAGCAAACTGAGGCATATGCCTTGGTCAACCGGATCAAAGGGTGCGATCCAATGATCAAGGTCATTATCATGCTTAAAGATGAATTACTGCTAACCGATTATATTGAATGCCAGACAGAGCGGCTTTTTATTAAACCGCCGGTTCTGAACATCTTGCTGGAACACGTACAAAATCTATTGGAACTGCAGAAAGTTGAGAGGCAAAGGCGAAGGGTAGAGGCGATCGCCCAAGAACAAGAGCTGTTAGCTGCTTTGGGCAAGGCAGTAGCTGGAGTTGCCCATGAGGTCAACAATATGCTCTGCCAGCCGATAGCCCTCTTGGGCATTGTAAACCACCAATTGATCGATCTGAAAAATTCGTGGCAGAAAATGATAGGTTCCGCCGCTGCTCTGCCCGAAGACTTTGAGCAAATTGAAGCACAGCTTCAGACCGTCAGCGAAAACCTTACCGGACTGATCGTCTTTATGAGAAAGGTGCTGGGATTTGTCAGGCACAATGCCGACATCGATGTTTTTTCCCCCAATAAAGCGGTGGAAGAAGCGATCTTCCACGCCAGGATCGGCCAAAGCAGGGCCTGCCAGTTTATCCGTTCCTCACTCTGCGAGACAGAGGCTTTATTGCATGGTGATAGGCAAAAAATAATGCACGCGGTCTACAATATAATAAAGAACGCTCAGGAGGCCATGCCTAAAAATGGAACGATCACGATTACATCAGAATTTGGCGCTGAGGATAACTTTATTATCAGGATCAGTGATGATGGGCCGGGGATCCCGGAAGCCATTTTGCCCCAGATCTTTGATGATTTTTTTACGACCAAACCTGAGGGAGAAGGGACCGGATTAGGCCTGCCTATGGCTAAAACTGCCATTGAAGAAATGGGCGGGCACATCAATGTTTTTACACAGCCGGATAGAGGCACGACCTTTGAGATCTTATTACCTATATTACAATGATCAGCCAGGCCTAGAAAAAATTCATTGCGCCAACGCTGACCAGCCACATGATGCTTGAAGCGATCACTGTGCCGATCGCCGCGCAGATAAATGTCGGGATCCAGGGTAAGCCTAACAAATAAGCGGCGATGGTCCCGGTCCAGACGCCGGTCCCTGGGAAGGGGATAGCAACGAACAGGGTCAGCCCTACCAATTCAAAATCCTGGATGATCTTGCTCTTCGAGCGTGTCCGTGTGAACAGCCAGTCAAAAAAACGGTCAAAGACCGTGATTTTCCTCAGCCAATCAGTGGCGTATTTCAGGAAGAGCAATAAAGGGAAGACCGGCAGCAAACTGCCAAGTACGCAGAGCATTAGCGTGGGAAAGACAGGCAGTTTGAAGTAAAGCAAGGCGATCGGGACAGCGCCCCTGACCTCAATGACCGGAGTGGCCGAGATCAGGAAAATGATCAGCCCTTTAGGCAGACCGGCAAGTAGTTCGACCAGCCCCACTTATTTCTTGAGCCAGTGCATCATGCCGCGCAGCTCGCCGCCCACTTTCTCGATCTGATGGTTCTTGTCCTTTTCGCGCAAGGCGTTGAAGTTGGCGCAGCCTTCCTTGTTCTCTTTGATCCATTCCCTGGCAAAAGCGCCGGACTGAATGCGTTTTAAAGCTTTCTGCATGCGCATCTTGGTCTTCTCGTCAATGATCTTGGGGCCAACGGTCAGGTCGCCGTACTCGGCCGTGTTGCTGATGGCTTTCCTCATGCCCAAGAGGCCCTGCTTATAGATCAAGTCAACGATCAGTTTCAGCTCATGGCAGCATTCAAAATAAGCCATCTCTGGCTGGTAACCCGCTTCGACCAGGGTCTCAAAGCCAGCCTTGATCAGAGAAGTGCAGCCGCCGCACAATACGGTCTGCTCACCGAACAGGTCGGTCTCGACCTCTTCCTTGAAGGTTGTTTCGAACACGCCCGCGCGGGTCCCGCCGATACCCTTGGCATAGGCCAGGGCGGTCTCTTTAGCAGTGCCGGAAGCGTCCTGGTGCACCGCGATCAAACAGGGTACGCCGGCGCCTTCGGTAAAGGTCGATCTGACCATATGGCCGGGCCCTTTAGGCGCAACCATGATCACATCAATGTCCTTATTCGGCTTGATCGCCTTAAAATGAATGTTAAAACCATGCGAGAACATCAGGGTCTTGCCCTTCTTCATGCTCTTTTTAATGGCTTCTTTATAAACCTTGGCTTGTAGCTCGTCCGGAATAAGGATCTGGATGATATCGCCCCGTTTGGCGGCTTCAGCAGCGGGCATTACCTCAAAACCTGCCTCCTGGGCGTTCTTATAGTTCGGCGTGCCTTCGACTTCGGCAATGATAACGTTAAGACCTGAGTCCTTCAGGTTCTGGGCCTGGGCCGCGCCCTGGTTGCCAAAGCCGATAACCGCGATGGTCTTTCCCTGCAAAGCACCGATATTCGCGTCCTTGTCATAATATACCTGAGCCATTTTCTATATTCCTCCTCTTTGTAAAGCGATCTTGCCGGTCCTGACCAGCTCCTGGATACCGAATTTTTCTAGAAGCTTCTGGACATTGTCCACTTTGTCTTTTTCCGCTGATATCTCAATGGTCAAAGAATCTTCAGCCACGTCCACGATCTTAGCTTTGAAAATATCCACTATCTGAGTGATCTCCTGTCTGGTCTTGTCATTGGCATGCACCTTGATCAGGGCCAGTTCTCTTTCGATCAGCTTTTGCTCCGGCAGGTCAAAGATCTTTAGCGTATCGATCAGCTTATAAAGCTGCTTGGTAATCTGCTCCAGCACGATCTCGTCGCCCTCGACCACGATGGTCATGCGCGAGATGTTCGGGTTCTCGGTCGTGCCCACGGCCAGGCTCTCGATGTTGAACCCGCGGCGGCTGAACAGCCCCGAGACCCGATGCAACACGCCCGGTTTATTCTCTACAATAACTGATATTGTGTGTTTCACATGTCACCTCTAGCCATTGAAACCTACGAGTAAACCTCGCGATTTCAATGGAACCGCGGCATTCAGCCGCAGGCCCCATCAATCTATCAACATTTCATTAATTGCTTGCCCCGGCGGCACAAAGGGGAAGACATTCTCTTCTTCGACGATACGGCAATCGACCAGCACCGGCCGGTCCTTGATCTTCATGGCCTGCTGGAGAACCTTTTTTGCCTCAGACTTCTTAGTCACCCGGAAAGCCGCGGCGCCAAAAGCCTCAGCCACCTTGACCAGATCAGGATTATTGTGTAGATCGGTCGAGGCGTAACGCCTTTCAAACAGCAGTTCCTGCCATTGCCGTACCATGCCGAGATAGTTATTGTTCAGCACGACGATCTTGATCGGGAGCTTATGGTTAACGGCCGTGGTCAGCTCCTGGATGTTCATCTGGATGCTGCCGTCGCCCGCGATGTCAAAGACCATTTTATCGGGAGCGCCGAACTGCGCCCCGATCGAGGCCGGGAAACCATAACCCATGGTCCCCAGACCTCCTGAGGAAACCCACATCCTGGGCTCATTGTAGGTATAGAACTGAGCGGCCCACATCTGGTTCTGGCCAACTTCAGTGCAAATGACGGCCTTGCCCTCGGTCAATTCATCGATCAGTTCCACGATATACTGCGGACGCAGCTCATGGTCGTCCTTGTATTTAAGCGGATACTTTTTCTTCCATTCCTCGATCTGCTTGAGCCAGGCATTGTGCTTGTCTTTTTCCGGCTTGACCTTTTCCAGCAGGTCTTTCAGGGTCTGTTTCGCGTCGCCGACGATCGGCACGTCGATGCGCACGTTCTTGCCGATCTCCGCCGGATCGATGTCGATATGGATATGTTTGGCCTTGGGCGCGAAGGTCGGCAGATGTCCGGTCACCCGGTCGTCAAAGCGCGCGCCCACGCAGATGAGCAGGTCGGATTCCTGCACAGCGTAATTGGCGTAAGCCGTGCCGTGCATGCCCAGCATATGCAGGGCCAGGTCATTGTCTTCGGGAAAAGCGCCCAGGCCCATCATTGTTGTGGTCACCGGAATGCGCAATTTCTCGGCGAACTCCTTGAGCTCTTTGCTGGCGCCAGACAGCACCACGCCGCCGCCCGCATAGATGACCGGCTTCTTGGCCAGACCGATCATCTTGGCAGCGGCCTTGATCTGTCTGGGATGACCTTTAGTCGTTGGCTTGTAACCGGGCAGGCTGACTTTGTCGGGATATTTAAAATTGATCTTTTTCTTCATGGCATCGACAGCAATATCGACCACTACAGGGCCGGGCCGGCCGGTGCTGGCAATATGGAAAGCTTCCTTGACCACTCTGGGAATGTCTTCGGCTTGCTTGACCAGATAATTGTGTTTAGTGATCGGCTGCGTAATACCGGTCACATCCGCCTCCTGGAACGAATCGCGGCCGATCTGATCGGTCGATACCTGGCCGGTGAAAGCCACGATCGGGGTCGAATCCATGTAAGCATTGGCAATGCCGGTGGTCAGGTTAGTGGCACCCGGCCCGGAAGTGGCCAGGATCACGCCGACCTTGCCGGTCACTCTGGCATAGCCGTCGGCCGCGTGGGCCGCGCCCTGCTCATGCCGGGTCAGGATATGTTTAATGGCCTTTTCGTGGTAAAGCACATCATAGATACCCAGCACTTTTCCACCGGGGTAGCCGAAAATATACTCAACGCCTTCTTTCTTTAACGATTCAATGAGCGCCTGCGCGCCGCTGAGTTCCATAGTCCGTGAATTTTAACATATTAAACCAGTTGGGTCAAAGTGAAATAGAAGTTGATATTTTATGATAATCATAAGGAGAAAACCCGATGATACAGGTTTCCAGGACAACTCTGAATAATTTACCTGGCCAAAGCAGGGCAAAACAGGGGCTGGCAGCGCTGATCCGTGAACAACTTGCCCAAAAAGGACTGGGCTGGTTTGTCTGTTCCCCTAACCGCGGTCTCCCGGCCACTTTATCAGGTTTGGGCGGGATCGAAATAGCGACCAGCGAGATCTGTGACGGATCGTTCCAGGGAGTTTGTTTGATCCGCGAACTGGCCAATAAGATCATCGAGGTCTTCTATGCGGCCAACCGAGATAGAATAGCGCAGTTGACCGATAATCTAGCCCTGGCTCTTGGCGAGCTCCTGAAGAACGCGGCCATTCACGGCAATGATCGCAAACCAAAAAAGAAGGTCATGGTTCTTTTCCGGCAGGCCGGCCAGGGTTTTATCATTAATGTGCTTGATGAAGGTAGGCGGCCGCTTTTCTTGCTAAGTAGATCCTGGGAAACGCACGAACTGGCGGCCTGGTTCCGGTTGAACTATAGCGGCCAAAACTGCGGCTTGCTCAGCATCGAACAGGGATTCGGGCCGCAAAACCTTTCAGCGTCAAAGATCTATGACGCTTCAGGCCGCAGGCTCGGAACATCCATCAGCCTGTTAGTAAAAGTCCTACGCCCTTAAGACCGCTCCGGTATTGGCCGAGGTAACCATCTCCTGGTAGCGCCTCAACCAGCCTGTTTCTATCTTTGGCTTGCGCGGTTTCCACTGGGCCAGCCGCAGGTTGATCTCATCGCGCGACAGCTTAAGGTCGATCTTCCTTTTAGGAATATCTATCTCAATGATATCGCCGTTCTTAACGATCGCGATCGGTCCGCCTTCTGCTGCCTCAGGTGATATATGGCCGATGCAGGCGCCGCGGGTGCCTCCGGAAAACCTGCCGTCAGTGATCAGGGCAACTGATTCGCCCAGACCCATGCCGGCAATTGCCGCGGTCGGCGAGAGCATCTCCCGCATGCCAGGTCCGCCTTTAGGACCTTCGTAGCGCACGACCACAACATGCCCGGCCTTGACCTTTCGGTCCATGATAGCTTTCATGGCTGTTTCTTCCGACTCAAAAACGATCGCCTTGCCTTTGAACTTCATGCACTTGGTCGAAACCGCGCTTTGTTTGACCACGCAGCCGTTGGGCGCCAGGTTACCTTTGAGAATGGCCAGGCCGCCTTCCTTATGATAGGGCTTGTTGAGCGGCCGGATGATATTGTTGTCGCAGACACGGCCGGCGGCTGCCAGGGCTTTAACTGTCTTGCCGCTGACGGTCGGGTTGTTCTTTAGCCTGCTTTGCAGCACGTGGAGCGCGGCCTGCACCCCGCCGGCCCAGTCAAAGTCTTCCATGAAATCTTCGCCGCCCGGCCGCAGGTTGGTGATATGCGGCGTTCTTTTGCTGATCTCGTCGAACAGATCAAGTTTGATGTCGACCCCGGCGGCATGTGCGATCGCCGGGATATGCAGGACCGTATTGGTCGAGCCGCCCAGCGCGTTGTCCATCAGGATGGCGTTGTAGATCGCATTGGCATTCATGATCTTTCTGGCCGTGATATTCTTCTTGACCAGTTCGACCGCGCGCTCGCCTGATTCAAAGGCCAGGCGTTTTTTCTTGGCGGAAACGGCCAGGGCTGTGCCGCAGCCGGGGAGTGACATGCCCATGGCCTCGGTCACGCAGGCCATAGTATTGGCGGTATAAAGTCCCTGACAGGCGCCGGCGCCTGGACAGGCCTCCATTTCCAGACAACCCAGCTCCTGGGCCGTGATCTTGCCAGAGCGATGCGAAGCGATCGCTTCAAAAGTGTCGCGCACCAGGGAGCGCCGGATCATGTTATGCCGGCCGGCCATCATCGGGCCTGCGGTCACCACGATCGTCGGGATATCCAACCGGCCAGCGGCCATGAGCATGCCGGGCGTAATCTTATCACAGGCGGTCAACAACACCAGGCCGTCCAGGGCGTGGGCTTGAGCAATAGATTCCACGCAGTCAGCGATTAACTCACGGGAAGGCAGAGAATAATGCATGCCCAGATGGCCCATGGCCACTCCATCGCAGATCGCCGGGATACCGAACTCAAAAGCCTGGCCCCCGCCGCTAAAAATGCCGTTGGCAATGGCTGCGGCCAGCGGCTGCATATCAACGTGTCCCGGGACCAGGTTGGTATAGGAATTGGCAATGCCGATAAAGGGTTTACGCATACCTTTTTCTGTCATACCCGTGCCAAAAAGCAAGGCGCGGTTCGGAACCCTTTCCAAGCCTTTTTTTACCCGGTCTGATCTCATTGTTCTGCCTCCTTCAATACCTGGGCGATCCATTTCAGCGCGCCGCGAGCCGGTTCAATGCCTTCCCGCACTTGCGGTTTCTTGGCTTTTTCGCCCAGGGTCAGCAAATAGGCGACCTTGCCGGCGCGTGTCTTGATGTTGGCGAACTTGGCCTGCTTGAGCAGGTCCTCGCTCAGGAACGGAACAATGCCGTAGGCGCCGATACCGTGCACATCGATCATTATTGCGCCCCCGGCGGCAGCAGGGTGACCAAATCCTCTGTCCTGGCATGCTCAAAAAAATAATTAAGCAGTTCCTTGAACTTAGCCAGGTCCGCGTCTTTGCCCTGTTTTTCATCGATAAATATCTTTTTCTCGTGATTGTCGTACTTGTAGACATCAAGTGCGTACGTTTTGCTCGATTGATAGATCAGCACCCAGTGGCCGTCATCAATGCCCAGGGCCATCTTGCTGCCATTGGGCAGTGTCAGTTCCTCGTTCTTCAATGCCACCGTGCCAACGAAGTGCTGGTCCAGGAAATTGATATTATCCAAACTGGTCATTACACGTGTCATGTTCAGGCAATATTATAATGCAACTGCGCCAAAAGCACAAATGACCAGGGCTTCTTGCCTCGCTGCTGACCGCGTGCTATAATCGCCTCGACATGTTGCGTTATTTGACCGCAGGAGAATCCCACGGCAAAGCCCTGGTGGCGGTGCTCGAAGGCTGTCCGGCCAATCTGCCTCTGTCTGAAGAGGATATCGACCGGGAGTTGGAACGGCGGCAGCAGGGTTACGGCCGCGGCGCGCGGATGCAACTTGAGACCGATAAGGTCGAGATCATTTCCGGCGTCAGGCAGGGCAAGACCATGGGCAGCCCGATTGCCCTGCGCCTGGCCAACCGCAGCATGGAATTCTTTGACCAGGCCGTGACCGCGGCGCGGCCAGGCCACGCCGACCTGGCCGGTTCGCTCAAATACGGCCAGCGGGATATCAGAAATATTCTTGAGCGCGCCTCAGCCAGGGAAACTGCGGCTAAAGTAGCGTTGGGCGCCATTGCCAAAAAGCTGCTGTCTCAGTTCAAGATCAATATTTTCAGCAAAGTGCTGGAGATCGGCGGCAAGACCAGCGAGAAGGACTGGAAAAAAGCCATCGACGCAGCCAAAGAAGCCGGCGATACCCTGGGCGGGATCTTCGAACTAACCGTCACCGGTTGTCCGGTCGGTCTGGGCAGCCATGTTCACTGGGACCGCCGCTTGAGCGCCAACCTGGCCAGAGCGATCATGGGCATTCCTGCGATTAAAGGGGTAGAGTTTGGCCAGGGCTTTGAAGTTGCCGCTGTGCCTGGCTCCGAGGCCCATGACGAAATATTCTTTACCAAAGATAAAGGTTATTTTCGCAAGACGAACCACGCGGGCGGGCTTGAAGGCGGTATGACCAATGGTGAGCCGCTGATCCTGCGCGCGGCGGTCAAGCCGATCGCGACCCTGAAAAAACCTCTAAAATCAATTGATATAGCAACAAAAAAGGCCGTGGAGGCTTTAGTGGAGCGTTCAGATGTAACCGCTGTTGAACCAGCGGCTGTGATCGGCGAGGCCGTGGTGGCCCTGACCCTGGCCGAGGCCCTGGTGGAAAAATTCGGCGGCGATGTTCTGGATGATATACTTGCTTCGTTCAACCACTATGTAGGCCGTTTGATGAAATAGCTCCAGCCTGGTTGACCATAAATCCAAAATTTGCTATAATTTAGCGTTATCTTTTTGAAAGGAGCATTAATTTGGCAGCAAAGATCAAGTTACAAAGAAAAGGGACCAAGAACAGGCCGTATTACAGGGTTGTGGTGCAGGATGAGTCAGCCGCGCGAAATAGCAGCGTGGTTGATATATTGGGGAAATATGACCCTATAGTTGAGCCAACACTGTTTGAAGTTGACAAAGACAAGACTCTGACCTGGCTGGAAAAGGGCGCTGAACCCACAGAGAAGGTCAGAATACTTCTGGGTAAGGCGGGACTGATGCCGGCCATTGACCTGGCTGCTTTGCCAAAAAGAAAGCCAAAAGCTGAAGTCAAGGCCGAAGCTGCGGCTGAAGGCAAGCCGGCTGAAGCAAAACCGGCTGAAGGCGGCAAGGCCCCGAGAGCCGAGGTGCCCAAGGCAGAAGCAGCCAAGCCTGAAGCGGCTGAGAAAAAGGATGAGCAAAAAGCTGAAGTAAAGAAAGAAGAACCCAAGCCGGAAGTGCCCAAGGAGGGCCAGTAATGAAGGAGCTGGTCGAGTACATCGTCAAGGCCCTGGTCGATAATCCCGATAAGATCGAAGTCAAAGAAACGGCCGGCGATTACGTGACCATACTTGAGGTCAGGACCGCGCCGGAAGATGTGGGCAAGGTCATCGGCCGCGAAGGCCGGATTGCTAATTCCCTCAGGTCTATTGCCAAGGCTGCTGCGGCCAAGCAGAACAAAAAGATTACAGTTGAGATCATCACGGACGAGGAGAGACCCGCCGGATAGTATTGACGGGCATTTATAAGGAGGAGGTCTTTTATGGCAGAAAAAAAATCGATCGAGTTGAAAAGGGTAGTAATGGTCAAGGCTATCGTTACGGAAAGTTTTAAAGAAAATCTGGTCAAGGAACTGGAAAGGGCCGTAGCCAATATTGATAACCAGGTTTCGCAGATGGCGGCCCGAAGCAAGGCCTATCTTGAGCAGCTGAAGCAAAAAGGCTTGATGCAAAAGGCGGCTGCTTTCAAGCATCAAATGGAAGAAGAAAAAGCCAAACAAGCTGCGGCCAAATCCGATCTGACCATGAAGATCGAAGATGCCAAGAAACTGCAACTGGATTCGGAATTCGTGCAGGGTCCGCTGGAAGGGCCGGTTAACGTCAGTGTCGGCGACAATCTTTATAAGAAGGTAGGCGGCGCAGAGATCATCGTCAGGGACGGCGTGATCCAGGAGATCAGGCAGAGCTAAGCCTCGCTTGGTTTGGCTCGAATATAATGCGCATCGATGTTCTGACGTTATTCCCTGAAATGTTTCAGGGACCCTTGAATGAAAGTCTGCTTAAAAAGGCCCTGGACAAGGGCCTTTTAAGTTTTAATATTGTCAATATCCGCGACTTTGCTTCTGACAAGCATAAAACAGCTGACGACACCCCCTATGGCGGCGGTGCCGGCATGGTCATGAAGATCGACGTGGCGGCCAAGGCGCTTAAGAGTCTTGGCAGAAGAGAGAAACACAGGATAATTTATCTTTGTCCGACCGGCTTGCCGCTCACCCAACCAAAGGTCAACGAGCTGGCGAACTTCCAGAATCTGACGCTGGTCTGCGGCCATTATGAAGGGATCGACGCGAGGCTAGAAAGGTTGGTCGATGAAAAAATATCGATCGGCGATTACGTCCTGACAGGCGGCGAGATTCCGGCCATGGTGCTGATCGATGCGGTCGCGCGCCAGCTTCCCGGCGTGGTCAAGGAAGCCGCTTCCGTGGAGAACGATTCGTTCTATGGCGAGCTGCTCGATTACCTGGCCTATACCAAGCCGGAAGATTTTGAGGGCGAGAAGGTCCCCGAGGTTTTGCTGTCCGGCAATCACGCGCAGATCGAAAGATGGCGGCGCAAAGAAGCTCTGCGGCGAACGTTCTACCAGCGGCCGGAGCTCTTGGCTAGCCTTGAGCCGCGCGCGGCTGACAAGGAACTTATCAACGAGATCTTGACCAATGGCTAATGTTTATCTGGCATTGCTGCATCATCCGGTCTTTAATAAACGCAAAGACGTGGTAACGACCTGCATTACGGGCTTTGACCTGCATGATATCGCCAGATCAGCCGCAACTTACGGACTCAAACGCTATTATGTTGTCAATCCTTTGCCGGCCCAGCGCGCCTTTGCCGGCCGGATCATTGATTTCTGGTCCGACGAGCACAGCCTGGAATTCAACTGGACCAGGGCAGAAGCCTTTAAGTTGATCTCGATCAAAGCCGACCTTGATGAGGTTCTGGCTGATATTGAAAAGAGCGAAGGCAAAAAGCCCAAACTGGTCGGCACGTCGGCAAAAGAGAAAGGCGCGGTCAAATTCAGCGACTTGGCCAAGGAAATAAAGCGGGCCAAAGGGCCTTATCTGATCCTGTTAGGCACAGGCTGGGGCCTGACGGATGAGGTTTTTGAACGTTTTGACCTTGTCCTTGAGCCGATCAAGGGAAAAAGTGACCTGCCTGCCGTCCAGGCAGGCTATAACCATTTGTCAGTTCGCTCGGCAAATGCTATAATATTAGATAGATTACTGGGCCGATAAGCGGCCGGGCGGATGGGTGCATAGGGAGCGCCCCTATACACATAACAACCTGACCATCTATCAACCATGCATTTTATATAAAAGGAGTTCGTTTGCGATGAAGATGATTGATGAAATGGAAAAAGCTCAGTTAAAGGACGTGCCGAAATTCAAGGTCGGAGATACTGTTAAGGTATTTTCCAAGATCATTGAAGGTGGCAAGGAGCGTGTGCAGGGCTTTGAAGGGATAGTTATCAAGAGGCAAGGCGGCAGCAGCCGCGAGACCTTTACTGTGAGGAAGCTGGTCCAGGGTGTCGGGGTCGAACGGACATTCCTGGTCCATTCACCGCGCATCGACCATATCACGATCCAGCGCAGCGGCAAGGTCCGCCGCGCCAAGCTATACTACCTGCGCAAGCGCATCGGTAGTTCCGCAACCAAGGTCGAAGAGGAGAAACAGGTCGAGGCAACTCAACCAGCGAAAGAGAGCGCCTAAATGTCCCAAGAGACGAAACCGCAAGGCCGCCTGCAGCACTGGATCTTTGACTGGACAGAGACGATCGTTGTCGCTTTCATCATGGCGCTGGTCATCCGCGCCTTTTTCATCCAGGTTTTCTGGATCCCCTCCAGTTCCATGGAGCCCACCCTGGATATCCAGGACCGTTTAGTGGTCAATAAGGTCACTTATCATTTTCGTGAGCCCCGGCGCATGGAAATAGTTGTCTTCCGTCAAGTTGCGCCTGAAGACATGCCTAAAAAGGACCTGATCAAGCGCCTGATCGGCTTGCCGGGAGAAACCCTGGAAGTGCGCGACGGCATAGTTTACATCAACGGCAAGAGCCTGGAGGAAAAGCACCCGATGAACCGGGACTTTTCCGACTTTGGGCCGGTCAAGGTACCTGATGACGCGTATTTTGTGATGGGCGATAACCGGCCGGCCTCCGCAGACAGCCGCTTCTGGGGCTTTCTACCGAAAAAGAACCTGATTGGCCCGGCCAAGATGATCATCTGGCCGCTTAACAAGATCAGCCTCATTTAAAACCGCTGGACAAGTCTGGAATTTTTTTCGATCTGCGCTATAATCCGTTGTATGCAGCGTCCGTCCCTTAAGTATGAAAGAGAACTTTGGCGGAAAGGCTCTCTTCTTGTCGCGGGAATTGATGAAGCCGGGCGCGGGCCCCTGGCGGGCCCGGTAGTCGCCGCGGCGGTCGTTTTTCCGGTCGATATCAAGCTAGCCGGCCTGGCTGATTCAAAGTTGTTAAATGATAAAAAGCGGCAGCAGCTCTATAAAAAGATCCGTCGCCTGGCCACGGCTGTTGGCGTCGGCATAGTCAGCAACAAACAGATCGACCGTTTTGGCATCGGCCGGGCTGATGTTTTGGCCATGCGCATGGCGGTCGAGAATTTGGGCATCCGGCCGGATCATTTATTGATCGACGGGCTCAGGGTGAGGCTCGGCTTGGGCCTGCCGCAGGAACACATCATAAAAGGAGATCGTAAATGCGCCAGCATTGCCGCGGCGTCGATCATCGCTAAAGTAACACGCGACCGCATCATGGACCGCTTCCACAAAAAGTATCCGGGTTACGGCTTTAACAGCCACCGGGGCTACGGCACGGCCAAACATCTCAGGTCGCTGAGGAAACATGGCAGCTGCCCGATACACCGGCGTTCATTTGCCCCTGTTCAGGTGATCTCCCAGACCCAGTTAGAACTGCTTAAATGAGAAGGTTAATGAGAATTCTTGCCGCCCAGCAGTAAAAAGAGCAAAGCGGTCCTGACCGCGACCCCGTTGGTAACCTGTTCAAGAATGACATTGTAAGGCCCGTCCGCCACCTCTGACGTCAGTTCGACCCCCCGGTTGATCGGGCCAGGGTGCATGACCACAACATCTTTTTTGGCTTGTTTCATTCGTTCGGCGTTCAGTCCGTAGAGCGCGGCATACTCTTCGATCGACGGGAACAAGCCTTTTTCCTGCCGCTCTTTCTGGATGCGCAGCATGTTGATGAAATCAGCGTCGCGGATCTCGCGGTCGAGGTCGTAAGAAACCATCGCGCCCATCTCTTCAATGTCCTTGGGGATCATGGTCGGCGGTCCGACCACCACGACCTTGGCTCCCAGCTTGGTCAGGCCCCAGATGTTGGAGCGCGCCACCCGGGAGTGGAGGATATCACCGACGATCACGACCTTCTTGTTCTTGAGGCTGCCTTTTTTCTCCTGCATCGTAAAGATGTCAAGCAGGCCCTGGGTCGGGTGTTCATCGAACCCGTCGCCCGCGTTGATGATCGAGATATTGCAGTGTTTGGCCGCTAGATGAGGCGCGCCGGCCATGGAATGCCGCATGATGATCGCGTCAACGCCCATGACCTCAAGGTTCTTGATCGTATCGATCAAGTTCTCGCCTTTGACGATCGAACTGGACGCAACAGCGATGTTGGTGATATTGGCCGAGAGGATCTTGGCCGCCATGTTGAACGAGGTCCTGGTCCTGGTGCTGGCCTCATAGAACAAAGTGATGATGTGTTTGCCCAAAAGCGTCGGGACCTTAGGGATCGGACGGGCGGCGACTTCCTTCATCGAGTGGGCGGTCTTTAAAATTAATTTGATTTCTTCAAGAGTGAGTTCTTTGAGTCCGAGCAGATCTTTTCTATTTAAGCTTTTGACCTTGTTCATGACAATTGCTTGTTCAGCTTCATTATTATATCATATATCAGTCTGTCATGAGAATACGGCCGATACATATTCTTTTATTCTGCCTGCTCCTGCTGATAACCGCTGAGCTGGCCTATACCTGTATCATGCCTGTTGGGGAAGGGTCCGCCTACTTGATGGGAACGCCTGTCAGGGTCAAGGTTCTGGGCGTGAATTCGCCGGAGCTGGCGCAGCTGGGGCTTGAACGGATCAGTCAATTGGATGCCCTGTTCAGCAGGTTCAGAACAAACAGCGAAGTTGACCTGATCAACCGTTTTGCCGGACAGGTGCCGGTGGCGGTCTCGCCCGACACCTATGCCTGTATTCGCCAGGCAGCCGCGGTCAATCAGCTGACCAACGGCGCTTTTGACATCACTTTGGGCAAGCCTTGGGCCCTGGAGCTGGATGATAAAAGCCAAAAGGTCTTTTTACGCGATAAAGAGGCCGGCCTTGATCTGGGTGGTATAGGCAAGGGTTTTGCTGCCGAGGCCGCGCGCTGTCTATTGCTGAAATCAGGGGCGAAAAGTGGTATGATAGACATGCGGTCGACGATTGCTGTTTTTGGCCCCAGGACCTGGTCGGTCGGCATCCAGCACCCCCGGCAGAAGGGGAAAATGCTCGGCTCTGTCACGCTTATGAACGGACAAAGCCTGGCGACCTCGGGGGATTATGAGCGTGGCCGGCATATCATCGATCCTCTGACCAAACAGGCAGCTGACCTGTGTCAAAGCGTGACCGTGATCGGCGGCAACGCCGCTGAGACCGATGCGCTGGCCACGGCTATCTGTGTCATGGGGCCGGAGCAGGGCCTGCAACTGATCGAAGCCTTACCCAATAAGGAAGTTCTGATAATTGACGAACAAGGAAGCATGACCTGGTCGAGCGGATTCGTGCTTGAACAAATATGATCATCCTAGCTTTGAATTGCGGTAGTTCCTCGGTCAAATACAAGCTTTTCCACTGGGAAAAGCGCCAGACGCTCACCAAAGGGATAGTTGAGCGGGTCGGCATACCCGGATCCTCCATCGATTTTGAGATACCTGGTAAAAGCGAAAAACAGATTAAAAAAGACTGCCCTGACCATCGCACGGCGCTCAAATTGATCATTGAAACCCTGAGCCAGGGCGAGCACGCGGTCATTAAAGACCTGTCTGAGATCTCTGCTGTCGGCCACCGGGTGGTGCACGGCGGCGAGAAATTCAAAAGCTCGGTCCTGATCGATGACGAGGTAATTGATGCGATCCGCAGCGTGCAGGACCTGGCGCCGCTGCATAATCCGCCCAATATTGCCGGCATCGAAGCGGCCAAGGAGGTCATGCCTGAGGCGCCGCATATCGCGGTCTTTGACACGGCGTTCCATCA
Source organism: Candidatus Saganbacteria bacterium (assembly GCA_016932255.1). Taxonomy (GTDB): domain Bacteria; phylum Margulisbacteria; class WOR-1; order O2-12-FULL-45-9; family O2-12-FULL-45-9; genus JAFGDE01. The sequence goes on from JAFGDE010000014.1 coordinate 55,332, forward strand.
GACCATGCCCGAACATTCATTTCTTTATCCCGTGCCTTATGAATGGTACGGCATGTACGGTGTCAGGCGCTATGGCTTCCACGGCACGTCGCACCTTTATGTTTCTCGCCGCGCAGCGGTAATTCTGGGCAAGAAACCTTCGGAGACCAATCTGATCACTATGCATATCGGTAACGGTGCCAGTATTGCCGCCGTTAAAGAAGGAATTTCGGTCGATACCAGCATGGGGCTGACCCCCCTGGAAGGGGCGGTCATGGGGACACGCTGCGGCGACATCGATCCCGCCATTGTGCTGTTCATGATCGAGAAAGAAGGCTTCTATGCCGAAGAGATCGACGCGATCCTGAACAAGAAATCGGGCCTGCTAGGCATCACCGGCAAGTACATGGACCGCCGTGATATCGAGAAGGCGGCCAATGAAGGCGACCGCCGCTGCCAGCTGGCCATGGCGATCGAAGCTTATCGCCTCAGGAAATATATCGGCGCTTATCTGGCGGCCCTGGGCCGCGTCGATGCGGTCGTTTTTACGGCCGGCGCAGGGGAGCTTAATCCCAAACTGCGCTACGACGTCCTGAGCGGGCTCGACCATCTCGGCATCAGACTTGATCCGGCCGTCAATGAAAGAACACGCAGCCGCGAAAAAGAAGCTCTTATCTCGACCGCTGATTCAACGATCAAGGTCTATGTCATTCCCACGGATGAAGAAACGGTCTTTATTGAGGATGTGGTGGCGATACTTGAGGGGCGGTATGAAACTCACACCCATTTTAAATACTCTTTTGAGGACCCGAGATATAAAAAGAAGGCGCAATGAAACTGATAATTTACGAGGACGAAGGGTATAAGAATTTTCTGCCGCTGGCCTGGACCCGGCCGGTCTATGACCTGCGTTGCGGCATTGATACGCTGGCCCAGAAGATGCTAAGGCAGTATCCTAAAGCTGTTGCGGCCTATGGCTGCCGTTATTATCTGCCCGGGGAAAAACTGATGAAATTTGAGCGCGGCCTGTTCATTAACGGCCGCGTCCTGGCCGGCTCCAGGCTGGCCAGAGAGATCCCGCTCAAAGGCAAGGATGAGATATTTTTTTCCGGAGAAGAGATCGTGGCGGTCAGGGCGGTCAGCAAACCTTTTGCCGAGGTGAAAAAGAGAGCCAGGACCAAACGGGTCAATGTCCAATTGGTCAAATATCCCTGGGACCTGATCGTTGAGAACAGCGGCCAGATCCTGGCTGATAGCAGGTATCACAGGAACAAAAAGCAGGGCAAAGCCCATAAATCTGCGGTCTTCTATAATCATAAGGACATTATCATTGCGGCTGGGGCTGAGGTCGAAGCCCATGCCGTGCTGGACGCGCGCCAGGGGCCGATCTATATCGGGCCGGGCACGATCGTCCGTGCCGGAGCACTGCTTAAAGGTCCGCTGTCGATCGGGCCGGGGTGTCGCATTGGCGGGGAGATCTCCGCATCGATTATTCATGGTTACTCCAATAAGAGTCACTACGGCTTTCTGGGCCACGCTTATATCGGCGAATGGGTCAATCTGGGGGCCGGGACGACCAATTCCAATCTGAAGAACACTTACGGCAATGTTAAGGTCGAGATCGACGGCAAATCGATCGATTCGGGCCTGCGCTTCCTGGGCTGTTTTATCGCCGACCATGCCAAGACAGGCATCGGCACGCTGATCACGACCGGAGCGGCCATTGGCGTGGGGGCGAATATATTTGGTGGCGGAGTTACGCCCAAGGTCGTGCCTTGTTTCAGCTGGGGGCAGAAAGGCCGATATGAATTGAGCAAGATGCTGGCTTCAGCGGCTCTGATAATGGAGCGGCGCAGCAAGAAATTGGACGAACAGCAGAAAGAGATGCTGGCAAAGATCTACCAGTTCACAAAATGATCGCTTGGCGAATGCCGCTAAGTTCATTGAGGCGCCTATCCAGTAAATTTTGCGCTCGTTTCTTGCTCAGGCCTTCCGGGAACTGAAGTTGAAATTCATAATACAGATCTTGGTGCGCTTGCGGGGCCGGCACCGAGCAACCCTTGATATTGGCGTTTATCTGATCAAATATTGCCAGCAGTCCGGACAGGACATCTCCGCTCTTTGATACCCTCAATCTCAGATCGATCTTTTGACCTCGCCAGGTCGCCGGCGCCGGCAGGTCTAGATATAACTCTTCTATCTTTCCCTGTAGTGCTGACAACTGCTCTTTGGTCGTGGCCAAGCCGAAAGTGACCAGGCTGAAATCATTGTTGCCCACGGTCGCGTGTTCAATGGAGCGCAGTTTTATATCTTGTTCTTCGGCCAACTGAAGGACGCGATATATAACCCCGCGCTGTTTGGTCTGGGTTAGGAGCTGAAGCTGAGCCAACCGGCCGTACTGTTTTACCGAACTTAACACCAGATTGTTGCGCAGCTGCTTTCTTGCATTGTCCATGAAAGGATCATCAGCCTTAAGCAGGGCGAGGGTGATAAAGAATTCATTTTCAGAGGCAAAGCCGCTTAGTTTTACTATTCTGGGCAAAGAATATTGCTCTGATGGTTTGGCATCAAAATAGTCCCTGAAGTCTGCGAATTCGCGGCGTAAATTTTCTTTTAAAGCCTCAAGGCGTTTTTTGCCTTGTTCGGTCAATCGCTGTTGGTCCAAGGGTGATTGCCTATCCAGCAGGAAGTGATCTTTAGCCTGAAGCAGGGCCCTAGCCAGGGGAGTGGATACTTTATTGGCGCGATTGCCCATGATCAAATGAGGAGAACTGGCTCTGATGGAAACTACCTGACCGTTTTCCAGAGAATCATAGACTTTAGCCGGTTCATCGTCGATCGTGCCGCCGACCGTGCGCAAGCCCTTTTCCAGGTTTATGGCAAAGGCCAGGTCAAGCAAGACCGGTTTTTGCCTTGAACCGGTGGCCAGATGATATAATGTTCCGTTGTTGTCATATACAAAAAACGAACCATTATTGAGCAACCCTGTTTTCCTCTCGTTGAAACGTGTTTCAGCATCGGGCATATCTTCCGACCCTTCAGCGAAACTTTGCCCCATCTTATAGCCGGCGTGAGCTGCGCTGCCCATCTCGGCTTTGCGGTCCATGGCCGCGGTACGTATCTGGACCTCGAACTCGTAACCGGTCAGGGGATTCCGGAAGAGTATATGCAGTGATTGATAGCCGTTCTCTTTCGGATTGCCGATATAGTCATCAAATTCATCAACGACATCTAGCCAGGAGCCCTGCTTTTCGAACAGGTCTTTTAATTCAGAGCGCAGCCCAAAGCAGTCGTAGGCTTGTTCGGAGTGAATTATCACACGGATGCCGTTAATGTCCCGCACATCGCCCTTTTTCTCCTGCTTCTCGAGCGCGCTGGAGACGCGTTTTACCCGGTATTTGATGCCGGCTGGCATATTTAGCAGTTCGCAGGTAATGGCTATGTCCCCGGCCAGGCTGGCAAGCTGCCTCATTGATTCGGCGCGGCTCATACCCATTTTCTCCTCCATGTGATCCTGCATATTGTGGAAATCACTGCTCCTGAGATGGACCATGGCGAGGTCTTTTAGTTTGCCGGCCAGATCTTCATGAGCTGACTTACCTGTTTTCTCATCCTTTGTCTCTGGTTGGATGTTTAAAATGCGGAATATCGAGGAAGTGACAGCATAGGCGCGGTGGGCATGGAACAAGAAAGGGCCCATCGTATCATTTTCTTCAGGACTTAATTCTTCCGAGAAAAGATCACGTGTCTGAGGTTTTGACGCTTCGTTGTATTCCTCCAGGATGAGCATATCCTTGGCCCCTAAAAGCATCAGCACACCGTGGTCCCTGGCTTTTAGAAAAAGCAAGTCTCTCAGATAAACACCCTGATTCTCGATCGAAGGGTCAAATTTGTAAGCATCCAATTGATCGAAATTCTCGAGCGTTTGGCTGAGCTCTTTTTCTTTGATCTGGGCCGGATCATGGCTCATGACCAAGGCTGTGGCGATGGCATTACTTGGGGCGGACCATTCAGTCAGCAGGAAAGCAGTCCTGAGATTTTTTTCCTGAGTCTCTGTAGGCAGCTTATCGTGATAGCGAAAGGCTTTTTCAACCAATTTGAGTTCCTTGGCTGTTCTATTAGATAAAAGTCCAAGAAGGGCGTCTCTGGGGCTTTGACTGGCTGAGCTGGTCCTGGCCGCGCCGTCTGTGCTGCTGGTCATCATTAATATTGGCAGGCTTGGCCCGCCGGCCATGGCTGGCTGGAAGCCAAGCAGGGCTTCAGGATTAGGGCAGATCCAGCGCTCGACCCGTTGCAGATTGCGGTGCACGGGATTGACGATCCTGCGTGTGAACCATGACGGTCCTGTTGTGGCTGGGCGCACTTTCATGACACAAAGTTATCGCCTGGTTAATTGAAAAATTTCAACCTGATTGTTATACTATCAAAGCAAGCACTGGCGGGTCGTCTAATGGTAGGACAACAGATTTTGGTTCTGTTTATCGGGGTTCGAGTCCCTGCCCGCCAGTTCCACTTTTACTCTTTAAGGCTTCTTGCTATACCGCGTTGAGAACTTCTGTTAGAGAGCAACGAGAATGGGAAAAAGAGGGAGGCTCCGCGAGCATAGCGAGTGGAGGGAGAAAAAACGGGAGTTTTTTCTCCGGGGGAGCAGTCCGCCGCAGGCGGACGAAGAGGGGGCTTGCCCCCTTTTGGAGGAGCGATAGCGACGACGTGAGAATCCCTGCCCGCCAGCTTATTTGCCCAGCAGGCATACTTCCGTATCGTTAAGCATCAAAAGCTTGAGGCAAAACATTTCAGAGAGCCGCTCAAACGTCCTTGGCGTATAAAAAGAAATGTGCGTGGCATCGCGTCGGTACCACCAGTCTAGAAAAGCCTTGTCGTCATTAGGGTGGAATTTTGTCTTAACGGCAATGATGCCCTTCTTGTTCAGCCGAGATGCCAATGACTTCAAGACAATGGCCGGATCGGGCAAATGCTCAAAGACCTCGGTGACGGTGATCAGGTCGTATTTGTTGTTCTGCCAGGCGTCTTCCGGCGCAAAGAATTTATCATAGATATCGACCGTAAACCCCGCCCGGCGCAGCAGCTGTGCCAGCACGGGTATTGGGCCGGAACCAAAGTCCAGGATGCGGCCTTTAGCCGGACAATAGGGCAGGACCGCCAGATCAATAAAGGCTTGCTGCATGCTGACATAACCTTTATTATCAAAACCATTATTGTGGAATTGATATTGTTTCTTTTCCTCTGCCGGCGAAATGACCTTTGACCCTTCCAAAAAAATGTACCCACAGGCCGGGCAGGCATGATACGTGTGATCATATTGCTTGTCAAAAAGCGGGCGGGCCTGTTGAGTGCAGATCTTACAGGTGACCATATGGATCAATTATAGATCATCCAGACGGCATTATCTTGTTTGCCCCGGCGATTTTTGCTATACTCATTCCAGAATGCCCCCGAAAAAGAAGAACAATAAGAAGAAGCGCTCCAGGACTGAGCAGCCGGAGAGCAAGATCCCCTCTAAGTTCAAGCAAGATATAGTCGGCATTTTATTGCTGGCCCTGGCGGTCTTTGTTTTTGTGGCCAATCTATCTTCCGCCACCGGCCTGGTCGGTTTTTTTGTGGTCAAGACGTTCCTGCGTTCGGCCATGGGGGTTGGCGTGCTGGTCCTGCCGTTCTTTATCGGTCTTTATGGCCTGATCCTCTTGCTGCGCCATGAGATCAAAGAACTGACAGTGCGTTTGTTCGGCCTGCTGATCCTTTTTCTGACCTATATAACAGTTGCCCAGTTCTATGAAGCCGGTTATTTTACTGATGTTGAATCGGTCTATTTTGCCGGCGCCGGCGGCCTGATCGGCTACGGCGCGCATTACGCCCTGGTCAGGACCGTCGGTGTCTGGGGCGCTTATATCATCTTAACGGCACTGGCCCTGATCGGCGGCCTGATGCTGGCTAATGTGACGGTGTTGACCCTGGTCAATTTCTTAAAGCATCTCTTTAAGCCGCAGCCGCTTGAGGAAAAAGCAACGCCAGCGGCTAAGAAGGCCGCCCTGCCGAACAAGGAATTCAAGTTGCCGCTGCCGCTGAAGAAAAAGGTGGAAACTGGCGAGGTCAAGGTTGAAAAAGGCAAGCCTGAGCAAGCTGACCCGCTCAAAGCCCCGCCGCCACCGCCGCCTCCGGTCGTCATCCATTCGACCGTGACCAGGGAAGAGAAAGATTACAAAGAGCCGGCCAAGGGCAAACAAGAACCTTATTTGACGTTGCACAAGGAAACAGTGGTTCAGGAAAAGGTCAACGTGATAGGCGATTATAAACTGCCGCCGCTGACCCTGCTTCAAGGACAGACAGCGGATGAACGCAAGCAAGCCAAGGAGATGCAGGGCCAGATCCAGGCGCGTAAGGATCAGCTGGAGCAGGCCTTGCGCAGCTTCGGCATCGGTGCGCACGTTGTTGAGATCTTCCAGGGGCCGGCCGTGACCCGTTATGAGCTTCAGCCTGAGCCCGGAGTAAAGGTCAGCCGGATCAACAATCTGGCCAATGATATCTCTCTGGCCATGGCTGCGCAGGGCATCAGGATCGAGGCGCCGGTGCCTGGCAAATCCGTTGTCGGCATCGAAGTCCCGAATCCAGTGGTCACTCCGGTCCGTATCAAAGAGATCGCCGAGAGCAAGATATTCCAGAACAGCCACTCCAAGCTGGCTTTCTGCATCGGTAAAGACCTGGCGGGACACCCGATCGTGGGGGACCTTGAGAAAATGCCCCACCTGCTGATCGCCGGCACGACCGGTTCTGGCAAGAGTGTCTGCATCAATTCGCTGATAACCAGCATTTTGCTACGGGCCGCGCCGCATGAGGTCAAGTTCATCATGATCGACCCGAAAATGGTCGAGCTCTCTATCTATAACGGTATCGGCCACCTGCTGGCCCCTGTCGTGACCAACGTGAAAAAAGCGGCGATCACGCTTAAGGCCTGGGTGCTTCAGGAAATGAACCGCCGCTACCAGCTTTTCCATGATGCGGGCGCGCGCAATATCACCGCTTATAATAAAAAAGGCAAGGACCCGGCTGATAGACTGCCGCATTTGGTCGTTGTGGTCGATGAACTGGCCGACCTGATGATGGTTGCGGCAAATGAGGTGGAGGGGGCCATTTGCCGTATTGCCCAAATGGCGCGGGCTACCGGCATCCATATGGTCATTGCCACCCAACGGCCTTCTGTTGATGTTATTACCGGATTGATCAAGGCCAATATTCCGTCACGCATCGCCTTTGCCGTGGCCACGCAGATTGATTCCCGGGTCATTCTTGACTCGTCCGGTGCGGAAAAGCTCCTGGGCCGTGGCGATATGCTCTATAGCCCGATTGGTGCGATGAAGCCGACCAGGCTGCAGGGCGCTTTTGTCACGGATGGAGAGACTGAAAAGGTCATTGAATATATTAAGAAACAATGCGAACCGGAGTATATCGAAGAGATCCAAACGCTCAAGCCAATGGACCTGGAACGCGGAGCAGGCGCTTCCAACGGTGATGGCGCCGACCGCGACGAGCTGTTCGGTGAAGTAGCCAAGCTGATCGTGGGCAGCGGCCAGGCTTCGACCTCGTACGTGCAAAGGAAATTCCGGATCGGTTATAACCGTGCCGCGCGCTTGATGGATGAAATGGAAGCCGCAGGCATAGTCTCAGCGCCTGAAGGGGAGAATAAACCGCGCAGGATATTGGCCACTACGGAAAGTCTTGCTTCACTGGGGATAAGTTAATCTCTTTGGCTAGAACAGCCTGCTCGCGTTCGACCATCTCTTATTTTGGTCCTTACAGGCAGGGTTGGTTAAAGAGTCCGCGCTTTTGTCTTGAGCTGATCGATATCCTCGGTAAATTGTGCTCATTTTTCGTGCTAATTACCATATTGATCTCTACATCAACATCTTCCGATTCAGCTTCTGAAAGATCGATCGGTCCTCGATCCTCGTGATTGACCTCGACGACCCGGGCCCCTTTTGACAAGCCGAGAAAAAAACCTAGAGCGATTACGTTATGCAAATAGAGTCTATTTATCCCTTCGGCCGCAATATGGTTCAAAGCGATGCTGGCCATAGCCTGACCGATCCCTTTGAGACCTCTCCTGGCTTCTTCAATAACCCTCATGGCCAACTTCTCGTTTTGCCCCATATAATCATGGCTCATTGAGGTTATTGCAATTTGTTTGCGAGGAACCATCTGATAATCAAAATGTCCTATCAGTGTCGGGAGCAAGGGCAGGTCCTGATTTGGCTCAAGAGCCAGGATCCTGTAAGGCGTTCCGTAAAAAACAGTGGAGCCTGTTTCTCCCTCAAGGAGACGGAAGAGGATCTCTCGACCCTGACCATTGACAATTGTACTGATCTCATGTTGACGAACTTGGACCCTGCCGGGGTTTTGTCTCACTAGACGTCTCTGAAGGGCAGTTGGGATAGAAATTAATGATAGTTTTATAGATGATGGCATTATCCAGCCTCATATAAATATCGATCATTTTCGTCTATAATTTCATGGTCTGATTAGGTATAATGGTCATGATATGAAAGCTTTTCTGGAATGCATCAGCTGTATCATCCGCCAGACCATCGATATCCTCTATCGCACGGTTAAAAAACCTGCCGCAAGGCACAAGATCCTCTCCGCAGTGATTCGGGAATTGGCCGGAACTGATATCCACCGACTGACCCCGCCGGAAGCGACCAAGCGGGCGCATAAGATCATCCATCAAATGACCGGGATCAAAGACCTGTATCAAAAGCTTAAAAAGCAGAATAATAAGGAGGCCATGGCACTTTATCCTTATCTGAAGCGCTTGGTCCGGCAGGCCAAAGACCCTCTGCTGATGGCTGTCAGACTGGCCATTGCCGGCAATATCATAGACTACGGCGCGCTGGCCGAGTTCAATATCAAGAATACGGTCCGGGATGTCTTGAACAAAAAATTCGCTGTTCTCGATTACGGCCGTTTTAAGCGCGAACTGGAAAAAGCACGGCTGCTGCTCTATATCGGCGATAATGCCGGCGAGATCGTCTTTGACCGGGTCCTGATCGAAGAGTTGGCCGGACAGCTCGAGGTTGTTTTCGCGGTCAAAAGCCGGCCGGTCCTGAACGACGTCCTGATGGCCGACGCTAAAATGGTCGGCCTGGACCGGATCGCCCGGGTCATCGAGAGCGGTTCTGACAACGCGGGCACAGTGGTCAAGCAGACCCGGCCAGAGTTCAAGAAACTATTTGAACAGGCTGATATCGTTATTGCTAAAGGCCAGGGCAATTTTGAAACTCTTGATACTGAGAAGCGGCCGATCTATTTCCTGCTCAAGATGAAATGTCCCTGCCTGGGCAGGGCTGTCGGGCTTAAGGCCGGTGATATTATATTAAAAAGATCGCGCTGATATTATTTGTGCTTTGCTGTGCTCAAGTAGCGGGCATTGCTCTGCCGCAAAGGATCATCTCGGCCATGCCTTCGGCGACAGAGATGCTTTTTGCCCTCGGTCTTGAGGACAGGATCGTCGGCGTGACCATCAATTGTAACTGGCCGCCCCAGGCCAAGGCCAAAGCAAAGATCGGGGGCTTTTTCCTCAACCTGGAAAAGATCGTTTCCCTCAGGCCGGACATGGTCGTCATGGTCGCTGGTGCGCAGGACCAGAGCATTGCGGAGTTAAGGTCACGCGGCCTCCCTGTGACAACCATCCGCTCAGGCTCACTGGCGGATATTCTGAGCGAAGCAGAACGGTTGGGTCAATTGACCGGCCGGACAACAGAAGCTGAAGAATTGACTAGCGGCATGAGGCTAAGGCTGGCCAGTGTGGAGGCCAAGGTCAGGGGCCTGGCGCGGCCCACGGTCCTGGTCGTGGTCGGGACAAAGCCGCTGGTCGTGGTCGGGGAGAACAATTTTATCGCGGACATCATCGACTTGGCCGGAGCAGAAAATGTCGCGGCCGGCGCGGAAACCGCTTATCCGCAATATAGCCTTGAGGCATTGCTAGAAAGCGATCCAGAATATATAATATTTCCAGAAGGGTTGATCGACCCGGCCGAGCTTGGCCAGGACCCGCGCTGGCAGAGTTTGAGCGCAGTGGCAGGCGGCCGCCTGCTTTTTATCGATCCAGATGTGCTGACGCGGCCTGGCCCCAGATCGGTTCAGGCGGTAGAACAAATAGCGGAGTTCATTCATGAACAAGAAACTCAATAAACGCCAGGCCTGGTTAGCTTTCCTGGTTCTGATGCTGGGATTAATCGCGGTCTTTATTCTTTCGCTCTTTTTTGGCTCTGTTTCTATTGCTCCGGAAAAGCTCTGGCAAAGCGAGATTGTCTGGCAGATCAGGCTGCCGCGGGTGATCCTGGCCGGATTGATCGGCCTCTTGCTTTCGCTCTCCGGCGTGATCCTGCAGGGTGTTTTACGCAATCCTTTAGCCGACCCTTATATCCTGGGTATTTCCGCCGGCGGCGCTGTGGGCGCGGCCCTGGCCATCAGCATGGGCGGCGGCATCGTGGTCCTAGGCATGAGCTCAGTGCCGATCGCTGCCTTTATTTTTTCGCTGCTGGCCGTCTTTATCGTTTACAAGCTGGCCAAGGTCGGCGGCAGGACCGCGCCTGAGACCCTGATCCTGGCCGGTGTGGCGCTCTCGGCTTTTTGTTCCGCCATTCTGGCCCTGATCATAATCGTGTCCGGCAATCTACAGACGATATACTTCTGGCTGCTGGGCAGTCTGGCCTGGGCCAGCTGGGGCAATGTTATCACGGTCGCGCCTTATGCCCTGATCGGCGCCGGGATCGTATATTTCTATTCCAAGGAACTTAACGCCTTGCTTTTAGGCGAAGAAATGGCCGCTACTTTGGGCATCGATGTTGAGCAGGTCAGGCTGATCCTCATTGTGGTTGCTTCGGTCATGACGGCTGCGGCCGTGTCCGTGGCCGGCCTGATCGGTTTTGTCGGCTTGATCGTGCCGCATTGGGTTCGCCTGCTGATCGGGCCGAACCACCGGCTGCTAATCCCTATTGCAAGCCTTTCCGGTATGCTGCTGATGATCCTGGCCGATACCCTGGCCAGGACCATGCTGGCGCCGCTGGAGATACCGATCGGCATCATTATGTCCCTGATCGGCGCGCCGTTCTTCCTTTATCTCTTGCGTCGCAGGAGGGCGCCGGGCAAATGAGCATCCTCAAGGTCGAACAGCTGGTTTGCGGATACCATCCGAAATATCCGGTGATCAAGGGCCTGAGCTTTTCGGTCGAAGACGGGCAATTCGTCGGCGTTGTGGGGCCCAACGGTTCCGGCAAAACCACTTTGCTGCGGGCCTTGATCGGTATGGTCACGCGTTCGCAAGGCTCGATCTATGTCAGCCAGTACCGTCTGGAAAACCTGGATCGCCGCGACCTGGCCCGCCGCATTGCCCTGGTGCCTCAACTGATGGAACCGGTCGAAGGTTTTTCTGTTGAAGAGCTGATCATGCTCGGCCGCACGCCTTATTTTGACCGGCTGAAATTTGATGACAAGCGCGACCGGGCCGCGGTCAGATGGGCGATCAGAGAGCTGAAGCTGCAGGACCTGAAAGACAGGCCGGTGGCCGAGCTTTCAGGCGGCGAATTCCAGCGTGTGGCCATTGCCCGGGCCCTGGCCCAGCAGCCGAAAGTGATGCTGCTGGACGAACCGACCTCCCATCTTGATATTCGCTATCAGGTCAGGATCTGCAAGCTGTTGCGCAAGCTGCGTTCCCGCCGTTCGATCATTGCGACCTTTCATGACCTGAACCTGGCCTCGCGTTACTGCAGCCGCTTGATCCTGCTCAAGGACGGCGAGCTGGTTGCTGCAGGCTCGCCGGAAAATGTCGTTACACCGGAGAATATCTGGAAGGCTTATCGTTTGAAAGTGACTGTCAGAAGCAATCCGCGCACCAGAAAAGCCAAGTACGTGCTCCTGCCCTAAGCCCGCTTCGTTTCGTCCCAAAACAGGCTTAACAGGCTGGTGGTTATCGAGCCGGGCCGGCCGCTGCCTATTTTCTTTTTCCAGATCCGGGTTACCGGCATGACGCCGCCGCCTGAAAAAGTGATGAAGCATTCATCAGCGGTATAAAGCTCTTTGGGCGAGATGTTCTTTTCCACGACCCTGATGGCGGACTGCCGGGCCAGCCTGATAACGGTTTTCCGGGTCAGGCCGGCCAGGATCGGTGAGGTCAGGGGCGGCGTATAGACGATCCCATGCTTAACGATAAAGATATTACTGATCGAGCCTTCGGCCAGATTGCCGCGGCTGTCCAGCAGGAGCGATTCCTCTGCTCCGGCCAGCTCCGCTTCCATTTTAGCCAGCACGCCGATAAGGTAATTGAGGGATTTGAGCCTGCTTGTGGGTAGATCAGGCCGGCGCAGTGAAGAAATGACTGCTTTCCAGCCTTGAGCATAGGCTTTGGCTGATGGGGGTTTCAGCTTCTCAGCTATGATCAGCAGGGTCGGTTTGCCCAGAACGTTCTTTGACCCGAGTCCGTGTTCTTTGGCCAGTCCCCTGGTCAGGATGATCTTGATATATGTTTCCTGGAAATTATTGGCAGCCAAAGTCATCAATACGGCCTGTTTTAGATCATGAGCAGAAGGGGCTCGGGGAATTTTTAATTGCCTTGCCGCGGCCAGCAGCCTTTTAATATGCTCATTGAGCTGAAAAAGCTTGCCATTGAAGGTACGCAGAGATTCAAAGACGCCGTCGCCGTAAAGCAAACCGCGATCGAGCGGGCTGATGCACGCTTGATCAAGAGACCGTATTTTACCGTTCAGAAAGATCTTGGTTCTTTTCATTTGATCATTTAGATAACGAAAGTGAAACGGCTGCCTTTGCCCAGGCCGCCCGATTCTGCCCAAAGTTTGCCGTCATGGGCCTCGACGATCTCCCGGGCAATGGACAGCCCCATGCCGATGCCGCCGCACGATCTTGTGTACGATGTATCAACCTGATAAAAGGGCTTGAAGATCTTCTCCAGTTCGCCGTCTTCAAGCCCGATACCTGAATCAGCAATAGAGACCTTCAACTGGTCATGATCTTTTTCGATGGCGATATTAATCTCGCCCTTGACCGGCGTGAACTTGACGGCATTGCCCAGGATATTGTCAAAAGCCCGCAATAATTTTTTGCGGTCGCCCATGAGCGCAAGTTTTTCAGAAGGACAGAGCAGGGTCAGGTTGATATGTTTTGCGGCAATGGCGTTGGCTGATGCATCAAGGCTGGCCTGAATGACCTCCTCAATGAATAAAGGTTCTTTTTGTAATTCCAGCGGCCGGCCGGATTCAATGCGCGAGATATCAATGACCGAATCGATCAGATCATGCAGATGGTTGCTCTGCCCGAGAATGACCTTGAGCGCTTCTTTCTGTTTAACTTCCAAACGACCCAGGCTTTCGTCTAACAGCAAAGAGAGGTAGCCTTTGATCGGCGTCAGGGGTGTGCGCAACTCATGGCTGACCACAGAAAGGAATTCATGCTTGAGCTGCTCGACTTTTCTCAAGCTGGAAATGTCCTTGATAATTAGAGATAAGCCGATGATCTGTTCTGCTTGGTCATGGATTGGCGATATGGTCAGGAGCAAGGGCAAGGGCTTGCCGCTTTTACTGTATTTTTCGAGCTCGATCGCTTTTAATGTGTCATTATTAATGATCCGATCGATATAACCCTGTAATTCATCACGGCTCAAAAACGGCGGATATTTGTCCATTACCTCCTCGGCGGTATAACCAAAAATATGCTCGGCCCCCCTGTTCCAGCTCATCACCTTGCCGCTGAGATCGAAGGTCAGGATGGCGTCGTCGCTGCCTTGGACCAGATCGTTAAGATAGTCGCGCGTTTCAGTGATGTCGCGATATAGCTTGGCGTTCTCAATAGCTATGCCGGCTTCCTGGGCCATGGTCAGCAGCAATTCAAGGTCTTCAGGGCTGTAAGGCTCGCCGGAAAGTTTTTCTCCGAGGCAAAGGATGCCGACCAAGCGGCCTTTGGTAAAGGAGGGGATGGCCACACTGGCGCCGAAGCGTTCCAGTTCGCCGCCAATGGCAAGCATTTGAGCCTTTAGCTCATTGCTCGAAAGACTGCTGTTCTGCTGCGAACGGCATTCTTCCAGAACAACGGCGTCCTTGGCCTGGGCCAGGTATTTGGCCAGAGCGCTGTCCGGCGAAAGCTGCTGCTTGAGGAAGTCAGCCGGGTGGCCGTTAGTCTTTTCCACCAGATAATGTTTGGCTTTTTCCTCGAATAAAAGTACGGCCACGCTCTTGACGCACATGGCTCGCACGATAGTGCGATCGATCAAACGGAACAAGGTGTTCAGATCGGTCACAGAAACGATCAGCTTGGTGACGTCCTTGATCACCTGCTGATATTCAATGGTCCGGCGGAAGAATATCCTGTCCGTCATATTCTGTAAGTGGTGGCGCACCGGCATAAAGGTGACGGCGATGACAAAGGCGGCTGGGATGGAGGCCCAGAATGAATATCGGCCATAATAAGAGCGGAAAAGCGATTCAAAAATGATCACGACCAGGACATAAAAGAAAGTGATGGCAAAGGTCATCAGGCTATAGGCCGTGGTTTTCTTCAGGACCAGAGAAATGTCCATCAAACGATATTTGAGCATGGCATAAGCCGTTGTGCCGACCAGGATAAGCGTTCCCAGCGGGCCCATAAAGATCAGGTCAGCGGAGCCGAAGAGATGGACCGAGCTCAGATTGAAGCCGACAACGATCAATATCGTTGACAGGATGCCGGAAAAGAAATATTTATATTTGTTCTTCTCAATCAAAGGAGCCCGATTATAATTGCGGATAAAATTGTAGCCTGCCAGGGTAAAATAGCTGATTATATAAAGATAGAAAAGCAGTTGGTGGGAGCCCAGTGAAATGACCAGAGCATCATTAATTGGGTTTGCTGAGATTATCAGGCCCCAGAGAATGAAGTAGCTGATCAGAATAGAAGGCAACAGATAGATAGTCAATGCCGCTGCCGAATAATGCATCTTTCTGTTCGGGAACGTCTGGCTGAAAAAGAAAGTCAGCAAAGGGATCGGGACAGCGGTCAGCAGGACCAGCTGGGAGCAGTCCAACCCCAGGATATTGTTGATCTGTAAATAGAGCAGGGCAATGGAGTTAGACCAGAGCCAGAGGCAGCCTGCTACCAGGGAAAAGAGCAGGTGCACCTGCTTCCGTTCGGAACGGAAATAAACGAATAGCCCCATCAGCAGGGTCAATGCGCCGGTCGTGAGCGACAGCCAGGCTGAAATGGGCGAATAATTAATGACCATTAACTACCCCAGATTGCTGAGCAGGAAACCGCCTACCATCCATTTGCTGGACTCAATAGTGATCCCAGCCAGCAACTGATCCTTTTTGAACATTTTTTTCTCGAGCAATTCATCCAGCGAAACGATCACTGAAGCAGCGCCTGTATAACCCTTTTCTTTTACGTTACTGAACCATTTCTCATGCGGCACAGCGTAGATCTTCAAGGCCTCGCTTTTGCCTTTTTCCAGTAATTTAAGGGACGGGATAGTAACGATGACATGATCGATATCTTCCGGTTTGACCGCGCAAACGTCAAGCATTCTGTTGAAACCCTGGCCCAGGATGGCCGGAGCAAACTGCTCAACAGCCTTATAATTCTGGCCGAAATGCTGATGACCGGCTTCATAGGCGGCTTTCAGGTCATAACCTGAACCGCCGTGGCAAAAGGTCATACCGGCTTCCAGCTTGCCGCCGAGAGATTCATTGTAAACGGCCGTGACCTTAAGGCCGCTCTTCATCTTGTCATGGCCGCGCAGTACAACAGCGGCGGCGCTGTCAGAGATGAACCAGCGCAGCAGCAGATGCTCCGGCCCGATCTTTTCCGGATTATATATTTCCGATCTAAGGTAAGCTGAGGAGAATTGAGTATAGACGGCCAGCGCGTTCTTGTAGCGGCCGAGCCGAATGCCGTCATGGGCGATCTGCATGACCTTGGTGATGCCTGTGCAGTTCGAATGGATCTCCATCTCTGCGCATCGCTCTATGCCAAGTTCTTCCTGGATCAGGGTGGTTGTTGGGGGGGTCTGGTGGTCGGGCATGAGATTGCCTAAGAGGATACAATCGATATCTGCCGGGCCCATGTTTGCCTTGGCTAAAGCCTGTCGAATGGCTTTGACCGCCATGCTGGTGTTGGTCTCAGTCTGTTGCCTGGTGCCGGGATCGATGGCAAAATGACATTGCTCAATACCGATGCGGTTCTTGGAAAGGGACTTAAGTTTTTTGATCATCCGTTTAAGCCGTTCCGGGGCATGGGAGAGGGGGCCAAGTACAGCTTCGATCTGGTCAAAGGCGACCGGTTCGCCAGGCAGGAATACGCCGGTTGAGAGCAACTCGACTTCCTTGAGATCAGCCATGCCTTGCTCCTTTCAGAGGAATCGTCCGCTACCAGCAATTATATTATCGACGTGAAAGGATTACAACAGGAATTTTATTAGCCGAGGTTCTTTTTGATGATCTCGACCAGTTTGAAGGGGTCGAAGGGTTTGGGGATATATTCAATAGCGCCGAGTGATTTGCCTTTTTTGATGTTCTCATCAGTTGAGCGAACAGAAACGATTATTATCGGGATATTGGCTGTTTTTGCGTCGACCTTTAGTTTTTCGCAGACCTCGAAACCGCTCATCTCCGGCATCATGATATCGAGCAAGATCAGGTCCGGCTGGTTCTGTTTGGCTTTTTCCAGCCCGGAAGTTCCGTCCACGGCGGTCAGGATGTCAAGACCTTCGCTGCGCAGGATATTGGCTATCATTTCCGCAGTGGCTGGATAATCCTCAATAATTAATATTTTTTTTGCCATATTAGGCTCCCCCTCTTTTTTCCACAGGCAAAGTAAAGATAAAGCTAGCGCCTCGACCAAGTCCCGGAGATTCAGCCCAGAGCTTACCGCCATGCAATTCGATAAGTTCCTTGGCTATGGCCAAGCCCATGCCAATGCCACCGGCCGCCCGAGAATAGGAACTGTCTATTTGAAAGAACTTGGCAAAGATCTTCTCTAGATATTCTCTCGCAATCCCGATCCCATTGTCAACCACTTCGATCTTGATGTTAGTTCCGTCAAGCCCGGCTTTGATAGTGATCCAGCCGCCTTTAGGCGTGAATTTGAGCGAATTGCCGATCAGATTGGTCATGACCCGCTTCAGTTTGATCTCATCGCCCATGATCGTAGGCAATGGCCCAGGGATCTCAACGCTAAGCCTGAGGCCGCGCTCTTCAACGCTCAGTTTGAGCGCTTCAATGATGTCATCGATCATCTTTTTAATCGAGAGCGGCTGCAATTCCGCTGGGATGGGCTTGCCTAGCTCCAGCCTGGAGATATCGAGTACGCTGCCGATCAGGTCCTCAAGATGATCGCTCTGACGCATGAGGATGTTCAGAGCGTGCTTTTGCTGATCGGAAAAATCGCCCATTTTGCCGCCCAGCATCAATGCCAGATAACCTTTGATTGGCGTTATCGGCGTTCTCAGTTCATGGCTGACCAAGGACAGAAATTCCGTCTTTAACCGGTCAATAGCCTGCAGTTTGCTCATATCCTCCTTCAGATCCCTCATCATATGCATGATCGCCTTACGGCTGTTCTCCAGATCGACGGTCCTGGCTTCGATCTTTTTTTCCAGGTCCTTACGGGATTCCTCGAGCTCTTGTGTGCGCTCTCTGACCCTTTGTTCAAGATCGTTGCGGGCGCAGGATAGGTCTTCCAGGATATTCTGTATCGCCCGGCGGGAGTTCTCGGCCTGGGTCTGGCTTTGCTGCGCCTGCTCAAGACTTTGTTTTAGCTGATTAGAAACGCGTTTCATATAATAAGTAAAGAATCCGCCGCCAAGCGCGCAGGCTAAATACAGCAGGAACATGCCGGTCAAATAATCCAGATTGTATTCAAGATCGCGCCAGTGTAAGGCAACGTCCTCATATATGCTGTAATGGGGAATAATGCCGTTGTAATCCAGCAGGAACATCAGGATCACGCCAAAATAGGCGCTGACAGCCAGTAAAATGCTGGCTTTCAGATCGATGATAAAACCGGCCAATAAAATGATAATACCCGGCAAGAATAACCAGGTATTTTCTGTGCCGCCGTTAAAGTACAGGGCAACTATTGTCAGGGCTGTGTCCAGAAGCAGGGAAAAAAAGACCAGGGGAGCTGTGTTTATTCTCCGATAATACATCAGCCAGAGCAAAATATTGGTCAACGCTAAAACGGACAAGATCAAAAAAGAGGAAATCGCTGAGGGCAAGGCGATGATGCCGAAAATGACCTCTCCGACAACCAGCAGGGCGATTCCGGCCAGCACGATCCATTTAAGGATCATATAGAAATTAATACCGATATTCTCTTCTCTCATGCTTCAGTTGACCTGATATTTGGCCGGCCGGCCGAGCTCAACCAGCAATCGGTTGATCTCTTTTTTAAGATTAATCATATCCAATTCCCGGCCGATCATAAATTTGTTCATTTTTTCCAGTTCGGCAGCATGCTTGGCCAGCGCATCATTAGCCTGTTTGTATTCCGTGATGTCGGTATCAAGGCCGCGATAACCAAGCACTTTCCCGTTGCTATCCATGACTGGGCTGCCGCTTGTTTCCAGATAGACAAGGCTGCCGTTCTTGTGCAGATTCGGGTTGACAAACTTGCGAAAGGATTCCTGACTGGAAAAAGCGCTTAGGGCGGCCTGCGTCAGCTCTTCTTTGCCCTCAGGAGCAAAAAGGTCGTAAAAATATTTTTTACCAACGAGCTCTTCCGGCTTGTAACCCAGGATTTTTTCGACTACCTGATTGCTATAGTTGTAGCGGCCAGCCGCGTCGACCTCCCAGATCCATTCCTCGGCCAGTTCCGCTGTCTGCCTGAACCTGGCCTCGCTTTCCTTGAGCTCCTTGTTCCTCTGATAAAGTTCGGCGTTAGTTTCTTCAAGTTTTTTTTCCAGCTGCTGCCTCAGCCGCCCGATCTCACTGCGTGATTCAGCCAGGGCGCCGGCTTTGCGCTTGATGTTTCGATTATAATAGAAAAGTATCTGAGAACTGAGAAAAAGGATTATCAGGAGAAAAGCAGGCTGGATCAGCCGTGCCGGAAATGTTAAATAAGTTCTCTCAGGGTTGATCGGCAGGTAGCCGATTAATTCCAGGTAGAGGCTGCTGAGATACACCAGAGCAATAAAAACGGCCGTAATCATGCTGGCGCGCACAGAGAGCAGGCTGGCCAAGATTATCGGGATAAAGAACAGGGAATTGATCAGGCTCTGGCTGTCTGAGATCTGGTGGATGGCCAGGATGATTGCTAACGAATCTAGCCAGAGCTGGCCGATCGCCAGCCAGGCAAGGCTGCGTTTAGCGCGCAGCCAGATGTAATAGGGAAGACAAACAATGATCTCGGCCAGGCAAATGCTGAAAACGGGCCAGTAATTGAGCAAGAAATGGAAATATGTCAGGTAGAAAATGGTCCAGGCAAGCAAGAAACAGGCGGCGGCGAGAAGCCTGATAATAATGAACCATGCAATGAGTTGGGCGATCTCATCCCGATCAAGTTCAAGCAATGATCTTAGCTTGCTCATGTATTGTATTTACTTTGCCTGTTCAGTTCAGCTAAAAGCGAATCAACCTCTTTTTCCAGCTCGATCATCCTGAGCTCCCGGCCAACGGCCAGGTCATGGAATTCCTTGAGCTCAGCCAGCTTCTTCTCAAGTTCGGATTGTATCTGTTTGATCTTTGATGTGTCGGAAAAGGAAATGAAATAACCGACCACTTCGTTTTCCTGGCTGCGTCTGACGGCTGAGGAGACTACCACCTTGATCTCAGCGCCGGACCTTGTTTTGATCGAGTTATCGATGTTCTGGATCCCGCCGTGTTCCAGGGTTTCTTGATGGATGTGCTGGAAGATCGCCGGGTCCTTGATATATTCGGTCAAGCGTGTGCCGATCAAATCCTCTCTCGGGATATCCAGGAATTTTTCCATTGAGCTGTCAACGTCCATGATGATGCCGGCAGGGTTCAGGTAGGCGATAGATACGGGAATGAATTCCCAGATATCCTTGATATAATCTTCCAGCTCAAAGACTTCCTGCTCCAGCAGTTGATAATTGGACAAAGTACTATTGTTACCAGCTGACTCGGAAGCCATGTTTTACTTCTCCTTTTTCCAGCGATGGGTCCCTGTCGCAACGAACATTGGGCCCCAGGGAATACTGGGCAATGCGCTGGAAATAACCTTCCAAGTACCCGACCATGATCGGTGGAAGCTCAATGCCCGTGATCGTGACAGCGACGCATCTATCAGTTTCATGATAATCTGAAAAGACGCGGCCAATGCTGTAATGCCGCTGCCACATTTCCGGGGCTTTAGCGAACGTGGCCCTGATCGAAATAAATGATTTGAGAAGCAGCTTAATCAGAAAGGATAATTTTGGTGCGGTATTGCCCATGGCCTTGATGTCTTCGTTGCTCAGGCTAAAGAGCTCTTTGATCGCTAGAAGCGAAATAACGCGCAGGCCGAGCGGCAGCCATTCCATCGCCTTGGCCTTGCGGTAATCTATCGGTACGCCGAGTTCCTTGACCCTCGCCTCCAGTTGGGCCAGGCCCGCCTCACCAAACTTCTTTCTGATATATTCAGCATCGGTCTGAAAAACAACCCCCTTAGTCATTCCGGGCATGGCTAGGAACCGTTTTATTTCCGTTTCTGTCAGCATGGATATATCCTACCAGGTAAAAGTATATTCATGACAATCATCGCCGCGAAAGGTACACTTTGTTTCAGAGGCCCTGGCGCCCGGCATGACCAGGCGCATGATGCCGCTGAAGTAACCCTCTTCATATTTGCAAAAAACAGGGTCCAGGTCAATGCCCTTTAGCCTGATGACCACGCGTTTATGCTCCTCGTTGATCTCGACTAATTCCAGTTCGCCGCTATCCCAGTGGCGCCGCCAGACCATCGGAGCGGCATTAAAGATCTTTTCGACCGTGGCAAAAAACTTAAGCAGCATCTTGATGATAAAGGAATGCTTGGGCCCTTCCAGCCCCATGGCAAACATGTCGTCGTCGCTCAAGGTGAAGACCTCTTTTATCGCCAAAAGGGAGAATATTCTTGTGCCGGCCGAGTACCATTCC
Organism: Candidatus Saganbacteria bacterium; assembly: GCA_016932255.1. Taxonomy (GTDB): domain Bacteria; phylum Margulisbacteria; class WOR-1; order O2-12-FULL-45-9; family O2-12-FULL-45-9; genus JAFGDE01. The sequence continues at coordinate 76,442 of JAFGDE010000014.1, forward strand.
ATGGCCCTGGCATCCTCATATTTAAGCTTCTGGCCCCATTCCTTGAGTTTAGCTTCAACCTTAACTAAGCTGTCCGACCCGAAATGCCTTTTCATGTAGCTGGCATCGGACTGGAAGACCGTGCCTTTGACCTTGCCCTTGAGCGCTAAGATTCTTGAAATATCAGTCTGTTCCATGGGCATCACTCCCAACTTTTTTCTTAAGATCTTTAAGTTCTTTTTCCAGGGCAATCATTCTGAGTTCCCGGCCGACAGCAAGATCATGGAACTGTTTAAGTTCTTTGATCTTATTCTCGAGATCTTGTTTAGCTGTTTCAAGTTCTTTGGTGCGCGAACTCACTTTTTCCTCCAGCTTGTACTGAAAATGCTCCAGCTCATGAACTTTTTGCTCAAGTTCCTGATTGAGAGAAAAAAGCCTTGAATCGCGCTGGCTGATCGCTTTTGTGCTTTGATCGAGCTCCTGGCTCAGCAGATTCTGGGAAGAGCGGTGCTGGCGCAGCTGCTTAGCCGCGGCATAGGACAGAAAAATAATACAAGCGAAAGTCAAGCAGTAAGCCAGTGGAGTAATTCGCAGGTAACTTGAGGCGGCATACTGGGCGGCTGGCAGGAACTCAGGGAAAATGTCCAGATGCGGTAATATGCCATTGACCTCCAGCAATAATTCTCCTAAGTAAGATATTCCGGCTATGACCGTTATGCCGATAACCCCCCAGAGAGGCAGGGTCAAGCCAGCCAGCGTACTAATGACCAAATAAATAGCTGGGACAAAGCTTTGCGGCCCGCCGCTGTAGTAGGTCGTGACCGCGAGAAGCAAGCAGTCAAAAGCCAGCAACAAGAAGTATATCTTGTGGGCGGGGAAAGGGATTCTGTCGATCAGCCAGAGGCAGAGACTGCTGACTGCCAGAAACAGCACAAAAATAATGCTGATCGGCAATATCGGATATGGGATGCCAAAATGGAAAGCCATAAGAGCCAGGATAAAAAGTGCCGGGACTAGTAATTTACGTACTGCCAGATCAAGCGGCCTGGCGATCTCCAGAAATTCCTGATTAATCGTTTCCTGTTGTTCTGCCATATTCGGTCCTAATTTAGCGGCAAGCCTGCCTATGATTCATCAATGGCGGCTTCTTTGGCCTTGAACAGAGCGATCTTGGTGCAGACCGGCCCAAGTATCTCGTTGAAAGCCACGGCCATCAAGGTTATATTCAGGATGATCGCACGGAAATCATAGTAACTCGAGGATCTGGTGATTAACAGGGTCAGACCAATGGCCACGCCGGCTTGGGGAATAAGGGTCAGGCCCAGGTATTTTCTGATCGGATCGCTGGCCCCGGAAAAAGTCCCGCCAAGGTAGGCGCCGCCCACCTTGCCAAAGATACGCGCAGCTACAAAGATTGCAGCCCAGCCCAGCATGGCAAACCCTACGCTGGTAAAGATGCCCAGATTGAGATGGGCCCCGGCCAGGACAAAGAAAAAGCAATAGAGCGGAGGGGTCAGCTTTTCCAGATTGATGACAATATCATTGTTCTTGCTGGAAAGATTGATCAAGGTCAGTCCTAGGAACATATTAGTCAACAGGGCGGAGGTCTGTGAAATGGAGGCCAGGCCGATGCCCAGCAGCACCACCGCCAGGACGATAATCAGGTCATCGGTCATTTCCTTGGCCACTTTGACCAATAAATGGGTGGCCAGCCCCAGGATCACTCCGATAGCTAAAGCGACCAGTATCTCAACGAGCGAAGCTGAAAGAGAACTGACCGCAGCTTCACTGAAGGTCGCCAGATTTTTAACGTCAATGGTCAGGATAAGGCCGAACAGAACAATGGCAATGGCATCATCCAGGGCCACCACGGCTAGCACAGTCTCAGTGAACGGGCCGCGAGCCCGATATTCTTTAATGATCGCGACTGTGGCAGCCGGTGCTGTAGCGGTTGCAATGGCCGCCAGAGGGATAGCGGCTTCCAAAGGCATTTTAAACAGATAGAGCAGGGAGAGGACCAGGATAAAGGCGCCGATAGCCTGGAGCAGGGTGATCAACACCAACCCCCAACCAAGGCGTTTAATCAGCGAAAAGCTCAGTCCAGCGCCGATGACCAGGGCGATAATGCCCAGGGCTAACTGAGGGATAAAGTCGAGCTGGGCCAGGGAATTTTCATTGAATAACTGGAAAAGAGAAGGGCCGAAAATAATACCGGCGATAATATAGCCGGTAACCCGGGGCAGATGGATCAGATTGACCAACCGGCCAAAGAAGAAACCAAAGATCAGTAAAACCGAAGCCAGCAAAAAAATATCTTGATTCAATATCCGTAGTAGCTCTTCAAAAATCATTAGTAAATTCTAGAGATCAATCAAGAGAACCTTCTTCGAGCAGGATGTGCGCCAGACTAACGCGGTCCACGACCCCGATCAATCTTTTGTCCCGCACAACAGGCACGCGCTTCAGGTCCTTATGCAGCATCAGTTCGGCCACGTCCGCAGCTGAAGTGTCCTCTTTGACGGGGAAAAAGGTCTTGCTCATGTAATCCTTAACCTTGGCTGAGCCGACCTGGGTCAATTTCTTGACGACCTGGGAAAGATTGCCCAGGCCGATAACGTCGGGGTTCTCGATCTTAACCTTTTCCGGAAAAATGTTGGTGATCAGGTCGCGCTCTGAGATCCAGCCGGAGACCTCGTTCTTATTATTGACCACCGGTATGCCGTTGATACCGCGCAGTGAGAGGACCTCGGCCACATCTTTAAGCGGCGTGTCCTCGGTCACAGAGGTCAGGTCCCGGCTCATGATATCCTTTACTTTTTTCATGTTAACTGACCTTCCTTACTTTGGCCATCAGTCGCAGTTCTTCGACCTCGGCCTTGGAATTGGGGTGATTGCGGTGTTCCTTGTGCCGCGCCGTTGATAGGACGGCGCCCAGACCGTACTTGAGTGCTTCGCCGGTATTATTCGTCTTGAGATAATTGTGGATAAAGCCGCCCAGCAGCGAATCCCTGACCCCGAGCTTATTGGCTGATTTGCCCGGCTCAATCTCGCCATGCCAGGCTTCGTCCTTGGTTACCACCGTGTACTCAAAACTATGGCTGTTAAGTATGACCATATCAGCCCCCTTGGCAATGAAGAGGTCGCGGGCTACCGGCGGCCGCAGCTCGATCTCACAGACATTCTTGCCGCAAAGGTCTTCACAGCCACGCATGTCGGGGTTCAGGATAAAGACCCGGACGCCGTCGCAGAGGCAGTCTTTAATTATATGCTCCTGAACATTGAGCACGACCTTGACCTTTTTTCTGTTGGCTGTCTGGATCAATTCCTTGACAAAAGCAGGGGAAACGCCGTTGGGCAGGCTGCCGCCGATCTCGATCAATTCAGCCGAGGTCAGCAAGCGGTCAAAATTATCCTTGAAACTGTTCAAAAAACGGCGTTCGATCGGCGCGCCCTCCTCAACGAACAGGGTCTGCCGGTTCTGCGCTTCTTCAATAATGTAAAAGTCGGTCCGGATCTCCCTGTTAATATAGATAAAATTGGTGGTCACGCCGATGTTCCTCAAAGCTTCCTCGAACATCCGGCTGCCTTGGCCGCCGAGAAAACCGGTGGCGACCACCTCTTCGCCGAGTATGGCCAGGGTGCTGGCCACATTGACGCCTTTGCCGCCGGGCATTTGTATCGTGGAGTGGGTCCGGTTCATTTGGCCGATCTCAACGTCATGCAAATAGAGTAAATGGTCATAAGCGGGATTTAATGTGATGGTGACGAACATTTTTGCACCTCTTCAGCAATTGCTGTTGGGTATTTTAGCATATGCTTTCGATCAATTCTAGCGAAGTTAAAAGAAAAAGCCCCCGCCAGAGGCGGGGGCTTTAACAATTAAACCTTGACCGAACTTAGAGCTGGTAGCCGACTCCCAGACCGATCTGACCACTGGAAAAATTGCTGCCGCCCTTGGGTGTGATCGACTGCAGAGTGTATTCAACAAACACCGCGCCCTGGCTGGACCAGGCAATAGCGGAACCGACCGTCGCGTCCAGCTGGGTGGCATCGCCGACATCGCCGGAGGTGCTGCGATAGGCAACTCCGCCGTAAGGAATGAACGGGGCCATGAGCTTGCTCACGCCAACGCCGAGAGAGATCTGGGTGCCGCTGTTGGTCGTATCTGTCAGCGGGTTTTTAATTCGGACCGAAAGAGCCTTGAGCCCGGCGCCGATGGCAACGGAAACAGGGGCTTCCTGCAACACTGCATATTTCAGGTTAAGGCCTGCCAGGGTGCCGGAGCCTTCAACGCCGGAGGGCAGACCGCCCATGGTGCCATAAGCAGCGTTGACATAAAGATCGAGCATGTCCATCAGGCCGTAGCCGACGTAACCTCCCAGGGTTGTCAGCGTGTAACCACTGATGTTGCCGTAGTTGGAGTCCTGCAGGCCTGCGCCCAGGACCGCCCACTGACCAGTGCCGATCGGGTTAGCCGTGACCAGCAGTTCAGCAGAAGCAACGGAAGCGATAAATGATAATGAAAGCAGAATAACTAGAACTTTTTTCATTTTACCCTCCTTAACAGGAATGCTGAGCCGTTCGAGCGACTATCACCCCCTTTTATGTTTTCTTGAAGCGGTTCACGACCCTGGCCGCTTCGATCAACATGTCAGCGGCCAGTACTAATAATACTGCCGCTATGGTAAAAAGCAAGTAATTATTTGTCTGGAAGAATGATACCATTTCATAGACCAGAGCGCCAATGGTTGTCACGGTCATAAAAATAGCCGGGACCAAGGTGTAAAGGGACGGTTGTTTTTTCTGGAACAGGTAAACAGATGCCAGGATAAGCACCAGTGCCGCGATCAGCTGGTTCGACGCGCCAAAGACCGGCCAGATAGCTGTCCAGGAGCCCAGGGCCAGCCAGAGCGAGACCAAAACGATCAGCGCGGTCGAAAAATATTTGTTCTTGAACAGTTTAAGGCCCAGGGCCTGACCGAACATCTCTTCAGTCAGGTATCTGGTGATCCGGGTGGCGCTGTCCAGCGTTGTCAGCACAAAAGCATTAAGCGTGAACATGGCGATGAGCGAGCCGATCGTGGCGCCGACGAGAGGCGCGACCAGCTGGCCGAAGCCTTTGCCAAAAGTGACGATCCAGCCGCTTTCTTTTATCAGCTCGGGGTAGACCGATCCGCTGGGCCCGCCGGTCCAGTGAAGTCCCGCGCAGACCGCAATGATCGCCAGGAGCGATAAAACTCCCTCCAGTATCATGCTGCCGAACGTCACTTTTTTAGCTGCGGGCTTTTGCGGCAGCTGTTTTGAGGTAGTGCCGGAGGAGATCAAAGAATGAAAGCCGGAGATCGCGCCGCAGGCGATGATCACAAACATCATTGGCCAGAGCGGCCCTTGCCCGCTTTGCGAGCTGATAAAGACCGGCGCGTTCATTTTCGGCAGGGTGACAAATATCCCCAGATAGCCCAGGATCAAGCCAAAGAACAGGATAAAGGCCGAGAGATAATCCCTGGGCTGCAGCAGAATATTGACCGGCAGGATCGAGGCGATAAAAGCATAGGCCAGCAAGATGATGATCCAGATGGTCAGCGCATTAGGCAGGGCAAGGCTGATCGGAAAGATCATGCCGAGGTAGATAAAATATCCCATGAGGACAAGAGCGACTATTGTCGCCTGCCATTGATTGACCTGCCAGCGGTACAGCATCAGGCCCAGCAGGACCGCGGTCAGGACCATGCCCAGACTGGGAATGACGATCCTGGGCTCTTCGATCATGGTCTTGGCCGTGACCGCGGCAAAGACAGCCACGACCAGGATAAGGGCCAGCCAGAGAAAGATCGAGAAGACCAGCCGGCTGCGCCGGCTGAGCACGCTCTCGGCCACATGGCCTACGGTCTTGCCGTTATGCCGCAGCGACAGCATCAGAGCGGAGAAGTCATGCACCCCGCCGATAAAGATGCTGCCGATGACGATCCAGAGCAGGGCCGGGCCCCAGCCGAACAGTGAGCAGGCGATGACCGGGCCGATGATGGGCCCGGCGCCGGCGATCGAGGCAAAATGATGACCAAAAAGCACGGTCCAATGCTTGGCCGGGACGTAATCCAACCCGTCCTCGTTCTGCACCGCCGGGGTTTGCTTGCTTTGGTCAACGCGCCAGACCTTTTTCTCGATGAAATTTGCGTAAAAGAGATATCCTGCGGCAAACAATACCAGACCGGTTATGGCGACTAATAGTGAGTTCATAACGGATTTTGGCCTTAGTTTAATTCAAGTTTTAGGGCTTGTCAATCGAGATAAACAAAAAGCCTTTGACTTTGATTTCCATAGGATTATAATCGCAAACAGGAGGCGATGCTATGCCTATTTCCAGGATGGAAAACGTGATCAAGAATTATAAGATCGGTAAAGTAGAAGTCCCCGCCTTGCGCGGGGTTTCAATTAATATTGATGAAGGGGAATTCATCTCGATCGCCGGACCGTCGGGCTCCGGCAAGACCACGATGCTCAATCTTTTCGGTTGTCTGGATAAACCGACCGAAGGCTCTGTCTTTATCAATGACCAGGATGTTTCCCGACTGTCCTCAAACCAGCTGGCTGACGTGCGCAACAGGAACCTGGGTTTTGTTTTTCAGACCTTTAACCTGATCCCGGTGCTGACGGCGTTTGAGAACGTAGAATTCCCGTTGGTTCTTTTAGGTGAGCGCAGCTCAGCCAGGCGCAAAGACAAGGTCATGGACATCCTGGCGGATGTCGGCCTGGCCGAGCTGGTCCACAGGAAGCCTTTAGAAATGAGCGGCGGCCAGCAACAGCGTGTGGCTATTGCCCGGGCGCTGGTCAAGCGGCCCAAGGTCGTGCTGGCGGATGAGCCGACCGCCAATCTGGATTCGGTAACCGGCGAGGCGATCCTGAAGCTGATGCTGGAAATGAACCAGAAGACCAACGCAACATTTATTTTTTCGACCCACGATCCCATGGTCATGAATTACGCCCGGCGCCTGGTGCGCGTGCACGACGGCCAGATCCAATCGGATGAAAGGATCTAAATGCTTTTAAGGCTGGCATTCAGGAATATATTTAGGCATTTTACCAGGACATTCCTGACCTTTCTGGCGATCGCCATCGGCCTGATGTTCCTCATCATCATAGATTCCATGCTGACCGGCATCGATCAAGAATCATTTGACAGGATCATCAATTATGAGACCGGCCACATTAAAATATTTGACCGGGGTTATCGTGAGGACGAGGAGAACTTGCCTTTGGATAAATCGATCGACAGCCCGGGCCGCATTGTGAAAGCAGTCGGTCTGGAGCCGGAAGTCGCGGGCGTGACAAGCCGGATCAATTTCCGGATAATGCTCTCGGATGGGATCGACCAATATCCGGCGGTAGGCATCGCGGTCAGCCCGAGCGACGATGAGGCGGTCTTTCTTTTAAAGCAGGCGGTGACCAAGGGGGAGTTCTTTTTTACAGCCAGCGAGGAGTCCATTCTGTTAGGCGAGGGGCTGGCTGAGGACTTTGACGTTGATGTGGGCGATTACATGACCATCCTGATGCGCACCAAGTACGATACTTTCCAGGCGCTGGACCTGCGCGTTAAAGGCATCCTCAAGACCGAGGACCCCAAGATCGACTGGGCGGCGGTGGTCATTCCTTTAGGGTTGGGCAAGGAATCGCTGGACATGGGGCAGGGTGTGACCGAGATCGATATCAAGATCAAGGACCCGGCCAGGCTTGAGGAATTTCGTGACATGCTGGCGCAAAAGATCCCTGCTCTGGAGGTCGTTACCTGGAAAGAACTGGCCGAGGATGTATTGGCCATTGCCCGGGCCAAACGCGGCGGAACGTCCATCATGCTCTTCTCCATTTTTCTGATCGCTTTGATCGGCATCAGCAACACGATCCTTCTGGCCGCCTTTGAAAGGACGCGAGAGATCGGCATGATGGCGGCCATGGGCATGCGGCGTGGGCAGATCGTCCGTTTGTTCGTTTTTGAAGGTGCGATGATCGGCTTCTTTGGCAGTATTACGGGGTGCTTGCTCGGAGTTCTGCTTAACATTCCTTTTGTTAAATATGGTATCAACTGGGGCATTCTGATGAGGGATGTGGGAGACGTGGGTTATCGCATCACCGGGGTGTCACGCGGTGTCTGGAACATTGATACGTTCGTCATCGCTTTTGTCGCCGGGATCGTGATCTCGGCCCTGACTAGTATTTATCCGGCCTGGGTGGCCAGCCGCCTGGAGCCGACCGAGGCCTTGAGGAAAGCTTAAATGCTCAAGATCGCTTTAAGGAATATATTACGCAACAAGCGGCGTTCGGTGCTGACTGGTCTGTCAATCGCGGTGGCGGTGATGATCGCCATCTACATGTGGTCGCTGATCGAAGGGGTCATGGACAACCTGTTCGACAATACGGTCCGGATGACCAGCGGCCATGTCCGGATACTCAACAAAGAATATGTTAAACGTGAGAAAATGCTGCCCCTGGAAGCCAATATCCAGGGTTATAAAGCGGTCGAGAAGATCGCGGCGGCCAACTCCAACGTCACGCTGACCGCGGGCAGGATCAAGTTCGGCGTGCTGCTGGAGCATGAGGGCAGCAATAAACCGGTATTCGGCATCGGGATCGTGCCCAGCCTCGAGAACCAGGTCTCCCGCCTGGACCAGAAGATCGTCGCGGGCAGGCTGATCGAGCCGGGCAAGGAAGAGATCAATATCGGAGCCATGCTGGCCAACGAGCTTGGATTGAAGATCGGTGACACTCTGACTGTAGTAACGCAGACCGCTTATGGGTCCATCACTGCCATGAACCTCACGATCGTCGGGGTCTTCAGCTATGGAGTAATAAGCGTTGACAAGACGACCTTTTTTATGCCTCTCTCCAAGGCGCAGCAGCTGCTGGACCTGAACAACGCGGTGACCGAGATATTCGTTTTTGTCAAAGATATGAACAAGGCACCGGAAGTCGCCCGGGAGATCCAAGCCAGTCTGGAGCAGGTTTACGGAGATGAGTACACGACCAAAAGCTGGCGTGATGTCAGTTTCTATTGGGCATATATGAGGCTGGCCAAAGGGGTTTATGCAGTGATCTACTTTTTGATCCTGTTCCTGGCCAGCTTTACCATTTTAAATACAATGTATATGTCCGTGCTGGAGCGTGTCAAAGAGATCGGCATGATGAAAGCGCTGGGATTAAAGGACCGGCAGGTCATGGGGATCGTCATCCTGGAAGCATTGATGATCGGCACCATTGCCAGTTTTATTGGCGCGATCTGGGGTTCCGGGATCGCCTATTACCTTTCGGTGGAAGGGATTGACCTTAGCTCGACCTTTGAGCAAATGGATAGCTTTAATTTCCCCTTATCCTCGGTCTACCGCGCGCTTTTCCGCTGGGGCATAGTCTTTTTCGGTTTTTGCATGGGGATCCTTTTCTCGGTCGCGGCTTCGATCCCGCCGTCCCTGCGTGCGGCGCGCATGGAACCAACGGAGGCACTGCGTGAACTTTAGACAGCGAGGACGGAACCCCCGACTGAACGTCGCGGTTCCTATAATCACCAAGAAGAGAAAAGGAGCCGAGGCGTTCAGCCTCAGGCTCCTGCTAACTTTGAGTTTGTGTTTGTTTGCATTGCCGTCAGTGGCTTTAACCGGCGAGGAGATCATTGACCAGGTCGACAAGAATATGACCTTCGGCACGGCCAGGACAGAGGCCAAGATGGTCATTCATGTGAGCGGACAGGAGCGCGTTAAGACCATGGCGTCCTATTCTGAGGGAGAGGACAAAAGTTTTTCTGAATTCCTCTCTCCGCCGCGGGACAAAGGCGTTAAGTACCTTAAGATCGGCGATAATATGTGGATGTACCTGCCTTCGGTCGATAAGATAATCAAAATCGCCGGCCATATGCTCAAACAGTCGATGATGGGATCTGATTTCAGCTATGAAGACGCTCTGGAAAGCAATAAACTGAAGGAAAAGTACGCCGTTCAACTGGTCAGCCAGGAAACCATCTATATTAAATTCCGCCGCGGCACAGAAGAAGTGACCAAGGCGCGGCCGTGTTACGTGCTTGATCTGACGGCCAAGGTCAAAGATGTCAATTATCATAAGATAAGGATTTGGGTCGACCGGGAGATCTTTGTGCCCGTGCGCGAAGAATTGTTCGCCTTGTCCGGCAAGAAGCTCAAGGTCATGATCCTGGGCGATGTCCAGAAACACGGCTCCCGCTATTATCCCAGATACGTTTCCATGAAGAACCTGCTGCGCGAGGATTCATTGACCGAGATGATTATCACTGACATCAAGTTCGATGTGCGCATCCCGAAAGATACATTCACGCAGCGGAACCTTAAAAATTAGCGCATGCTCATTTCTGTAATCATTCCTGTCTATAACCGCCGCGTCATGGTCCAGGAAGCGATCGCTTCGGTCCTGGCCCAGGACTATCCTGATATCGAGCTGATCATCGTTGAGGACGGCTCCGACCCGATCCACCGGATGAGCCCGCCCCGGACCATGAAAGAAATGGTTAGGTATTATTACCGGCCCCATCGCGGCGTGGCCTCGGCCAGGAATTTTGGCGCTTCGGTGGCCAACGGCACTTATCTGGCATTCCTTGATTCGGACGACCTCTGGGACAAACATAAACTGGTCAAACAGTTGAGGCTTTTGAAGGAGCATCCTGAGTACCGTGTCTGCTACACCAACGAGCGCTGGTATTTAAGAGGGGAGCATCTTAACCAAAGCGCCAAACATGCCAAGCAGGGCGGCTGGATCTTTAAGCGATGCTTGCCGCTTTGCCTGATCAGCGCCTCATCTATCCTGATGGAAAAAAAGGTCTTTCTGGACCTGGGCGGGTTTGATGAATCCCTGCCGGTTTGCGAGGACTATGATCTCTGGCTCAGGCTGACCCTTAAGTATCAGATAGGCTACATTGACGAGCCGCTGGTCTTTAAGCGGGGCGGCCGGCCAGACCAGCTGTCGAAAAAGTACTGGGGCATGGACAGGTTCCGTGTCCGCGCCCTGGAAAAACTGCTCAAGCAAAAGCTCGATGACCAGAAAGAGAACTGGGTGCGCAAGGAACTAGCTTTCAAATACTCCGTGCTGATCAAAGGCTGCTGGAAGCACGGCCGGTATTTTCGCCTGCTCTATTATTGGTTCAGAGGCCGGATGGCCCTGAGAGGTTGAACATGATTAAGCGCGTTTGTGTTTTTATCTGCCTGCTGTTCATGCTGTGCTTTTGTGCGGCAGCCCAGCCGGTGACCATGGTCGGTTATTATGAGAACCTGATCGTGGGCGGCGCGAACCGCAACGGCGATATGATGGGCGGCAACCTGGGCCGGCTGCGGCTGCGTCTGGATACGGAGCCGTGCTTTGACCTGCTGCTGCACCTGGAGCCGGAATACGATCTTCTGGCCAAGACCAATTCTTTGCCGCTGGCCAATGTTTCAGGGCTTGACCAGCTGGTCTGGGACCGGGCCTATTTTGTCTGGCGGCTAGCCTTTGCTGATATCACGTTGGGCAAGCAGCGCATTGCCTGGGGCGCGGGCTACATCTGGAACCCGTCCGATGTCTTTAATCCTTTCACTCTCTCGTTTGCTGTTGATGATGATCAGGATAAAACACCGATTGCCCTGCGCTGTGAAATGCCGTTGGGTGCGGCCTCAGGCCTAGATATTTTCGTTGAGACCGATGAGCCCTGGTCTGAAGGTAAAAAAGGCGCGCGGCTCCGCGGTAATTATGATATTTATGATGTTTCGCTCAGCTATGTTGACCGCGGCAGCGGTGCTTTTCAGATCGGGTTTGATACGACCGGCGAGCTGTTCACGCTGGGCATTAGGGCTGAAACAGCGCTCATCTCGGTCCCGGGCGCCAACCGTTATATCCAGACCGTTCTGGGAGGCAACTATACTTTTGATAACGGCTGGGGCCTTGATCTGGAGTATTATTTCAACGGCTTGGGCCAGAAGAGCATGGCTGATTATGAATGGAGCAAGCTTTTAAGCGGTGACCTGTCACAGCTGGGCATGGATTATTATTATATCGGGACCAACAAGCTATTGGATGAGCTGACCGACCTGCGATTCTCGCTCCTGCTCAATGCCGATGACCTGAGCTTTATCTTTTATCCGGCCTTGTCGCACAACCTGTTCCAGAACTTTGACCTCTCACTTGAGGCGATGTTCAGCGGCGGCCAGCCCGGCAGCGAATACATGCCCACAGCAGCGGAAGACCCGAGCTATCTAATGGGCAGCAACCTGATCCTGTTGCGCGGCAGGTATAGTTTCTAAGCCCTTCGACCCCTCGACTTCGCCCGGGGCTCAGGGCTACGCGAAAGTGCTAAAGCTTGAGGCGTCCCAGTTGGTGGGGTTGTACTTGTGATACTCCGGTTCCTTGCCTTCGATAAAAGCATTGATCATCCTGGTCAGGCGGTCAAGCTCCTTGCCGCCGATATTCTCTGATAATTTTGGTTTGCCGGTCATGATATCAACCACGGTTACACCAACATCGCTGATGATCTTGATGTCCTCCGGTTTGACCAGACCGTTCTCTGCTTTCCAGGCGTAGAATTCCGGGTTTTTTCTGTCCCGCAAACCGATGATAAAGAGGTATTTCTGGTGATGCGCCAGGTCCTGTTCCGAAGGATAAGGCAGGCCTTTAGGATGAGTATGATAAACTCCCAAATATTCCAGTTTATGCTTGATCAGGAACTTGTAAGCCCGCTCAATATCCTCCGATGAGATACCAAACTTGTTCGTGCTTTCCTGGCTGATCTTGTTGGCAATGGGCAGCACGCCGGTGATCGTATCCTTACGGCCGCCCAGGATGCCGCCGGTCTCGTTGGGGTAGGCGCGCATGGCCTGTTTCATTATTATATTATATTGACGTTCGGTTATTTTGAACATGTTATTGGGTTCTGGGCACTAGGTTCTAGGATTGATTTTAATATAGCCAGAACCCAGTACCTAGTACCCAGAACCTAGATAGATTTTATCACAACAGAGCGTTTCTTGACACTCAGCTGCAACGTAGCATATAATGGCGGTTTGGTTTGGTCATTTATGAAAATGAAAGGGGAAAAACATCATGGATCTTTGGATAATCCTGGTCGGTCTGCTGGGTCTGGGTTACGCGCTGTATCTTTTCTGGAGTATCGCCCGCACAGAGGTGCGCTCGGAGCGCATGAACGAGATCGCGGCCGCGATCCACAAAGGCGCCATGGCTTATCTCAAGCGGCAATATCTCAGCTTGAGCGTTTTCATGGCGGTCGTCTTCCTCGCGATGGTGGTCTTTATCGGTTGGCAGATTGCTCTGGCCTATATCGCGGGCGGTCTTTTCTCCATGCTGGCCGGCTTCATCGGCATGAGTGCCGCGACCAAGGCCAATGTCCGGACCGCGGCGGCCGCGGGCACCTATAACCAGGGCAAATCCCTCGGTACCGCTTTTATGGGTGGAGCGGTCATGGGCATGTCCATCGCCAGTCTCGGCATCATCGGGCTGGGCCTTATCTGGCTGTTGATCCCAGATCTTAAGACCAAAGCCCTGGTCGTTTCAGGTTTTTCCATGGGCGCTTCCTCAATCGCCCTGTTCGCCAGGGTAGGCGGCGGCATCTATACCAAGTCAGCTGACGTGGGCGCTGATCTGGTCGGTAAAGTTGAGGCCGGCATCCCTGAGGACGATCCGCGCAACCCGGCAGTCATTGCTGACAACGTGGGCGATAACGTCGGCGACGTCGCCGGCATGGGCGCTGACCTGTTCGAGTCATATGTTGGTTCTGTTGTAGCAACGATGGCACTAGGCGTACTAATGACCCCATCAACGTTGAACTGGATGCTCCTGCCGCTAGTCCTGATCGTGGTCGGCGCGGTCGCTTCTTTTATCGGCACGCTGTTCATCAAGCTGATCCAGAACGCCGACCCGGCTGCGGCGCTTAACTATGCTACTTATGTGGCCGGCGGCCTGTTCATAGTGGCGGCTTTCTTTGTGGTCAACTGGCTGCTGCCCGGCAACCTGGGCGTTTTCTGGGCTATTCTCTCCGGTATCCTGGTCGGCGTGGCCATCGGCAAATTTTCCGAATACTATACTTCCGGCAAGACCGTCAAGGAACTGGCCAAGTCCTGCGAGACCGGCCCGGCTACTAATATCATCAGCGGCATTGCTATCGGTATGCGCAGTACGGCTCTGCCGATCCTTTCGATCTGTGTCGCTTTGCTCATCTCTTATCATTTCGTTGGCCTTTACGGCGTTGCTATTGCCGCGGTCGGCATGCTGGGGACCATCGGCATCATTATGTCAGTTGATGCTTACGGCCCGATCGCTGACAACGCCGGAGGCATCGTGACCATGGCTGAACTGCCGCCAGAGGCCAGGAAGATTACCGACAAGCTCGATTCTCTGGGCAATACGACCGCTGCCATTGGCAAGGGTTTTGCCATCGGCTCGGCCGCCCTGACCGCTTTGGCCCTGTTTGCTGCTTATACCCAAACCGTCGGCATCAACAGCATTAACCTGCTTGAGATTACGGTCGTGGTCGGCTTTTTCATCGGTGCCTTGATGCCGTTCCTCTTCTCGGCCCTGACCATGCAGGCGGTTGGCCGGGCGGCTTACGCCATGGTCGAAGAAGTCCGGCGCCAGTTCAAGGAGATCGCTGGTCTAATGGAGAACAAAGCTAAACCGGATATCGAGCGCTGTGTTGATATCTCGACCAAATCAGCGCTCAAAGAGATGCTGATTCCGGGCATTATGGCCGTTATCGTGCCACTGCTGGTCGGGTTGTTGCTCGGTCCGACCGCTCTAGGCGGTTTCCTGGCCGGTTCATTGGGCACCGGGGTTCTGCTAGCGATCATGATGGCCAACAGCGGTGGGGCTTGGGACAACGCTAAGAAATTGATCGAGGACGGATATCTTGGCGGCAAAGGCACGCCGGTGCACGCGGCCGCGGTCGTGGGCGATACGGTCGGTGATCCATTCAAGGATACTTCCGGGCCTTCGATCAACATCCTGCTCAAGTTGATGTCGGTCGTTTCGCTGGTCTTTGGACCGGTCATTGCCAAATTCTATCCGGTGATCATGTCGGCCTTGCATCTAAAATGAAACGGCTCCATGTCCACTATACTGGTTTTGTCCAGGGAGTGGGCTTTCGTTTCACCGCAGTGGATGTGGCGCAGAAGCATGGCTTAAGCGGCTGGGTGCGCAACCTGCCTGATGGTCGGGTCGAGTTCCTGGCTGAAGGAGAAGAAGACAAGCTCCGCAGCTGTCTCAATGACCTTGATTCTCGTTTAGGCCGGAACATCAGGGATAAACAGGTCAATTGGGAACCGGCAACAGGCCAGTTTCAGGGTTTTCACGTGGCATTTTAGCCGGTTCATCTTCACCGGTAAATATCTTGTAGACCAGTTGGGAAATATCCCTGATCAGGTCCTGAGCAGCATTTTTATCTTCCAGGCCGAAAGTGAAAACGGACAGGATGTAATCTCCAGCCGGAGAATAGATGATCCCGGCATTGTTCATCACTTTATTATGATTGCCGGTTTTATCGGCTACCATGGTCCCTGCCGGCAGGCCCCGGCGCAAGCCCCAGCGATAGCGCTGCTGTTTCAGATAGCCCAGCATTTCTGCCCTGGCTTCGCTGGAAAAGGTCGGCCCATCCTGGATCCTGGCCAGCAGATAAGCGGTATCAGCGGGTGAGGCCGTATTGGCAGCTTCGCTGGTCGGCTCAAGCAGCATGGTTGGGTCGGTGATGCTGATCGAGCAGAGGCTAAGGCCGTTGTTCATATAGGCATTGATATTCTCCAGGCCGACACGCTTGACCAGCATGTGGCTGGCGGTATTGTCGGAACTGACGATCATCAGACGCGCCAGGTCGCGCAGTCGATACTGTCTTTTTGTCCTGATCCATCTGAGCAGGCCTGAGCCGCCGACCTTGTCTTCATCCTGCAGTTCGATCGTTTCGTCAAGGTCAAGGGCATTGATCTCGCTCAGATGATAAACCGTTGCCATGACCGGCAGCTTGGCGATCGAGGCAGCAGGGAATTTCCAGCGGCCATTGATCTGCAGCTCTCTACCGCTCTCAAGGTCGATAAAACAGATGCCGACCTGGTTGGGGTAGGCTGAGATGAGCTGGTGCAGCTCCTTGTCCAGCTTGATCAGCTTGGTTGCGCTGAACTGGGCAAGGCTTTCGCCGGCAAACAGGCAGGACAGGCAGAGGACCAGGCAGAGCGAGCGCAACATGGAAGTAATTATAGCACGAACCTGGCCTTCGACCGCCCTTATACTGTATAATGATTGATGCTCTTCAATGCCTTATCATTCAAGGAATTTGGCAATATTCATTCTGTTTTTAGTGCTGGTTTCCGTTGCGGCCGCGGCTGCGGAGAACGCTGGTTTGTACTATGAGCAGGCCATCTACACAGATGATTATGCCCTGAGCTTTTTTCCGGTTTATCCGGCTGTGATCGGCGGCCCAGCGACCCTCAGGCTCAGGACCTTTTCACCGGCCATGAAAGTGACCCTGATCTCCGATCGTTTCAAGCGTATCGATATGGTCTATCGTGACGGCCACTGGTGGGGCCAGTTCAAGATCCCGGAAGACTATCAGTCAGGCGGCCACTTCTTTACTGTTTGGATCAAGAGCGCGGCCTTTGATCCTCACGGCATAAGGCCGGTCTGGAACAAGAGCGTTGTCTGGTATAAGGCCTTGCACAAAGAGGAGCCGCAAAGTGCCCTGAAATCCGGCGAGGCATTGCCTCTGCCGCCGGGGATAAGCGCTGAGGCAAAAGAACCATTGCCCCAACTGCCGGGGGAGCTGGTCAACCTGGCGGTAGTTGAGCCGGTCTCAGCTTCCGGCCTGACGATCAAAGGCAGCCAGGTGATGGCTTTCAGGTCGCGGTCAGTGTCAGGTTCAAAAGAAGGCGAGGCAGAAGGCACTGCTCAAAGCCGGGAAGAGACCCTGAGAATAAACATTTCCGGGCAGGCAGCTGAGACCGAGATCGAGGCTTCTTTATTCCGTTCTTCAGCCAGCGGCGTTTCCCAGGTGGCAGAGCGGGAAGAGAATATCTCGATCCTGCTGCGCCACGGCAGCTATGAGGCTTATCTGGGGGATTTTACTGCTGATCTGAACGAAACCGAGTTCACCCGGCTGGATAAAGTGCTGCAAGGCGGCTGGCTCAAGGGCGATCTGGGCGGCTGGGGTTTCCAGACGCTTTATTCTTCTCCCAAAGGCCGGTCCGAATATCAACGGATGTATGGCGACAATACTCAAGGGCCGTATTCTCTAAGTTCTTCGCCAGCGGTGATCAACAGCGAACAGGTCAGTGTTGACGGCTTGCGCCAGGAACGCGGCAATGATTATACGATCGATTATCAGGCCGGCACGGTCCGCTTCCTTAACCGGGTGATCGACCGCCGCTCGATCATCGAAGTGCGTTATGACCGGCGCGAAACTATTTATCAGCACTCGACTTATGGCCTGCGACTGTTCAGCCGGCCGAAGCCGGACCTCAAACTGGGCCTGACCTATCTTAATGATTCCGACAGCCTGACGGATGCGCAGTCCATCCGCTCGAGCATGAGCCAGGAGGCGGTTGATCCGCAGGGCCATTGGGTTTTGGGCGGCGATGCCAGCTATGTCAGCGAACCGATCACGGTCTTGGCTGAAGCGGCTTATTCCGTCAGAGATCTCGACCTTCTGTCTGCGGGCACGAGCCTGGAGACCGGCCGGGCAGGCAAGCTCAGTTTAAGCTCAGTGCTTGGGCCTCTCAGTATAAGCGGGCATGTCAAACGCGTCGGCCCCAAGTTTGCGCCGATCGCAGAAGCCGATCCGCAGCAGGATGTCTTAAACTACGGCGCTGGCTTCAGTTACCGTCCAGGCCCGGTCTTTGGCCTGAGCGCTGATCACGAGCAGGAAAACTTCCAGCAGTCAGGTATTGAATATAATAATCTTTATAAGCGGGCGCGGTTGCGCTTGACGCCCGCTGGCTTGCCCGACCTCTTTTACGATCATTCCGAATCAGACGAAAGCAATGATCCTGTCAGCGGCAGTTTGATCAGGCGGGCGATCACGCGTGATTCAGCGGAACTGCGCCACCGCTTCGGGCCGTTATCGGCCAGTCTCAAAGGCAGCTTGGAAGAGTGGCTGCGTCAGTCGCCTTCCCTGGAAGTAACGGATTACCGGCGGCTGGACCTGGGCCTGGCCACCCTGGGCAACGATCAGGCAAGGTTAAGCTCCAATCTGGAGCTGGAACAGCGCCAAGAGCCTGACGGCACTGAGCCGGACAAGCGCACTTACGATCTCAAGCTGACGCTGTCGCCTGACGAGAACTTCTTCTGGTCATCTGCCTGGCAGTCGATCGATGACTCGGCTGAGGGTTTGACCAGCGTGCTTGATTTGGCGTTCAAGGCCAGGCTGCATCCGGCCTTGAAACTGGAAGGCAAATATACGATCAATAGCCTGGTCGATGATCTGCCGGCAACGGTTGAGGCAGTAGCCAAGCAATCGGGTTCATTGTCCTTTGATCTCAGGCCGTCGCGGCAGTTCCGTTTGCGCTATCTGTTCAAGCCTAATTTCACGACGATCCTGCGCACCGGCACGCTCAGCTATAATAATGAGCAGCAGCGGGCGGAGTTCAACTATCTGCCGAATAAGTATCTGATGTTCGGTTTGATCGGCCGGCTGGGCCGGAATTATTCGGTCGATCCATATGACTATCCGGACTATTCGGCCAAGAACACTTCCAGCGACATGGACTCAACGCTTTACACGATCAAGATCGCTCCCTGGCCGATCGTTTCAACAGAACTCAATTTTTTCCGGGAGCAAACTTTAAGCCAGACACTGGCCTCGACCCAGGAACCGTATAGCTATGTTCCCGGCCGGGCTCAACAGGGGAGGTTCGATGTTTCACTTAAGACATCTGTGACAGAGCGATTCTATGTTGACTCAAGCTACAGTTTTGAGCGCATCCAGGAATCAAGCGGGGAAAGTTGCGCCAACCTGGCCGATAATAAAACCTATACTGCCGCGCTCAAGGGCAGTTGGAACTATTCTGATAACTGGACATTCTCTTTGCTCAGTTCTTTCAGCCGGACAACTGATTATCTGCTTTCCAGAGTGACCTATACGCTGACGCCCGGCCTTGAGATCGTTTACCGCCAGGGAGAACGGCTGCGCCTCGATCTGGGCTATACCCATGCCAGGTCATATGCCGGCGCTGAGACCCGGGTGGATACTTTTACCTTCAAGACAAGATATTCGGTCAGCGATTATGTCAGACTTAATCTTTTAGCCCAGCAGGAAAATAGCTCGGCGCCCGATTACCGGCTGACCGATATCAGCGGCAACGTTGAGATCAGGCTCTAGCGCCTCTGCCTTTTAAATCAAGGTTTTCCGTGATAGAATACTTTTAATGCTTACCTTAGGCATTGATCCAGGAACAGCCACCACAGGCTTCGGGCTGGTCTCTGAACAAGGGGACAGGCTGGTCTTTGTCGATCACGGTGTTATCCGCACTCCCAAGACCGATACTTCCCAGGCCAGACTGCGCAAGATCTATCTTGAGCTTAGGAAGCTCATCAATACCTATAAGCCCAGGATAATCGCGGTCGAAAAGCTGTTCTTTGGCGTTAATTCCAAGACAGCCATAGCTGTGGGCCAGGCGCGGGGCATGAGCCTCTTGGCAGCGGCCGAACAAAAAGTGCCGGTCGCGGAATATTCGCCGCTCCAGGTCAAAATGGCAGTGACCGGCTATGGCAAAGCTGACAAAAAGCAGGTCCAGCAGATGGTCAAGACATTGCTCAAGCTCGATGACCTGCCCAGACCAGATGACGCGGCTGACGCCCTGGCCATTGCGATCTGCCATTTACACTCTTACAGACTGGCAAGCTTATGATCTCCCATCTCAAAGGCACTTTAGAGCATATCGATAAGAATCACCTGGTCATTGACGTGGGCAATATCGGCTATCAGGTCTTTGTTTCCGGCGGCACGCTGGCACGACTGCCCAAGATCGGCGACAATCTTCATCTTTATACTTATCAGGTCGTGCGCGAGGACGATATTTCGCTTTACGGTTTCCTGACCAAAGAGGAGCGCAACCTGTTCCGCCTCCTGCTCAGCGTCAGCGGCATCGGGCCCAAGGCCTCGATGGCGATAATCTCCGCTTTCCCTATCGATAAGATCGTTGCTGCCATCACCCAGGCTGATGTGGACCTGATCTCGACGGTGCCCGGCATCGGCAAGAAGACCGCGCAGAAGCTGGTCATCGAACTGAAGGAGAAGGTGGCCAAAGCCTACGCGATCAAGCCGGCTGACACGGCGGTCGGCATTAAAGGCGATCAGCCCGTGATCCAGGACGCGATCGCGGCCCTGATCTCGCTGGGCTACAGCCCGCGCGAGGCCAGGGAGACCATCCTCAAGTCGGATATCGATCTTTCCTCGGGCAATGTCGAAGCCATCCTCAAGCAGGCGTTAAAAAGCCTGGTCTAAAGCCGATCCAAAACCCACTTCTCAGCTTGTCTCATCCAGACGCGCGGCGAGAAAGTTTCCGGGGTCAGGTGCTTGACGAAAATAGTGTAGATACCCAGCATGTTCGCGCCAAGTATATCCGTGAACAGCTGATCGCCGATCATGGCAGCTTCGGCCGGAGCAGCTTGTAGGGTTTTCAAGGCGCGGCGGAAAGCAAAGGGCAGAGGTTTAAGGCCCAGCCCGGCGGCAGGCACACCCAGTGTTTCGCTGAAATAGTTGACCCGGCTGGGGTGGCGGCTGTTAGAAGCGAGAAAAAGCCTGAAGCCTTCGGCCTTTCTCTGATTGACCCAGTCAAGCACTTCGGGTGTTACATCGTTCATCCTGCGGGGGATCAGCGTGTCGTCAATATCCAGGATCAACGCCTTGATCCCGGCCTGCTTCAGGCCGGTGAAGTCGATCTCCTGGATATTATTGACGATCTGGTCTGGTTTAAGCGGCTTGAACCAACCGTTCAATTTCCAATCTCCCGCTCAGGTAGTCGAGCAGTTTCTCAAAGTCGGCTTGAAAGTCAGGCGATACCATCAGTTTAAGAGTAGCGAAGTTCCCCGTTTCCGGTTTGGGGGTGCGGATCGCGGCCATGCCCTCAAAAGCCTCGAAGAAAGGGCAGATCAGGTAGATGTCCTCTTTCTTTATCCTTAGAAAATAGTCGATCGAGTCCATTGTTTACGCGCTCGGAACCTGAGAGTGAACCTCTCGGTTCCTCGCGCTCACCTCAAAATGGAGCCGCGACGTTTAGTCGCAGGCTCCTGACTTTTAGAGTTTTTCGATGTAGAACAAGACGATGACCGGCTTGTCCTGGTATAACTGCTGATTGATCTGTTTCAACTTGGCGTGCCGCTCGCTTTTGAGCGCCAGAGCAAAACCGCTGATCTGGTCCAGCAGTTTATCGACCTGCGCATTGCTATAGCCGGTAAAGTTGACGTCCGCGCCTGTCTTGAACAACGGCTCAATCAGGTCGGCGCTGTCAACGTCGCTGACTTCGGCCTCACTGGTAAAGAGCTTGTCAATGCCTGCCTTGTAGCCCATCAGGAATATGTCATGTTTACCTGAAGCCAGTTCAGCCGCCCACTTTTCCTCGTCCGCGGCGTCGATCTCGACCAGGTCAAGTTTAATGCCGATATAGCGCAGGTCGGCCTGGATCTGCTTGGCGATCTCGATCGTCATCAGGCCGTCAGTGTGCAGCAGTGACAGGCCCTTGATCCTGGGGTCTGACATGGAGTAGCCGGCCTCTTTCATCAGGGCCTTGGCAGCGGCAACATCCTGAACCGCCGGTTTCAGGTCAGGATCATAACCCAGCATGCCGGGCGGGATCGGGCTGATCGGCGTGACCTCTGAGCTGACGATCTTCTCGGCAATGCGTTTTTTGCTCAGGGCCTGATCGATCGCCTGCCTGACCGCAAGGTCTTTGACCGGGACCTCTTTCAGGTTGAAGCCCAAAAACCAGATGCCGTCGTACTGCGGCAGCTTGGCGGCAAAAGCCGCGCAATTGCTTAGCACCAGCAGGGCCAGGATCCAACAAACACCTATAGCCATTTTATTTTTCATATGTTTTCCTTCCTTCCTCAAATAGGTCATTGCCTTTACTGTCGATCGCTACGATCGCCGGAAAGTTCATCACGTCAAGCTCCAGGACCGCTTCCGGACCGAGATCGGGATAAGCGAGCACAGTTGATCGTCTGACGTGCTTTGATAGCGCCGCGGCCGCGCCGCCTGGTACGACCAGATAAGCGGCGTTGTGTTTCTTCATGGCTTTTTTGACCGCGTCGCTGCGCCGGCCCTTGCCGATGGTGATCTTAACCCCGACCTTGAGCAGATCGGGGGTGAACGGGTCCATTCTTGTGGCAGTGGTCGGGCCGATCGAACCGATGGCAAAGCCTTTGCGCGCCGGGGTCGGTGAAGCGTAGTAAAGTATTGCGCCTTCCGGTTCAAAAGGAGGCTGCTTGCCGAAGATCTTGTGAGCCGAATCCCTGGCCGCGTAGATCTTACCGCAGATTAACACCCTGTCGCCGGCCTTAAGGGCGGCCACGGCCTTGTCGCTGAGCGGCGGGACCAATTTGATGGTCCTGGCTTTGAGCGGTTTCTTCTTTTTTGCTATTTTCTTTGCCATTTAGATAACTGCCTCTTTATAGCGATGCGCGTGGCATTCAATATTGACCGCGACAGGCAGGCTTGAAATATGGCAGGGCCCTTTGACGATGTTGACCGCCAGCACTGTCGTGCTGCCGCCTAGGCCCATGGGGCCGATGCCGCTGGCATTGATCCTTTCCAGCAATTCCTTTTCCCATTTGGCGATGTCAGAGGAGCTATGATGCGTGCCGACGCGGCGCAGCAGGGCTTTTTTAGCCAGCGCCGGCGCCTGATCGAAGCTGCCGCCGATGCCGATCCCGACGATCATGGGCGGGCAGGCGTTCGGCCCTGCCTGGACCGCTGTTTCGACGATAAAATCGCTGATCTCCTGCTGGCTGGAGGTGGGCTTGAACATTTTGACCGCGCTGCAGTTCTCGGCCCCGCCGCCTTTGGTCAGCACGCCGATCTTGATCTCTTCGCCGGGCACTAGCTTGAGATTGATCACGGCTGGAGTGTTGTCGTTTGTGTTCACGCGCTTGAGCGGATCGGCAGTAACTGATTTTCTCAGGTAGCCTTCGTTATAGCCGCGGCTGACGCCTTCGTTGACCGCTTCGGTCAGGTCGCCGCCTATCAGTTGCACTTCCTGGCCCAGTTCGATGAAAACGAACGCCAGGCCACAGTCCTGGCAAATGGCCAGTTTATCGCGCCAGGCGATCTTGGCGTTATTGATCAGTTGTCTTAGGATCTCCCGGCCGTTCGGTGATTCTTCCTTGGCCAAAGCCTTGTTCAAAGCCTCGACCACGTCATCAGACAGGTTGGTATTGGCTTCAATACAGAGCTTCTTGACGGTATCGGTGACGCGTTTAGCGACTACTTCACGCATTTTTGATTATTGGCCTTGATGGCCTCGGCCGAACGTTTGAGCGCGGCCTCTTCTGCTTTAGTCAGCTCGATCTCCACTATTTGTTCCGCGCCGCCTTTGCCAAGTTTAGCCGGCAGGCCGATGTAGAGGTCGTTCAGGCCGTACTGGCCCTGGGCCAGGACAGAGGAGGGGATCAGTTCTTTTTTATCTTTGAGGATAGCCTCGGCCATGCGGACAGCGGCCGCGGCCGGAGCGTAATAAGCTGAGCCGGTCTTAAGGTGTGCCACTATCTCAGCCCCGCCGTTCTTGGTGCGCTCGACGATCGCGTCGATCTTAGCCTGCGGCAGGAGTTCCGTGATCGGTTTGCCTGAGACCTTGGTCTGGCTGGGCACCGGTACCATCAGGTCGCCGTGAGTTCCCAGTACCATGGCGGAAACGGAAGTCAGGGGGACGTTAAGTTCGATCGCGATAAAAGCAGCCATGCGGGCCAGATCGAGCAATGGCGCCATGCCGACGACCTTTTCCGGAACAAAGCCTGAGGCTTTCCAGGCTAGGTAAGTCATGGTGTCCAGCGGGTTGGTCACCGTCAAAATGATGCTGTTCGGAGCGTGTTGTTTGATGTTTTGAGCGACCGAGCTGATGATCTGTGCGTTCTTTTTAAGCAGGTCGTCGCGGCTCATGCCCGGCTTTCTGGCCAGACCGGCGGTCACGATCACGATATCTGAGCCGGCAATGTCTTTATAATCATTGCTGCCGGTCACCAGGCTGTCATAGCCCACGATCGGGCCGGCCTGGAGCATGTCCAGGGCCTTGCCCTGCGGGACACCTTCTACTATATCAAGCAGCACAACATCGGCGAGTTGTCTGGCGGCCAGGCCGCGGGCTGCTTCAGCGCCAACGTTGCCGGCGCCGATAACACTGACTTTGGGGGTCATGACAGAGGGCATTATAATTCAGCTAACGTTGTTTGTCAATTCAACGAATTCTTCAAGTGAGAGGGTTTCCGGTCGTCGGGACAGGTCTATTTTTGTTGATCTTATATTAAATTCTTTAAGTGAATTGCTTAGCTTTTTGCGGCGCTGCTGAAAGGCTGCGTGGACCAGGTCAAAGAGCTTTTTCTCGCTCTTTACTGGGAATTTCGGGGTTTGAAAAGGTCTAAGCACTACTACGGCCGAGCCGACCTCGGGCCAGGGATAAAAAGATGATTTTGAGACCAGGGAATTAAGCTCCACCTCGCAGTGATACTGGACAAAGATGGAAAACGAGCCGTATTTTTTGGAGCCGGGCTTGGCAGCCATGCGCTCGGCCACTTCTTTCTGTACCATAAGCACGGCAACTTCGGGCCGGTGCTTGGGGCTGACGATCTTTTCGACGATCGGAGCGGTGATGTAATAGGGCAGGTTGCCTACGACCTTATATTTGCGGCCCAGGGCCAGCTTGTCCAGATCGACCTTGAGTATGTCGCGGCCTTCGAAACTGATATTGTTGAACTGCTTGAGCACGTCCTTGCTGATCCTGAGCAATTCCTTGTCGATCTCAATAGCGATCACGTGATGGGCTTGCGCTGCCAGCTCGCCGGTCACAATGCCCAGGCCTGAGCCGATCTCGATCACCAGGTCATCCCCGGTCAATTCAGCGGCTTTGACGATGCGTTGAAGCACTCCCGGGTCAACGAGAAAATGCTGTCCCAATCTCTTGCGCGGCAGACGGTTATAGCTGGCCAGAAGTTCTCTGGTGATCTGGGAAAGGGTCGGCTTCATTTATGGCGGGCGAAATGCGCCGCGACCTTGATCGCCTCGATCAGGCTGTTGGGGTTGGCCCAGCCTTTACCCGCGATATCAAAGCCCGTGCCGTGATCGACCGAGGTCCGCACGATCGGCAGTCCAACGGTCACGTTAACTGATTTGTTGAATGATAGAAGCTTGAGCGGGATCAGGCCCTGGTCGTGGTACATGGCCACCACTAGATCGAACATGCCGATATTGGCCAGATAGAAGATGGCGTCAGGCGAGACCGGCCCATTAACATTGATGCCGAGTTTTTTGGCTTCGTCAACAGCCGGTTTAATGATCTTGATCTCTTCATCGCCGAACAAACCAGCTTCGCCGGCATGGGGGTTAAGGCCGGCCACGCCGATGCGCGGTTTCTTGCCCCTCAGTTTGAACAGGGTCTCATGGGCCAGCTTGATCCTGTTGACGATCTTTTTCTTGTCCAGGTGCTTGCTGACATCCTTGAGCGGCAGATGTGTCGTGACCAGCATGATCCAAAGCGTGTCGGAAACGAACATCATGGCATAGTTCTTGGCATGGGTGCGCGCGGCCAGGATCTCGGTGTGCCCCTGATATTTATATCCGGCTTTGTGCAAGGATTCCTTATTGATCGGTCCGGTGGCGATGGCGTCTATCTTGCCGTCCAGAGCCAGCTTGACGGCTTTGTCGATGTAGTCAAAAGCCGCTTTGCCGGCGGCTTTTGAGACCTGGCTGGTCTTAAGCCTGGGGCTGACGTTGTTCAGGTCAAGCACATCGATCACGCCGCGGCTGAACTTGGCCTCAGAGACCTTCTTGACCGGGTTGATCTCAATATTAGGGATCTTGGCGACCTTCAGCCCCTGGCGCATGGCCCTGCGGTCGCCGATAACCAGGCAATTGGCGGTCAATTGGAGTTCCGGGGAAATCAAGGCCTTGGCGCAGACTTCGGGGCCGATGCCGGCCGGATCCCCCATGGTGACGCCGATAATAGGTCTATCCACTGTACCTTATCCCTGCCTTTTTCAAGCGCTCAACAGCCTGGCTGATCTTTTCATCGGAATCGACCAGCGCCATCCTGACATAACCTTCACCCAGATCGCCAAAGCCGATGCCGGGCGAGAGCACCACATCAGCTTTGTGCAACAGATGTTCGACGAAAGTCATGGCGTTGAAACCGGCGGGCACAGGGATCCAGAGATAAAAAGTGGCCATAGGCTTTTTCAATTTCCAGCCCAGCGAGTTCAAACCCTCAACCGCGATGTCCCGCTTCATTTGGTAGCCCAGGCGCATCTCATCCAAGTATCTCTTTTCTGTCTTGAGCGCGACTGTGCCGGCCTTGACCGTGGCGGCAAAGGGTCCGTAATCCAGATTGGTCTTGATGCATTTAAGAGAGTTGACCAGCTCTTTGTTGCCGACCGCATATCCCAGGCGCCAGCCGGCCATGCCAAAAGTCTTGGACAGGCTGTGGAATTCAATGCAGACGTCCTTGGCGCCGGGGATCGAGAGGCAGGAGATGGGTTTCTTGCCCTCGAAATAAAGCTCGGCGTAAGCGAAGTCGTGGATCAGGATCAGGTTGTGCTTCTTGGCAAAACGGACCGCTTTCTCAAAAAACTCTTTTGGCGCGGTCGCGGCTGTGGGATTGGTCGGATAGGAAAGAGAGAGGATCTTGGCCTTGTTGGCAATGCTCTCGTCAATGATATCGAGTTCCGGCAGGAAACCGTTCTTTTCGACTGTCGGCAGGATGATGGGCTCAGCACCCGCCAGGGCCGGACCGCGAAAATGTGAGGGATACATCGGCAGAGGCACAAGTAAAGTATCGCCGGGGTTAAGGTAAGCCATATAAAAATGAGCCAGACCTTCCTTGCTGCCAACAAGAGTGGCAACCTCGTCCTTGTGAATGCTTATGCCGTATTGCTGTTTACACCAGTGGCAGACCGCGGCGATGAAGTCCGGGTCGCCTTCAAAGGACGAGTATTTGTGGCTTTTCGGTTCGTTTAAAGCCTTGATATGAGCCTCGATCGCGGCTTTGGGTGGCAGGTGGCTGGGCGAGCCGATGGTCAGATCGATCAGGTCTTTGCCCTTGGCGCGCTCCTCCTCTTTCAGCTTATCGAGCAAAGCGAAAACATAGGTCGGCAGTTTTGAAAGACGTTCAGCCTGTTCGAATTTCATTATAATCCTCAAACGAATCCTTGGCGTGATATGAGCTTCGGACGAACGGCCCGGCGATCACTTTCAGGCCCAGGCTTTGGCCGAAAACCTGGAATTCATCATATTCTTCAGGTCGGATATATCTGGCGACCGGGACCTGACCCTTGCCCGGTGCCAAATATTGGCCAATGGTCACAATGTCGCAACCAGATTTTTTGAGGTCAGTTATGACTTGAAAAACCTCGGCTCGACTTTCGCCTAATCCTACCATAAAGCCGCTCTTGGTGTAAATATCGTTCTGCAGCTCTTTAGCTTGTCGCAGTAATTTGAGCGACCTTTGGTAATCGGCCTGGGGCCGGATCTCTGAATAAAGCCTCGGCATGGTCTCAACATTATGGTTCAATACAGTCGGTCTAGCTGCCAGGACAGTGCGTAATGGTTTCGCGTCGCCTTGGAAGTCAGGGATCAGCACTTCGATCCGTAGTTTATTGTTCATGTCCCATAATTTTTTGATCACCGCGGCGAACTGGCCGGCGCCGCCGTCCGGCAGGTCGTCCCGCGTTACCGAAGTGATAACCACATAATCCAGACCGAGCTTGGCTGCCGCCTGGCTGATGCGTTCGGGTTCTTTGCTGTCCAGCGGCATGGGCCGGCCGTGCTTGACCCCGCAGTAGCGGCAATTCCTGGTGCAAATATCGCCCAGGATCATGAAGGTCAGGGTGTTTTTGGCAAAGCACTCGCCGATATTGGGGCAGCTGGCTGATTCGCACACCGTATGGATAGACGGATCGCCGATCAAAGAACGGATCCGGCGGATATTCTTAAGTTTAGGGACGTTTTTGACCAGATGTCGGGGCAGCGCCACTGAGGATCTTGTCCAGCCTTTCCCGGTTGATTGCATAAGCGATCGCCTCGTCCCGGCTGATCTGGTTGGCCTTATACAGCTTGGCGATCGAAGAGTCCATCGAGGTCATGCCGAATTTCTGGCCAAGTTCGATCATGGAATAAATATCCTGTGTTGCCCCTTTACGAATGATATTGCGGATCGCCGGGGTGGCCACCAGGATCTCCTGGGCCAGGACCAGGCCCTGGCCGTCCTTGCGCGGGATCAGCTGCTGCGATAGTATGCCCTGCAAGGTGAGCGAGAGCATGGAACGGATCTGCGGCTGCTGGTGAGGCGGAAAAACATCGATGATGCGGTCAACCGACTGGACCGCATCCTGAGTGTGCAGGGTCGAGATGACCAGATGGCCTGTTTCCGCGGCCGTAATGGCCATCTGGATCGATTCAAGGTCGCGCATTTCTCCGACCAGGATGACATCGGGGATCTGGCGCAGGACGCGCTTCAGGGCTTCGGCAAAAGAGATCGTATCCAGGCCGACCTCACGCTGCTCGACGACCGAGAGCTTTGGACCGTGCACGAACTCGATCGGATCCTCGATCGTGATGATGTGGCAGGCGCGATTGGCATTGATCTGGTCGATCATTGAGGCCTGGGTCGTTGATTTGCCGCAGCCGGTAGGGCCGGTCACTAGGATCAGGCCGCGTTCCAGCGTGGTGAAATCCTTGACGATCGTGGGCATTTTAAGATCTTCAAGCGAGGGTATTTCCCTGGGGATGCGGCGGATCGTGGCCGCGATCGAACCTTTCTGCAGGTGCAAATTGACGCGGTAGCGGCTGTGCTGGTCCTCAGCCGCCGTGTCCAGTTCTTTCCAGTTCTCAAATTCCTTGAGCTCGTCAGGCCGCAGGAAACAATCAAGCAGGCTTCTGATGGCTTCACCCGTCAGCTTGGTCTCCCCTTCCTGGAAAAGGGAGTTGTTGATGCGAAGATACGGCGGATGTCCGGCGACCAGCAGCAGGTCGGACGCCTTTTTTTGGTTCAATTGAAGCAACAGGCCTTTAATGTCCATTGGCTGACTCCTTGGTTTTGACTTTAAATTTGGTTTACTATATAATTTCTCTAACGCAAAGTCAAGGTGAGCGCTTTAGGGCGCGGGGATCAATGTTCTATCTGGCCTTTCTTTTTTTGATTGGAACAGTTATCGGCAGTTTTCTCAATGTTTGTATTCACCGCATTCCACGCGGGGAGTCGATCGTTTATCCCTCTTCCCACTGCCCTTTTTGCGGCAATAAGCTCAAAGCCATTGATTTGGTGCCGTTACTGGGTTTCTTGTTCTTGGGCGGCAAATGCCGTTACTGCCGAAAACAAATATCTTGGCGTTATCCTTTGGTCGAGGGACTGACCGGGGCATTGTTCGTCCTTTGCGGACTTCATTTCATAGCCTCGCCCCTCTGGCTGGTCTTCTCACTGGGCTTTGTTTCGGTCATGCTCATGCTTTTTTTTATCGACCTTGAGCATATGGTCGTGCCCGATACCGTCAGCGTTATTGCCATATTCTGGGGCTATGCTTTTAATTTTATCAGGACATTTTACTTCTTAGAGAAGGGCAGCGGCTTCAACCCGTTCCTTTCCGCGCTGATCGGCATGCTGCTGGCCTACGGCACGCTTTATTCTATCGGGGTCCTGGGCCAGTTCATCTTTAAAAAGGAAGCCATGGGTGAGGGGGACCTTTATATCGGGGCGGTCCTGGGCGCTTGCCTGGGCTGGCAGGGCGCGCTGTCCGCTATTTTTCTCGCTTATTTGCTGGCTGGCGTTACAGCGATCTTCTTGCTGCTGCTGAGGCGGCTTAAATTCGGTGATTATATGCCCTTTGGCCCTGCTCTGGTCAGCGGGGGGCTGCTGGTCTTTTTCTATGGCCGGCAACTGCTTAATTGGTACTTAAACTTATACTTTTAAAATGCAATGAAACGATACGGCCTATTATTGTTTATATTGCTGGTCCTGTACTTTATTTTTTTGATACGTCAGGATATAATTGACAATCTGGAGCTTAAGCGCGAGCAATCACGTCTTGAGACCAGCCTTGACCGCGAAAAGGTATTGGGCAGAGGGCTGCGGCAGAGATTGGACGCCCTCAAACAGGACAGCGAGATCGAGAAATTAGCCAGGCTGAGGCTGGGCCTGGTCAAAAAAGACGAGACAGCTTTTAAAATAATAAAATAATATCTTAACCGCAGGGGGTGAAAGAGTTGCCGATAGAGATCGGATCAGAGATCGAAGGAAAAGTAACGGGCATCGCTAATTTCGGTGCATTCATTGAATTGCCTGAAACAAACGTCGGGCTGGTGCATATTTCGCAGATAGCCGACGCTTACGTAACGGATGTTAGCAAACACCTTAAGGTCGGAGATATCGTCAAGGTCAAGGTTCTGGGCATGGCCAAGCAGGGTAAGTATGACCTGTCAATCAAGCAGGTCGGCAAGCCCAGCTGGCAGCAGCAAGCGCCCAAGCGCAAACCGCGGGACCAGAAAGACAGACCTCAGCCAGGGACTTTTGAAGATAAAATCACTAAGTTCCTCAAACAAAGCGAGGAAAAGCTGCAGGATTGGCGCAAGAACCTGGATTCCAAACAAGGGGTTAGGAAGAAACGCTAACATTCTGCCCGGGTGGTGGAATGGCAGACCTGCCTGCCGGCAGGCAGGCACAAGGGACTTTGTTTTTTTAGTAAGTGGACGAGGATCGGGGTGTGGCGGGATGATCTTTTATCTTTATATCCTTCAAAGTTTGAAGGATAATAATATTTATATTGGTATTACTTCCAATTTAGAGGAACGCTTAAAAAGACACAATGCTGGGTACGAAAGAGCGACTAAAGGAAGAATACCATTCAAGTTAATACATTCGGAAAGTTTTGCAAATCGGATCGAAGCGCGAAATAAAGAAAAATACCTCAAAAGCGGGTTCGGTCGCGAGATGATCCGAAAGCTCCTGCTACAATAATCATTTCCTCAGTGGTATAATCCGTGATAATCATGCCCGGGTGGTGGAATGGCAGACACAAGGGACTTAAAATCCCTCGGCCGCAAAGCCGTGCCGGTTCAAATCCGGCCCCGGGCAGTAAGGCTTAAACGGCAAAGGACGTGATTAATGGCCGTTCGAGATATGTTTGACAAATATCTTCGATCTGTTTCCTCCAAGTTTTCACACAAAGAAACATCCGAAATGGGCTATCGCCCGGACTTTGAAATATTACTAAAAGGGATATTTGAGTCCATCAAGGTCAAGCGGATTGATAACGACCCGAAAGCCAGCGAAGGAAACCGGCCGGACTTTGTTTTGTACAAAGAAGTGCCGATCCTTTATATTGAAACAAAAGATATAGGGGTTTCCCTGGATAAGGTTGAGAAGTCGGAGCAAATGGCTAGGTACTTCGGCTATGCCAATCTGGTACTGACCGATTATCTCGAATTCCGTTTTTACAGGAACGGGAAGGCGTACGGACGTCCGATAAAAATCGGCAATCATAACAGTAAAAAACGAAGTATCGATCCCCTGATAGAAAACTATGAAAGTTTAGCCAGGACATTGATTGATTTCGCGCAATCACACAAAGAACCGATCAAATCAGGCGAGCACCTGGCCAAGATCATGGGTGGGAAAGCGCAAAGGATCAGGGATAATATACGTTATTTTCTGTCGGTCGAGTCAGAAAAAAATGAAGATATCCAGCGCGTCTATGAGGCGATCAAGAAACTGCTGGTTCACGACCTGAAAACCGATGCCTTTGCCGATATGTACGCCCAAACACTGGTTTACGGCCTGTTTGTCGCCCGCTATTACGATGATACTCCGGAAACATTCTCTCGCGAGGAAGCGCGAGAGCATATGCCGGCGTCTAACCCGTTCTTAAGACATTTTTTCGACCATATCGCGGGCCCCAGTTTTGATAAGCGTCTTAAATACATTGTTGATGAGCTTTGCTTGGTGTTTCAGCACTCGAACGTTAAGCAGCTCATTGAACAGTACATGAAAGGTGCTGACCCGGTGATACATTTTTACGAAGATTTCCTTAAGGAATACGATCCGGTCTTGCGCAAGAAAATGGGGGCTTATTATACGCCGTTGCCGGTGGTACGCTTCATTGTCCGCGCGGTCGATCATCTTTTGGAGAAAGAGTTCGGCCTGGCCGGAGGGCTTGCCGACACAGCCAAGCTGGCCAATGGCAGGCATCGAGTTCAGGTGCTTGATCCAGCGGCCGGGACAGGGACATTCATCAGTGCGGTTATCCGGATGATTTATGAGCGGCTGAAAAAGCAAGGGCAAGAAGGCCGCTGGACGGCGTATGTGCACAACGACCTGTTGCCGCGCCTGCACGGATTTGAGCTGATGATGGCGCCGTACACCATCGCGCATCTGAAATTGAGCCTGGCTTTTAAGCAGACCGGCTTCTGGAAATTCCATCGCCGGTTGGGCATTTACCTGACCAATTCCCTGGAAAAGAGCGACCATCAGCAGACCGAACTCGCTTTTGGTTTTGCCGAAAGCATCGCGGAAGAGGCAAGGGAAGCTGATAAAGTTAAGAACGAAACACCGATCATGGTCGTTGTTGGCAATCCACCGTATTCGGGCGAATCTAGCAATGCGGGCTACAAGGGTAACGATGTTTATAAAGTTGAACCAACAGGAGGCAAACTTCGTGAGCGCAATTCAAAATGGCTAAATGATGATTATGTAAAATTTATTCGTTATGCAGAGAGTATAATTGAGAAAAATGGTGAAGGTGTTGTTGCTATGATCACCGCACATGGTTATATCGATAATCCGACTTTTCGTGGTATGCGCTATCATTTAATGAAGACTTTCAAGGATATTTATATATTTGATTTACATGGTAATGCTAATAAAAAAGAGGTGGCGCCAGAAGGTGGTAAGGATGAAAATGTCTTTGATATAAAAACCGGTGTAGCGATTATTATTGCAGTAAAGCAAAAAATCAAAACTAATAAATTAGCAAATATACATCGCGCAGATTGTTTTGGGTTGCGCGAGAATAAGTTCCAAAATTTGGGCAAAAACAAAATAGACAAAATGCAATGGATATCTGTTAAGCCATCTATGCCGAATTATGAATGGGTGGCAAGAGATAGGCAAATAGAATCAGAATACTTGAAAGGCTTTTCCGTAAAAGCTCTTTTTGATTTAAATAATACCGGGATAGTTACTAAAAGAGATGAATTGTGTATTCAAGATACAAGTGACTCTATGTGGCAGGCGGTGCAGGATTTTCTTAATCTTTCAGAAGCGGATGTCCGTCGAAAATATCATCTCCCAGCCGATGTTCGCGATTGGAAGTATGAATGGGCAAAAAAGGATTTGTTAGTAAGTGGGCCATCGAAGCACAATATAACCCCAATAAATTATCGCCCATTTGACAGGAAATATCTTTATTACACTGGCAGAGCCAGGGGATTTGTTGGCTGGCCAGTTGAAAGAATTACTAAGCATTTTATTGCTGGGGATAATATTGCTTTAGTCGCGGTAAACCGATCGCCAGCAAAGACCCCTGCTTCTTATTGTTTTGTTACTAAGTCCATTATTTCTAATGGTTATATTCGTTCTGATAGTGTAAGTATAGATACGATATTTCCTCTTTATCTTTATCTCGAGGATGGCGCTAAACAACCCAATTTCAAACGTGAAATAGTTGCTAGTATTGAAGATTTAATTGGCCGTGTCTTGCCCGAAGATATTTTTGATTATGTCTACGCTATTTTGTATTCCCCAAGTTACCGTAAGAAATATAATGAATTCTTGAAAACTGATTTCCCTCGAATTCCATATCCTAAAAACAAAAAGACATTTAAGGCGCTGGTAGCATTGGGGGAAGAATTGTGTGGGTTGCATCTGCTGGAATTACCCAAAGTAAATAAGTTTATCACTACATATCCAGTTGCCGGTTCCAATGAGGTCGAAAAGATATCTTATAAAGATGGTAAAGTATTTATTAACAAGAAGCAATATTTTGGTGGAGTGCCGGAGATTGCCTGGAATTTCTACATCGGCGGCTATCAGCCAGCGCAAAAGTGGCTTAAGGATCGCAAGAGGCGGACCTTAACCAATGCGGACATAGAACACTATCAAAAAATGATCGTAGCGCTGACAGAAACCGATCGGATCATGAAAGAGATCGATAAAGTTGGCGTTCCGAGTGTTAAATAAACTCTAAACCATACCGGTTCAAACCTGCCTGCCGGCAGGCAGGTCCGGCCCTCGGCAGACTTTAACGGATCAAAGCTTGGTTTCAAGCAGGAGCGGGGTCAACCCGAGCCAGGCAGCCGCTCGTTGCGTGTCCTGGCCGCATTCTTTGCAAACAACCCCGATATAGGTCTTATCAAAATCCTCGACCAGGCAACTGCCTGCTCCCGGCTTGTCCAATAAAAGATCGAATGGCAGGACTCCGGCGTCGATCTCGTCCTCAGCGACGGACAAGCATAAGCGGAGCAGAACGTTCTCCAGCTGTTTGACGTTGCCCGGCCAGCTGTAATTGGCCAGCTGTTCCTTGGCTTTGGCAGAGAGGTGTTTCTTGAGGCCGAAACGTCTGTTGTTACCGGCCATAAAATGGTCGGCTAGCAGGCCGATGTCGGAAGGTCTTTCGCGCAGCGGCGGCAGGTCAATAGCTATCTGCGAAAAGTGGTCGAAAACCTCACGGTCCTTTTCTTCAAGGCCGGGCTGACAGCCGCCGATCAATCTGGAATTAATAGGGATGTCGCTATTGCTGCCCTGGCGGAAGAATCTGCCGGATTTGATGACCGCGAAAACATCCGGGAGCAGCAGTTCTAAATTATTGATAAAAAGGCTGCCGCTTTCGCTTCTTTCCAGCAAGCCGGCCTGAGCCTCCAAGGCGACAGAGCTGCTGCCCTTGCTCCAGCCGAATAGGGCGGCCTTGATAGCGGCAGGGCTTTGGCTTGGCGCTAAATCATAGATCAAAAAAGGGCCTGATTCAGGAGAGATCCGTTTATGGATCATTCTGGCCACGAGATATTTTTCCGTGCCTGTTTCTCCACAAATAAGCACGCGCTGGTCCGGGGTGACCGACAGGATCAATTTCCTGAGTTGAGTGATCTTTTCGCTCTGGCCGATCAGTTCATCTTCGGCCGCCATCAGCTTGCGTTGTACTGCCCGGCTTTCACCCAAGAGATTCCTTTTCCTCAAGGTCTGTTCGGTCAGCTTGAGGATATGATCGACATCAAAAGGCTTGACCACGTAATCCCTGGCGCCGTGCCGGATAGCTTCGCTGGCTTTTTGAACGTCATTGACTGCGGTGACCATGATGACCTCGAGCGAGGGATCGATCTGTTTCAGCCGTTTAAGGGTCTCCAGCCCGTCCATGCCGGGCATGCGGATGTCAAGATAGGCCAGGTCGATCTGCTGGTCGGTCAGTATCTTAAGGGCGGCTTCGCCTGAAGCGGCAAAATAGAGCTGATAGTTATCTGCCAGGATCAGGTTAAACGATTCCCTGATCGAGCTTTCATCATCTATCAGCAGGATGTTAGGCATGCCCGAAGCGATCGATAATGATCAGGGCCTGTTTGCGCAGCTGGGCGTCGCTCATAATACCGCGGGTGATCGTTTCGATCATTGGTTTAGCGCTTTTTGCTGCTGCCAGTGAGGCGCCAAATTCGGCTGCCAAGGCCATTTTAACGATCTTGGTCATAGCCTGCTCGATGGTGTCATCCTTTTTCAGTTCATTGGCCAGGCCGCGCTCAAACAACTCCAGCTTGGCTATTTCTTCTGTTTCCAGTTCTGCGCCAACGTCCTTGCCCAGAATGAGCGGCAGGAATTCCTTGGCCGGGGTCCAGGTGGTTTTTCTGATTTCAGTTGTCATTTTGCTCACCTCCACGCCTATGATACAGCAACCTTATTGCCAGGCGTGGTATGCCACTTTAGCATAGAAATATGTGCAAATCAACACGAATCAGAGTAAGTAATGCACGTAGACTTGTGCAAAATTGGGGTATGCAGCGGGCTCAGTTATATGCGGTCAGTTTAAAATTACCCAGGACCTTGTTATGGCTGCGGGACATGATAATGCCGAGGTAAATTCCGTTGGCTAGGGGCCGGCCGAACTCGCGCAGGCCGTCCCAGACGACCTTGTTCAATTCGCCTTTGCCGCCCGGCTCGCCTTTTTGAAAAGACATTTTTTTGATGATCTCTCCGCCGCTGCTGACGATGATCATATCGATGTCCGCATCTTCGGACAAAGTGTACTGGATAACGACATCGTCCTGCCGCGCCGGAGAAAAGGGGCTGGGCCAGACCAGAGGAAAGTCAACGATGCGCAACGGACCGCCGGCGGCCTCGGCTGAAACGAGCGTTACTCTAGCTTCGCTCGTGGCCAAAGCCGGGCTTATCAGGGTGATTGTGATCAGTAAAACAAGCAGTCTTTTCATTGTCGTGCCACCCGGTATATTATCGCCATATCTTGGTCCGGATTGCAAGTTTATTCCAGGCCCAGTTTTTTCTCCAGGTTTATCAGGGTGTTGCGGTGGATGCCCAGCATCTTCGCGGCATGGCCTTTTCTGCCGCCGGCTTTATCCAGGGCGCGTTTAATGAATTCAGCCTCAAAACGCTGGACCGCCTTATAGAGGTCAACGTCCCGCTCTTTGGCCGGAGCGGCTTGATCGCCCTTGATCTCATGGGGCAGGTGTTCGGCGGTGATCTGCTGGCCCTTGTTCAGCACGACTAGCCTTTCGACCAGATTCTCAAGTTCACGGATATTGCCCGGCCAATCATATCGTTCCAGCAGAGTCATGACTTCTTTGCTGAAGCCTTTGATCTTCTTGCCCAGATTGCGGTTGTATTTATCCAGGAAGTAATTGGCCAGCAAGGGGATATCTTCTTGCCGTTGTCTCAACGGCGGCAGGTGGATCGGGATCACGTTCAGGCGATAATAGAGGTCTTCGCGGAATTTATATTTCTTGATGGCCGAGCGCAGGTCCGAGTTGGTCGCTGCGATGATGCGAACATCCACAGGCGTAGTGTAACCGGCGCCGATACGTTCGATCTCCCTTTCCTGGATGGCCCGCAGCAGCTTGGCCTGCATGGCCAGGGGCATGTTGCCGATCTCATCAAGGAACAGGGTGCCGCCGCCCGCGATCTCGAACTTGCCGATCTGCCGTTGGGTCGCGCCGGTGAAAGAACCGCGTTCATGGCCGAAGAGCTCGGATTCCAGCAGGGCTTCGGGGATCGCGGCGCAGTTGACCGCGACGAACAAGCGGTCCTTGCGCGGACTGCGGTTATGGATAGCCCGAGCGACCAGCTCTTTGCCGGTCCCGGATTCACCGGTGATCAGAATAGTGGCATTGCTTTTAGCCACGTCATCGATCACACGAAAGACCTCGCGGATCTCCTTGCTCTTGCCCACGATCTTCTCGAACTGATAATCCTGTTCGATCAATTGTTTAAGGGAGATGTTCTGCTGCTGCAGCTGCCTTTTTTCCAGGACCTTTTCCACCTGTTCCTGGAGCGCTTCGATGTCAAAGGGTTTAGTGATGTAGTCATAGGCGCCGATGCGGATGGCCTCGACCGCTTTCTTAACCATGATCACGGCTGTTACCATGATCACTTCGATCGAGTCGTCGTGGCCTTTGATCAGTTTCAGGACCTCGATGCCATCGATCTCAGGCAGCCTGATGTCCAGTAGCACCAGGTCAATGGGCTGGTTGCGGACAACCTCAATGGCCTCTTTGCCGGACTTGGCCAGTTTGACGTTGTAATTCTCGCTCAGCAGCATCGCCATGGATTCGCGCATGCTTTTCTCGTCATCGACAACGAGTATATTGGCCTTAGGCTGCTTATCTTTCTTTTTTATCATTTTATCTGTCTCTCCGGCGCCGTCGGCAGGCCCAGCTCCTTGCGGTAATAAGCCACGGTGCGCCGGTCGATCCTGGCGCCCAGCTGTTTGAGCTTTTCGGTCAGCTGGCTGTCGGACAGCGGCGCGGCCTTGTCCTCGTTCCTAACGGTCTCGACGAGCAGGGCTTTGGTCCTGGCAACGGTCAGCCCTTTGGGGCCCCGCGGACAGAGCAATTTTAACGGGAATAGGCCCTGCGGCGTCTGGATATATTTCTGTGTCACGGTGCGGCTGATGGTCGAAGGATGCAACCCGAACTCATCAGCCAGGCT
Source organism: Candidatus Saganbacteria bacterium (assembly GCA_016932255.1). Classification (GTDB taxonomy): domain Bacteria; phylum Margulisbacteria; class WOR-1; order O2-12-FULL-45-9; family O2-12-FULL-45-9; genus JAFGDE01. The sequence continues at coordinate 114,781 of JAFGDE010000014.1, forward strand.
TTTCTGGGTCAGCGGGACCAGCCAGGTTATGCCTTTTTCCAAAAAAGCCTTTTGGGTCCCGATTATTTTTCGTATGATCTGTTCCAAAGTTTCACTTCGCTTGTGAAAATCTTCCAGCAGTTGTTTGGCCTTTTTCAGCTTGTCTTTGAGGAATTCTTTGGTCTTTTCGTCTGTCTTGGGGTCATCCAGCATATTGAGGTAGCGCTGGGAAATGTTGATGACCGGGCCGTACTTGGTCTCAAGGTTGATGACCTGATAGCCGTTGTCCGTCTTTTCCACGGCAAAGGAGGGGATGACATGCCTGGTCTGGCTGCCAAAAGAGCTGCCCGGGTTCGGCTCCAGGTTGCTCTTGATGAAATTGGCGATCTCGACCACGCCCTTGACCGGTATGTTCAGGGCTTTGGCCACCTTGTCATAGTTCTGTTCGCTCAGATCGCCCAGATGTTTTTCCACTGCCTGCCGCAGGACTTCCTGGAGGGCTTCGTTCTCAAAAGAATGGGCCTCGATCTGGATCAGCAGGCATTCCTTGAGGTCGCGCGCGCCGACCCCTTCCGGCTCAAAGGCCTGGATAAGCTTCAAAGCCTTATCCACGGTCGGCCTCGAGACATTGAACTCCGCCATGATCTTTTCTCTCAACCTTGGATAATTGATGACATAGCCGAAATCGTCGATATTCTCGATAATATGCCGGGCCATGCCGGCCTGGACCTCTTCAATGTCTTCCAGCGCAAGCTGTTCCAGCAAATGGTCGATCAGGCTTTTTTCCACATTGCCGATATTCTCCAGGCCGGGCAGCTCGTTAAAGTCAGCCTCTTTTCTGATCTTCTTGTCCGAGGTCAAGTAGCGGATCAACTCAACGTACTCGTCGCGGCGCTCGACCTCGAGCACAGGGTTTTCTTCGGCTTCTTTGGCGATCTGTTCGATCAGTTCGGGGTAGGGCAGGCTGAGCACTTTAAGCATCTGGAGCAGTCTGGGGGATAATAAAAGCTCCAGAGACTGCCTCAACTCAGGTTGAAGACGCATTTCTGCCATGCTATAATTATAGCACGTTGGCGACGCGGGGTGGAGCAGTCTGGTAGCTCGTCAGGCTCATAACCTGAAGGCCGTGGGTTCAAATCCCACCCCCGCTACCAAATTTAGAAAATCGAAAGTAGAAAATAGTAAATAGGGGGAAACAAATAATATCTGGATCTCCTATTATCGATTGTCGATTTTCTATTGTCTATTCTTCTGCCGCGCTTTTCCCCGCCAAATATCCCGTGCTCCAGCACAGCTGAAGATTATAGCCGCCGGTCGGGCCGTTCAAGTCGATGATCTCGCCGGCGAAATAAAGGTTATCGATCAATTTTGAATGCATGGTACGGGGATCGATCTGTTTCAGGCTGACCCCGCCGGCAGTGGCAATGGCCTGCTCAAAACCGTGGATCCCGCTGACATGCAGGACCAGGTCTTTGAACAGATGGAGGAGTTTGGTCCGCTCCTCTTTGGTCACGCTGTTGACCTTTTTCTCTGGATCGATGCCGGACAATCGTATCATGACCGGAATCAGCGAGGCGGGCAGGAGGTCATCCAGGCTGTTCTTGAAGCTTTTGTTCAGGTTCTTCTGGAAATCACGCCGCAGCCGGGCGTCGAACTTGGCATGATCCAGGCTCGGCTTGAGGTCAAGGCGCAGTTCCACCGGCCTTTTATCGAACAGCTCGCCGATCTCCTGGCTCAGATCAAGCACGATCGGCCCACTGAGGCCGTCGTGAGTGAACAAGGCTTCGCCGAACCGCTCGCTTTTCTTTTTGTTGTCCTGATATACGCTTAACCGGACATTCCTTAAGCCCAATCCGGCCAGCTCTGCGCACCACTTCTCTTTTAGTTTTATCGGCACCAGAGTAGGCCGCAGGCGTTCGATCTTGTGGCCGAGTTCTTCCAGCCAGGCGTAAGCATCGCCGCTGGAGCCCGTGGCTGGATAGGCCAGTCCGCCGGTCGCGATTATATATTTGTCGGCCTTGATCTCTGTGCCGGCGGTCGTCAATTGTTTTATCGCCCGACCTTTGGCTATTATTTTTTTGATCGAGCTTCTGGTCTTGACGGTCACTTTCAGGGCCTTGATCCTGCCGGTCAGGGCACGGAGCACGTCCTCAGCTTTGTCGCTCTCAGGGAAGACACGCTGGCCGCGTTCGATCTTGGTCGCCACGCCGGCTGAATTGAAAAAATCAACGGTCTCTTTGACGCCGAAAGTTGTCAGCGCGGTCAGGAGAAATTTGCCGTGTCTGCCAAAAGCTTCGGAGAAAACAACAGGATCCTCTTCTGCCTGGGTCAGGTTGCAGCGACCTTTGCCGGTCAGAAGCAATTTCCTGCCCAGCTGGTCGTTCTTTTCCAGGAGGACCACTTTTGCGCCGGCCTGGGCGGCACTGAGCGCAGCCATCAAGCCGGCGGGACCGGCCCCGATCACCGCTATATCATATTTAATGCCCATTAAAGGATATTTTATCATAATATCGGCAAGCAGGGCCTTGCTCCGCGCGGCAAAGTCGGATATAATAATCACTTCTCGGACAAATCCCGGCATAATAAAAAGCAGATTGTTATCATGAAAAAGAGATTAGAGTTATTAAAAGATAAATGCGGGCCAGAGAACTTCAAGAAGCTGGAGGAGCTCAATAATCCAGACGTGCTCGCATTTGTTGCCAAATATATTGCGCACTGTAATCCTGCTTCGGTCTTCGTCCGCACCGACGCCCAGAAGGACATAGATTACATCCGCCAGAAGACGATCGAGAACGGCGAAGAGCACAAACTGGCCATTAAAGGGCATACTTACCATTTTGACGGCCCGAAAGACCAGGCCAGGGACAAGGCCAATACAAAATATTTACTGCCGCCGGACGTCCAGCTTGGGGCGGACATCCGTTCCGCTGACAAGAAAGAGGGCTTAAGCGAGATCAACGGTCTGCTCAAGAACATCATGGCAGGCAAGGAGCTCTACGTTGCTTTTTTCTGCCTGGGGCCGACCGATTCGCCGTTCTCCATCCCGGCTATCCAGCTGACCGATTCCAGCTATGTTGCCCACAGCGAGGATATCCTGATCCGGCCGGGCTATGAAATGTTCAAAAAGCTGGGCCAGGGCAACGGCTTCTTTAAGTTCGTCCACAGCGCCGGCGAGCTTGCCGGCGGCGTGAGCAAGAACTTTGACCAGCGCCGGGTCTATATCGACCTGGACGATGATATCGTTTACAGCGTTAACACGCAGTACGCCGGCAATACGGTCGGCTTGAAGAAACTGGCCATGAGACTGGCCATCAAGAAGGCTTCGTTCGAAGGCTGGCTGACCGAGCACATGTTCGTTATGGGAGTGCGCGGCCCAAAAAACCGGGTCTCTTATTTTGCCGGTTCTTTTCCCAGCGCCTGCGGCAAGACCTCGACCGCCATGCTGGAAGGGGAGCTGATCGTCGGCGACGATATCGCTTATCTCAGGAATATCGATGGCAGGATCAGGGCGGTCAATGTCGAGCGCGGCATGTTCGGCATAATCCAAGATGTCAATAAGGACGGGGATCCCCTGATCTGGGAAGCATTGACCACGCCGGGCGAGGTGATCTTTTCCAACGTGCTGATCGACGATTCAGGCAAGCCCCATTGGCTGGGGGACGATCAAGCACTGCCCGAGAAGGGGGTCAATTACGCCGGGGAGTGGGTCCCGGGCAAGCAGGGCGCTAACGGGGATGTGATGACCACTTCACACAAGAACGCCCGCTATACCGTGCGCTTGAGCGAATTGAAAAACTGCGATAAGAACCTGGAGAATCCGCTGGGCGTTGAGCTTTCAGGTATTATTTACGGCGGCAGGGATTCTGACACCACGGTCCCGGTCGAGCAGGCCTTTGACTGGAACCACGGCATCCTGATGAAGGGCGCGACCATCGAATCAGAGACCACTGCCGCGACTCTGGGGCAGGAAGGGGTCAGGAAATTCAACCTGATGGCCAACATCGATTTTCTCTCGATCCCGATGGGCCGGTATATCAATAATAACTGCGACCTGGGCAATTCCGTTGACAGGCCGCCGCAGATATTCTCGGTCAATTACTTTTTGCGCGACAAAAACGGCAAATATCTTAACGGCGTTAAGGACAAGCACGTCTGGCTTAAGTGGGCGGAGCTGCGCGCTGCCGGGGATGCGGCAGCGATCAAGACCCCGACCGGCTATATCCCAGAATATGAAGATCTGAAGCGGATCTTCAAGGACGTTCTGGGCAAGGCTTACGGCAAAGAGGACTATATTAAGCAATTCACTATCAGGGTGCCGGAGAACCTGGCCAAGATCGACCGGATCACCGATATCTATAAGACCAAAGTGCCTGACGCGCCGCATATCCTTTTTGAAGCCCTGAAAGCGCAAAAGAAGCGCCTGCAGCAAGCCCAAAAAAAATTTGGTGATTATATCTCTCCTGAAATCCTGGTTTAATTTTTAGCCTTTTTTTGCTATAATAATCCAGTTATGAAGATCGTTGCACAGAAACGCGAAGGCAATACGGCGATCCTTGAGATAGAGGAAGAGTATCAGGCTTTTGTCCGGGCGTATGACCAGGCGCTGGTTGCGGCGGGCAAAGAGATCAAGCTGCCCGGTTTCAGGCCGGGCAAAGCGCCCAAAGAGCTGATCGAGCGCTCGGTCAATAAGGATGTGGTCGAGGGCAGGGCGGCTCAAATGCTGATCTCCGAACTTTACCCGAGCGTGCTGGATGAGGCCAAGCTTGAGCCAGTTGATTTCCCCAACGTAGAGATCGTCCAGCAGAAAAAGAACAAGCCCTTCATTTTCAAGATAATCGTCGATGTCTATCCCGAGGTCAAACTGGGCAAATATAAAGGTTTGAGCGTAGAGAAGAAGAAGGTCGAAGTGACGGAGACCGATGTCGACCGGATCTTGGGCAGTATCCAAAACCGTTTTGCCAAGAAAGACAAGAACGGCAAGCCCGAGCTGATGCCGTTAAATGATGACTTCGCTAAAAAGGTCAGCCATTTCGGCACGCTGGCCGAGCTGCGGGCCGAACTGGAACAGGCTCTGACCCGCGACCGTCAGGCTGAGGCCGACGCGGACATGCGCAACCAGCTGGTCGCCAGGGCGGTGGCTGAAACCAAGATGGATATCCCGCCGGCCATGATCGAGAGAGAGATAGACGTGATGATAGATGAGATGCGTGTTTCGCTGGCCAGGACAGGGTTGAGCTTTGACGATTACCTTAAAGGCATCAAGAAAGATGAAAAGACCATGCGCGAGGATTTTCGCAAGTCAGCTGATCTGCGGGTCAGAGGCAAGGTTATTCTCAGGGCCGTGGCCGAAGCTGAAAAGATGAAGATCAACGAAGAGGACATGGAGGCTGAACTGAAGAACCTGGCCGGCTCATCCGGCGAAAAGCTTGAAGAGATAAGGCAACGGCTCAAGCAGGAAGGCCGCCGCTACATCGAGGAATACCTGCTCAGGCAAAAAGCCCTGGACTTTTTAGCGGAAAAGGCCAAGATAAAAGAAGTTAAGGCCGAGAAGCAAGAGGAGGCAAAGCAATGACCGAAAAAGCTCAGCTGATCCCGATGGTCGTAGAACAGTCCCCGAAAGGCGAACGCGCTTATGACATTTATTCGCGCCTCTTGAAAGAAAGGATCATTTTTGTCGGCACGCCGATCGACGATGTGATCGCCAATACTATTATTGCCCAGCTGCTTTTTCTGGCGGCCGAGGATGCCAATAAGGATATCGCTATGTACATCAATTCTCCAGGCGGCGTAGTCACGGCCGGTATGGCCATCTATGACACGATGCAGTATATTAATCCGCCGGTCTCGACCATTTGTATCGGCCAGGCGGCCAGCCTGGGCGCTTTGCTGCTGGCCTCCGGCAGCAAGGGCAAGCGCTATGCCCTGCCTAACGCCAGGATCATGATCCACCAGCCGCTGGGCGGCGCTCAGGGCCAGGCGACCGATATTGAGATCCAGACCAAGGAGATTATGCGCATGAAAAAGGCGCTTAACGATATCCTGTCCAAGCACACGGGACAACCGCTGGCCAAGATCGAGAAGGACACTGACCGCGATTTCTATCTCAGCGCCAAAGAAGCCATGGACTACAGTCTCATTGATGAGGTCATCACGACGACCGGCGAGAAACCGAATAAAAAATCAAAATAATTTATGGGCGATCCGGGCAAAAAATCCGGTAAAAGAACGTCCGACAGCAGATCGGAGTGGTCTGAAGAGCTCCCGCTGATCCCCTTGCGCAACATCGTTGTTTTTCCCCAGATGATCGTGCCTTTGTTCATCGGCCGCAGCCAGTCGGTCAAGGCCCTGGAAGAGACCATGGCCAAGGAAAAAATGCTGGTCTTTGCTTCGCAGAAACGGGAAGAGGAAGAAGAGCCCACCCCCAAGGACATCAGCCGTATCGGCACACTGGCCGAGATAGTCCAGATGCTGGCCCTGCCTGACGGCACGACTAAGATCCTGGTCGAGGGCATCTGCCGCGTGCGCATCGAGGATTATGTCAAAGAAGAACCGTATTTCCGCGTTGAGATCTCGCGCATTCCCGAGCCGGAAGATATTTCTGTTGAAGCTGAAGCGCTGGTGCGTAACATCATCCGGCAATTCGAGGAATATGTCAAGCTCAACCGCCGCATCCCGCCCGAGACCTTGATGTCGATCATCAATGTTGATAATCCCGGCCGGCTGGCAGATCTGGTCGCGTCCTATCTCTCCCTCAAGGTCGAAGAAAAGCAGGATATTCTGGAAGCCGTTAAGGTCGAAAAAAGACTGGAGAAGCTTTCAAACATCCTGGAAAAAGAGATCGGCGTGCTGGGCGTGGAAAAAGAACTGCAGGGCAAGGTGCGCAAGCAGATCGAACGGGTGCAGAAAGAATATTACCTCAAGGAAAAACTGCGCGCTATCCAGGATGAACTGGGGGAGGAAGAGGATCTTTCCAATCCAGAGCTGGGCGATTACCGCAAGAAAGTGACAGCGGCTAAACTGCCCAAAGAGGTCAAGGATAAGGCTGACAAGGAACTGGAGCGGCTGGAGCAGATGCCTTCGATGAGCTCGGAGGCCTCGGTGGTCAGGACCTATCTTGACTGGCTCTGCGAGCTGCCCTGGAAAAAGAAAAGCCGCAGCAAGATCGACATCAAAGAGGTCGAAAAAATACTGAACGAAGACCATTACGGCCTGGACAAGGTCAAGGAGCGCATCCTGGAATATTTTGCCGTGCTCAAGCTGACCGGCAAAATGGGCGGGACAATCCTGTGCCTGATCGGCCCTCCCGGAGTAGGCAAGACCTCGGTCGCGCGTTCGATCGCCCGGGCTATGGGCCGCAAGTTCACCCGCGTGGCCCTTGGCGGCGTGCGGGATGAGGCTGAGATCCGCGGCCACCGCCGGACCTATGTCGGCTCTCTGCCGGGACGTGTCATGCAATCGATCAATAAAGCTGGGACCAATAACCCGGTCTTTTTGCTGGATGAGGTAGATAAAATGGGCACTGATTTCCGGGGAGATCCGGCCGCAGCCCTGCTGGAAGTGCTTGATCCGGAGATGAACAGGGAATTTTCTGATCATTATCTTGAGCTGCCATTCGACCTGTCTGATGTGTTTTTTATCACCACGGCCAATACCCGCGACCCGATCCCCAGGCCGTTGCTTGACCGCATGGAGGTCATCCAGATGTCCGGTTATTCCGAGGCAGAAAAGCTGGGTATACTCAAAGGTTACATAATGCCCAGAGAGCTGGAAAAACACGGCCTGGATAAGAGCCAGGTTGAATTTGAAGAAACGGCCCTGCGCTCGATCATCCAGGAATACACCAGGGAAGCCGGCGTGCGCAACCTTGAGCGCGTCATTGCCAAGATACTGCGCAAGATCGCGACCAGGATCGTGCGTAAAGAAGCAGGCAAAAAAACTGTTTTAAAGAAAGAGGACCTGCCTGAATTCCTGGGTGCGCCCAAGTTCCGGGTCAGTCAGGCCGAAGAAAAAGACCAGGTCGGCTCAGCCACAGGCCTGGCCTGGACCGAAGTCGGCGGGGACACTATTCCGGTCGAAGTGACGGTTATGCCCGGCCGGGGCAATCTGACACTGACCGGGCAATTGGGTGAGGTCATGCAGGAGTCGGCCAAAGCGGCCATGAGCTATGTGCGCTCGCGCGCGGTATCGCTGGGCCTGGAAGAGAATTTTTATCGCCGCCAAGACATCCATATTCACGTGCCTGAAGGCGCGGTGCCCAAGGACGGTCCTTCAGCCGGGATTACTATCACTACGGCGCTGGCTTCGGCCTTGACCGGCATCCCGGTCAAGCATGATGTGGCCATGACAGGCGAAGTGACCCTGCGCGGCAAGGTCCTGCCTATCGGCGGGCTCAAGGAAAAGATCCTGGCGGCTAGACGGGCCGGCATAGAACATGTTATTATCCCGCAGGAGAACGAAAAGGACCTTGAAGAGATCAAGAAAGATCTGCCTGAAGACATCAAGATATCTTTTGTCAAAGACGTTGACGAAGTGCTCAAGCTGGCTTTAGCCGGCAATGTCGAGCCAAAGGCCGAGACAGAGCCTGAGCCGGAAGAAAGACCAAAGCCAAGGCGGCCCTACGGTTATTATCAGGGGCCTGAGCCGCCGCAGATGTTGGCCTGATCTGTCCTGCGGGACAAAGGAGGTTTCTCATGTTCAATAAATTATCGTTACTGGCGGTACTGGGGTTAATGGTGACGGTCATCAGCAGCTGCGGTGTGCGTACCGAGACAAATTATTACTATTATTCGCCGAGCTGGACGCGCGGCGGCGCGCTCATTTTTATCGGCGCGACCGACAGCGTGGAAAAGGATATCCTGGGCTCTCAGCTCAGCTCGACCTATTCTGAGTGGGTCAAAACGATCTATCCTTCCGGCACCGGGGAGTCCTCTGTTTTGTTCGATTCATCAGGCAATCCGCCCTATGCCATGACCTGCTCGCCAACAGGCGATTACGTGGCCTACGGCAATGATCTGCGCAGCGGGCTTTACAGGACTCTGGTCATCCGCAACATTTCCAGCGGCACCCACACAGGCATGGAACTGACGGAACTGGCGTTCAACCCGGGCGTGGTCGCTTTTGACTGGTCCAGCGATGGGACGAAGCTTGTTTACTGCACCAGCACCGAGGTCAGGACCGTTGGCACTGACGGCAGCAACGATACCCTGGTCACGGCTGAGGCTAACCTGGCGGATGTGACCTGGAAATACGGCAACCGCATCGCTTTTGTCCGCGCTTCCGGCGGCAGCAAACTGCTCTCCCTGATCAGGGACAACGGCACCAACCGCACTGACCTGAGCTCAAGTGAATCCGTTGATCTGCCGCAGATCTCGGCTTCGAACGCGGATGAGATCTACGGCGTCAGCAGCGGTGATCTGGTGATGGTCGATGTCGGCGGCGTACCGGCCAGGTCTGTTATCAAAGCTGATTTCCCGGGGGTGCTGCCCAGGCTGTCGCCTGACGCGGCCACGCTCACCTACAGCAAGAGCAGTGAGTCAACGGGGATTTATGTGCTGAATATCGCGACCGGAGCAGAGACCAAGGTCAAGTAGTTAAAGCTTCCTTAAGGGCCTGGGCTTTGTGTAAGGTTTCCTGGTATTCCCGTTCGGGGATAGAGTCAGCCACTATGCCTGCGCCCACCTGCACATAAGCTTTCGTGCCTTTGATCAGGATCGTTCTGATCACGATATTCAGGTCCATTTTCCGGCTGATCGGATCAATATAGCCGATACTGCCGGTGTAGAGTCCGCGCTTGACCGGTTCCAGCTCTTCGATGATCTCCATTGACCTGACTTTGGGGCAGCCGGTGATCGTGCCGCCCGGGAACATGGCGCAGAAGAGGTCGAACCAGTTCTTATCCGGCCGGAGTTTCCCCTGAACATTGCTGACGATATGCATGACATGCGAGTAGCGTTCAATGACCATTTGTTCGCTGACCCTGACGGAATCATAATCGCAGACCCGGCCCAGGTCGTTACGTTCGAGATCAACTAACATGATATGTTCAGCTCTTTCTTTTTCATTGAGGATCAAATCTTCTTCTTTGGCCCAGATCGGCCGCGTGCCGGCGATCGGCCGGGTATTGGCGATGCCGTTCTCCAGCTTGATCAGGCGCTCGGGCGAACAGCTGACGATCTTAAGGTCGCCCAGGTCAAAATAGGAAGCAAAAGGGGAGGGGTTGATCCGGCTCAGGCGCTGATAGACTGCCAGAGGTTCTCTTTTTAGATCGAGCTCCAACCGTTGGGACAGATTGACCTGATAGATATCGCCGGCCGCAATATATTCTTTAGCGCGGCTGACTATCTGTTCGAACTCTTTTTTTGACAGGTTAGAGCCGGGGGAGGCCAGCGGCTGTTCCTGGCGCGGGCCCGAGGCTAAACGCCTCGGTTCCGTTACCTTGATGAGCTCCGGTACGATGAACAGGAAATCGGGCAGGTCAAGGTCTTTTTTGGCGCGGTCGGGCAGGGTTTCGATAAAACGGCAGCAGTCATAGCTAATAAAGCCGTAGGCCGGCTCAGTTATCGCCCTGGCCAGGTCGGCAAACGCGGTGTTATCGGAGCTGATGACCTTTTTAGGCTTGCTTCCGACTATTCTTTTGTCTTCGAAATCAAGGATGAAGTCTCCGTACATAAAAACCACCCAAGGTCTGGATGGCCCGCGCCTATGACATGACCTGTTCTAGTTAATCGATGATCGAAAATAGAAAATGGCTCGACCCGTTTTTTGCCGAGCCATCCCTCTGATTATACCCAACACCATTCACGGTAGCAAGAAGAAGGATCTACATAGACGTTAATTTGTTGAAGAAGCGGATTTTTCTCCCCCACACCCCCGAAAAATCCGCTTCTTGAGATATCTCTAACAAAGAGCCGTTTTAATAAGCCCCTCTTTACTGTCATTTTCCAGAATATAATCAATGGCTTTAAGCGAAACTAATTCAGATTTGATGAATAAATAATAAAGCCGGTGGGAAGGGATTCACCTAATCCTTACACAAAAAAGTGAAAGAACTTGGCGTTTTTCGGATAGATACGCTTACCATTTCTGGTAACGTACCTACAAAAGACTTCTCTCGTCTTTTTTACGGACTTGATAATCTTTTTCGACGTCTCCTTCATAAAGCACCTCCTCCGGGGCTTAACAGCCAGCGCACCCCCGTTTAATTTTATAAATTAAATGGAGGGTGGCTGACCACAGATAAACCCTAAAAGAGGGCCTAGAGGGGCCGCCGCCTACCACAACCCACCAGCAAACAAAATAATGGGCTGGCAAGGGATTCATGGATAAACAATATGTCTAAAGGTTACTCTGTTTAGAGTCCTTTAAATTTAGCCGAAATTGACCCTTGCCCAGCATTATCCCTTTTGGGGGCTTAGGTAGTGCTATGCCTAAGCGAAAACTTGTTCAAGCTGTGCCCACTGAAGGGCCTTGGCTTGAGGAATCCTTTCAACTGTTTACCCGAAAGAGAGAGAGCCCCTTATCAACTTCTAAGGCTAGTAGCACCTTGCCTTAAATCCATGTGGGAGCTTTTCAGCGCTTTGAGGAGAAACTCCACCATCGCGCATCACTCCTTTCCCCCCGTTAAATAACGAGGGATCGGGCGATATATTCAGTTATCAAGGAACATAATAAATTGCGATTGACTTTCGGTTTTCTTTCGGGTAGTATACACATTCAAAGAAAGGAAGTCAAGCATGAAGCAACTGACCCCGAGACAAAAGCAGATTCTCGACTATATTACAAAATATGCGGGAGACCACAACTATTTTCCTTCTTATAATGAAATCAAAAAACACTTCAAGCTGTCTTCTGTCGCGACCATTCATGAGCACATAGAAACCTTAAAGCAAAAAGGGTTTCTTGATAGAGAGCCTAATCGGCCAAGAGGGTTTAAGTTATTAAAACACCCCTCTATCCCAACGGTTGCCATTCCTTTGGTTGGGACTATTGCGGCCGGAGAACCCATTGAAGCTGTTGAGACCCAGGAATTGCTCAACGTACCTAAAGACATGCTTTCAAGAGCCGGACAACATTATGCGTTAAAAGTTAAAGGGAATAGCATGATCGAGGAAGGCATATTTGATGGTGACATGGTGATAATTAGAAAGCAGGAGACCGCAGACAATGGGCAGACGGTTGTTGCCGTGATTGATGAAAATGAAGCTACTTTGAAAAAAATATTTAGGGAGAAGAATCGTATCAGGTTGCAGCCGGCGAATCCAACTTTATTTCCAATTTACCGATCGGAAGTGGCAATTAGAGGCATTGTAATTAAAGTTATTAGGAATTTTTCTGGCCTGAGTAATCCCCTGCCCAATACATTGCTACAAGATAAGGCTATTGATAGTTCAACTGACACTGATAGCATATTTACAACGAACAAGATGCGTTTAAATAATATCTATAACATGAATTGTTTAGATCTGATGAAAAGCGTTAAGGATGGTTCTGTCGATCTAATATTTGCAGACCCGCCATACAACCTAAGTAAGAGCAATTTTAAAATGAAATTTGCCAGGAGCGGCGGCAAGGATTTGAATACAAATAAAGGAGAATGGGATCAGTTCTCAACAAATGAGGACTTCTATGTTTTTACAAAATCCTGGCTTAAGGAATGTCATAGGATACTTAAGCACAATGGAGCTATTTGGGTTGCAGGGACTTATCATAATATTTATCTTACTGGCTACTTATTGCATAAGATTGGTTATGAAATATTGAATGAAATATTGTGGCACAAGTCTGATGCAACTCCCAATTTATCTTGCACAAGATTTGTGGCTGACCATGAAAATTTTATTTGGGCAAGAAAAGGGAAAAGAAATACTTTTAACTATGATAAAATGAAGCTGATGAATAACAATAAGCAGATGAGATCAATATGGACAAGGGGCAAAACGGCTGGTGGGAAAAAAATACATCCAACGCAGAAGCCGGAATGGCTTCTTGAGAGGATTATTATTGCGACATCAAACCCCGAAGATGTAATATTTGATCCTTTTATTGGGTCTGGGACAACAGCTGTTGTTGCAAAAAGATTAGGTAGAAAATATTTTGGCGCGGAAATCAGCTCAGAATATTATAAGATGGCACTCGAAAGAGTCCATCAACACTAAAATGACAAAACATTATCTTATCCATGGAGACGCAATAGAAGTATTGCCTAAAATACAAAACAAAGTCGATGCGATCATCGTTGATCCGCCATATAATACATCTAATAAAAACACAAAAGTACTTAAAGGCAGGAAAGCCAGGACCTCTGACTTTGGAGCGTGGGACTATTATTCCGATGAAGAATATTTAAGGTTCACCAGGAAGTGGATTATATTGGCTCAAGAAAAGCTTAAGGCCCATGGCAATTTTCTTATATTTTGCAAGCTAGAATATGTGAGCGATGTTCGTAGAATATATGAGTCAGAAGGCCTTAAGCATCATGGCACTATTATTTGGCACAAGACAAATCCAGCCCCTCAAATAAGGAAAAAAGGCTTTTTATCTTCATGCGAAGCGATCCTATGGGCAACTAATGGGTTCGATGACAACAAAATATCTTATGCCTTCAACTTTTCAACTCAAAGAGAAATGCATAATTTTATTGAGACGCCAATATGCATGGGAAGAGAGCGAACGCCGCATCCCACGCAAAAACCTAAGAAGGTGTTATCGCATCTTTTGAATATATTTACTAATGAGAATGATTGGATACTTGATTGCTTCGCTGGTAGCGGAACACTGGCGGAGGCGGCAAGTGAAATAAAAAGGAATACTATTAACATAGAAAGTGATAACAATTATTTCAATATAATGGCAAAAAGGATTCAAGGGGGCGTTAATTCAAAGGTGAAAATTGTGACGAGTGTTAGAAATCTTGGGCCTTTAAAACTTTAAAGGTATTTCTTCGAATTGCTCTTTTCCCCAATTAGCTAAATATGCTTTCCCCTTTCCATTGCTAACGCAAAGAAAAACGTCTGGGATCCTGTTATGATGCTTCTTTTTGAGCTCACCATATAGCTTAATTATTAGCTTTGGCGAAAACTCTTCTTCTGAAAATATCCAAGAATGTGCCCAGGCATTATCTTTATAGTGCCCATGATCGATATAGCTTTTCCAAGTATGCTCTAATTCAAGCTTTTGAGATGTGCCGCCGGAGAATTTTAAAATTACGTCGGGGCCTCCAGAGCTAGATACAAATATATCAACAACCCTTTTCCCCCCAATACTAAATTCTTTTCTCCACCCCAGAAATAGCCTTAGAAATACGCTGAATTCTTCCTCTTTTTCAACCTTCCCAGATATTTCCCCTTTGCTCTCACGCATCTTTATTTCGTTCCAGTCATACCCAAGCCTATGTTCGATATTTGAATCACCAGCAGAAAATCCTTTAAGCGCTTCATTTAAAGGATATAGCTTTATCATGTTCCCATTTCTATCGCTGCAAATATTCAATTTAAGATCAATTTGAATAAATATTGGCTTATGAACCCACAAATCTTCATTCTTTATAGCAAATATTTGCCCCCAGGGGTCGTTTCTAGCGGGAATAACAACTAAAACATGAAAGTTTTTCTTGTGTATCTTTTTCCCTTCCCACAAATGGATTAGATTGTATTCCAAAATGCGGTTCTTTGGATCAATAAAGTTGTTCACTAATGCTCTTATATAAAATTGTCCTTTATCGCTAACAACAGCCGATTCTTTTGGAAAGTACACAGCGTCCCTTTTAAGGGGTATTAGTGGATGTTCTTCTAAAAATACTTTTATATGAGCTTGAGTTTCCATAACAGTTAACAAACAGGATTCAATCTCAAGAAGCTTTTTTAGGCTGTTGTTATTTGTGTTTGCAGAGAAATCTTTTTTGTTTAATATAATTTCCCCATTACATATTGCGTTTATTAAACGATTATCGCGGCCAACACTATAATATTTGGTAACCAGGCTGCCTCTTTTAACTAAGCCTTGCAGAGTTAGCAGAGTAGAAAAGTTTCCCCTTAAGCCGCCAGAAAAAGTATCATCAAGGTACTTGTAATCACTTTTGTCCGCTCTAAGTCGTACCAAGTCTCTTTTGTATTGATTGGCATATTTGGACAAATCATTAGTGTTTATATAGCTGCGCCTATAAAAACTTGCAATATCTAGGGCAAGAAAAAGTATTTTAGGTATTTTAACGGAAAACATTAATGCTCCATTTTATTTTCTATAAATCTCTTCTAGTGTTTTGCCGCCTTCGGTTTTCCATCTCTTCCAGCCACTTGTTGAATTGCCCAAGATAATATCCGATGCAGCACTGGGACTATTAAACATAAAATCTTTGACAAATATATATAACTTGTCATCTCTCTTTTCTAGATATTTGCTTGATAATAGCTTTCCTATGACTTTTGTGTTGCGCTCTGTTACTGCACTCGAAATGTTGGCTGAGACTGTTGAGCCTTTGTAAACAACAAAGCCATCATTTGTCATGCGACCTGTTGCCATGGCGGCCTTCCCCTTACAAGTAAATAGGGGATCCGCTATATTATTTTGTCCTTTTGCTATGATCTCCTGTAAGATCGGATATCCTAAAGCGGCAAGAAGCAGCTTTAGGTTGCTTAAAAATTCTTCCATCTCAGCAATATCTGCCTCAGGTAATGAGGGCAATGACGATTCTGTATCATTTTCTAAATCATATCGTTTTGCTTGGGTTGCCAAAGCTAAGCATCTGCTTTCAAGGTATCTGACATGGGCTTTTGTTAAATTATTGTCTTTACTTACAAATGCTACTGCGGTTTGCCAAAAATCTTTCGAGCTATCATGGGTTGATAGCCTATTCCATAAATTCTCTGCCTCTCCGATATAGGTAGTAGGCAAAAGCGCTTCCTCGTTCTCTTTGCCAACTAGAAAATAAACAGCTGGTTTGTTGCATTCGGGGCGTTGTTTTGTTTCCTTAAGTTTGTTTCTAGGAATAACAATTGCTTGACCGACCCAATTACTTAATTCAGCAGTTTTAAGGCCATTGGGCTCATCATCAATTAAAAATATCTTTATGGTTTTTGCCATATTATTAAACAAATTATATAGTTGATGAATATGATGCTTTTAAGATCCTTTATTATAGCCTAATTGTTTGACAGTATTTTACCACTATAATTGCTCTATTTCCCAATCAATTTGTTCCAGCGGGCGCGCATTTATTTGAGTGGGGGGAAATGTACGCGCCCGCTAAGAGAGGGGTTGGGCATAATCAGAGGGCTGGCTCGGCAAAAAACGGGTCGAGCCATTTTATCTGCGCCGCAAACCATTGCGGATGTTGGGCGGCTTGGAGGCGACGAATGTTGCCGACAAGCCGCCCCATTATTAGGAT
>JAFGDE010000015.1 GCA_016932255.1 Candidatus Saganbacteria bacterium
GTTCTGGGTGTGCCGGAACGTCTTGATGACAAAATTGGCGATCGAATCAGCGCTGGGGCGGGATTCGCCCAGCCAGACATGGGTCAAGGCGCCCGCGTCGATCAAGGGATGGAACAGGCCTTCCTGGGTCACCCGGTCGATCGGGTTCATCTGGTGCGCTACATTGAAATAGGTCGAATTGGTGTAATAGATCTCATTGCGGCCGATATTACCCTTGATGACCCGACCGGCCTGTTCTGGATAATGCTCCATATCCAGTTTGGCGAAACGATAAGCGGTCGATTCGGCCGGGGTCTGCTCCAGCACAAAATGCAGATCATGCTTCTCTGACAGTTCCTGGCATTTCAGTTTAAGGAAAGAGATCATCCTGAGACCGAGTTTTAAGGCCTGCTGGCTCTGGTGCAATTCTTGGCCTGTATGATACTGGACCATTTCATTGAGCCCAAGAACGCCGATTAGATGGGTCACCCGGCGCAGCCTGAGATAGCTTTCGCCGTCACGGTTGCCGGCCAGAAGCGACAACGGCCCTGCCGCACCCTCGGCCAGGAGCTCTTCGATAAAGCGGCGTTTCTCCAGATGCGACTGGACCGCGATCTTCAGGCCGCGCTCAGCCGCAGCCAGCAGCGCGGCATCGTCATGACCGGCCAAGTAAGCCAGCCTGGGCAGGTTAAGGGTCACGTTCTGGATAGCGGAATAACGCATGCGCCAGGGTTCTTTGGCATCGCGCAGGTCAGAATAATCGAGTTTAAAGGAAAGCCTGCAGCATTCCGAGATCTTGGCCGTTTCGCCCCGGTCAAAAACAAAATAGGTGTTGCCCTTGTCCGCAGCCACGTCCGAGATCAGGCTGAGGAATTCCTCATGGCCCGGGGTCTGGAAGAACTTCTCGGTCATATGGACCAGCGGTTTCGGAAAAAAGAATGGCCGGCCCATAGCGTCACCTTCGCCGTAAACCTCAAACATCGCCCGGGCAAAGGTCTGGGCTTCGGGCAAGTAGTCGGCATAGGTCTTGCCGGTATACTGGCCTTCCCGGCCGATCGCCGGCACGGCTTCAAAATGCCTGGGCACTTCCCAATAAAGGTTCAGGTCGGAGAAAAGCCCCTGCCCGCCCCTGGCCACCGCCACACCTGCGAATTCAGAGATCAGCTTACGCGCCAGTTTCTTGACGTGACCGAAGCCGTAGCCTTCGATATAGGGCGCGATGAACAGGTTGACCGCGTCCCAACCGATCGCTCCAGCAAAATGGCCGTGCAGGGCGACCGAGAACTTGACCAAATGGGAAATCAGTTCGTCGGCATCTTCGGCCGGCCTGGCCGTACCGGCCGCGTCCGGCAGGTCAAGACCGAACTTCTTCAGATATTCGATCGACTGGCCGCTACAATAAGGCCGGTCAATAAAACCCAGGTCGTGCAGGTGGATATCACCGCGCATGTGCGCGTCCGCCACCGGCAGGGAAAAAACATTAAGCAGGGCGTATTCTTTTTTGATGTTCTCGGCCAGGGTCAAGTTGGTCGCTTCTGGTGAGTGGGGTGTATTGGCGTTCTCGCGGTTCTTGCTGCAGATGATCTTCTTGACGTCATAGACCGGCACGCCTAGCCGGGTATGCTTGCGCCGTGCGTCCTCCAGCCCGTATTCCAGCAGTTTTACATCCACCAATTCTCGGATCAGGGGGGCGGTAATGCTTTTAACATTCATCGCCCGGATCTGCTTGTCGACCTCAATGGCAATGATGCTGGCGATCTCCTGATTGAGGCCGGTCTCGCGGACCAGCGCTTCAGTGATGCGCTCCTTGTCCCAAGCAACTATATCATCGGTCGAGGTGCGGACAAAGACCGACAGGTCGGTCGCCTCGTCGTTATATATCTTTGGCTTGGTCAGTGTTTCCGGGTTCATTACTGTTTGAAATATTTCTCGGTGCGATAACGGTCCTTGAGCTCAGCTACTTTGCCTTTGTTCCAGCCGGTCACCCGTGAGAAATAGCCGGTGATCCTGGTAATGCCTTCAATGTTATCAGACTGGCAATAAGGACAGGCATCGCGAAGTCCTCGCGCAATCTTGCCGCACTGGTTGCAGGAGGTGAATTCCGGCGAGAAAGCGATCTGGGCGTTCTGCGTATGGCGGAACGTCTTGATCACAAAATTGGCGATCGATTCCGGGCTGGGTTTGGACTCGCCTAGCCAGACATGGGTCAGAGCGCCCGCATCGATCAGGGGATGGAACAGGCCTTCCTGGGTCACACGGTCGATCGGGTTCATTTGATGCGCTACGTTGAAATAGGTCGAATTGGTGTAATAGATCTCGCCGGTGGTGGGATGGCCTTTGATCACTTTCTGGGTCTGGTTGGGGAAGTGTTCCAGGTCCAGCTTGGCAAAGCGATAAGCCGTTGATTCAGCTGGTGTCTGCTCTAGCACAAAATGCATCTTGTAACGCTTGGACATTTCTTCACATTTTAGCTTCATGTGGGAAATGATCTTGAGCCCCAGCTTCAGGGCTTCCCTGCTCTCGTGCAGTTCCTGGCCGAGGTGGGCCTCGATCATCTCGTTGAGGCCCAGGATACCGATCAAATAGCTGACACGCCACATTCTCAGATATGGCTGGCCGTCACGCTTCATCGCCAGCATTGACAAGGGCCCGCGCTGGCCTTTGGCCAGTAATTCCTCGATAAATTTCTTCTTCTGGATATGGGCCTGGGCTGAAAGTTCCAGATACTGGTCCAGCAGCTGTAATAATTTTTCGGTCGAGCTGGCGGCCTTATAGGCGAGCCGCGGCAGGTTAACCGTCACGTTCTGCAGGGCTGAATACCTCATGCGCCAGGGTTCATTGGCATCTTCTAAGTCTGATTTTTCCAGCTTGAACGAGAGGCGGCAGCATTCCGAGATCTTGGCCGTTTCGCCCCGGTCAAAGACAAAATAGGTATTGCCCATTTCTGTAGCGACCTTGGAAATATGCATCAGGAACTTCTCATGGTCAGGGGTCTTAAAGAACTTTTCCGTCATATGGACCAGCGGTTTCGGGAAAAAGAACGGCCGGCCGGAACCGTCGCCCTCGCTGTAAACATCGAACAGGGCCCAGGCGAAACGCTGGGATTCCTTGATGTAATCGGCGTAGGTCTTGCCTGTGTACTGGCCGCCCGGACCAATGGCCGGGACAGCTTCAAAATGTTTAGGTATTTCCCAGTAAAGGTTGATGTCAGAGAAAATGGCCTGGCCGCCGCGGGCCACGGCCTGCTGGCTGTATTCATAGATCATCATCTGGGCCAGCTGGTGCACTTCCCGGTCGGACATGCCCTCAAGGAACGGAGCAAAGAAGATGTTAACCGCGTCCCAGCCGATGGCACCGGCAAAAACGCCCTGCAGAGCAGCGGAGAATTTCACCATCTGGGCCAGCAGCACTTCAGCGTGTTTGGCCGGTCTGGCAATGGACAGCGCATTAGGCAGGTCAAGGCCGAATTTTTTGACGTATTCAACTGACTGGCCGCTGCAGTAAGGCCGGTCGATAAAACCCAGGTCGTGCAGATGAATGTCGCCGTACATATGGGCGTCGGCAATATCCTGGCTAAAGACATAAAGCAGGGCAAACTCTTTTTTGATGCCTTCCGACAGGCTCAGGTTGGTCGCTTCCGGCCCGTGTGGTACGTTGGCGTTCTCCTTGTTCTGGCTGAAGATGATCTCCTTGACGTCAAAGAGCGGCGAACCAAGGCGGGTATGGCGGCGGCGCGCTTCTTCCAGGCCGTGTTCCAGCAATTTCACATCGACCAGTTCGCGCACCAGCGGGGCCGTGACATTACGCAGGTTAAGCTGTTTGATCTGGGCTTCGACCTCTCCGCCAATGATCTCTGCCATGTCGCGATCAATGTTCGTTTCTCGGATCAGGGCAGCGACGATCCTCTCCCTGTTCCAACCGACGATATCTTCTGCCGAGGTTCTGACAAATAAGGCCAGGTCCGTGGCATCCGACATCTCCTTCTTTTTGACAATCGCTGTTTGGCTCTCCATGATATTACCCTCCTACTGTGATTTCTTTAATTTCTTTGACGAACTCTGAGATATCCTCGAACTTGCGATAGACCGAAGCGAACCGGATATAGGCGATCTTGTCGACTTCCTGCAGTTTCTCCATGACCAGTTCGCCCAGCTTGGAGCTGAGCACTTCCCGGCCAGCCTGGCGGTGGATCTGTTTCTCTATCTCATCCACCATCGCCTCGACCATTTCCGCGGATACCGGCCGCTTTTCACAGGCCCGGAAAATACCGGCCGAGATCTTGTCGCGGCTGAACTGCTCGCGCCGGCCGTCGCGCTTGGTCACCAGCACAGGCTTCTCTTCGACCCTTTCATATGAGGTGAAGCGGCCGCGGCAGGCCGTGCATTCACGGCGGCGGCGAATAGCGCGGCCATCATCGATCTCGCGTGATTCCAGGACCTTATCTTCAATATTTTCACAAAATGGGCATTGCATATATCTAGTGTGGCTTAAAAAGTAACACACCATATGTGGCGTGTCAATAGGGCTGTTTCCCTTAATTAGGGAGGGTTTCACCGATTCTTACGTCGTGACCATGAACAAAAACATGTGCAGGCATCCTTTTTTTATCGGCTAGCTGAACTTCTCTGATCAGGAGATGCCCTTGTCCCGTAGCGACAATAAAACCTTCTCCTTTGACCAACGCTACGACTGTTCCCGGTTCTTTGAACCTGGTCTCAAGATCAGCCACATGCACTGCCGAGCGCCAGATCTTAAGCCTTTTTTCCCTGAAGAAAGTATGGGCCACGGGCCAGGGCACCAAGGCGCGGATGCGATCATGGATCTGTTGAGCGCTCTTGCGCCAGTCTATCTCGCCGCTTTCCTTTGAGATGCTGGGCGCGTTGGTCGCCCGGCCTTCAGCTTGCTGTAAATACTTGGCTTGACCGGTCTCGATCTGCTGTAAAGCCTTGAGCAGCAGTTCGGGCGCCTTGTCAAAAAGTTTTTTTGACAGGCTGATCGCGTCATCAGTTTCGCTGATCCCCACCCTCTGCTGCAGAATGATCTCGCCAGCGTCAAGCCGTTCATTTATTTTCATGATGGTCAGTCCTGTTTCTTTTTCGCCGTTGAGCAGGGCCCATTGGATCGGTGCTGCTCCCCGGTACTTGGGCAGGAGCGAAGCATGGACATTGATACAACCGTATTTGGGCACCTCGATCAATTCAGCTGGCAGTATCTGGCCGTAAGCCACAACGACAATAACATCCGGCTGCAAATCCTTTATTTGAGAAGTAAAAAGTCCATTGCCCCGGACCTTTTCAGGCTGTTTCAGCGACAGGCCATGATCCAGCGCCATTTGCTTGACCGGCGCGGCGCTCAGCTGCCGGCCCCGGCCCTTGGGCCGGTCAGGCTGGGTCACGACCAGTAGCAGCTCATGCTCTGTCATGGTCAACTGCTCAAGCAGTTCGGCAGCCGGCTGCGGCGTGCCCATGAATATTAGCTTCATATTTTTTCCGCTACCGGCAGCATGAAAATAAAACTTGCCCCCCGGTCTTTTCCTTTAGATTCGGCCCAGATCCGGCCGTTGTGGTTGCCGATGATCTCCTTGGCGATCGCCAGGCCCAGACCGATGCCGCCGACCTTACGGGTCAGCGTATCTTCGACCTGAAAGAATTTATTGAATATCCTTTGCAGGTCGCTTCCCTCAATCCCGATACCGTTATCCGCAATCTCAACCCGGATGAAGTCTCCCGCATCGGCCGTTGCGATGGTCAGGAGCAGCGGCCTGCCTTCCGCCGAGAATTTCAAGGCGTTCTCCACCAGATTGGTGATCACTTGCTTCATCTTGCTGCGGTCCCCCATAAAATTATTGTTCCTGGCCGAAAGGGCCAGCTTGATCCCGGCTTTTTTCTTTTCCAGCTGGGGCTTCAGCATTTTAAGCGCCTCATCAATGATCTCATTGAGCGATACCAGCTCTTTATTGATCGTGAAACGCCCGGATTCGATGCGCGAGAAATCAAGCAACCTGTCGATCAGCGTCAGCAAGCGCTGATCATTGTTTTGAACGATGCTTAAATAATTCTTCTGCTCTTCGGTCAGCGGCCCGGCCGCCCCGGCTAGGAAGAGAGAAACATAACCGTCAACCGAAGTGACGGGAGTGCGCAGTTCGTGGCTGACCATGGATATAAATTCATTCTTGAGCCGGTCAAGTTCCGTTAATCGGGCGACCGCTTCCTTTTCTTTCTCGTAGATATTGATATTCTCGACCGCTACGGCCAGCTGGTCAGCCACCGTAGCCACCAGGCTTAATTCATGCTCAACCGAATATTCATGCGCTTCTCCTGAACCAAGCAGCAGCAGGCCTAACGTCCTGCCCTTGGCGCGCAGTGGAGCGACTATCAAGGCGGTCAGTTCCAGTTCCCGATAGAGCCGGTCCGTGCATCGCATATCTTTATTGATATCGCTGGAAGAAACGATGGTCTTGTTGGCCATGGCTTCCGCCAGCAAGCCTTGTTCCTTATTCAAGTCGATAAGCGGCAGGGACATGCCTTGACTGAGACGGGAAATAAAGCGGCCCTGCCCCTTGGGCAAGAGCACGCAGAAAGCACTGGCCTTAACGGCCGGCAGCAGGTTGTTGACCGCCCGGCTCATTAAAAGATCAAAATCAAGACTGGAACCTATGGCCTTAGATATATTATAAAGTATGCGGAGATCTTCAGTCCTCTCAGCAACTTTTATTTCCAGTTCGTGGTTCCATCTTTCCATGATCTCACGAGAACGCTCTATTTCAACCGACATATCGTTAAAATAACCGGTCACATCACCAAGTTCATCGTTGCTTTGCGGCTGCAGTTTAAAGCTGAAATCACCCCGGGAAACCCGGGACATTCCCTGGGCCAGGGCTTTAAGCGAAGCGGCGATCGAGCGGGAGACCAGGACAGCTGCAATGAAAACCAATAGGCCTGTCAGTAGTGTGAGAAAAAGCGCCTGGACTTGAACATGATCGAGCGCCAGGATAAAAGCCTCTCTTGAGGTCTTTAAATTCCAAAGCAACGGTTTATAAATATAGATATCGATGATCTCTTTAAAGGAGATAAACATCAATAAACAGGCAACGGTTATCGGCACGACCGCCAAACCAATAAAAATCAGCAACAATTTGAGAAAGAAAGAGACGCGCAAGCATTTGGAAGCGCCGATATTCTGCTGGCGCGGCACAAAGGTCCTGTCTAATTTCCGCTCAACAAAGACCAGGTAGGCGCCAAAAGCGATAAGCACATAGAGCAGCCTGGCCAGAAGCGCCTGCCAGCTGACCTGCTCGAAGACGATCTGGAGATATTCCAACAAGGCAAAAACGACCACTCCCAGGTAGAGGGTGTTGTCCGCTGCGCGACTTTCACTGCTGCCGGCAAGATCACGGCGCAGCATGGCCAGCAAAGCCAGGGCAGCTAAAGGCAGCAGCATGCCGACAAGATAAATCACCTGAGGAATGGCCGTGACCTGCCATTTAACACCCCAGTAGGACAGAGAATGAAAGGTCAGATCCAAATGATAACTGGTCAGGACAAAAAGGATCCCGGCAAAGATAAAATAATATAGGACCAGGCGCTCCCAGATCCGCCCCTGCAACTGGGTTACCGCAAAGAAATAAGCCAGGGCCAGAGCGGGCAGGATCATTTTAAACTTGGCGACATAGGCATACGGTTTGATCTGTTGCAGCCAGCCTGCCCAGGCCGCTGCGTTCACTACCACAAAACCCAGCCAGTAAAGCGCGATCAGCGCCAGGAAAAGGGCAAAACTGTCGCGCGCGCCTGATTTGCGACCATGGGCATAGATCATCCAGGCGGCAAAACCGCAGCCCAGGACAACGATCAATGAAATAACGACATTATAGAGATGTCCAGCTTGCAAGCCGATCACAGGGGAAGGAATAAAACCAAAGCCTGGTGATTCTGCCATCATCGCGCCTCAAGTATAACCCAAAAGCTGATCGCGGGCAATCACATGAATTCAGGAGCCGGTCTCCATTTTTCAGGTTCGCCCCAGCCGCTGGGCGGCGCCCAAGGCTCATACTGTCCCTCAAAGCCTTCAGGCGGGCTCCAGGGCCGGGCCGTCCACTTAAACTCTGGCGGCGGGCTCCAGGTCTGGGGTGCCTGACCAAAAGTTCCCGGTGGCTGCCAGTGGGTATGTTCCTGCGCAGGAACATATTTGAACTCTGCTTCTTTGGCCAAAGCGACGCCGGCCATCAGGAGCAGAAGAAAAATTATCAAAGACCTGTTTTTCATTATTGTCCCGTACTGGCCTGGCACTCAGCGGCCTCAAAGGTCTCGGCAACTTTGGTAGGGTGATCAAAAGTAAAGACCATCATCAATTGGGGATCCTTGAGCTTATCCATCGATGAGCCTTCAATACCATAAGTGGCTATTCTGACGATCCCGGCCTTGTCCTGGAACATGACCTGGAAAAAACCTGGCGAGAGATTACTGAAAGCCACTGCCTGGCCCCAACCAGGTTCAGGTTTAGGGAATTTATAGACGTATGGGGCTGGGTCCGCCAGCGCTAGCGCCGCATAGGCCAGGAACAGAAAGATCAGGATCAGCTTCTTCATTTTCTGCCTCCTTAAATAAGCTCGTCCTTGGGTTCCCTGTTAAAATCAACATGCTTGATCTGGCTGGGATCGGTCACCCGGTCAATAAAGACATAACCGTCAAGATGGTCTATCTCATGCTGGAGCACCGTGGACAGCAAGCCCACAGCTTCGACGACCACGGCCTGGCCGTCACGGTCAAGTCCTTTGACCTTGACCTTGGCCGCTCTTTCTATCGGCGCCTCAACCCCGGGCAGGGAAAGACAGCCTTCGGTAATAGTTTGGCTGCCGCTTTTACTGACGATCTCAGGATTAACGATAGCGAGCGCTCCGGCACCCACATCCGCCACGATCACTCTGATCGATTCACCGACCTGCGGCGCAGCCAGGCCAACGCCGGGCGCGGCATGCATGGTTTCGACCATGTCATCGATCAACTTGATAATGCGCGGCGTTACTTTACCGACAGGTTTAGCTGTCTTGCGCAGGATCGGCTCGGGAAATCTATATATCTTAAATTTCATGTATGATATTATACTCCAAACAATATTTCTTTTCATGATTTAATGCGAAATTTCTATTCATTTTTACCGAAATAATTGCAAGATGAAGCAAAGAAGAAAAAAGGGACAGAAATTAAATTTCCTGCAAAAGATCTTGCTGATGACGGTCGTGCTGATCCTTCAGCTGGTCGGTCTGCCGCTTCTGTTCGGCCGCAGCACGGTAGAGCAGGAACACGTTAAACTGCTTTATTTTAAACAGAAGGCCTGGGACTTTGCCGAGAAATACCGCGACCGCGACGCCATCGTTGTCAGCAAAAAGGACCATCTGCTCTATTATTTCCGCAAAGGCGAACTGGTCCGTAATGAGCAATGGCAGGGCTTTACTTACGACTTCCCGGTCAGGGTCGCCCTGGCCAGCAAATATTTTCGTACGCCCGAAGGCGAAATGTATATCGACGCCAAGAACCCGAGAAGTCAGTACATACTCTTTTTAAGTTTCAGCGGTCCTGGCGCTTACGGCATCCACAGCGCCGCGACCAAATTCTCTAGATATCTTGATAGAATGGAAAGGCAGGACCCTGACTTCCGCTTTGCCACTTTAAAGGATGATACCCGGGGTTGCGTTCAGGTGGAGAACAGGGTGATCAAGTATCTTTACAGTCAGGTAAGTTTAAAGACGCCTGTCCTGATCCTGCCGGATTGAGCTAGATCAGTCCCTGAGGATCAACATCGATCGTCAGTCGCAAACCGGACGGCCGCTCTATCGAGCCCAGGACATCCTTGAGCGCCTGGCGCAGAACTTCCGGTTCTCTGCCCTTGAGCAGTACCTGAAAACGGGTCTCGCCCCGCAAGCGCGGAATAAAAGCTAAGGCCGGCCCCAGTATCCCTTCAGGCAAGCGCTGTTTCAGCGCCTGTCCTATCCCTGCCGCTGCTTTCTCCGCCAGGCCATGGTCCTTTGAGGCGATCATCAGGCTGATCAAGCTGCTGAACGGCGGATAATTCAAGTCTCTGCGGCTCTCTATTTCCTGCAGGTAAAAACCCAGATAATCATGTTTCACCGCAGCTTGTATAGCATAGTGTTCCGGCGTGTATGACTGGATAATTACCCGGCCGGGTAGATGATGCCGGCCGGCCCGGCCGGCGACCTGCGCCAGGAGCTGGAAAGTATGCTCCGCTGAGCGAAAATCAGGCAGTTGCAGCGCCGTGTCAGCCGAAACCACGCCGACCAGCGTCACATTCGCTACATCCAGCCCCTTTGCCACCATCTGCGTGCCGATAAGCACATCAGCTTTGCCTGCGGCAAAGGTCGCAAATATCCGTTCATGAGAACCGCGCTGGGCCACGCTGTCGCGGTCAAAGCGCAGCAGTCGGGCCTGAGGCAGGATATCAGCGACTTCTTTTTCTATGCGCTGCGTGCCGGTGCCCAGATAGACCAACGAACTGCTGTTGCAGCGCGGGCAGCTGGACGGCGGCAACTGGCTGTGGCCGCAGCGGTTGCAGACCAGTTTTTGTTCGCTGGAATGATAGGTCAGTGCGATAGCGCAGTTCGGACATTCAACGCTCTGGCCGCAGGCCCGGCACATCGCAAAAGTGAAGTAACCGCGGCGATTGAGAAAAAGGATGGCTTGCTGTCCTTTGGCAACTGTTTCGACCAGCGCTTGACGCAGAGCGCTAGACAAGACCCGGCCCCCGGCCTGGCGCAGGTCAACGATCTCAACCGGCGGCAAGGGCCGGTCATCGATCCGTTTGCTCAGGACAAGTTTAGCATATTCGCCCTGCTCTGCCCGGTAATAGGTCTCGATCGACGGCGTAGCCGAACCCAGCACCAGGACCGCCTGATGTTGCTTGGCCAGAAAGGTGGCGACCTCACGAGCGTGATAACGCGGGCTTTGGTCCTGTTTATATGAATTCTCGAATTCTTCGTCCAGCACGATCAGGCCGATCTCCGGCGCCGGAGCAAAGACCGCAGAGCGGGCGCCCAGGATGATCTTGGCCTCGCCGGAGGATATCCTTTGCCAGGCTTCTTTTCGTTCTTTGATGGTCAGATGGCTGTGGAGCGCCGCGATGCTGTCACCAAAGCGCGCGGAGAACCTCTGAACCAGCTGTGGTGTCAGCGATATTTCCGGCACCAGGACGATCGAACTTTTACCTTTGGCCAGCACTGTCTCAATCGCCTGCATGTAAACTTCCGTTTTGCCCGACCCGGTCACACCAAAAAGCAAAAAGGTCTGGGCCACCCCTTCATTTACAGCAGCCTTGATCGCGTTGATAGCAACAGCCTGCTCCTGAGTGGGTTCGAGCGCCGTTTCCTGGCTTTGCTTTCTACTTTCTGCTCTCTGCTCTCTTACCTTGCCTATCCTGATTCGTTCTTTCTTGCCCGTGCCCGGCGCTATGACCAGGTTCAGAGCGCTGACAAAAAAGGAACAATAATGCCTGGCCAGCCATTTGGCCAGAGCCACCTGTTGTTCGGAGAATAAAGGCTCCGACCGATTCAGTTTCAGGATATCCTTGACCCGGGGGACCTCGGCCTGGTCGACAAAACCGACCACATAGCCGACCTCTTTGCGCCGGCCAAAAGGCACGACCACCTGATGGCCGATCTTTAGCTGGTCTTCAAGTTCCTTAGAAATGGAATAATGGAAGGCTCGATCGATATCTTTGGCAGCTCTAACCAGCAGGACTTCAGCGAACATCAGACAGCAGCCGCAACACGATCGAGGATAACGTGAGCCGCCCGGTCCTTTGATTGTAAAGGATATTCGTCGATCCTGCCGTCACGGCTGATCAGGGAGAATTTAATCGCCTCGCCGTCCAGCGTGGTTTGATCGTTGGCCACGATCAGGTCAAGATCTTTCTCTTCAAGCTTTTTTTTCGCGTTCCTGATCAGCTCTTCGGTCTCCAGCGCAAAACCGACGAGCAGCCGGCTGTTGCGGCCTTTTTGCTGGGCAATGGCCTTAAGAATATCTTCAGTTGGTTCCAGTTCTATCCTGTGCTCTACTTTTAACTTTCTCCTTTCTACTTTCTTGATCTTGCTCCGCTTTGGGTGCTTTGGCCGAAAGTCCGCCACTGCCGCGGCCATGATGACCGCCTGGGCGTTGTTATAGAAATCAAGCACAGCTTCCAACATGCCGGCGGCTGATTCGACCTTGATCGCCTTGATATCCAGCGGATCGGGCAGATAGCCGCTGGCCGATATCAGGGTCACGTCAGCACCGCGTTCTCTGGCCGCTCTGGCCAGGGCATAGCCCATTCGGCCGGAAGAGCGGTTTGAGATAAAACGGACCGGATCGATCGCTTCCTTTGTTCCGCCGGCCGTGACCAGGACATGCCTGCCTTTTAGGTCCTGCGCCCCGCCCAGTAAACCGACCGCGCGGCTGATGATATCGTCAGGCTCGGACATGCGGCCGATGTCAGAATCGCCGCAGGCCAGACAGCCTGATTCAGGACCAATCAGTTGAAAACCAAGCCGCTTGAGCTTAGCCGTGTTCTCAACGACCAAAGGATTGCGCCACATGGCCGGATTCATGGCCGGCGCGATCAGTTTGGGCGCTTCAGAAGCCAGCACCATCGTGGTCAATGGATCATCGGCCAGCCCCTGGGCCAGCTTGGCAATAATGTTGGCCGTACACGGTGAGATGATGATCAGGTGCGCTTTTTTGGTCAGGGAAATATGGGGCACAGGCAAAGAGTTCAACTCAGGTGCGAAAAGATCTGTGATCACTGGATTGCCGGAGAGCGTGCGGAAGGTCAGTGGCGCGATCAAATTGCCCGCCTCTTTGGTCATGGCCACCCAGACATCCGCGCCGAGCTTTTTCAGGCGGGAAACGACCTCACAAGCCTTGTAAGCCGCGATACTGCTGGAAACCCCGACAATGATGGTCTTGCCGCTTAGCATTTTAGGTTCTGGGTTCTAGGTTCTGGGTTCTAGGTTCCCAGAATCCAGCGCCCAGAACCCTGTGCCCAGAACCCAATAACTCAAGTTTACTTTTTCTTTTCTTTCTTGGTTGACTTGCTTTTCTTATCCTTGGCCAATCTCTCAAGCGCAGAGGGCGCCTCTTCTTCAACAGCCAGGATTTCCTGGGGTTTTTTTGAGGGACCGCTCAACACCTTGATGCGGACCTTGTCCGCGGCGATCTCGCGCAGCGCAGTGATCACCGGATTATTAGGGTCGAAATGGTTGACGTACGGCAGGGATCCTTCGACAATTTGTTTAGCCCGGCCAGCCGCCGCGTTGGCCAACAGGAACTTGTTCTTGGCCTTGGACATCAGATCGTCTATATTCAGTTCGTTCAATTTAACAACGTCCTTTCTTTTTCAACATTAATAATGGCTTTGATCTTCTCGGCCGCTGACTCGACCTTGTCATTGACAACTATATAATCGTATTTCTCCATCACCTGAAGCTCGGCAATGGCCGCTCTGAGGCGGTAATTGACCACCTCCTGGTCTTCGGTCCTGCGCTTCTTGAGGCGGAACGCCAGGATATCGACCGACGGCGGGATCAGGAAGATGAAGACTGCTGCCGCGTTGATCTTGCCTTGCTCGACCGCTTGTTTGATCGAGGCCGCGCCCTGGACATCGACCTCGCAGACCACCTTTTTCCCTTGGCTCAGCTGGTCCTTCAGCTCGGAAAGCGGTGTACCGTAATAAAAGCCGTGGACCTTGGCCCACTCCAGAAAATCGTTCTTCTTGACTTTTTTGTCGAACTCAGCCTGGGTGATGAAATAATAATGCTCACCATGGGTCTCGCCGGGCCGCGGCGGCCTGGTCGTGGCCGAGATCGACAGGGTCAGGTTCTTGTCAAGCTTCAGCAGGCGCCGCACCACCGTGGATTTACCCACACCAGAGGGGCCCGAAACAACAACGAGTAAACCTCGTTTTTTACGGAGTTTTTTGGCCATCGAAGCAGCTGTTATTGTATCATGATAAGCTTGACAATTCAATCGTTCTTCAGGTATATTAGGGGCACTTTCGAAAGGGGGCTTTCTATTATGAAAAGACTCGCTGTCTCTCTCCTGCTCGTCCTGTCCCTGGTCTCGGTCTCATTTGCCCAGTCCTTGATCGGCGGCCGCGGGGCCGGCATGGGCGGCACAGGTGTCGCTGCCAGCAAAGGCCTTGACGCTGCTTACTATAACCCGGCTTGCTTGATGAGAAGCGAGGTTTCAGTTGCCCAGGTCGAGACCGGTCTTGGCGCGGCTTATACCGATGTAACAGACCTGTCCAATGCTATTTCCAAAGCTAATGATCCGGGCCAGTTCGTCCTGGATAATTACTCAAAGAACCTGAGCTTTAACGGCACTGTCAACGGCCTGATTGGCGCTAACGTGCGCAAGGTCGGTTTAAGTGTTATCCCGATGCTGCTGGCCTCGGTCAACAAGCCGGCCTTCAGCGTTGGCGCCAATGTAAACGCTACCGGTTTCTATGCCGGCGTGCTGACCCTTGGCCACACCTTCTCAGTGCCCTTCCTGCCTGCGGCCCTGGATGTTGGCGCCAACATCAAGAGCATCAACGGCATCATGGGCAGCGCTTCTATCACAGCTAATCCGGCCGACCCGACACAGGGCAGCGGCAGCCAGACTACAGCCACTGGCGCTGGCCTGGGCTTTGATGTTGGTGTGCTGACCTCGTTCGATATCCCGTTCGTGACCAATTTCGCGGCCGGTCTGGTTCTGCGTGATGTTTCGACCAGCTACACGATGAAACCGACCACCAACACCTTGACCCTTGATCAAACCACCGGCAGCATCGTTAAAGGCCCGGACACCGCCCAACCCGATCAAACGGTCACGGTCGACAGCACAACAGCGATCGGTGTGGCAGCCACCATCCCGGTCATTGGCCTGGAAGCGGCCATGGACCTGGAAATGACCAAGAACGACGGCACCAACACCCATATCGGCGTGTCATACGGCCTGCTGATGAACACGATCATCCTGAGGGCGGGCATTGCTTCCGGCCAGAACCTGGGCCTGACGACTTTTGGCGCTGAAGTTGACGCGCGCTTTGCCAAGATCGCCCTGGTAACGGCTTCGGACAGCAAGAATAGCGGATTGACCCACGCTTATGCTGACATTACGATCGGTCTGTGATAATATATTAATGGAGGTGTCCGAACAATGAAAAAGGCACTTGGTCTCATATTGCTCCTCGCATTGGGTCTCTTTGCGGTCAGCGGCTGCAATCAGAGTTCGTCAGGCGGCAGCTCGACCCCCACTGTCCCGGCCAGCACTGTAGCTTCTGATCTGGGCACCATGGCCAGGTTCAGCTTGGATATGGACAATCAGATCCTGGGCGTGATCTCTATCGCCGGGGTTGCTGGCGCGCGCGCCATGGCCCCCAGCACACCCACCTATGCCAACTCATGGTGGACCAGCACTGACAGTTATTCTTCAAGCGGCATGACCTACGATAAGGAATTTAATTTCCGGGTCTGGGACACCGGCGGCTCAGAGATCACCACAATTGCCGGGCTGCAGGGCATTTCAAGCAGTGCTGATCTCAGCGCGCTTTGGACCTACACTTCCATCACTTATACTTTCAGCGGCGGCTCATACACCATTAAATACGGCACCAGTACAGGAGATCCGCTCAAATTCACCGGCTACAATACAGCCAGTCCAACCATCTCCGGTCCGCTTAGTTTCAGCAGCAGCTATCAGGGCACCAGCTATTCTGTCACGTTCACTTACGGCAATTTGACCATGGCCACCGGCGGTTATCCCAACGGCACGATCTCCTGGTCAATGAGCGAGAACAGCAGTGAGGTCGCTGCTGGTTCGATCGCATTTAACGGCACAGCTGTTTGTACGATCACCTTTACAAGTGGTCTGAGCGGCACTTATCAATATAATATTGATACAGGCGCGATCGTAACCTCGGCATATTAAGTCTCCCAAGCTATTGCTGCAAGCAACCCCGGTATTTTGCCGGGGTTGCTTTTTTTCCGTCAATAAGCTAATATTTTAGGCATGATCCGACTTACTCTAGCCCTGGCTATGTCAGTGGTCGGCGTTAGTTTGCTGCTCCATTTTCTGAAGAATTTTTTTCTGAAAGAAAAGCTCAGATTCAGTTTTGATTGGGACGGCATGCTCGAACGCCTCTGCCTCACATATATAATTATGTACCGCGGCGACTTGTGGCTCCTGGCACCGGTCATCATTCTGCTCAAGGTCCTGTTCCGTATCAGCCACCTGGGCTTTTCTCCCGCCCTGGCCGCTAACGATGAACCCGGCAATGTCTTCCAAAAAGTATTGTTCAAGGCGGAACTGGCCATTGACCTGTTCCTGAGCCCGGCTTTGGCCGTCTTCATCGGGGTCGTTCTGAGATGAGAAAGAAGTCCCTCCTGTTGCTGCTCGGTCTTATCGTCGTGGCCAGCTCCGCTTTTTCCCTGCGCGACTGGCAGACCTCGATATACAACCAGATCAGAAGCGAAACTATCAAAGGCTTAAAGGATTCGTTCCACGTTGATGTTTCCGTGGGCAAAGTGACCGGACCGGTGGTCGGCCAGGTCATCTTTGAGGACGTCAGGATACCCGGCTATGCCACGGCCAAACAGGTCAATGTCAATTACGATCTTGTCAAATTCGCGCTCTACCGCGATATCGTGCCGGCTATCACGACTATCACGATAATCGGCGGCGAGTTCGATGTTGTCCGCCGCAAAAGCGGGGCCCTTGACGTGGCGGACCTGCTGCCGCCAGCAGATCCTAACGCCCCGCCTGCCCCACCTTTCCGGGCCAAACTGGTCTTCAAGGATTGCCGGGCTAATTACCGCGACGAAGCCGGTTTTCGCGTCGATCATCAGACCTTTATGGCCAACTTGACCGATCTGGACGGCAGCATCAGTTTTCGCCGCAAGGACCGGATCAGCTTTAATCTGAACGCCAGCAGTTACGATTCGCTCAAGCCCAGCCTGATCAGGTTTAGCGGCAGCCTTGACCAGGACAGCGGCAAGTTCACCCTCAATCTAACGGCCAAGGACCTTGATGCCGGCAAATGGGGCAATTATTGCGTGCCGCTTGACCTGCTTGATTTCACCGGCGGTTCGGCCGATCTGGTTATTAAGCTGAGCCAGGCTAAAACTGCCGGCTGGCCGCTTTCCCTGGTAGGCAATTTTAATTTCAAGTCTACCTCCGCCCGGATCGGCGACTACGCCCTGAGCGAGGTCAACGGCAGCCTGGCCATGGCCGACGACAGCCTGGCGCTTAAAGATCTTGAACTAAAAATAAACGAGGTCCCTTTGGCGGTCAGCGGCCGTTATAATGATTTTTCAAAGCATCAGCTCGATCTGAACGCCCAGCTGAAACAGGCCGAGCTCAACGATCTTATCAAGCTTTTTCCAGAGACCAGGCAGATGGATTTGCACGGCCAGGCCGACGCATCGGTCGTTATTAAAGGCGAAGCTGCTAATGCTGTGGTCGACGGCAAGATCAATATCAACAACGGGCGGTTCTATAATCAAGCGTTCGCTGGTGAAACACAGGTAACTTACAACAACAACACGCTGGGCATCGATATATCCCGCCTGGACATTTACAGCGGCCGGGCTGCGGGCTCCTGCACCATAGACTTTAATCCCGACACGCCGACACTGGCCTTGAACGCTTCATTAAAGGATCTTGATCTGGCAAGTCTGGCCCAGAATTCCCCTGGTATCGTGGGCCGGGCCACCGGGCAATTACAGCTGCAAGGCCCGCTTAACCGCCTGGAGGCCGAGCTGTCGGCCGGCCTGCACCAGGCCATGCTCCTGGGACAACCCATGGAGGATATCAGCGCGGTCCTTATCATCAATGAAGGCAATATCGACATAGAAATAATTAATTTGACCTCCAAGACCGCATCACTTCATTCCTTTGGCCGGCTCAGCCGCGACCTGGAGCTGGATCTGCGCACCCAGGCCCAGGGCATTGAGCTTTCCGGAGAAGGCATTTTCGGCCCCATGCAGGCCACGGTTAATATGTTCCGGGGTGATATCAGCGCCAAGCTCGATGAGGCTTTTTTCTCTTCTCCGCTCAAACACCTGGAAGCCTCGGGCGTGGTCAAATTGAGCAAAGGTGTTATCGGGCAGCAGAAGTTCGATCTTGCGCAGGGACAGATCAGCCTCGGGGAAGGCCTGATCAGCATCAATGACGTGATCATCGCCCAGAATGAATCGATCATTCAGGCCAAGGGACAGACCGGCATCGGGCATGAGACCAACCTGCAGGTCCGCGGCAGCCGTCTCGATCTGGCTGATCTTAAAATATTGAACTACCTTCTGCCCGAGGAAGCACAGGACCCGAAGGGCCGGCTTGATATCTCCGTTTTTATCACAGGGGAGCTCTCAAAGGAGACCAGGATAGACTCCTTTGATCCCCTGCTGGGCCTTTGTGCCAGCGGTGAAGCGTTGATCACGGAAACCGAGCTGGCCGAGGTCCCGATCAGTAGCGCTCAACTGAGCTTTCTCTGGCAGGACAAACGGCTCAATTTCCCGGCCGGCCAGCTGTTCACCCCGGACTCCCACCTGAACTTCTCCTTAGTCTATGACCAGAACGACCAGCTGGACGGCCAAGCCAGCGGCTCACTTGATCTCTATGAGTTCAGGCGTTTCACCGAGATGTACGGGCGCTTGAGCGGGCGGATCGGCCTTAACCTGACGCTGAAAGGCCGGCCTGAGCAGCCTAATCTCGGATTGAGCTTCTGGTTTGAGGACTTCCGTTTTAACCGGCTTACCTTCGACCAAATCACCGGCGGCCTTTCGTTCGCCGGTGACCGGCTGGTCATTACCCGGCCGGTGCTTTTGACCAAGGATAAAAGCCGCTACCAGGTCTTTGGACAGGCGGATTTTTCCCCGCTCAAACAGCAGCGGCCTGAAGCTATCAGCCTGGACCTCGACGTGAAGATACTGGAAGCCGATCTGGGCGATATCATCAAATTATCGGAACAGATACGCGCTGAGGTCAGCCGCAAGCTTTATACCACAAGCGTTAGCGGCTTGGTCCAGCTTGACCTGGCCTCACTGGAACTGGCCAGCAGTCTGCCTCAGGCCAGACAAGGTCAGATCAAGCTTTACGATCCCACCGGCGGCCCAGATTCTTTCCTGCAGAACTGGCAGTCTGTTGCGGCCCAGGAACAGCAATTGGAAGCAGAGGCCTCGAGCTGGGGGCTGGGCGGGCGCACAACCGGCCTGATCATGATCAACGGCACAGTGGGCAGCCTGGAAGGCAGATTTGACGGCGAGGTCAAACAGGGCCATTACGTTGATTTTAATTTCGATTCGCTCAAGGCCAGGGCCTCTCTTTCCGCCAACAGGATCAATCTTGATTCACTGGAGGTCAATAAGGATTGGGGCAAATTGACCGCTAGCGGCTGGTTCAGCTTTAACAATAAGCTTTCGCTGGCCCTGACGGCGCAGAATATGCCTCTTGACATCATGAAGATCCTCTTTAACAAAGAATTTGACGGCAATTTTAATATGCGGGCTTCGGTCAGCGGAACATTGAACGATCCCGACCTGAAGGCGGTTTTTTCCGGCAATTCTATCAGCCTGGCTGAGGTCAAGTTCGACAAAGTCGCCGCCAGTATCAACAAAACCGGCAGTCATGTACTTATCGAACAGATCGACCTGACCGATCAAGGCCAGAACGCGACCGTCAATGGGACGATCGACTTGAGCCGCAACGGCCAGGTATCGCTCGAGGCCGATCTGAAGGATGACGGCATCGGGCTGTTCAACCTTCTGACCGATGAGCTGAAATGGCGGCAAGGCCAAGGGCGGGCCAAGCTGTCTCTCAGCGGCTCGCTCGATGACCTGTCGATCAACGGCCGGATCGAGCTGAGGGACGCTACGGCTTATGCCCGCCTGATCGATTCAGAGATCGGCCAGATATCCGGTGAGGCCGTGCTGGTCAACAGCTGGGGCAGCATCGCCTACCTGACAGGTATCTGGCAGGGCAAGACATCCCGCGGTTTCCCGAACTTCATCGGCCTGGCCGGCAAGGTCCAGCTTAATCGGATCCTGGCCGCCAGCCGGATGGTCGAGCTCGACCTGAATTTCACGCCGACCTATTTTTGGGTTGACCTGCCCCGCCTCTACAATGGTTATCTTGAAGTCAAGTCCGCCAGATTGAAAGGGCCGCTTTATTTTGATTTCAGCCGGGGGCCAACACTTTCAGGCACGGCTGAGATAAACAACGCTGTCATAACGCTTTCGCAGGGCTCAAAAAAGAGGACCAAGGTCTTCCCGCTAAATTTTGACCTGCTCGTTGACCTGAATAAGAACGTTTACGCTTCGATGGGCGATGTGGCCACGCTCGACCTGAGCAACATCTTCATGAACCTTGAATTGACCGGTCCGCAGCTGAAAATATCCGGTGATCTTGAATACCCTTCCCTGCTGGGCAAGATCACCCTGAAACGAGGCACGGTCACTATTTTTAACCGCGAGTTCAGCCTGCTTAATACTACCCAGCAGGAAAAATATTATTCCTTCAATTCCGAGAAGATCCTTGAGAACACAGCTTTGTTCACCGGCGAAGAGGGCCGCGAAGGGCTGATGCCGGATATCTCCATCACGGCCAAGGTGGACGTGGAAAACCCGGAAAAACAGGATGACAAGGTCATTTACCGCAAGGTCACTGTCCTGTCCCGCCTCTCCGGCGTGATCGGCTCGCCGGACAAGGATCGCGGGCTGAAGATCAGCTTTGACAGTTTCGTGGAAAATGACAATAAAGAGATCGTTCCCGGAACCTACAGCGATGAGGAGATCAAGGTCATGCTGCTGCCTGATTTCATCAAATCACTGGCCGGCGTCAGCGAAGCCGACAACTCCAACGTCGATACGAACGTGGTAGTGGCCGACTATATCAGCTCGCGCCTGCAGACCGTTGTCTTCCGCAGCCTGGAACGAGAGCTGGAACAAAAGCTGGGGCTGGAAAGTCTAACTTTGGAGTATAACTTTGGTAAGGAGGTCCGTCAGGCCATGGGTGTTTCGGAAACCCGGGTGATCGAGGGCGACAAACCGGACTGGCGGGTCGGTTTTGTTAAAGGCCTGTTCGACCGCTTCTACCTTGAAATCAACTATTCACAGTACGGCGCCCAGGCTGAGAACCCGATGGAAGAGACCTTTGATTATCAATTGACCTATAAATTAAGCCCGATATGGTCTATAATATATTACCGCGAACCGACCAGCCCTCAGGACCTGACCACAGGTTACCAAAAGATAACTCTGAAGGCCGGCTTTTCGTTCTGGTAGAAAGAAAGGAATAACAATGAACCTGAAAACATTTTTGCTCGCGGCCCTGGCCATTACTCTCATTTGCCTGGCCGGTCTGCCGGCAGCTGCGCAGGTCGAACCATTCAGGAGCCTGCCCGCCTTGACCGGTACGACCGAGGTCGCGCCGGTCATTACCGGCATTGACGTGCGCGGCAACTTTTTTCTGCCCAAAAAAGATATCATGGACGTCATCTTTTCCCGGATCGGTGATTCCGTTGTTCAGGAAAAGATCCGCGGTGATCTGAAAGCCATCTACGCCCTGGGCTATTTCGCTGATGTCTCAACCAGTTTTGAAGCCAGTAATGGCGGCACCAAGGTCGTTTTTTTGGTGACCGAAAACCCCCAGCTGGAAAACATCATCATCCAGGGCAATACCGTATATTCGACCGTCGAGATACTGGGCTGGCTCTCGTTAAAGAAGGGCGAACTGCTGAACTTTAACAAATTGCAGGCAGATATCGCAACGATCAACGCACATTACAAAGATGATGGTTACATGCTCGCCCGGGTGATCGACGTGGACACCGACGAACAGGCCCGCAGGCTGACCTTTAAGATCGTTGAAGGCGTTGTGGAATCGATCGCCCTGGAAGGCAATGACAGTACGCAAGACTATGTCATTCTGCGCGAACTAAAGACCAAGCCGGGTTCGGTCCTCAACGAGAACACCCTGAAGAAAGACCTGCGCCGGGTCTTTAATCTGGGGTTCTTCTCTTCGGTCACGCCGAACTTTGAAGCAGGCAGCTCTCCGGACAGGATCATTATCCTGCTCAAGATCGAAGAGACCAGGACCAGTACGATCAATTTCGGCGGCGGTTACGGGGAACGCGAGGGCTGGTTCGGCTTCGTCGACCTGTCGATCAATAACCTGTTTGGTACCGGTCAGGGGTTGCTGATCCGCGGACAGAGCGGCCAGGAACTATCCACTTACCAGTTCAGATACAACAATCCCTGGCTGCTGCCTGACCGGCTGGGCGATCACGCGAACTTCACCTTTAAACGCTGGCTGACCATCGGCCGCGATTACTTCCTTTCCGACCAGGACGGCATCTACAATGGTTTTGAGCTTTCGCTGGGCAAACCGCTCAATGATTATTACAATATCACCTGGTCGCTGGGCAGTGAACTGGTCACGCCCCACAATAACGCCACGTTCGAAGGCTACCAATCAGACACTGTCGGCGTGACTCTGTCCTACGACACCCGCGATTTCTGGCTTAACCCGACCGAAGGGCGTTATTATTCCCTGTCGTTCAAACAGGGCTGGAAACATGTTTCTCACGCCACGAGCGGCTTTTTTAAGATCGGCAGCGATCTGAACCATTACTATCCGATCTTCGACAACCAGGTGCTGGCCATGCATATCGGCGCAGGCATTGGTTTCGATGACGTGCCTATCGGCGAGGAATACTGGGCCGGCGGCCCCAATTCCGTGCGCGGTTATTATTACGGGGATGCCAAGCGCGGCAAACGCAAACTGATCTTTAACACCGAATACCGGCTCAACTTTTCCGATCTGTTCCAGGGCGTCTTCTTTTACGACTGGGGCGATGCCTGGAACGAGGGGCCTCCGGATTTCGCTGATTTTATTTCCGGTTGGGGCCCGGGCATCCGGGTCAATACGCCTCTGGGACCGATCCGCCTTGATTACGGCGTGCCCGGCGGTAAAGCCTTTAGTGAGGGCATCATGCATTTCTCTATCGGCCAGGCTTTTTAAGGATGGACGGCCGGGACAAGAAATTCGATCTGCTGCTTAAGACCCTGCTGGCCTGGAATAAAAAGTTCAATCTGACGGCCATTACCCGGCCGGAGGACATCTGGCTGAAACATTTCGATGATTCGCTCGCCCTGCTCAATTTCTACCAGCTGACGAACCAAAAAGTTATCGATATCGGTTCGGGCGCCGGGTTCCCCGGCCTGCCGCTCAAGATCGCCTGTCCGGATATCAAGCTGACCCTGGTCGAAGCCACGGCCAAGAAGGTCGAGTTCCTCAATCATGTGGCCGCCCTGCTCGCCTTCAACGACGTGAGAGTGATCCATGGCCGGGCCGAGGACCTGGGCCATGAACTAAGGGAAAGTTTTGACCTGGCGGTCTCACGCGCGGTCGCAGAACTGAAGATATTAAGCGAGCTCTGCCTGCCCTTTGTTAAAGTTGGCGGCCAGTTCGTGGCCTACAAGGAAGCCAAGGTCGAAGATGAGGTTATGGCCGCACAGACCGCCATCGAGACCATGGGCGGCAAGTTCAGGGAAATAAGAAAATACAATTTGGGCAAGAACGGCCTGGTTCGTTCATTCGTCGTCATTGATAAGATTGCCCCCACTCCAGAAAAGTACCCCAGACGGCCCGGGATGCCCAAGAAAAAACCCTTGCAATAACAAGTTCCGGGTCTATAATATTTTCAGAGATCGAACAACCTTTACCCAAGGGGGTATTCTAATGAAAAAGATCCTGTGTTCCACTCTCTGTTTTCTACTCTCTACTATCTTGGTTGCATCTTCCCTTGCCTCTGTTCCCGGCCAGATAAGTTACCAGGGCATTTTGAAGGACAGCGCGGGCAGCCCGCTGACCGGCAGCTATTCAATGACCTTTACGCTTTACGATGCTGCCTCAGGCGGGACCTCGGTCTGGACAGAGACCCAGAGCGTTTCGGTCGAGGCCGGCCTGTACAACATCCAGCTCGGTTCTGTCTCGACCCTGTCAGCTTCGGTCTTTAACGGCAGTACGCGCTACCTTGGCGTCAAGGTCGGCTCGGACGCGGAAATGACCCCGCGCGTGGTCATGGTGACCGTGCCTTACGCTTATCGCGCAGCGATCGCTGATACCGCGCTGACCTCAAGCACCACAGTTGACGCCGACACGGTCGACGGTTTCCATGCCAGCCAAACCCCGACCGCTAACACGATCCTGCCGTTGAACAGCAGCGGTTTTATCACTCTGTTAACATCAGGGAATGCAGCCGCTTATCTCTCCACTTCCGCTGACAATTCGACTACTATCAGTTGCCAAGCCAACGGGACCGGGGAGGTCCATAACATTGCCGGATCATTCTCGGCCAAAGGCAATAATTCCTATGGGGTCAGCGCCCAGGTCGATGACGGTAATTCCACCGGGGTTTATGGATATGCCGCCAACAACGGCACCTCGACCACTAATTATGGCGGACATTTTATCAGCAATGGTGGTACAGGAGCCGGCGTCTTCGGAGTGACCTACAGCCATGGCAGCGGCAAAGGAGTTTATGGTTCCTGCAACGAGTTTAATGCTGGTTACGCTGGTTATTTTGATCGTGGTCTGGGCATCAGGGTCGTAACCAGACCCGACTTCCCTCCTGGAGATTATCTTGAGGCTGGAACGATGTTCTTTAACACTACTGATAAAAAATTATATATCTGTGTTGATCCAACCTCTCCGACCAGTTCCTGGGAAGCTTTAAACTGATGAAAAGGTCCTCTGCCTTAATGCTGGGGATTTTGCTGCTGATCGGGACAGCTATCGCCGCCCTGATCAGTACGCACTATACTATTGCTCCCCAAGCCGCGACCTCAGGCGGCAGCCGGAGCTATTCCAGCAATAACTCGAACCTCTCTTCCTCCGGCCAGGCTTCGTCCGCCAAGATGACCAGCGCTAATTATATCAACATCAGCGGTTTTGCCGGTTCGCTGTTGTCGGGCACGGACAGCACCCCGCCTTCGATCGGCAACTTCAAGGTCGATGGCGAACCGGTCGTTGATAATGACTATGTAAAAAGCGATGGTTTGCTGACCGCCACGATCCTGGACCTGGACTCCGCTATCAGCCAGGAAAGCAGCTCCATCAGCATTGACGGGACCGCGACAGCCCTGAGCGCCCTGGTCTCGCCCAATTCTTATGATGCGCTCAGCGGCACTTTGACCTACCAGCTTAACCTGAGCGACGGCGAACACACGATGATCCTGAGCGCCCGTGATACCAGCAACAATTCCGCCAGCCTGACCCGGATCGTTAAGGTCGACAGCAGCGGCGCTAAAGCAGCCAACGCATTCATCTATCCCAATCCCTACAACCCAAGCAATGGCAATGCCCGCATCGCCTATCAGCTCAACCAGGACGCAGATATCACCCTGTACCTGTTCAATGAGATCAACCAGCTGGTCTGGAAACGGACCTATCCCTCAGGCAGCAACGGCGGCAGCTCCGGCTATAATGAGATCGAGTGGAATGGCACTACCGATTTCGGCCAGGTCGCTGGCAATGGCGCGTATTTCTTAAGGATCGTTTCTGGCGGCAAACAGATCGGCCGAATTAAGATAGCTATTCTAAGATGAATATAAATTATAAACACCTGAGTTTTACGTTCTGCATTTTGAGTTTTGCCTTAGTTTGCTCGATAGCTCATGCTACAGCCCTTGACCCCACCAGGGTCGGCATCGGCGCGCGTTCGATCGCGCTCGGCCGAACCAGTGCGGCTTTTGACG
Organism: Candidatus Saganbacteria bacterium; assembly: GCA_016932255.1. Taxonomy (GTDB): domain Bacteria; phylum Margulisbacteria; class WOR-1; order O2-12-FULL-45-9; family O2-12-FULL-45-9; genus JAFGDE01. Next base: position 25,757 of record JAFGDE010000015.1, read on the forward strand.
GCGACATCAGCGCCCTGTTCGTTAACCCGGCCAATGCCGCTGACCTGCCGGGCTTGGGCTTTGACAGCATGTACACCAACCTGAGCGAGGATATCAATTATTCGTTCATCGGCGTGGCCCGGCCCTATGATCTGGGGACCTTCGGCCTGGCTTATCTGGGCGCCGGCTCCTCAGGCTTTCAGGCCACGACCATCGAATCAGGCCGAGTGGTCGGCACCGGCCAGAGCTTTGATTACACCAGCAGCGTGCTCAATTTTATCTACGGCAAAAATATACGGCCCGATCTGGCCGTGGGCGCCAATTTAAAGATGTTCAATAAAGGTTTTGGCTGGGTCAGCAATAGTTCAGGCGCCGGCTATGACCTGGACCTGGGCCTGATCTGGCGGCCTAAAAAAGAACTGACAGTCGGCCTGGCACAGCAGAACACCCTGCCTGCCTCGATCGCCAGGATCAAATGGGGCACCGGCCTTGAGGAAGGCATTCCCTTTAACACTAAACTTGGCCTGACTTACCTGCCCAGAGAAAATATACTTCTGGCGGCTGATCTCGATTACTCAGCCAATAGTCCCCTGGCCTTGCACGGCGGAGTTGAATGGCAGGTGCTCAAATGGCTGGCTATCCGCGCAGGCCTGGACCAGCAGGCGACCAGTGCCTCTGCCGCGATCACCAATTACTGCGCCGGTGTCGGTTTTAATTACCAGGACATGCATTTTGACTACGCTTATTACTACGATACTATCCTGGCGGAGACCAATTCCGCCCATTACTTCAGTTTAGCGTATCTTTTTTGTGAACCTGCTCCTTTGCCTAAGCCTGTGCCTGTTCCGGAAGCCAGCCCAACCCCGGAGGCCATGCCTCAACTAAAGCTTAAAAGCTTCTCCGATGTTCCCTGGGGCTACTGGGCCAAAGGCCCGATCGAAGAATTGGCCGGCCTCAACATCATCACCGGTTATCCTAATGGGACCTTTAAGCCGGATAAGACCATCACCCGGGCTGAATTGACGACTTTGCTGGTCAAGTTGAAACTGGGCGATCTCAAGCTGACCGGCATCAGTCTGTTCCAGGACGTTAATCCCGGCTACTGGGCCGCGCCTTACATTGATAAGGCAGTTGAATACGAATGGGTCACCGGGTATCCCGACAACACTTTCCAGGCCAGGAAGAATGTTTCGCGCGCCGAGGGCATCAGCATCATGGCCAGGTTCGATAATATTCAGGAAGCCCTGGTCGAGGAACAGCCCTTTTCTGATGTTCGTTTCGATTTCTGGGCCGCCGGCTACATCAGCGCGGCTGAGCAGGCCGGCCTGCTGGATTATCTCAAAGGCCGCCTGTTCGAACCAGGCAAACCCTTGACCAGAGCCGAAGTCGCGGAAATGCTCTACCACACAAAGTTCGTCAAAGCCCGGCTGGGTAAACGCTAGCCAAGCTCTTCCTGCCGGACTTGCGCTATGCTATACTATATAGGCTATGCCTGTATCCTTCGCAGTAGTCAATCAAAAAGGCGGGGTCGGAAAGACCACCACCACGGTCAACCTGGCAGCTTACCTGGCCACTTTCGGCAAAAAGATCCTGCTGATCGATATTGACCCCCAGAGCAACGCCTCGGTCGGCTTCGGCGTTGACCGTCAGAAGATCGAACGCTGTTTGTATAACGTGCTGATCGAAGGCCTGCCGGCCGAAGAAGCCATTGTCAAGACCTCGATCGCCAACCTGGACGTGCTGCCCTCAACTCCGAAACTGGCGGGTGCTGAAGTGGAATTGGTCTCGATCGAGCCGCGCGAGACCAGGCTGAAACAAGCGCTCTATAATCTGAAAGAGCCCTATGACTACATTATAATTGATTGTCCGCCGTCCCTGTCCCTCTTGACCGTCAACGCCCTAGGCGCGGTCCAGGAGGTTATCATCCCGATCCAGTGCGAGTATTACGCGCTGGAAGGTATCAGCCAGTTGACCCACACCCTGGAACTGGTCAGGGAAAGCCTCAATCCCGAGCTGAAGATCCGCGGCATCGTATTGACCATGTACGACCACCGGACGATCCTCTCGGCCCAGGTGGCTGAAGAGACCAGGAAATACTTTGGTCCCAAGGTCTTTCAGACCGTTATTCCGCGCAACGTCCGTCTGGCCGAAGCGCCGAGCTTTGGCCAGCCGATCATCTTCTATGATCCTGGCTCCAAAGGTGCCGCGGCCTATGAAAATCTTTGCCGGGAGGTGCTTGGTGATGGCCACGCTCAATAAAAAAGGACTGGGTAAAGGACTGGGGGCTTTGATCCCGCAGGGTTCTGTCTTTATGGGAGGCAGGACGATCGTTAATCTTGATATCAATAAAGTGGTGCCTAATCCGCGGCAGCCGCGCTCGGATTTTGCCAAGGAAGCGCTCCAGGACCTGGCCAGTTCGATCAAAGAACAAGGCATCATCGAACCGATCCTGACCCGTATGCGCTCAGGCAAATATGAATTGGTCGCGGGCGAGCGCCGCTGGCGGGCCGCCAAGCTGGCCGGCCTGGCCATCATTCCGTCGATCGTCAAGGACTTTACTGATGAGCAGTCGCTGGAACTGGCGCTGATCGAGAACCTGCAGCGCGAGGACCTCAATCCCATGGACGAGGCCGAAGGTTATTCAAGGCTGTCCAGCGAGTTCAAGATGACCCAGGAACAGATCGCCAAGAAAGTGGGCAAGAACCGCTCGACCGTGACCAACACGATGCGGCTGCTAACCCTGCCGGACAAGATCAAGGCTTCCCTGCGCAAACAGGAGATCACCATGGGCCATGCCCGGGCTATCCTGGCGGAAAGCGACAGCAACAAACAGCTGGAGATCTGGAAAAAGATACTGGAAAGCAGCCTGAACGTGCGTGATGTCGAGACCCTGGTCACGGGTAAAACTGAAAAGCCGAAAAAAGGCGGCCGCAAGCGTGCTGCTACCAAGAATGCGGAACTGGCCGCTCTGGTGGAAAAACTAACGACTCATTTCGGCACTAAGGTCAGGATCTTCGGCACGCCGGTGCGCGGACGCATTGAGATCAACTATTATTCGAAGGAAGATCTGGAGCGCATTTTGGAGATGCTGTTGAAGTAGGCCCCTTAACTCTAGTTGGCCTAATTGGAAGCCCGGTTCATCTGTTCAATGGCCGCTTTAATGTCCTTGCCATCTTTAGCCGCTTGCAGCAAAGCGTAGTAGAGCTTTTTAGTGCGCTCGTCCTTGCTCCGGACCTCGCCGTTCATCTGGGCTTCGAACTGGGCTTTGCCTTCTGGGGATAGAACACTATAGACCTCGAGGAATTTCCTGACATCCTGCTGTAGCTTTTCCTGTGGCCCCATATGACCAGATATTAGCACAAAAGGCTAAAAAGAAGCAATTAATTGCGCCGTTTGGGTACGCCGTCCTCGTCCAGCTCGGCTATAGCCGTGGCGTCCTGCGGCAGAGGCGCTTCCTCAAAAGCCGCGCGCAATGCATCAACACAGTCTTTCCAGGAACTGAAGCGTTTATCAATGTCCCTGGCGGTCATGCGCAATATGACCGTATCCAGTTTTGGCGGTACCGGCGTAAACTCGGATAAGCGCGGCGGGTCATGGGTCATGACCTGGCCGCCGTAATTATAAACGTCGTTATTGTTCACTATATCTTCAGTTCTGCCAAAAGGCAGTCTGCCGGTGATCATCTCAAACAACATCACGCCCAGCGCGTATTGATCGCTCTCCCAGCCGACCTTCTGTCCGCGCCACTGTTCCGGGGACATGTATTGAGGCGTGCCGAAGATCTCGCCGATCTGGGTCAACTGCATGGAAGGTGAGCGGGTCCCGTTTTCCACGACCTTGGCCAGGCCAAAATCACCGATCTTTATGGTCGAATGCCCGGCATTGTACTCATCATCGATCACAAAGATATTTTCAGGCTTCAGGTCGCGATGGATAATCCCTTTGTGGTGAACATGCCAGAGCGTTTCAGCGATGATAATACCCAAATGGACGGCGGTCCTTGGAGTAAAGGGTTCGTTGACCATACGTGTTGCCAGGGTCTCGCCTTTGACATATTCCATTTCAATATACGGCACCTGTTCCGGGATCAGATCAGGCTGGTCTTTGAGCGTTTCATATTCGCTCATTTTAGATAGCCGGAGCAGTTCCAGATAGTTCTCGCGGGTCATGTAGTTCAAGGTAAAAAAGCGCACAACATTAGGATGATTGAGCTCCAGCATGCTGCGGGCCTCGCCGCCCTTAAAACGGGCCAGGTTCATCGGATTGCCTAAGAGGTCAGGCCTCGGTATCTTAAAGACCTTTTCCGCGTCCATGTCGATATTATGGATCAGCACAGCCACGGCCATGCCGCCCATGCCCAGGACCTGTTTGAAAATATTATGGCCGTCAAAGGCCCGCTCATCCAGGCCGAGCATTTGTTCAATATTAATGTTTTCACCATAGGCGCCTTGCAGGCCCTCGATCAATTTGCCCTTTTGCCGCTGCAGTTCAGAGATGCGGCTGATCAGTTCAGCCTTTTCGGTTGAGCCGGTTTCGACCTGGCGTTTAAGATGGATCAGATCCCTTTCCAGTTCCTGGAGATTTTCTGAGGCATTACGCATAAGGGAAGCCTCGCGGAAACTGCGCGACACGCTGCGCGAGCCCAAGGTCCCTGTGGCGGCGCCGGCAGCTAAATAGACCAGCAGTCCGGTTATGGTCTGAACGCCATCCCCCAGCATATAAAGCGCCGGAAAGATCGCCGCGGTCACTAGCGGCGCGATATATTTGAGCGCCTTGCCGAATTTTTGCCAGCCGGGCCTATTGAGCGCCCAGCGATCGATTCTGGCTATAATATTATGTCTGACCGGCGGTAAAGGTTGAGGCATCTTTTTCTCCTAGTACAGTAACACCGGATAAGGTGTTGCCACATTGCTACTGTTCCAGCCCAGCGTCAGGGCTGTCACGATATTGGCTGCGCCCGGTTCAAGATTATAAAGCCCGGTAACACGTGCGCCGACCTCAAAGGAGCCTCCGCCAAAATCGAACGGCCGCCAGACAAAAGCGAGGTCTCCGCCCGGTCTGACATTTAAGCTTTCATTATAATAAAGCGAAGCCAGGATCTGGGCTGTATAGCTGATCCGGCCGATATCGCCGTCCGCCACTTGATAATCATGGCTGGAGCGCACACCGATCAGGCCGCCGCCACCAAGACCATCAGGGTTTCCGCCGAAAATACCGCCAACGAACGGCTCAACATAACCATCAAGCAGGGTATACCCCGCGGCCAGACTGCCAAAATGAAACTGCTGGCCGCTCTGGCCGTGGAAATCACGCTGCCAGAGATAGGCGCCCTGAATATTCAGGGCGTTCCAGAAAAAATTGACATAGCCTGCGTCATAGCTGACGTCCGAGCTAAAATCAGAGAAAGATTCAACGCCCAGCATGGCCATATAAGCCAGCTGTAGGCCCATTGCTTCGGAGAAGTTATAGCGCAGGGCTAACTGGCCGCGCAGGGCCGGACCGGAGAGGATCTGGGCACTTTCATCCCCGTCCAGCTGAAAAGCGTGCAACGGCTCAAGCGATGCGCCGTAATCCAGTCGCCTGATCTCCGCCGGGGTCACCGGCGGCGTAACGATTGGGGGAGCGGCCGGCTCAGGGATAGCTGCAGCATAGATCTCGCAATAACTCTGGGTCAAACTTCTGATACGGCTGCTGATCAAATCCAAGAGTGAAGTAGAGATATCAGCCCAATCGATCTGATCCAATCCTATTTGATTAATCAATGCTTGCGATAAGAATCCCGTTTGCGCCTCATCCGATATCGGCGTGTTCAATCTCTGAAGCATGACCTGGGCATTGTGCTTGAAAGACCTGTCCGCCACGTAGCTTGTCATGGCGGCATACGGATAATTCCCGCTGGTCAGTAGCTCGTTAAAATCCTCCAGAAAACCTTCGACCAGTTGTACTACTTCCCGTAACTTGATTAGGTCGCCCGCGTTCGCGGTGGAATGCTCCGCTTCCAGCCTGTCAATGACCTCCTGAGCGATCCTCTCGATCGGCAGGACCCCGGCCACGACACCGGTCGTTTCAACCAGCTCCTGGGTCACTTCGCTCCAGATCTGCCAGGTATGATCGCGCAAACTGCCGGCCTCGCCCGGCTGACCCAGGATACCCCGGATCTCAGCATGTATTTCAACGTAAGCTTGCAGGCTGGTGATCAACCAGTTTATATCCTCCATGACCTGGATCTGTTCACCAGTTACCCGCGCTTCTTCCGGCAGGCTCTCGCCTTCAGGCAAAGGCCTGATCTCCACTCCTCTTTGGCTACAAATAGAATTGACATCCATGGGTCAGCTGCCTCCTTTTACATCGGGATCACTATATTGGGCGTATTACCAGGCTGCGGTGTCGGCTCAGGCTCTGGCGCCGGGGTCGGCCTTGGCCTGTGCCCGCTGCCTGAAGTATTTTGCGGTTGCGTTGCTGGCTGTTCGCCTGATTCATCAGCCCCATCATCAGCCTCGACTTCCCCCTGGCCTTCAACTTCTTCCGCCTGGTCACCACTGATATCAGGCGTTGCAGTCCCATCATCTCCCACATCAGCCGTGTCAGCAGCGCCTACGTCAGGGCCGCCGGCGTCAGAGCCGCTGTCAGGAGCGACCGGTGTGACCAGCGGGATCTCTATGGCCGGGCAGATCGTTGCAGGTGTTGGAAGAGGGATGAAGATCTCGGTATTAGACCGCCAAAAAAGCCCCAGGCGGTGATCAACCCCCCTGGGAGTGTCGCTGTCATAAGAAATTACGCCAAAAACGTCCTGCTCCAGATGGTTCTCGTTCGCCTCCCTGAGCGCCCGACCGGCCGCAGTTACCTGCTCATCGGTCGGCTCAGCTATCCCGCAGAACCAGCGCAGGACTTGATCGGCCGCCGCACCCCATGAGTCACGGCCATCACCGGTAACGTAAAAATGAACGCCTGAATTCTGGCTGCCGCTTCTCTCCTGGAAATGAGAATCACAGCCTGTGGTCGAAGAACTTTCGGAAAAGAGATCGGCGATTCCTTCGCCAAGCTCGCTTAACCAGTCAAACGCATCCTTAGCGGAGCCTGAGTCCTTGGGACTGCCATCCTTATCATTACTATACACGCCGCAAATAAGCGAGCCGATGGTTGAAGCGATCGAATTCAATATCATTGATAGCGCTCCTTTTTCACGCTTGTTTATCGGGTGGACTACGCGGAAATTTCACTTTTAGCAGGAAAAGACTCTTAAATGATCGCTCCCCAACCTCGATACCCCTGGCCAGAAACAGGCTGGCCGGATCACCTATTAGATTAGGCTTAAGAACGAAGGACCTGGCAGCTAAATAGGCGGCCCGACTCGGCGGCTTGCGGCCGTCATATTAACAGGATATACTAAGGCAAATGCGTGAACGACTGCGTCTTTTGGGTTCTTACTTCAAGCTCATTCTCCCCTACTGGGATAAGAGCCTGCTTTCCCTTCTTTGCGTCGGCCTGACCGTGCTGTTCAGCATGGCTAGTCCTCTTATCACTAAAGTCTTGATAGACATCGTCTATCCCAGCCATGATATTTATCTTTTGACCTTTTTGGTCATTTTGGGCGTCGTGATCTTTATTTTCAGCACCTTTTTCGCCGATGTCTCAAGCTATCTGGACACCTATATCCACCAGACCCTCTCGATCGACTTGCGCAAGAAGTTCTTCACCAAGGTACTGCGGCTCCCGCTCAAGTCCCAGCACGAGAAGCAGGTCGGCGACCTGATGGTCAGGGTGACCGATGACATCGACATGATCGTGGACAATGTGGCTGAGCTGTTGCCGGTCGTGGTCAAGACCTTGCTGCAGCTAGCCGCCTTACTGGCTATCTGCTGGATGATCGACTGGAATTTAACGTTGCTGGCCCTGGGCGGCATCCCTTTTTATTTTATTCAAACCAGGTTCTTTGCCAAGCGCTTTGAAGAGGTCCAGGAGCGTTCACAAAAAAGAGCCTCCGAAGTCTATACTTTCTATCAGGAGAAAATGAGCAATGTTAAGACGATCAAGTCGTTCAACCAGGAAATATACGAGACCGATCGTTTGATCGACAAGCTCAAGAAAATGTTCACCCTGGCCAGAGAGAATCTGTTCCTGCAGTTCTTTAATTCTTTTTTTGATGCCACACTGATCACTCTCTGGACCAGCTTTTTAGCTTGGTTCGCCGGCTATCGCGTGATCACTGGCCAGATCACTATCGGCGAGATCATGGCCATTCTGATCTATCTGGGTCAGATCCATCAGCCGTTCATGGACTTTGGCGAGGTCTATAAAGCCATTAACCGAAACTTTGTCTCGATCGACCGCGTTGAGGAGATCATGACCGATGAGCCGGAAGCTTTTTCCGACATTAAATCTTTTGTGCTTTTCCAGATCGACGGCCGGATTAAATTTGACCATGTCAGCTTCATGTACCATGACGCCACGGAATTCATCCTCAAGGATATTTGCCTGGAAGCCGGTCCCGGCCATGTCACGGCCATCTGCGGGACCAGTGGCGCGGGCAAGAGCACGATCATGGACCTGCTGCTCCGCTTTGTTGAACCGACCGAAGGCAAGATATATATTGATGAACATGACCTTAAGCAGGTCTCTTTAATGACCTTGCGCGCTTACATCTCGATCATTTCCCAGGATGTGGTGCTTTTCTCCGGTACGATCAGGGAGAACTTACAGTACGGCCGCAAGCAGGTAGATGAGGAAAAGATGGTCCAGGCGGCCAGGAATGCTGAGATACACGATTTTATCGCCAGCTTGCCGGCCGGCTACGACACCCTGATCGGTGAAGGCGGGCTTGATCTGTCCGGCGGACAGAAGCAGCGCCTGTCCATTGCTCGCGCCCTCTATCGTGAAGTGAAGATCCTGGTCATGGACGAAGCCACTTCTGCTCTTGATAGCATCACAGAAAGCAAGATCTACCAGAACCTAAAGTCCCATTTCCAGAACAGGACCGTATTGCTGATTACCCATCGCCCATCCTCCCTGAAGAATGCTGACATGATCTACGTTATTTCGGACAACCTGATATCTGAACAGGGCATTTTCGATGACCTGATCGAGAAAAAAGGTGATTTCTACAGTTTCTATCAGGCCCAGATCCAGGAAAGCGAAGCTGAAATCAATGAGAAGCTGAAGCTTGCCCGCTACACCGGGATCAAGGACCTGGAGGAGGAAGAGGCATGACCTCAAGGATCGGCACTTTGTTCAGCAGGTTATTGTCCGAGGACATCAATAAGCAGGCGCGCCGTGTTGAGTTGATTGCCCTCCTGGTTTTTGTTATCCTTGGTCTGTTCGTCTGGTGGCTCTGGCAGTTCCAGCTCAATGTCAGCCTGGTCAATGCCGAAGGCCAGCCGGTCACTCAACAGCTGAATATCTTTGAGTTGCTGATCATGAAGAGGTAGCTGATGGCAAAACAGGTTAAAATACTGGTCGTGGATGATGATCTGGCTGTCCTGGAATCATTCAAGATGATCCTGGGCATAAAAGACTACTTTGTCAAGACCGCCAAGGACCTGGCCGAAGCTGTGGCTGCAGCCAAGGCGGATAAGTTCGATGTCGCCTTCATTGACTTGCGCTTTGAAGGCAAAGAGATCGGCCTGGATATCCTGGCGGAGATCAAAAAGATCGCTCCGGCAGTTGAATGCATCATCTGTACCGCATTTGCCTCTGACCAAAGCAAGGCAGGCGCGATCGAGCGCGGCGCCCTGGGCTACATCAGCAAGCCCTTTATGATGGAAACTATTTACGAGCAGATCGATAAGGCTCTGGGAAAGAAGAAGTAGCTATTTCTTCTGTTTTAACTTTATTTTTTCGACCTTAAGCGTTAAAACGCTCTTTCGCTTTGACTCAGTGCTTTCTAGCCGTCCACAAGCCTACCGCTGTTGGTTCATTGTTCACTGAAGCAGTATCGCCTGCCGCATGAGAAGGTTCGAAATATTCAAAATGGTCCAAGGAAAACCCGGCCTGAACACAATAAGATCGATAGGCTGCGACATTTTCCAAAGAATCCAATATCTTGAAGGGCGGCCAATGCTCCGGTGGTACCGGATGTTCGCTTGAGTGTTGAGTAAGCCATTGCAAGTAAGCCTGAAAACTAAAACCAGGCTCAGACATCATTTCTGACAGGATATACTCTCTTGCCTCTCTGCGAATTTCCCTGGCCAGCCCTTCTCCGATCACATCTTTGTTGAATCCCAGCAATGTCGTTGTCATATGAACAACATCAGAAGCATATCTGCTGGCCGTTCGATCAGAGATCTCAGTGCTGACCCTGACCGTGGCCCCGCTTGCCTGAAGTTGGAGCATCTCTTCGGTCATCTGCTGGCCCTGCCTAAGCTTGAACGTCCGCCTATTACCTTGCGCACTTATCTCCACGGTCCTTTCCCAAGAATCCTTCGACCCGATCTTGACATAAGGCGAGTTCAGGAACGGAATAAACGCATCCCAAGCGATCATCTCTCCCCCGGACCCTAAAAGCTTGTGGATCTGCTGGAAAGCCTTAGCCTTGTCCGGCGTATGAGATATCGCAGCACCGGAAACCACCAGGCTTACACGCCCCAGATACGGGATTAAAACATGATTCGTATCCATATAATAAAATTCTCCAGGCGCCTCAACAATATTCTCCGCCGGAAAGCCGAATTGTTCAGTTAACGCCTTTTTCAAAGCGGAAACTTTTTTTGCGTCCGTATCGAACAGGATCAGCCTTATTTTACGCAAGCTGTCCAACGTTATTTCGCCAGTTCGAGAGCCGGCCATAATTTCCCTGATAATCGGAGCGATCGTTCCTCCAATGCCAACCCCCGCATCGAGAATAACAAAATCATCTAAAGCCCCGGCAGACTGCCATTGTCTCAACCTCTGCATTGCCTTTTGCCGGATTTTCTCGTTACCAACGGAATAGGCCTTAGTAAGTTGGTTGAGGTCGATATCATAATTATCTGTCGTTGCTTGGTCGTTCCACTCGACCCTAAAATCATATTCCCCGATGATCTTCATCGCCTCAACAAAGATGTCCCTGATCTCTGCCATTCCACGCCGCTGACTTCCTATCAAGCCGCGCCTTAAGCCTGCGTTCCCCGTTGTCTCGATTACCTTCTGATAGAGCGCGGGGATGTCAACAAAGAATTCCAGGCTAGGTGCATCTATCCTGGCCAGGGAACCACGACAATTTGCCGGATAATTCCCCGCTGAAAAACCCGGATCGAAACAATTATCCAGAAATTCAATATAGGGGTCCTTTACCGGCGATTGCGCCCTTTTGCTGGCGACGCCGAAGGAAGGATTGGCCAGTTCTTTGGCCAGATCCCGGATCAACCGGCCCCTGCTAAGCGCCCGGGTCCGGCCCTGTAAGCTTCCTATATTACTGATCCTTATTTGATTGTTCAATAGTCTTATCTTCATAAATTTGCGCAATAGATGCGCCATATATTATCGTCATTTTTCCATCATTATTTCAGGTAAAAGCAAATCCTGCCATAACGGACATGTTATAATCATTTTGTTGGTCATTATGCCTGACATATCACTTATCAATCTGTCTTATAGCTACTGGAACAATTTACCGCTCGGCACACTATCAGTCGCCTCAGCCCTATCAAAACAAGGGATACGCGCCGACCTGCATAATTGCAACCTGAACGAAACGGATCTAACCAGTTTCCGCGCTCTAATAAAGAGCTCTGCCGACATAGTTGGCATAGGCTGCTCGATCAGCTCTCTTCCGGATATCATTTATTATATAAAAAATATCAAGGCAACACATAAAAATAAAATCTTTATTCTGGGCGGCCCAGGCCCCACGATCATGCATAAAGAGATCCTCTCTCATTTCCCCTTCATTAATATGATCGCATGCGGCGAAGCTGAAGAGATCATTGCCCCGGCCATCAAGATGATCAGATCAAATGATTGGAACTCTCTGCGAAATCTTCCAGGCATAAGTTTCTCCTTTGATAAGCAGATACACTTGAGCGAGAAACCGGCCTTTATCCGGGACCTTGACTCCCTGCCTCTGCTGGACTATTCGCTGCTCGATCTGGGCGCATATACGCCGATCTCATACGAAACAGCGCGCGGCTGTATCGGCAAGTGTTCCTATTGCACTCTGAAAGGCAATTTCAGGCAAAAGAGCATTGAAAGGATCGGCCTTGAGCTTCGCCAACTCAAGAGATTTGGGGTAAATAAGTTGCGTATCGTTGATAATACTTTCAACGTTAATCGTGATTATATTAAAACATTTTGTGAATTGACCAAAGCCCTGGGATTACGCTGGTCATGTGAATGCCGGATCGACAACATGGATGAAAGATTGCTCGAACAAATGGGCCGCGGAGGATGCGAGGAGATCTTTTTCGGCGCTGAATCAGGCTCGGACAAGGTTCTAAGAGATATCCGAAAGGGTTACTTGTCAAAGGACATCGAGGAGATCGTTACCTGCGCTCTCAAACATATCCCGAGCGTAACAGCCAGTTTCATGTGGGGCTTTCCTTTCGAAACATTCAATGATTTTCTTTGCACCCTGGAACTCGGCCAGAAGTTGAATGACAGGGGTGCTTTTAAACTGCTCAATATATTGACCCCGATCCCCGGCAGCTTTCTTTACAGAAAATATAAGAGCTTGCTGGAGTTCTATCCGTACAAACTGACGCCCAGTTATATTTGGCCGAGGCTGTATTTTTGGGAGAAAAAAGAAAAGAACCAATTAATAAAACTGATCAAACAGTATCCCGACGTTTTTCCCTGTTATTATACCTATCGTTCGAAAGGGTTAAAAAAGAAGATCGATCACATCATCAAGGAACGGATCAGCTGCGGCTGGTCGCTTGGCGAAGAAGAGTTCTAAGAGCCGATTAGCTTGACCAGTTCACGCTGGCAATGATCCAGACATTTTTTTGCCAATGACTTATTGGTCCTCAATGCCTTCCTGGCATAACTCCGGCAATGTCTACATCCCCGGCAATCGCTCCTGCAGTCCGGCTTATTTTTTATGAAGTAGTCCAAAAAACCGTCCAGCGCCTGATTATCTATGTAAAAAACCCTGCCCAGGTCATCCGGCGTTGAAAAACATTCGAATAAATGTTGCAGGTTGCCCCTGAAATTCCCTTTCATATAGGTCTCCACCGTTCGTGGGAGGTCATAGTCGATCGGTTTGCGGCCTATGATCTTGAAATACTTAACTCCTCGACTAGCATAAGAACGCACATCTTCGGGCCGGATCCAGCCCGCCTTAATCCTCTCAAGTGGATTGCCCAGCTGCTGCATGGCACAGCGCAATTTTATATAATCATCTTTTGCCGCACCATCTTTCGTACTGGTGCCGTGCGCATTGACGTTGTAATGATACTGTTCGAAGGGACAATTGTTAACACAAAGAAAATTTACTATCAGCTCTGTGTCAACTTCCCTGCTGGCATGTTCGATAAACTCAAAGTCCCTGTTCATGTTCTCATCAAGATTGATCCGATCGCACCCTAATGCCTTGAAGGCCATGACCTTATTGATCGAGTCGACCTGGGCAATGACCGAAGCAGTCACCTTCTGTTCCAGGAAATGCCTTTTTACCAACTCGATTACAGACGGAACAGCAATCGTGAAACGATCCACGCCGCAATCGATCAGGCTGGCCACGAAGCCTATTATCCTCTTGACTCCGCGGGGCTGCAGCTCAAGATTGCCCCAGCATGAAGCATTTAAAGTGTAATTGAATTGGATGCTCCGCCGATGCGAATGACGGATATACTTGCTCAGCTCTTTGAGGTTAATCTTTGGGAGTTTCGAGGCATGGCGGCCGGAACCTATATCAGGCAAGAGAATATTGCCATATGTTTCGATTATCTGATCACTAGCATACCTATCGTTCAGAACGGAATATGCATCTAATGTGCGCTTTTCGTAGTCAGCAGGCAGGCAATAATAACTCATCCGATCACCACCGGATAAATTTAGCCCTTATGCAAAGCCTACGCATAAGGGCTAAAATATTTGATTACTCCTTACCAGGAACCGCCAACCTTGATAGCCTTATTGACCTGCTTTTTTAGAGACATTAAATCGGCCTGAACTTTCATCGCAGCTTTCCTAATGTCTTTTTTATTAGTTATTTTCCCTTTGGCTGCCTTTTTAATAGCCATAATTTCACCTCCTCTTGTCTATCATATTAAGCCTCATTATCTGGATTGTCAACCTTTTAGCCGTTTCTTCCCGGACCCCTCATATATTCCGCATGGCTTTCCAGCCTGGCGCATATTTGTCTTTTAATTTCTATCTGTTCCCTTGCGCTCAATTTCAGTCTGCGCCTCTTGATCATATTATCCACAGCTGTCATTAGGACTCGTTTTCTCTCGCTCATGTTAATCTTGATTAATTGATTTTGCTGATGCACCCGCTTCAAATATAAGATCTTATCCAATAGATGGATTGGCCCAATTTCTTCAAGCTGAAGAAAGATGTTAATATCCCCGCCTATCGCTTTAATGACTTCGCCTTTTCCCTTGAGGTCTATTCCCCTCCAACCCGAGGTTTTCTCATAGGCCGAACGTTTAATAATATATGGTTGACCAAAATTGATGGGATCGACCGTTGCGCCTTTGTAAAAAGTCCTTGGCTGGAATATATAATTGTGAGCTGGGATAGCGATATAACGGCCCTGAGCATTAATGGCCCGGAATCTCCCTCTGACCAGCACAGCTTCAGGATGTCTGGCACAATAACGGCTGAAGGCTTTGACCGAATCCGCCACTAAAAGATCATCATCATCGATCAGGAAAAAGTATTTTGCCGATGTTCTGTCGATTAGCCAGCGTTTCGCCTCACCGCTACCCAAGTCTTTTCCAGCAAAATGCACCGCGACCTTGGGGCTGGAAAACTCTTTACAAATGGAATATATCTCGGGATCGTTCCTGGCCACCAGAACGGTCAACTTCCAATTGTTCGCCTTCTGCCTCAGAACGCTCTTGATTGAAGCGATAGACAATCTGCCTTTTCGGGTCACCGGCATAAGAATGTCCATATCAAACACTTTTTTTACCTCTTTTGATCCTAAATAAATGATAAATGAACCAGGCCAAGGAACAAATAAAATAGCGGACATGGGACAGCATTTGACAAAATAATTTCCCTAAAAAGATAATTTTACGCCGAAGTGAATAGTTCTTTATAATAAAATATATACGATTCCTCATCTCTCTGCGGTTCAACAAAAGCCAGTCAATCTTTATCGGCGCATTGATGTAATATCGGCCTTCACTGGAAGGCCGATGAGCAATCTCCAGTTTTGGCTCGACGATTAATTCGTAACCGGCCTGTTTAATGCGATAAAATATGTCCAGGTCTTCATGGAGCCATTCATAATATTCGTCGAACTGACCGACTTGATCCAAGACCCTTTTCGGCACAACGGCAAAACAGGTGCTCAAATAATCAGAGTCATTGATCTGCCGCTTAGCGAATAGATTCTTCCTGTCGGCCAACAGATCCATTGTGCCGTCCCAAGAACGCAGATAAAGGCCCAGATGCTGTATCCTGTCCCTGTTCCAATAATAAATCTTTCCACTCAGTCCACCAATACTGCCCTTGCCGTCCATTAGCCTGAGAATGGCCGGGAATATCCCTCGGCTCAGGATGACTGCATCAGAATCAAGAAAGACGATGTATTTCCCGGTTGCTAGGGCTACGGCCTGATTCCTTGCCTTGGCTGGACTGAACGCTTGGCCATTTCTTATAAGCTTGATATCGAGATGGTCCTTAAAAGTTTCGATCACTTTGATCGAAGCATCGTCGGAAGCATTATCGACAATGACCAGCTCAAGGTCAACATAGCTTTGCTCCAGCACCGAAAGCAAACATTCTTGCAAGGCGCTGGCACGATTCCGCGTCACAACAATGATCGAAAACATATTGGTTTTCACTTTAAGACGGCCCCTTGTCTTTCTATAAGCTTCATGAGAGCCTTTGAATGATTTTTATTGTGGTATCTTTTGGCTAATGCGACACCCCACCCTGGCTTGCCCAAATCATCAAGGACCCTGATGACCTGCCGGAAGTATGTCAAGCTTACCTTCTCTTTCTTTTTCATCATTTGCGACAGACGTTTGGCGTATACCCGACGGCAGTTATCCGCTAAAAGTCTCTCTTCTTTAAGGCAGATGTTCCCGCCATGGATGTTATGCTTACCGACAAGTTTTGGCACATGGCGGAACGGATAAGCATCGGAAAGCCGCAAAAGGAACTCCCAATCCTCAAAAATCGTCAATGTTTCATCAAAAACACCAATGCGCTCAACACAGGCCCGGCGATGGAGAATGACAAGGGGATAGAGATAGTTCCCTCGCTCGAGTTTTGCCCGCCGATGCTTCGGACGAACGACCTGAAGCCTTGTGCCGTAATCGATATGGCAATCACCATATACAAGCCCAACCTCCGACTTATCTTCTAGTGCCGCAACGAGATATTTTAAATGGTCAGGATAATATTCATCGTCATCGTCACAATAAGCTATATACTGTCCTGATGAAGCTCTTATCGCAGCATTCCTGCAGGCCGCTGCTCCCGAATGTCGTTTCTTGATCAATCTTATTCTGCTGTCTTTATATTTTTTCAATTCCCTCTCGGTTGCTTGCTCTGGCCCGTCTAGAACCACTAAAAGTTCCCAATTATCGTAGGACTGCGCCAGAACACTGCTGACCGCACGACCGATCAAATCAGACCTTTTGAATGTCGGCATGACAATGCTGACCAACGCGCGCTTCATTTATCTCCGCCTCGGCCCGACCGGCCACTCTTGCTCTGAACTTCAAGATATCTCTTTAGATTATCGATAAAGAAACAATCATGGATACAGTAGCACTTCGTAATTCTGCGCCTCATCTCTTCGGCAGCTTTTGATCGCCAAACCTTGGGAAAACAAAGATCATGATCACGCACATTACCAACAGGCCGAGTGAACTCACAAAGCGCCACCGCGCCATCAGCATAAAGGATCCCCTGATCCTGGCCCGCTGAACAGCTAGAAAAGATCGGCTTGCCGGTCTTGAGCATCTTTATCTGATAAGTCAACCGCTTGAACAGGTGTGACCTATCCCGATATTTCCCCTTTTTCCGGAAATACCTGTCCATCTTCTCAAGTTTTTTTATCGGCGGCAATTTCAACTTGGTCGGCTTGAGGTCGGCAATCGTTTCTTCATTCAGGCCCCATATCGTCCCTGGTATCTGGCGCATTATCATGAGATGCTGCTCCACTCCGATCTCTTTAGCCAGATACTCCGATAACTCCTCCATCTCATCGATGTTGCCCTCATGGACAACCGTCAAGACAGCAACACCTAGATTCGTCGACTGCCGCTGCAGTTCTTTCATCAGAGAAACCGTCTCAAGCGCAGCGCTGAACGATCCCGGAACAGATCGAATGCTATCATGCGTGGGAGCAAATCCATCAATCGAGACCTGCACTAATATCGGACAGGCACAATCATCAACGATCTTGGACATTTGCCGGGCAATCTCTCCGGACATCAAACCATTAGTACAAATAAAGATCTCCTTGGAACCATTGAGCTTATAGAACGCTTTTGCGATCTGCGGCAGATCCTCCCTGAGGAAAGGCTCGCCGCCGGTCAGACTTAATAGCTCCAAGGGCGCCTGAAACGAAGCTGCTATTTTTTTGATCTCCGATAGGGACAATTCTCTGTTCGAACGTGTCTTGTTCGTTGGCACAAAGCAGTGCTTGCATTTCAGGTTGCACCTATCGGTCACAAAAAAACCCAATTTTTTGAGGATTACGTCCATTTTATTCACGCAATAACCTTACAAATTCCCTGGTATTAGAACCATGGGCCTTATAATAATCCATGAAATCCATGGGCCTATCTTTGATATTGTACGCCTCGGGATCAAGATGCATTGGCGCAGCCGGTTCAATTAGGACATCAAGGTGAAATATCTGGTCAACATGCCTATATCTGCCTTTTATGAATCGAATCATCTTCCTGGTCATTCGTTTTGCGCTCTCGGGCTGGCCAGGCATTTCCTTTATGAAATACAGGATCGAACGTATCCCTTTAGCTTCAAAATAATCCAGGGCTCGGTAAAATTGATCGTTCGAATAGTAGTGACCCTTGATCTTCTTCCTGAATGATTCCGAGCCGCTTTCCGGTGAAAGAGATATATCACTGCCAGGCAGGAAGGTGCGCTCAAACTCGTCGATCAATCTCTTTGAGGGGATGCCCCATGATTCAAAATCAGCATATATTTTTAGCCCTGCCCGGCGTATACGCCGGAACAATTCAATATAATAACCTGGTCTTCCGGGACAGGGGTCGAAACAGAAATGAAAGATCCTGATCTTATAAGTACGGTAATATTTTTGAATATCATGGACTACGCTGTTTATGTCGCGAAAGATCACTTCCTTCCTGCCAAAAAGCATTTTTTGACTTGAGCGTGACCCGCCGCAGTATGCGCAATCTACGCTGCATCCCCGGCCCAGAGGCACCACAAAGGACCTAACGGGATGCCCGTCAAGCAGGGAGCCGCCGGGGGACAAAGCCAGTGCATCCAAATAGTTGTCATATTTGTAGATCAGATCAAAATCAGTAAAAGAGAAAGAGTCATTGTCCTTCTTACTAACGACATAGGACAGCTTGTTGACAATTATTTTGCCTGAGCTATTTCTCCAGGCGAGATTCGGCACAGAAGCCAAGTCATCAGAACCTCTTTTGCTCTTCAGCAACAGCTCATACAGGGGCCGCTCACCATCGCCCCGGATCACGGCATCGACAAAATGGAACCTGGTCAAGATCTGTTCATAAAAGAACGTGGCAGAAAAGCCCCCCATGACCACCCTGGCATTAGGTTTTAGCCTTTTTATCATTTCCACTACTTTTATGGTGTGATAGGTTTGATAATGCCACTGCAACGAAACCGCTATTAAAGATACATCGGTCAAGCTGTTCAAATATTCTTTGAGCGAAAAGGCAGGGTCCTGCCTGACCTCGCTTCCTACATTCAGTATCTCAACGCGACATTGCCGCTTCTTTAAATAAGAGGCCATGGAAAAGAAACCGTGAGGCAGCTTGAGAACGGTTGGTTCCTTGCGAGAGAACCTTGGAATATGCAGCAGAAGACAATCGATCTTGCGTTTTCTTTTGGTCATAAATATATCTTTTCTCGGGTGAATGCCTAACGCCTTATAGATTATATCACACTCAATAGACCATAAAAACAACGACAGACCCTCGCTTTCGCCCGATATTTAAGGGAGAGCGCTCACTGGTTTGACTTCAACGTTATTTAGAGTTATATTGTTCACAGCAAAATGAATGCCAGGCAAGTATCATGCATCTATTACTGATCGCGCCTCGTTGCCCTCCGAACCAGAGGACCATACCGCTAGGCTTGGCATATATCTCATCCTATCTGAAAAAGGCTGGCAAGAGCGTTGATTGCCTTGACCTAAACCACTCCGAAGAACCTGTCGCCCAAATCCTACAAAGCTGTTTTAGAAAGAAGCGCTATTCTATTATCTGTTGTGGCGGCCTTTCGATCTACTACCATCAGATCAAAGAGCTTGTTGAACTCTCACGCAAATATTGCCCCGGAGCAAAAATAGTTCTAGGCGGGGCCTTGGTCTCTTGTGAGCCCGAGTTGATGCTTGATTCACTTAGGCCGGACTACATTGTGATTGGCGAAGGGGAGCAAACAATCCTGGACCTGATCGACCACCTGGAAAATAAACAACCTGTTGAGACAGTGAAAGGGCTCGCTTTCAGGAACAGTCATGGTAAATGCATGCTGTCCCTACCCCGGCCAAGACTGACCGACTTGGATGCCCTGCCGATACCCGACTATGAAGCCTTCGGCTACGAACAGTATCTGGACAACATGCATCCGAGCGATATTGAGTTCTACGATATCTTCGATCATCCCCGCGTCCATAGCATCGTCGGCAGCCGGGATTGTCCTTTCCGGTGCACTTTCTGTTACCATGTTCTGGGCGGAAAATACACCCAAAGATCGATAAAATCAATAATGGACGAGCTTGAATATGTGGTCAAAAAATATCGGATCAATGTTATTTCCTTTTATGATCAGCTTTTCGCCAAGGACCCTGAGCGCGTCCTCGAGCTATGTTCTAAGATCAAGCCTTTCCTTAACTCACTGCCATGGGATTGTAGATGGTTCGTGGCCGGTCTCAGGGTGCCGGATATTAGCGATCACTTGATAAAAGCAATGATCGACGCTGGCTGCTTCATGATCTCGTTCGGCCTAGAAAGCTACAGCATTGACATCCTAAAAAGCTATAAGAAACGGACGACCCCGGAACAAATAGAGCGGGCGGTCCGAACCACTTTCAACAACAGGATCAGCTTGTGGGCGAATTTTGTCTTTTTTGATATTGCCGAAACAAAGCACACAGCTCAGATAACGCTGGATTACTGGATAAAGAACAGTCAGATTGGTTTGGAACTGACTCATTTGCGCCCCTTCCCCGGCACGGCTATCTACAAGCACTGCTTGGCCAAAGGAACTATTAAAGACAAGCTGAAATTCGTCGCCGATGCCAGCCAGCAGTGTTTTAATACGAGCGACCAATTGACTGAGGAAGAATTCAATGAGGTCAGACATAGGATCGCTGAAGCCTGGGCTCTTCACAGAAAATATGCTGTACCGGAATCTTTGCAGCGTTCAAGCGACGGCACAATATGTTTTACCATAGAATGCCCTCATTGCAAAAGCTCCATTAAATACAGCAATTATCTATACATCTGGCCGGGAATGAAAATATATTGCCGCCGGTGTCGCAAGACCTTTTTCATGATATCCACCAGACGCAAGCTTATAAGCCTATCATTACTTTGCATCATTGCCAAAATTGTGCCGGGCAGACTTTGGCAATACTGGAACGGTCTGACCCGCGAATACTTGAGAAAAACTTTCGACTATGATGACGACAAGATCGAGATATTGTCAGACGAATAGGATGTTCTGAAATAATGGCAAGACGGGTCCTCAGGCAGGACATCATCAAGTCAAGGGCTTTTTATGATCCCGCTAGTCTCTCCCCAAGCGAAGAACTGCACTACCTGCAATGGGTCGCCTCAAAGACCAACACGCTTGTTACCGGTTCCAAATGCTCCTGTCAATGCCTTTTTTGTTTTAGGAAGTATTATCCCAAGGAATCAAAGATATTTTATTTGCCGGAAGTAAAACTGGGACAACTGCGACGAATCTTCCCCTACCTCCGTAAAGACCGAGCAATAAGGATTGGCATGTTCGGTAACATCATGGACGGTGATTTTTTTGACCACGACCAGGCCATGCCCATATTAGAGAGCTTACGCCAAAGATTCCCCCAGACTGAATTAGTGATCAATTCCTCCAGAGGCACAAATCTAAATAAACCAGCCATTCGGAACATGGCCGATTATAAGAACATTCTGTTACGCTTACAATTTGTCAGTGCGAACAAAAAGAACAGGGATATGCTCGTAAAAAGACCCAGCACGGATACTGAGATAACAAGCGTTTTAGGCTGGCTGAGGAAGTACCAGTTGCCTTTCGAAATTGAACTGGTCGCTATCCCTCATTTGCTCGGCTGGAAAGATATCGAACGCACATTTTTCTTTCTTGACGATTATGCCCCGGTCCGGATCAAAGTCTACCTGTTCTCTTTTACAAAATACTACATAAAAGAGCTTACTTTCAGCAACAACAAGAAACTTTTAAGAGAATTCTATTCTCTGGTGAATAAAGTCAGCAATAAAATCGGTACAAGGATAGACCCCTTCCCACGACCTGTCAGTAAAGGCGACGTTCAGCCCGATCTCTTGAGGGTCAAGCAGATAAGAAGAACATATAAAGGTAGAATTCTTTTTCTTGTCTCCCAAATGGCCTATCCAGCAATAAAAAAACACATATCCGATACAGATGGCATTAAAGTCAAAATGGCTAAGAACCTATTCTTTGGCGGGAATATCTCTGTAGCTGGATTATTGACTGCAGAAGATTATTTGCAAGCGGCCGGAAAAGAAGAATTCGACGTCCTGGTGGTTTCAAGCAAACCATTCAACTATGCCGGGTATGATCTCAAGGGTGATCACAAGCGCCTGCTGAAACAAAGGCTCGGCAAAAAAGTGCTTTATATTTAATTGGTCCGGCCCTTCCCCTGCTTCAACCCTGACAGTTTCTTGATCGCCTTGCTCAAGGAAACATTGGCTGACTTGAGATCGGTGTAGATCGAAACGATCTTCTTTTGCGAATGGCTCTGCTGCTTCTTTGCCATTAATTATCCCTCCTAGAACGTCACGGACAACGCTGTGGCAATATTCAACTCATTCTGCTGGGCCAGCGTGTTATCAATGGTCTGCGTTAGGCCAACACTCAGATAGGCTCCGCCAAAGACCTCACAGTTATAATAAATATGGCCGGCGTTAGTCTCATTGACATTGTCGCGCGTCACGCAGATCAAATCAAGGCCGACCGTTTGTTTGGCGTCAGGATTATAGAGGGTGCGTACCAGATAGCTTTCGGTGTTCTGGCCCGGGAAGAAAAAGTCAGTTGTGTCGGTCAGAGTACTTAAGTAGTAATCATCCCCGATTACCTGGTAACCAAGTGACAATGAATAGCCGTAATCCTCAGAGTAATAAGTAGCCGCGTACTGGACCGCATTAAACCCGTCCTTGCCTGAATAACCAATGCTCGGCAGAACCGATGGATCCGAAAAATCCAGGCTCGCCTGTTCCAAGCTGAGCTCAAAAAGATCTATCACGTTGAACTTCAGTCCGACATAAGCCTGGGTCACGTTAGTGTTAAGCGTCTGCGTAAAATCAGGATCAGGCAGGTCAGTCAGCAAGCTGGCTCCCAGAGTGAGCTCGACCCAGTCAAACCCTCCTGGCAGTTTAGGAGAAAGACTTAAGGTCCCGAACTTGCTGTCCTGCTTGATATCACCCAGATAAGCCAGCTTACCAAAGATAGAATTGAGATTGAATAATTGTTGGTCATAGTTGACCAATATAAAATCTGAGGATGTGTCCATATAGATGCTGTTGCCAAAAGGGGTATAACCCTGATAATAACTAGTCCGACCCGCCTGGATCATGACCGGCGAAAGATTGATCAAGGCATAAGCTTGGTCCAGATAAGGGTAACTTGATCCTGTCGAGCCAAAATCATAATTGCCCGCAACAGCAGCAAAGACCGACAAGACCCGGCCCAGGTCGCGGTTGAGGAACAGCATCAAAGTTTGCGAAGCGCCTGCGTCAGTATAACTCTGACCGTAACTTTCATTGGTCGCATATTGATCAAGATAGATATCGGTGCTCAAGTATAGACTAAAACCGTAATCTGCCGGTTCTTCAACCACGATCTCGCGTGCTTCTTCCAGCTTAAGGTAGATCGCTTTGATCAAGTTGACCGTGAAATAGCACAGCTCATATTTATTGACATAGTCGGGACCATCGAATCGCTGGTTCGACCCGCCGTCCAGAACGCCCAGCCAGATAAGCTTCTGGACTGTGGGATAGGCAAAATGCTCGGAAGAAACATCCGCGTAACCAAGCGATACCGGCGCGCTCTTGAAGTCGATCGTTCTGCCCAGGATATGCTCCATGGCGGAAAAAATAAAATAGACCATTTGATATCGGCTAATGCGGCGGTCGCCGTAGAACAGTTCGCGCCGATTACCCGCTGGGATAACCTCTGCCGCGATCATCTTTTGGACCGCCCGGTAAGCGTAGCTGCTGGATGGCACATCCTTGTATGATAGAGCCGGACTGGCCAGATCGAGCTGGCCCAGGATCTGCTCGATCATGTCACTGATAAAACTGATCAAAAGATAGCGATCGATCAGCTGGTCACCGTTAAAATCCCATCCCCCCCCTGGCGGCAAAATGCCAACCTCGACCAATTCCTCTATGGCCGGCCTGGCATAATTATCCTCGGGTATATCAAGATAGCCTTCAGCGGCCCGGCTTTCGGCCTTGACCGGCTCCTCTTCCTGGGGAAGATAATAATCAATGATCCGGCTGGCAAAGATAGCCATTTCATAACGGGAGATCGGTTGTTCCCCTCTCAAGTAGCCGCCGCCATTTAGCAAGCCGGCTCCGATCAATTTATGTATAAAAATATAATAAGGACTGGTCTGAGGCAGATCGAGAAAACCGGCCCCCGGTGCCGCCACAGGCAATGTGCCGCCTTCAATTTTTTCTAAAAAAGACGCGAAATATGAATAAAACGTAAGCCGGTCTAACTTAGCCTGGCCATTGAACTTCTCTGCTTCAGGCACACTGAACACTCCCAGCTTGACCAGGTCGCTGACCGCAGCATAAGCATAATGATCTTTCGGGATATCATTGTAAAAAGAGGTCAGGGCCACTTCCTTGAGCTGGTCGGTCTTACCGGTATATTTCAGGATCCCATCAAGCAGGGAAGCAAACTGGTACATGGTAGCCGTCTGGCCGCCGTTGAACTTCTTATCCTGCGGCAAGCTAATGATCCCTGTCTTGAGCAGTTTTTGCACCGCCAGATAAGCCGAAGCGTTAGCGCGGGGCACATCAGTGAAGCCTTGCGACCAGGCCAAAGAAGTCAGAACCATGATCGCCAGCAAAAGAATCAGCAATTTCCGTTTCATTGCGGCTATTATAGCATAAAATTTGACGGCTCCAGGCGTCAATGATATAATGCGGTCGCTGTGGTCAAGATATTCCCTTTTTCAGGCATCACCTATAATAAGAAAAGGCTGAATAAGCCTGACAAAGTATTTACCCCGCCTTACGATGTCATCTCCGAGCAAGAGCAAAAGGAATTCTATGACCAGCATGACTTTAATTTTATCCGGCTGAACCTGGGCATGGAATTCCCCGGGGATGGCGAGTATAACAATAAATATATCCGCTCAGCCGCTTTCCTTGATGGCTGGTTAAGACATGAGATCCTGGTCCGGGAAGACAAACCGGCCTATTACGTTTATGAGCAAAAGTTCAAGATTGGCAGTAAGCAATACTCCCGGATCGGTTTTATCGGCCTGCTCCGGCTCGAGGACATGGGCCGCGGCAAGGTCTATCCGCATGAAGAGACCCACCCCAAGGCCAAGATAGACCGTTTGCAGCTGATGCGTACCACCTCAGCCAACCTGGAATGCATCTTCTGCCTTTACAGCGACGAAAAGATCAGGATCAATAAAGAATTGAAGAAATTCATGAAACGCAAGCCCCTGCATGAGGCCACGGATAAGGACAAGGTCAAGCACCGGCTTTGGAAAGTTGATCGCAAGGCCTCTATCCTTAAGATCACAAAAGAAATGAAGGATAAAGCGGTCTTTATTGCTGATGGTCACCACCGCTATGAAGCTGCCCTACGCTATAAGAACGAGCTTAAAATGAAGAACACGAAATTCACGGAAGAAGAAGCTTACAATCACGTGATGATGTATTTTACCCCGCTGGAGGATAAAGGGCTTGTTGTCCTGCCGATTCACCGCCTGGTCAGGAACCTGTCTTATTTTGAACCAGCCAGGTTCGAACAGCAGCTGGCGGAATTTTACAAAGTAAAGCCTTATCCTGCTAATAAAAAGAACAGCAAGAGCGTCAGGAAGAAACTGCTCAAGGACCTGACCAAACACGGCGAAAATGCCCATTGTTACGCCCTTTATTTAGGCAAGAACCGTTATTATCTGCTAACTTTAAAGGATGAAAAGATCGTTGAGGACATGGTCGAAGAAGAAAAACCTAAAGCCTGGAAGCGGCTCGATACCACGATCCTGCATTACACGGTCTTTGACAGCATTTTGGGCATCGCGGCTGAAACCGAGGAAAAGGTCGTTTACTTCAAGGATGCAGACAGCGCTATGGACGCGGTCGACCAGGGCAAAGGCCAGGCCGCTTTTCTGCTCAACCCGACCTTGATCGAGCAAATTACCGCTATTGCTTCCAAATTAGAGAAGATGCCGCAGAAGTCTACTTATTTCTATCCTAAACTGCTTTCCGGCCTGGTCATCAACAAGATCGAACACGGCGAAAAGATCACTTACTAGACCTTCTCGTAATGTATGATCCTCTCCTTCAACCAATTCCACTTCAACCAGGCCTGCAGCTCTTCTGACTTCATGTATATCTCTCTGAGCTGGTTAGCCGGTAAGTGATAGACTACTCGATACATGCCACTCACCTCCCTTTTCTGTCCAATGTCCTGTATTGGGTCGCCTCAGCCACATGAGCAGAAGTAATAAGGTTAGACCCCTCCAGATCGGCAATGGTTCTGGCCAGTTTGAGTATCTTGTCATAAGCCCGGGCCGAGAGTTTGAGGTGAACAATGGCCGATTTGATCATTTTTTCAGCTTCTTTGTCCAAGCCGCAGAATTGCCTGATCTGCTTCGGGGTCATAAAGGCATTGGCAAAGGTCGGGGTATCGCGGAAACGCTCGCTCTGGACCTGCCGGGCCTTGATCACCCTTTGCCTGATCAAAGCCGAAGGTTCGCCGACCGGCAGACTGGCAACTTCTTCAGTGGAGAGCCGGGCAACCTCTAGCTGGATATCTATCCTGTCCAGCAAAGGCTCAGAGAGCTTGCGCCAATAGCGCTGGACCTGGGATGGCGAACAGACGCAGGATCGCTCCTTATCATAGAGCCGGCCGCAGGGACAGGGGTTCATGGCTGCCAGCAACATAAATCGCGCCGGATAGGTCAAGGCGGCCTGGGCCCGGGAGATCGTGACCTTGCCATCCTCAAGTGGCTGGCGCAGTACCTCAAGCACTGCCCTGTCAAATTCCGGGAACTCGTCAAGAAAAAGGACCCCGCGGTGAGCCAAGCTGACCTCACCTGGCCTGGGAATGCGGCCGCCGCCGACAATACCGATGTCTGAAGTCGTATGATGCGGCGAACGGAACGGCCGCTGATTAAGCAAACTCCCCTTGCCGCTGAGCAGGCCAGCCACGGAATAAAGGCGCGTTACTTCCAACGCTTCGGTTAATGTTAACGGCGGCAGGATGCCGGCCAATCTCCGCGCCAGCATGGTCTTGCCTGAACCGGGAGAACCGACCAATAGCAGGTTGTGGCCACCGGCGGCCGCGACCTCAAGCGCTCTTTTAACATGTCCCTGGCCTTTGACATCAGCCAGGTCAAGCAAATGTTCCGGCAAATGCCCGAGCAGGGCCTGGACATCGACCCGGTGAGGCTCGATCTCTATCTTGCCTGAGAGAAAATCGGCGGCCTGCCGCAGGGAATCGATCGGAATGACCTCAACATCCTGTATCAAAGCGGCTTCATCCGCATTCTGGCGCGGCACCAACACCTGTTTGACCCGGCGGCTCAGCGACTGACAGATAGCCAACACTCCGTTGACAGCCCTGACCCCTCCGTCAAGCGACAACTCTCCCAGGATAACCTGGCCGTTGAGTTTTTCCCGGCCGATCTGTTCTGAGACCATCAGTATGGCCAGCGCGATCGGCAGGTCATATAATGGGCCTTCTTTTTTTGTGTCAGCCGGCGCCAGATTGATCGTGAAATAGCCTGGCGGGGATTCAAAACCAGAATTTTCAATGGCTGACCTGACCCGATCGCGCGATTCCCTGATCGCTGCGTCCGGCAAACCGACGATCGACTGCCCCGGCAAACCCCGGCTTGAATCAACTTCGACATCGATCTGATAAGCTTCGAGCCCTAGGACCGCGGCGCTGGTGATCTTAACGAGCATTTTCCCCTCTACCTGATAAAGAAAGCATTGCGGTAATGTTCAACGACCTTTTGCCCGTTGCTCTTGCGGAAAATAGTCAGCACATCAAAGCGGCAGTTGACCGAATGGAGCATCCTTTTAATGAGGTAGGTACGCGCCGCATGAATGATGCTGTCACGCTTGCTTTTACGTACTGCCGCAACAGGCGACCCGTAGGATCTGAAAGAATAATTCTTGACCTCGACAAAGACCAGCATCTCCCGGTCCCAGACGATCAAGTCTATCTCACCCTGCTGGGAACGGAAGTTCCTGGTTTCGATGCGGTAGCCAATATCTTTTAAGTAATCTTCTGCCAGCGCTTCGCCTCTGCGTCCGCTCATGTAACTTTTCATACCCATGATGGAACAAGGCAGCAAGGTTATTGCCAGCTAATGGGTTCTGGGGACTAGGTTCTGGGTTCTATACGTTTTTATTATAAGAAATAGATTTTTTAAATAATCCCAGAACCCACTCACCCAGAACCTGCCTGCTGGCAGGCAGGCCTAGAACAAAAAAGTGTCTCAATCCCGCCACCCGCGGTCAATTTGCTAAAAAGAAACCCCCTATCTTCAGGAAACCTGGAAAATAGGGGGTTATGAAAGCCTGTATTAGTTGAGCTGGTCGAACAAGTTCTGCCCCATGGAGAACTTGGCGACGTTGCGGGCCTTGATCGTCATGGTCTTGCCGGTCTGCGGGTTGCGGCCTGGGCGCGCTTTGCGCTTCACCTTTTTCCACGTACCGAAACCAACGAGCCTGACCTCCTTGCCCTTTTTCAAAGAACTGCTGATATTATCAAAGGTCGAATCCAGCATGGCCATGACCTTTGATTTAGGCATCTTTGTCTGTTTGGAGACCTGGTTGCACAACTCCTGTTTGTTCATCGATTCACCTCCTCCTTTTGCTTGAAATGATAACAGAGCACTTTCCTCAATGTCAAGCCAATCTAAGAACTCCGCTTAAGCGTCCAGCGTGCCTTTTTTCACGTGCAGCTGTTTAAGCCGCTTGTTCTTCTGCTCGAGCTGCTTGCCGGACAAGGGATAAAAATAGATGATCAACAGCGCCAGCAATAAAGCGGCGATAGGCAACCCGGCGATCAGCCAGCGCAGCCCCCTGGCGAACTCAACCGTCTGAGTAAAGACATAAGGATTGTAACCTGTTGAAACAAAGATAAATCCCATGCTGGCAGCTTCCATGGCTATAGCAAAACGGGTGATAAAAGCATTGGCGCCGAAGTACATCCCCTCACGCCTGGTGCCTGTCCTGATCTCATCCTCATCAATGATATCGGCCAGCAGCAGATCGACGATCAGGATAAAGCCGGCCAGGCCTACGCCAATGAATGATGCCGCCAGCAGCGCGGCACCGAATGAATTGACAAAGAACAGCGGCAGCAGCGCTGCCGCCAGAAAGACCATCGCGGCCATAAAGGTCTTTTTAGGATCGAACCAGACTGTCAATTTATCCCAGACATAGAGCATCGGTATGGCGATCAAAAAAGCCGCGGCTAGGATAGCGGCCGTTCCGCTGGCCCCTTCATCAAGGATATATTTGGCAAAGAAAGGGATCGTGGCCAGGATCAAGGTAAAACTGTACTGGACAAAAAGATTGGCAAAAACAAAGGTCAGGAAAGAACGGTTGCTCAGCGTGGCCTTGAACGACGGCCATAGTCCTAACTGCCTTTCCCGGCTGTACTGGATGTGTTCGTGACTGCCGGACAAAGCAATGAACAAGGAAACTGTAATGATCGCTCCAAAGATCAAGCCCAGCCAGCCCCAACCCAGCGTGCTGTAGATCAGCGGCGGGATAGCGATGCCCAGTACCAAGCCGACCATGCCCAGGCTCTGGCGCAGGGCGTTGACATCGGCCCGTTCCTTGAGCGAAGGGAACATCTCTGGAAAGAGGGACGCCCAGTTCAGCACTGTAAAAGTATAAAACAGGTCGAAAAGACAGATAAAACCGAGAAAATAAATGAACAGCCAGGTGACCTGGGCAAAATCAGTGAACGGCGGCATCCAGAGCAGCCAGTAAACCAGGCCGAAAGGAATAGCGCCCAGTGCTATATAAGGTATGCGCCGGCCCCAGCGGGAATGGGTGTGGTCCGAGATATAGCCGGCCAGCGGATCGTTGATCGCGTTCCAGATGCCGTAGATAAGCATAGCGATGGCCGCCAGATAGGCGGGCAGTTTGACTACGTCAACATAGAAAAAGATTATGTAAGTGGAAAAGGCCTGGTAGGACAGCGCCGTGGCCACGGCGCCAAAACTGTAGGCGAATTTGCCTGGTCTTTTCAACAGAACTCTTCTACCTTTCTTCTTAGAGGGCACGGGTAAGCCTATAGATCGATCGCTTCCATCGGGCACTGGTCCGCGATATCTTCAAGGTTACAATCTTCGCTCTGCTGCTTCAATACGACCGCTTTACCGTCAGCATCCCAGGCAAAGACCTCAGGACAAAGATCGATACACAGACCGCAGCCGCTGCAAAGAGCCTGATCAACGGACACCATGTTCTTTCCTCCTCTGTCAAATATTCAACAATTGTTTTATCTTGGCCTTATCGAACCCAACGACTATTTGACCGCCTATATCCAACACGGGCACGCCCATCTGTCCGGATTTGCTGATCATTTCCTGGGCCGCGCTCTGATTGGCCGAAACATCAACATCTTCGAATTCAATATTGTTCTCGGCCAAGAACTGTTTGGTCATTTTACAATAAGGACAGGTCGGGGTCGAGTAGATCTTTATGTTCGTCACAACGCCGCCTCCTTGTTCTACAGCCGGCCTTCTTCAAGCAGTCTTCTTTTTTCCTGGCGATGGCCGCATTCTTCGCAATTGCTCGGATCAAACTCTATTTCCCGGCAAACAGCACAGGCCAGCACGACCTGGCCATGATATTTGCGTAAAGCCAATTGAGCAGAGCAGTTCGGACAGGTGAGACGCTGGCCGACCCTGCTCGAGATCTCGATCGGTGTGTCACAGATAGGACAGTTCTGTTTTGACATATCTTAGACCTCGTTCAGTTCCTTGATCAATTCATCCGCATCCAGGCCATGGACCTCGGCCGCCTGGCCAATGGTCTCACCGTGAGCAATAACGCAACCCAGGCAATGCATCCCTTTCGACATGAGGATCGGCGCGATCTGTGGCTTGAGTTTCAGGGCTTCGGCGATGGTCGTTTCTTTTTTCAGTTTACTCTCCGACATATCAACCACTCTCCGGTCATTATTCTAACAGTTCCATTCGAAAATTCAAGCTGGCCAAAGCAGACAAAAACTTGACAAGTATTAAAATATGTGAAAAAATTCACAAGCGATGAAGAAAAGCATCCCGAAAAAGACCGTCCAGCGCTTGCTACTATATTATAGATCGCTCAACTTTCTTTTACAGCAAGGCATTAAGAACATATCCTCAAAGAGCCTGGCCGGCCTGATGGAGATCAGGGATTCCCAGGTGCGTAAGGATCTTTCTTACTTTGGCCATTTAGGCAAACGTGGCGCGGGCTACGACGTGCTGGAACTACGAGATAAGATCGCCCGGATTCTGGGTATCGAACAAGTAAAGAACGTTTGCATTATCGGTATGGGCAGCCTCGGCTCCGCCCTGGCCGCTTACAAAGGCTTTGCCGCTTTAGGCTTCAAGGTCAGAGCGGTATTTGACAATGCCAGCCACAAGGTAGGCCGCAAGATCCGCGGCTATGAGTGCCGTCCAATGGAAGCGATGGAAAAGATCATCCGCCAAGAGGACATAGAGATCGCCGTCCTGACCGTACCCGCTGATGCCGCGCAGGAAATCGCTGTCCGGCTGGAGAAATGCGGGATCAAGGCTATCCTCAATTTCGCTCCGGTAAAACTTTCGCTCTCCAGGCGGGTCAAGGTCAGCAATGTCGACCTGGCCATGGAGATAAAAACACTCTCCTTCTTCATTAAATAGAGGGCTTGACAATTGGGGTAGTTTGCTGTATCATTACCGTGTTTGTGATTTATTTCACAAGTCAAGCTTATGCAATACGTAACGCTTAAGAAAGAACGGTTCGACGACTTCATCTCCCGGCTGGCCCAGGACAAGAAAGTGGTCGCTCCGGTGGCTCAGGACAATAATGCTTATGCCTTTGAGCCGGTCACCTCAGGCAGGCAGATTGCCAAGGACTATATCCCGACGATCCTGCCGCCCAAGAAATACTTCATGCCCCAATACGAGACCCTGGCCACTTTTAATATCGGCAACGGCCAGCAGATGGAACCGGTCGTGGAATATGAGAGGATGATCCTGTTCGGCGTGCGCACCTGCGACCTGGCCGGTATCCAATGCCTGAACATGGTTTTTTCTGAACGGCCCAAGGACCACAATTATCTGGTACGCAAGAGCAAGATAATCATCATCGGCTATGAGTGTAATGATTATTGCGATGAATATGCCAGCTGCCGCCTGGTCCACAACCATACCCCTAACGGCGGCTATGACCTGTTCTTCACTGATCTGGGCGATAAATTCATCGTTCATATCAATACCCAGGCCGGCGACGAGATAATCGAAAAGACTAAACTGTTCGAAGAAGCGAACGAAAAGGATCTTAAGGCGCTGGAAGCCCTGCGCGAAAAGAAACGCAAGATCTTTGCCAATGAAGTGCCGGTCGTTCACGAGAATATCCCGCAGGTCTTTGAAAAAAGCTATAACTCTAATATCTGGGAAGATCTAGGCAAGAAATGCTTGTCCTGCGGCAACTGCACCAATGTCTGCCCGACCTGCTACTGCTTTGACGTGATCGATGAACCAAATCTGGACCTAAAGACCGGCAAGCGCTACCGCCGCTGGGATTCCTGCCAGAGCGAGACCTTTGCCAAGGTCGCTGGCGGCGAAAGCTTCCGCGAAGAGCGCGCGGCCAGGCAAAGGCACCGCTATTACCGCAAGTTTAAATACCCTGTCGATAAGTTTGCCCGGCTGTTTTGCACGGGATGTGGCCGCTGCAGCCGTACCTGCATGGCTAAGATCAACCTGAAAGAGACTGTCACCGCCCTGGTCGCAGAACAGGGCCTGACAGATAAGAAGGCCGGTAAAGAATGACACTGAAGCGAGTGATCCTTAAGGACTCTGAGTACGAGATCAAGCGGGCCAGGATCCTGCGCACCAAACAGATGACCGAGACCGAGAAGTATTTTGAGATCCAGCTGCCCGGCGGTGAAAGCCTGGACCATGAGCCCGGGCAGTTCGTTGAGGTCTCGTTACTGGGTATCGGGGAAGCCCCGATCTCTATCTCTTCCTCCCCCACCAAACGCGGCTCTTTTGAGCTGGTGGTACGTGATGTAGGCAAATTCACCGGTCAGGGCGGCAGGTTGACCGGCGCCCTGCACAAGCTGGAGGCCGGCGATGAAGTGGGCATTCGCGGCCCGTTCGGCAAGGGCTTTCCTGTCAGGATCCTGGAGGGCAATGACCTTCTGTTCGTTGCCGCCGGCCTGGGCGTTGTTCCCTTGCGCTCGCTGATCAACTACGTTATCGACAATCGCCGCGATTTCGGCAAGGTCACGATACTGCTGGGCTGCCGCACGCCGCAGAACATGCTTTTTGCCGACGAAGTTAATGAATGGAACAAGCGTTTGGATGTCAACCTCAACTGCACGGTCGACAAGGCCGATCCTGAATGGAAAGGCAATGTCGGCCTGATCACTTCGCTGATCCCGGGCGTAACCCTTGAGCCGGAGAGGACCTTCGGCGTGGTGGTCGGACCGCCGATCATGTACAAGTTCGTCATCAAGGAACTGCTTAAAAAACAGATCCCGGAGCGCCAGATCCTGCTCTCGCTGGAGCGGCACATGAAGTGCGGTCTGGGCAAATGCGGCCACTGCCAGATCAATGACGTTTATTGCTGCCAGGACGGCCCGGTCTTCAGTTACGATAAGACCAAAAATTTCCCTGAGGCGGTTTAATTAACTATGGCTAAACCAAAAGTCGCGTTCTTTGATTTCGCCTGCTGCGAGGGCTGCCAGCTGCAGGTCGCCAATATGGGCGAAATGCTGCTGGACGTGCTCGGGGCTATTGATGTTGTTGAGTTCCGCGAAGTCATGTCAGAAATTGGCCCGGACAAGATCGATGTGGCCATTGTTGAAGGCAGCATCACCGACCATCATGCGGTCGAACGCATCAAGAAGATCCGCGAACGCGCCTCTATCCTGATCGCCTACGGCGCCTGTGCCTGTATTGGCGGGGTCAACGGTATGAAGAATAATTTCAAGCTGGACGACATCCGCAAAGAAGTCTACGGCAAGGACTACAAATATTTCGATTCAGTCGAGACCAGGGCCGTGCACCAGGTCGTCAAGGTCGACTACAAGGTCAACGGCTGTCCGGTCTATATCCCGGAGTTCGTCAAAGTACTCAAGGCCGCGCTGGCGGGCCTGCCCTACGAAGTGCCGGATTACTCGGTCTGTGTCGAGTGCAAACTCAACGAGAACGTCTGCATGTACGACCGCGGCCTGACCTGCCTGGGGCCGGTGACCAAGGCCGGCTGCAATTCCTGGTGCATCAATAATAACAACATCTGCTACGGTTGCCGCGGCATGGTCAGCAACCCGAACGAGAACGGCGCCAAGGATGTTATCGCCAAATACAACATTCCCATGGACCTGGTCGTCAACAAGATGAACATGTATAACAAATGCAGGGAGATCGATCAACGTGAGCAACCCAAAAAGAAACATTAGTGTTAACGTCGAGTACCTGACCCGTGTCGAAGGGCACGGCAATATCGTGGTCGACGTCAAAAACGGCGTGATGAAGACCTGCGAGCTGCAGATAGTGGAATCGCCGCGTTTCTTTGAGGGCATGATCAAGGGACGTTCGATCTTTGAAGCCCAGCACATCACCTGCCGCATCTGCGGCATCTGCTCCTGCGGCCACACCCTGGCCTCGATCCAGGCGGCTGAGGACGCGATCGGTTTTAAACCCAGCAAACAGACCACTGAACTGCGCAAGTTCCTGCTCCACATGGAGAACCTGGACAGCCACCTGCTGCACATCTACCTGCTGGTCGCCCCGGACCTTTTGGGCGTTAAGAGCTTTGTGCCGCTGATCGACTCGCACAACAAGGTCGTGCGCCGGGCGCTCAGGATGAAAAAAGCCTGTAACGACGTCTGCGACATCCAGGTCGGCCGCCATGTGCACCCGATCTCAGCCATTGTCGGCGGCTTCACCAAGCTGCCCAGAGAAAAAGATCTCGACGCCATGCTCAACATCCTCTATAACATGAGGCCTGACATGGAAGCGACCGTTGAGCTGGCCGCCACCCTCAAGTTCCCGGAGTTCGAGCGCGACACCGAGTACGTTGCCCTGGTCAGCGACGACCCTGAATATCCGATGCTGATCGGCGATGTCGGCTCGACCGACGGCGTGCGCAAGAACAAGAAAGAATACAAGAGCATCACCAATGAGTTCGTGGTGCCGCATTCAAGTGCTAAGCACACCAAACTAAGCCGCGGCTCTTACGCGGTTGGGGCACTCGCCCGCTTCAACCTGAACGCGGACAAGCTGCATCCCAAAGCCAAAGAAATTGCTAAGGCTATCGGCCTGAAACCTAAATGCATCAATCCATATCTTAATACCGCGGCCCAGCTGGTCGAATGCGTTCACTCCCTTGAAGAGGCCATCCGCATCATGGAAGAGCTCAAACAGAGCGGCATCAATTATGACGAAGAGGTCATCGTCGGCCTGAACGAGAAAGGCACCATCCCGGTCAAGCCGGGCAACGGTGTGGGCGCGGTCGAAGTGCCTCGCGGCATACTTTTCCACAACTACGAAGTGGATGAAAAAGGCATCATCACCAAGGCCAACTGCATCATCCCGACCAATCAAAACGTCAACAACGCCGAGCAGGACCTGAAAAAGATCGTGCCGGAGATCCTGGATAAGTCCGACGAGGAGATCACTCTGCTGCTGGAGATGTTGGTCCGGGCTTATGATCCGTGTATTTCCTGTTCCGCCCACTTCCTGGACGTTAAATTTGTTAACCGCTGAAGTTAAGCAAGCGCTTACTCCCGCAACAACAGGCATTACACTGATCATTACCGTCGGCAATACTTTGCGCAGCGATGACGGCGTCGGGCCCTATATCGCCGAAGGCTGCTCCAGGCTGAAAGCTGGATTGGCCTTGCTGGACGTAGGGGATAAGCCGGAGAACGGTATTGATCAGGCAGTTAACAGCAAAGCAAGCAAGGTTGTGTTCATTGACGCGGCTGATTTCGGCGGCCATGTCGGGGAAGCCAGGCTGGTCCCGAAAGAACAGATCCCGCAGACGAGCTTAAGCACGCATACGTTCCCGTTGCCGGTCATTGCTAAAATGATCGAAGAGGATGCCAAGGCTAAAGTTCTCTTCCTGGGCATCCAGCCAGCTAAGGTGGAACTGGGCGAAGGATTGAACAAAAAAGTTAGGGCGACCGGAGATGAAATAATCGCCCTGTTAAAGGAGTAACGATCATGCACGAAATGCACTTATTGACCGATCTATTGAACGACCTGCTCAAAGCCGGCAATGACAATCAGGCCAAGAAGATCACCAGGGTCTATCTGAGGATGGGCACTTTTACTGAGATAAACGAAGACATCCTGCGTCACTTTTTCACAGAGAAAGCCAAAGGAACTATCGCTGAAGCGGCAGAGATAAGCATTGAACCTTCTGAAACAAGGGAACTGCGCCTGCTTTCATTCGATTGTGAGTAATTATGTGCTACGCGATCCCCGGAAAAGTCATAGGTTTCGAAGGAAAACTCGTTAAGGTCGAGTATTTCGGCGAGGTCAAGCAGGCGGTCAATGAGTTTGACGATCTTGAGCTCGGCGATTATATTTACGCCCAGGGCGGCTATACTATTAAAAAGATTCCTGAGGCTGAGGCC
Source organism: Candidatus Saganbacteria bacterium (assembly GCA_016932255.1). Classification (GTDB taxonomy): domain Bacteria; phylum Margulisbacteria; class WOR-1; order O2-12-FULL-45-9; family O2-12-FULL-45-9; genus JAFGDE01. Next base: position 62,342 of record JAFGDE010000015.1, read on the forward strand.
CTTTCCATCCTGGCTACTTGGAAAGAGACCTTTTTTGAATTGCAGGAACTTGATCTGAGACTGTCGCGCCTTGATCTGGAAAAGGCTGGCATAGACAAAAAGTTCGCCCTGATCCTGGACAAGGCGGCCGAAGACCTAGCGCTTAAAGAAACCGACCTGCTTTACCTGCTCAACCTGGAAGGCGAAAAAGAGCTCAAACTGCTTTATAAAGTCGCTAATTTCCTGCGCCAGAAGCATCTGGGCAACTCCTGCTGTGTGCACGGCATTATTGAGTTCTCCAACCACTGTTCTCAAAACTGCGCTTATTGCGGTATCTCGACCCACAACCGCGACCTCAGGCGCTATCGTATGACCAAACAGCAGATCGCGGACGCGGCTTATGATGCGATCGAGACCTGGGGCTTTAAGGCCCTGGTCCTGCAAAGCGGCGAGGATCCCGCCTATTCCGTCGCTGATCTGGCTGAGATCATCCAGGAAATAAAACAACGGTCAGCTGTGCTGATCTTCATCAGCTGCGGCGAGGTCGGCTTAAACGGTCTGGAAAAGCTGTATCAGGCAGGCGCCAGGGGTTTGCTGATGCGTTTTGAGACCGGCAATCCGAAACTCTATGAGAAACTTCATCCTGACAGAAGCTTAGCTTCGCGTCTGGCGCATCTGAAAAAGGCCTTTGAACTTGGTTATTTATTGATCACCGGCGGCCTGATCGGCTTACCCGGCCAGACCAGGGAAGATATCCTGAAAGATATTCTTTTGACCAAGGAACTGCGCACGGAAATGTATACTTTTGGCCCGTTCCTGCCCCACCCCAACACCCCTCTGGCCCTGACCCCTCCGCCATCTGTTAAAGAAGTGTTGAAAACCCTTGCCGTGGCCAGGCTAGCCGACGCCAAAGATGGTAAGATAGTCGTAACGACCGGTTTTGAAACCCTCCATCCCCAGGCCCGGGAGGAAGGACTGGTCGCTGGCGCCAACTCCGTGATGCTCAATGTCACACCGGCAGAGTTCAGTAAAAATTACCTGATCTATCCCAAGCGCGCGCATTCAGGCGAGCGTTTGAAAGAACAGATCGACACGACACTTAAGATCCTGCGTGATCTTGGCCGGGCACCGACAGACTTAGGGGTAACTCATGCTTAATTCATTCATTGATGAAGCGAAAATAAACGAGCTGCTGGCCAAGACCCGGCCTGATAACAAGCAGGTCAAGGATATCATTCAGAAATCGCTCAGCAAACAGCGCCTGGATCTGGCAGAGACCGCCGCGTTGCTCAATGTGGAGGATAAAGACCTGCTGAATGAGCTCTTCACCGGAGCAAAAAGGCTTAAAGAAGAGGTCTACGGTAACCGTATCGTCCTGTTCGCTCCCCTCTATGTCGGCAATAACTGCACCAATGACTGCTCTTACTGCGCTTTCCGCTGTTCTAACTCCGAGGCCAGGCGCAAGACCTTGTCCGACCAGGAATTAAAGGACGAGATCATCGCGCTGGAAAAGAAAGGCCAGAAAAGGCTGATCCTGGTCTTTGGCGAACACCCCGAGTACAGCGGCGAGTTCATGGCCAATGCCGTCAAGACCGCTTATACGACCAAGTTCGGTCCGGGCGAGATCAGGCGCGTTAATATCAATGCCGCGCCGCTCGATGTCGCTGGATACAAGAAATTGAAAGCGGTCGGTATTGGCACCTATCAGATCTTTCAGGAGACCTATCATCAGGAAACATATAAGAGATATCATCCTCGCGGCAAAAAAGCTGATTTTCTCTGGCGCTTGTACGGTTTGGACCGGGCGCAACAAGCAGGCCTGGACGATGTCGGTATCGGCGCTTTGTTCGGCCTGTATGACTGGAAATTCGAGGTCATGGGCCTGCTGTCACACGCCGTTCACCTGGAGCAGGAGTTCAACGTCGGCCCGCATACGATCTCTTTCCCCAGGCTGCAGCCGGCCCAGGGGGTTAATATCCCGGAAACACACCTGGTCAGCGACGACGATTTTAAAAGACTGGTCGCGATATTGCGGCTGTCCGTGCCCTATACCGGAATGATCCTGACGGCGCGGGAACACCCTGAACTGCGACGGGAAGTGATCGAACTGGGTTGCTCCCAGATCGATGCTGGTTCACGCATTGAAATGCAGGGTTATTCTCAGGCGCTGGGCCAGGAACAGGAAAGCGACCGGCAGCAATTCAAGCTGGGTGACACTCGTTCACTGGACGAGGTGATGCGGGAACTGGTCAGCGACGGCTACACGCCTTCCTTTTGCACGGCCTGCTACCGCCTGGGCCGCACCGGCGAGCATTTCATGGAACTGGCCATCCCCGGTTTTATCCATAAATACTGCATGCCTAATGCCATCATGACGCTCAAGGAATACCTGCAAGACTACGCTTCGCCTGAGACCAGAAATAAAGGGGAACAAGCGATCAAGCAAGCGATCGCTAAACTTCCTTCAAACCAGCTGCGCAATGAGGTCATCAAACGGCTTGGCCGGATCGAAAAAGGCGAGCGGGACCTTTACTTCTAGGCATTTTTGCTATTGACAGCGCTGTAAACCGCTTCTACAATAATGTCATGGCAAAGATCCTGGTCATCGACGACCAAGAAAGCATGCGCACCATCACAGCTCAGATGCTAAAGGATGCCGGCCATGAAGTGACAACAGCCGCTGACGGCGCCGAAGGCCTGAAACTCTTTGAAGATGCCCCTGCCTCCTACAAACTGATCGTAGCCGACGTGAATATGCCGAAGATGGACGGGTTCGAACTGCTCAAGACCGTCAAGGCAAAGCACCCTGAATTGCCCGTTGTCCTGGTGACCGGGACCAATGAAGAGATCGCTGATTATGTGGGCAAGGAATACAAAGCCGAAGCGGTGCTGAAAAAACCCTACATCCTGGATGAAGCGCTTAAGACCATAGAATCGATCCTTAAACAGACCTAAAAAGGATCGAGATACCAGACATCGTCCTGCTTGCCCGTGCTGGTTTGGCCGCCGATGACCCAGAGCCTGCTTTGATGAGCGGTACAGGTATGGCCGCAGCGAGGTGTAAAATCAGCGTCACTGGCCCGCAGCCAGTTAACGCCGTCATTGGAATACCAGACATCATTATTGTAAGGACTGGCTTCGGTCGAACCGCCGATCACCCACATAAAATCATCTATCCTGGCCGCGGCATGATCATACCTGGGAGCAAAAGCCGCGCTGCTTGTGGCTTGGGTCCAGCTAATCCCATCGCTTGAGTACCAAACATCGTTCTTATAAGCACCGTCATAGCCGCCAATAAGCCAGATCTTATTATCAAAGCTCAGCAAGCAGTGGCCTTTCCTTGGTGAAAAGGCGGCTGAGGTCGTGGCCACTTCCCAGGTACCGCCCAGTTGCGAGTACCAGACATCATTATACAGGCCGCTGTTGCCCTCTCCACCAATGACCCACATATAGGCAACACCGTCATGCTCATAGCGCAGGCTGGCATGGTCGCACCTGGCCCCGAATTCCGCAGTGGCGGTTGCCTGTTCCCAGATGTAGTAATCATCGGTGTACCAGACATCGTTCTTTCTTGAGCCGCCAGTTTCACGTCCGCCGATCACGAAAGGTATCGAGATTGTGTCGGTCATATAGTATTGCGCTGTGCTATGGCCTTCACGGCAGCTGAAGGCCGCTTCCGGCGTTCCTTCCATCCATGCCCCAACGTTGACCAGGACCCAAGCGTCATTGGTCAATGTCCCGCTGTTGCCGCCGATGATCCAGAGATAATAATTAGTATTAATTCTCGTCGTCACGGAGGCATGGCCGCTCCTGCTTGAAAAACCCGGCGCATCCGTCATCAAGGTCCAGCTAAGCGCTATGGTCGTGGTCGTTGTGCTTGTGGTCGTGGTCGAGCTGGTCGTTGTAATTGTCGTTGTCGATGTTACGATCGGCACAGTATTGCTAGTGGTCGGCGTGGGCAGGGTCGTCACGGTCCCTGTTGTCGTCGTCGTAGAGGTCGATGGCGCAAAAGGGCTATCGCCGCAGCCGGCCAGGAATTTATTAGCAGAAAAGCTCAACACGGCCATAACGATCAAAATGGCCAGAACAAATCGCTTTTTTATCCCGCCTTCATTCATAAATAACCTGTGACCAGAATGTCTTCGCCAAGGCGCTCCAGATGCACGCTCTTCAGCCAGACCGCCTGAGCAGGCTTGGCCACACCTTTGCCTTCGACCGCTGTCTTGGCTTCCCGCCCGCCAAAGAACTTGGGCGCAATGATAAAAGCGGCTTTGTCGACCAATTTGCCTTCCAGGAACGAGGCATTCACTTCTCCTCCACCCTCGACCAGCAAACTGGTCATCCGGCGCTTGCTTAGCTCTTTAAGCAGGCTCCTGATATCGATCATCCCCCGAGGGGCTGGCAAGGTCAGTATTTCCGCTCCTTTAGCTGCCAGCAACGCGACCCGGTTAGCCGGCGCACGCTGGCTGACCACAATGATCGTCCGGCCACCCCGGGAATTGACCACCTTCGCCTTGAGCGGGGTCCGGGCATAAGCGTCGAGCACTATCCTGATCGGGTCCTTAACCTTCTTGACCAGTCGGACATTCAGGCGAGGGTCATCGACCAGCACATTGTTCACTCCAACAATAATAGCGTCATAAATATTGCGCAAGTGATGGGCATAACGCAAGGCTTCCGGCCCAGCCACCCACCGGCTCGCGCCGGTCCGGGTCGCGATCTTGCCATCCAGCGTCACGGCCGATTTCAAAGCGACGAAAGGGCGGTGCGTTGTTATCCATTTAATGAAGACTTCGTTAAGCTTGCGCGCTTCTTCCTCCAGCAAACCGACGTCAACCTTGATCCCGTGGCGCTTGAGCTTGGCCAAACCTTTGCCGTTGACCCCTGGATTTGGGTCCTTCATTGAGACCACGACCCGTTTGATCCTGGCTTTTATGATCGCCTCGGTGCATGGCGGATTGTTCTTTCGGGCAAAAAAACAGCAGGGCTCTAGGTTAACGTAAAGAGTGCAGCCAGCCGCTTCTTCTCCGGCTTTTTGGATCGCCCAGGCTTCGGCATGAGGAGTGGTCACTTCTCCGTGATAACCCATGGAAATGATGCGGCCACCCTTGACCAAGACCGAACCGACCATCGGGTCAGGCGTGGTCCTGCCCTCAGCCGATTTGGCCAGATCGTGGGCCTCGCGCATAAAACGGACATCATCTTCGGTCCATTTGACCGCTTTCATCATCCGTTATTTTATCATCATTATATGAAATTATCAGCAAAAAATGCCGATATATATAGCAGAGAATACCATGAGTATCAGATCAATAGCACCCAAACAATTCCGTCACCAGGCAACGCAACTGCCAAGACAACCCCTTTTACAAAGGGCATTCTGTCGTAATTCTGACCGGGCTTTTATACAGGCGCTCGGTTCCTATAATGATTTTTTAGCTATGCTCCCTGCTGATAATCCCTTATGGCAGATGAAAAATCTGCCCCAGCACGTGGTCCATGGCGGCCTGAGCCCATTGCAGCACACTTATAACGCTTTAAAACTGCTGGCGACAGACGCCATAGACTCAACTGGCAATTTACAACTGCCCGGCCTGACCAGGCCAATGCCAGAATTGCTGAGGATCGCCCTGCTTTATCATGATATCGGCAAACTCGAGGATCCTTTCAGCTCCGATCATCCGGCAAGATCAGCTGAGCTTGCCCGGCAAATCCTTAGCGATCCGGAATTGTCCGGCGTTGGTCCGCTTAATGAAAACGAACTTTCCCTGGTCCTGCTCTTGATCAGAACCCATGACCTGCTGGGTGAGTTGACCAAATTATCGTCCGCCGGCGAGGTCGACCAGGCCGGGATGCTTGACTTGATCGAGTGCGAGCTTAATCCCGATCAGTCAGCCTCTGCGCAGCTGCCCAAGCTCTTTCAATTGCATTGCCGGATCTCTCTGGCAGATATCCGATCGATCCCCGGTTTAAAGAAACAGGTCTGGGCCGCTACTCAGTTATCCACGAGCTTGCTGGAAAGCCTGCCGCAGGAACAACCAACTGCCGGATCGCTGGAGGCCGATTTCCGGCCACCGATCAAGGCAAGGACCGGTCCATCCATGCTGTCCAATGATATGCGGCGCCTGAACCGCTTCCTGCCTTCACTGCTGTCCAAGGTGCAGCAAGCGGTCTTTCAGGTCAGTCTGACTTTCAGCAACGACTACCTGAGTTTCAACAATGGGATAAATAAGATCGATTATGAGGATGGCCGCTTCATTGCCCGCTCTTTCCTGAGAGCCGGCATCAGCGAGCTTGTGCTGACAGAATTCCTGGACCGGCAGATGATCTCTTCCCTCAAGGAGATCCTGGAGGCCGCCAGTCTAGGCCAGGTCAGCTCTCTTCTGCCAGCAGAACTTACCAAATCGCCGGCCGTTGCCGGACTGCGGAAACTCTCCAGCGAAGAAACGACGGTCAAGACCATCCCTGGTTCCTACAAGCACTATACTAACGAAAATAATTTCATCAATATCATAAACAACGACCTGATCGAGGCCCGGCCGCACCAAAAGAACGGCGAGGTCCGCTGCGGCGCTTATCTTACCGGGCTTTCACTGACCCCGGAAGAGGCCTTTAAAACGCTTTTTATCGCTGATCCTGATTACCGGGACTGCGGTTATTTCGTGATCGCTTTTGATGTGCTGGACCCGCAGCTGGCAGCTAGGATCAGCCGGAACGGAATAGAATTGTTCCTGGAAGAAGGGATCAGGCTGGGCGATCCTCAGATCAGTGTCAGATATCAGGGGCCGAATTTCCTGATAGAGGACGTGGCGGCCTAGTTCAAGCACTGATAAAGAAAAGGCGCTGGCTTATTTCATCGATCAGACCCCTGGCTTCCAAATGGTTCAACCATCTTGAGGGGATCTTCTCTATCCCATTATAGCAGCCGCTGATCGCTCCGGTAATCGAACCGACGGTATCTGTATCCCCTCCGGCATTGACCGCCGCGATCAGTGATTGGTAAAAATCGTCAGGTGTCCGGAGAAAAGCATAAAAAGCGCTGCCAACCGTCTCTAAGGCCAAGGGCCTGGTCCCCAACTGTTCCAGACCATCTTCGGTCCGCACCTGCATGAACAGCAAGTCCTCAACTTCCCTGAGCTTTTCGCCCATGTTCGAATGGGGCGGCAGGAAGGCAATGGTCTCCTCCAAGAGTTCTGCCGGCTTCAGTTCGCCTCTGGCCGCCTTGGCCACCGCAAAAGCGACCGCCACCGCCGCGTCGATCGCGTCCTGGTGCTGATGGGTAATGCGGCTGACCTCGACCACGCTGTCCAGCAAGCTCTCCATGGACCAGTAATGGTATAGGCCTACAGGATGGATCCTCATCGCTGCCCCATTGGAAGGGCGGGCCTTAGCTGGCCGGCTCATCGGGTCCAGTGCCCGTCTGGTGGTCTGGCCGTAGCCGCGGTCCGGCTGGCCATTAAACATGGTCATCAAGCTTAATCTGACCTGGTTGACATCCAAACCGTTCTGTTCAACAATGCTCTCGGCAGTGGCCAGGGACAGCGCGGTGTCGTCGGTCCATTGGCCAAGAGATATTCTGGGGTGCCTGGAAGTGGTAATATAGCGGTCGACCCATTTACCGAGCCTGGCCGTGATCTGCTCCCGGCTCATTGCTTCGACCGGAGCGCCCAAAGCATCGCCGACTGCCCCACCCAGCAGGCAGCCGCGGAAACTGGATATCGGAGGCCGGACCGTTATAGTACGACCCATTAATTTCGGCCTGATCGGTATGACTTTCATGACATAGTTATCCGAATGATTATCGGGGAGAACTGGCAGAAATTTCAGATAATATCGACTATTTATTTTTTAGCTTCTGAATGACCCTGGCCGGATCCCTGTCATAAAAGATGGCCGAGCCGGCCACCAGCACATTCGCGCCGGCCTTGACAGCTGCCGGGGCTGTCTCCAGGTTGACCCCGCCGTCGACCTCAATTTCAACCGACAACTTACGACTAAGGACTAACGAGCTTAATTCTTTTATCTTCGGCAAAACTTCGGGCATGAACTTCTGGCCTTCGAAGCCCGGATTAACGGTCATAAGCAGGACCATCCCGATTTTGTCTAACAGCGGTATGACCTGGTCAAGCGGCGTAGCTGGATTTACGACCAGACCAGGCCGGGCCCCGTTCTGTTTTATCAGTTCAATGTCAGAGGCCAGGTCTTTGGCTGCCTCGACCTGTATCGTTATGATGTCCGCGCCAGCTTTGGCAAAATCAGGGATATACCTGTCCGGGTTCTCGATCATTAAATGAACATCGAGCGGCAATCTGGTGCACTGCCTGACCGCCCTGACGACCAACGGCCCCATGGTGATATTGGGCACAAAATGACCGTCCATTACGTCTATGTGGATGTAATCGGCGCCGGCTTGTTCGACTTTCTTGATCTCAGCTCCAAGCTGCCTGAAATCAGCCGATAAGATCGACGGGGCAACTTTTACCACCATGGCCAGAAGCCTCCTTCTTTAGTCTCTTCCTTTGCCGGTTGAGCTGTCGGTTCAGCCGCTTTTTCCCTTGTTTCAATGACCATCTCCCGCACCTCGCCGCCTTCAGGAGTGGCAGAAACGGACAGGCTGACGTAAGAACCGCTGTCGATCTCCTCTCCTGGCAAAGGCGTCTGCGACAGGATCAGGCCCGGATCAAGCTGTGAGACCTCATCTTTGTTGATCGACCCGATATAGAGACCTTTGGCCGCCAAAACGGCTTCCGCTTGCGACAGCGGCCGGCCTAACAGATTCGGCACCAGGACCTTGCGCTTGCCTGAACTGGTCAAAAGACTGATCATACGGCCGGCCTTGACCCGCCGGCCTGATTCGGGCTGCTGAGAAGCAATAACGCCTTCGGGATAACGGGTATCGAATAAACTGCCCGCATGCCGCCCTTTCAGGCCAAGCACTTCCAGTCTGATAAAAGCTTCGTCCAGGGACAAAGCGGTCAGGTCAGGCACTTTGACCTCGGGGATAGAAGTAAAATAAGTGCCGTAGATATAGACCAGAAAACCCGGCAACAGGATGAAGCCGACCATGACTGAAATAGTTATATGCGGTGCCGGGAAACGGAAACGCATGACCAGTAAAGCCGTTACCAGCGAAGCGATAATAACAAATATCAGGTAATAACTTAAATATTCTATGAACATCTTCTACCTGCCGAACATAAAAGCATAGATCAAGCCCGAGACCAGCGCCAGGCAAAGAATAACGGCCAGCAGCCAGTTGCGTTTTTTCTCCGGCACCTGCCGGCCCGGCATTTGCCCTTTCTGGCCGGTCAGAGACAGTTCCCTTGGGGCTTCATCAGCGCCGTATTGGGTCACGGTATTCTCAAATATCGCCGTGTATTCTTCGTGAGGCGGTTTAGTTGTTATGATCATCTTGTGTTCCAAGCTCTCCCGCAGCTGCCCGATATCGCTAAAACGCTTTAGCGGATCAGCCTGCAGGGCTTTGGCAATTATAGCCTGCAGGTGCTTGGGCAAACCGGCAGCTGATTCCCGGCCGATCCAGTTTTCCCGCCGCAGTTTCTGCAGGCCGCCATCCAATCCGGCGGCCACCAGGTCGGTCCGCCCGACCAACAGTTCTAAAAGGATCAAGCCGAGCGAATACTGGTCGGACAACTGTGTCGCGGTCTGCCCGGCCAGTTCCTCCGGCGCGCTGTAATGGCTGTCTGCCAGCAGGCTCAGGACCTTCTGCGGCATGGCCTGTTTGATCTCACCTTCGATCACAAAATCGGTCAGCCTGACAATGCCCTGCCGGTCAAGAAAAATATTGGTCGGTTTCAGAGCGCCATGGACAATGCCGAGCTCATGCGCCGGTTGCAGCGCCCGGCAGACCTCTTCAGCCACAGCCTGAGCCCGTTCAAGGCCGAACTTTTGGCCCTCGGCCATAAGCGCAGCCAGGCTTTTGCCTTCAATGTATTCCCGGACATAGTAGAAACCCTGCCAGCCATAATCACCGTCAACCAGCTTGGCGATACCGTGATGATTGAGCTGGGTCAGTTCCTTGACCTTATGCTTCATTTTATTGATCAGACTGGAATTCAATGAACCGCGCTTATAGATCTTGATCACGACGGCTTTATTGCTGCTTAAAAAGGAACCTTGATAGGTGGCGCAGAAGGGGTTTTCCGATATTTTGTCACCAATTTTATAGCGGCTCTTGAGGAAGCGCTCCATAGGTTTATTATATCATATTTACCCGATAGCCTGTTTTAGCAAATAAAGTGAAATTTTTGCCAAATCTTGGCGATATATAGATGAGAGGAAAGAACGCCATGAACGAGCGAAATGTAGATAAAAGAAACTTCGATGTCGCCTCGATCTCAAGGCCCGGCAGGGCCAACCGCACCAATTATATCCAGAACGCCCTGCAGGTCGATCGCTCTAAACTTCCGGCCACCGGCCAGTTCTTTGATGTCCTGGCTGACATGATCCTGACGCGCACAGCCGGCAAGAAGTCATACTTTTAAGAGGAGCAAGAGCCATGAACACAATGGACAACGCCAAGATCATCAAAGCCATTGAAAAGTTCGCTTTTCACAAATACCTGAAAAAACTGGTCGATGCCGATCTCAGCAAGGTGTCCCTGTTCTCGATCTTCTCCCAGACCGGCGCGCCGAACCTGTCTGACCCGCACCATTTCCTGATGGTCAATGACCTGAACAAGATCATCAGCCTCAATAGCGGCGCCTTCAATAACTGAGCTGTCCCGAGCCAATCGAGGGATCAGATCGAGGGCCCGAACCCGAACGCTTCTTTTACCCTGAGGAAAAAGTCATAGCCTGACAGGCGGATAAACCTCGTTTTTAATTTCGATCTCTGGATCCTGATCTTCTGTCTTTCATGCAGGTTGACCATTTGCTGACCGTCCGCCGTCAGGATGGCTTGCTTACCTTTGGTCAGGACCGCGGTGATCGGCCGTTTGAGCACGATCGGCCGCACGGTGATGCTGTGAGGACAGATAGCGGAAATGACCATGCTGTCCGAGTCCGGCGTCAGGATCGGCCCGCCGGCCGAAAGGTTATAGGCTGTGGAGCCGGTGGCGGTAGAGAAGATTAAGCCGTCGGAAACATATTCAGCCAAACCCTTTATCTCTAGCTTGATGACCCGTGCGATACCGCTGTTGCTGATAACGATATCATTGAGCGCCACCAGTGTTTTTCCGCCCACATGGGCCTCGATCATGGTCCGCTCGTCTATGGTATATTTGCCTCTTTTGATCTTTTCAAGTGTTTCAACCAGGTCATGCAATTCTATTTCGGAGCTGAAACCCAAGCCGCCCAAGTGGATCCCCAGGATCGGCACGCGCGACTTAGCCAATAATCTGGCTGCCCGCAGGATAGTTCCGTCGCCGCCCAGGACAATGGCGAACTTCGCCCTGGCCTGATTTATCGTATAGCCCATTTTTTTCAGTTCTTTAATGACCTGCTGGGCCGTTCCGGCAATAAGTTGATCCTCTTTCTTATAGATAACCGCTATGTTCGTCATTTATCCCCTCCATCTCTCGATCTCTCCATCGCTCCATCAGATAAGCTTTAATATTGCCAGCATCCAGATTATACCAATTACCACCGCGATAATGAACAGGGCGATCAGAATGCGGAAAAATTTATCAATATTCCATTCGCGCGGAAAACGGAATTTGACCAGCTGGATCTCGCCGCGGCCGCTGCCTAGGACCAGCAGGCCGTCAGGCTTAAAAACGCGGTCAAGTTCAAGCAAACGGCGGCGCAGCATCGGCTCATTAGGGTCAGCCGGTCCGGCCCCGGCATGGACGCAAACCACGTAATTGCGGCCTTTGCGGCTGACCAGCAGGTCGGCGATCGACTGGCCGAAACGCTCCTTGCCGTTAACCACGGTCATTAAGGTCTCTTTGGCGCGTCTGGCCTTGATCTGATACCCTGCCCGCCGCAGCAGTTCTTCTATTTCCTTCTCCGAATACGCCGGACGTTCTTCAGCTGTTAGGCCGACGGAACGGTAAAAGAGCCGGCCAATGAACGAGAACAAGCCCGCCCCTCCCAGGGCGCCTAAAACAGCGGCAAGCATCAGTTCTATGCTCATTGCCCTTTCCTTAAATAAATAAGGAACTCTTTGTTCCCATCCGCACCGGCGATCGGTGAATCGGTCAATCCTGCGACGGAAAAACCCAGTTCAACAGCTGCCTGCTTCACTTTAACAATTACCGCTTCGCGCACTTTCTGGTCCCTGACTATGCCGCCCTTGCCCACCTGATCGCGATCTGCTTCGAACTGCGGCTTGATCAAGGCCAGGACCTCAGCCTTAGTCTGCAACAGATCATAAACCGCGGGCAGGATCTTGGCAAGCGAGATAAAAGAAACGTCGATCACTGCCAGATCGGCTTTGTCTTTGCCGTTGTAAAGTTTGTCCCGGGTCAGGTGGCGGGCATTGGTGCGCTCGACCACAACCACGCGTTCATCCTGCCGCAGTTTCCAGGCCAGCTGGCCGTAACCGACATCAACCGCATAAACTTTTTTAGCCCCGCGCTGAAGCAGACAATCAGTAAAACCACCAGTTGAAGCGCCGATATCGAGCGCAATGCGGCCGGCAGGATCAACAGTGAACTTATCCAGAGCTTTGGCCAGCTTGAGCCCGCCCCGTCCGACATAGGGGTGTTCCTTGCCTTTGACCTCGAGCTGGTCCTCAGGTCTGACCAATTGTCCGGCTTTATCTGACTTCTGTCCGTTAAGATAGACCAGACCGGCCATGATCGCGGCCTGGGCCTGGGCGCGCGAGAGGAAAAAGCCTTTTTCGACGAGCGTTTGATCCAATCGTTGCTTCATTGCGGTCAAATTGTATTGTAGCATAGGCTGTGCTATAATCAATCCTGCCCGCCGGCAGGCAGGTCACGCTGGAGCGCCAGTTTTTCCGTCATGAAATTACGTATTTTCTCAGCCGTCCTGATATGCGCCTGTTGTCTGACTTCGGCCGCTGTTGCGACCAGCGAAGCCAGAGCCAGTTTCAAACGTGGTTATGAACAGCTGGCCGCCGAACAATATTACCAGGCCATTAATAGTTTTAAGGAAACCCTGACCGAGCGGAGCTACCCCCTGCTTGATTACAGCTACTACTATATCGGGCAGGCCTACCAGGAAAGCGGCTATCCGGAATATGCCGACCGGGTCTATCGGATCGTTCTGGATCATTACCCTGATAGCGTGCTCGGGCCCAAAGCCCTGTTCAATCTCGGCAAGATCGCTATCGAAGCCGGCAGTTATGAGGCAGGCAGCAAGGTCCTGCGCGAGATGCTCTCCCGCTATCCGGAACACGATTCAGCGCCTGAGGCCCGCTTCCTGCTCGGCCGGGCGCTGGAAGAGCTGGACCAGCCCACTGATGCTGCCAGGGTCTACCGCAATCTCGATCTGCTCCATCCTGAGAGCGATTTCGCTGATCAGGCACTGGAACAGCTTGACCAGATGGCCAAGTCCGGCAAGCTCGCCGGTTATGAGGCTCCGGCCGCAACATTATACAACCTTGGGATCAAGCATTTCAGCCGGAACAACTATACCAAAGCCAAGGAGTATTTCAGCCGGATCAGCCGCTTCTATAAAAAGAGTTCGTTCTATGATGAAGCGGTTTTGATGCTTGGACGCATTTATTTACGCCAAGGCAAGCTCAAGACCGCAGCGCAGTATTTCAAACAGGCCATTAATCTGGACAAGGATTCCAAGCCGCAGGCTATGTTCTACCTGGCCCTGACCTACGGCTACATGGACAGCCCGCAGGCCTGTATCCAGACCCTGCTGAAGATCCCGGCGATGTTTTCGGAAAGCCCCTGGGCTGACGACGCTCTCTATCATGCCGGCAAATACTATCGCATCGAGGACAAGGACGATGAAGCGCTCAGGGTCTATGCCCGTCTGATCGCTGATTATCCCCGCTCGGAATGGTTCGCTGATTCCCTCTGGTTGGTCGGCAACCTCTATTATAAAGAGAGAAATTATGAAGCGGCTTACCAGGCCTTTGCCAAAGCCTCTGACCTGCCGGCCAACCAGGTATCGGACCAGCTGCTTTTCTGGACAGCCAAGGCCGCGGAAAAGATCAAGCGCCCGGACCAGGCTGTAGCCGCTTATAAACAGACCATTGCCCGTTATGATCATTCATACTATGGTTACCGCGCCAGGGAAGAACTGGCCAAATACGGCATCAAGCTTGACCCCAACACCCTGCCCCGGACCTCCGAATCAGCGCCTGACATGGAACAAGGACTTGAAGCCTGCGGCCATGAAGAAAAATATGCGGAGCTGATCGCGCTGGAGCTCGGCGAGGAAGCCGCGGAAGAAGCCGCTTTTATCGAGGAAAAAGTCCCTCTGAGCAAGAAGGACCAGGCCCGTCTGGCCCAGTATCACGCATATGTTATGAAAGGCAATTACGCCAAACCCATCTGGTTCGCCGATCAAAAAATCGAAGAGGCAACGCTCAGCGGTTCTTTGAGCGATCTTGATCCCAGGCTCTGGCGCTTTGCTTATCCCCGCGGCTACGGCACGTATGTTGAAAAGTATTCTGAGATGTACGGCGTTGATCCTTATCTGACCTACGCGGTCATCAGAGAAGAAAGCCGTTTTAAATCACGGGCCCTGTCGCGTTCCTGGGCCCACGGCTTGATGCAGATCATTCCCAGCACCGGACGGCGCATCAGCAGCGCGCTGGGATTCAGCTACGCGCGCTGGAAAATGTACGAGCCAAGGGTTAATATATGGATGGGTACGTATTACTTGTCCAGCCTGATCAAGCGCTTTGACGGCAACGTGCCCCTGGCCCTGGCCGGCTACAACGGCGGGCCGGTCCGGGTGCAGCAGTGGCTCAAACAGTATGATGAGTTCGATCTGGACGAGTTTGTCGAGGACATCCCTTTGCGAGAGACCAGGAATTACGTCAAAAAGGTCATGAAAAGCTATTACGGCTATAAGAGGACTTACGGCAGTGGCGGATAAACCGGAGCGAATTATAACTTTTGACCGGCAGGAAGAAGACAAGGCTTTTGAAGGGCTGCGCCCCAAAAGTTTCGCCAACTTTATCGGCCAGGCCAAGCTCAAGGAGAACCTCTTCATCCACATCAACGCTGTTAAGAATCGTAACGAGAACCTGGAGCACCTGCTTTTCTACGGCCCGCCTGGTCTTGGCAAGACCACCCTGGCTAATATCATCGCTAACGAGATGGGCGTTAATTTCCGGATCACCTCCGGCCCGGCCATTGAGCGGCCGGGTGACCTGGCTGCCATCCTGACCAATCTAAAAAAGAATGACGTCCTCTTTATTGATGAGATCCACCGGCTCAACCGGGTCGTTGAGGAAGTGCTTTACCCCGCCATGGAGGATTTCGGCCTGGATATCGTTATCGGCAAGGGACCGAGCGCCCGCTCCATCAGGCTTGACCTGCCCCGGTTCACTTTGATCGGCGCGACCACGCGTATCGGCCAGATATCATCTCCTTTGCGCGACCGCTTCGGCATGATCAACCGCCTGGAATTCTATAACGCGGCCGACCTGCAGCAGATAGTTCAGCATGCGGCCCAGGTCCTGGGCATTGAGACCGATGAAGCCGGCGCGCAGGAGATCGCCCAGCGCTCCCGGGGCACACCGCGCATCGCCAACCGCCTCTTGCGCCGGGTGCGCGACTTTGCCGAGGTCAAGGCCGGCGGCAAGATCACTCAGAAAGTCGCCCAGCAGGCGCTCAAAGGCCTGGAAATAGACGAGCTTGGCCTGGACAAGGTCGACCACAGGATATTAAAAGCGATCATCGAAAAGTTCAGCGGCGGCCCGGTCGGCGTCGACTCATTGGCCGCGTCGATCCACGAGGATTCTCTGACCATCGAAGATGTTTACGAGCCTTATCTGCTGCAGCTGGGCTTTATCGAGCGCACGCCCCGCGGCCGGATAGCGGCCGAAGCAGCTTATGAACACCTTGGGCTGAAACCGAAAAAATCTGATAAAATACAACAGGACCGCTTGTTCAAGGAGGGTTAGGTCATGTGGGCATTGATCGTCGGCATCTTGATCGCTATTTTGATCGCGACCTTTGCTTCGCTCAACAGCACGTCTGTTTCCGTTAATCTATTGTTCTGGAAAGCGCCGGAAATATCGCTGGCCCTGGTGGTCCTGTTCTCAGTGCTAGGCGGGGTCATTATCGCCGGATTGTTCGGCCTGCCCCAGTACCTTAAGACCAAAAAACGCATTAAGGAACTGGAAAGTCAGAGCGGTTCCCTGGAAAAAGAGGCAAAACATGAAACAACGCAAGAGCAAGGTCTGGCGCAGGACTAAAGAAACTGACATCAAGCTGGAGCTGAACATCGACGGCAGGGGCAAAAGCTTAATCGATTACCCCATTCCTTTTATGGCTCATATGTTCACGCTATTTGCCAAGCACGGCCTGTTCGATCTGAAGCTGATGGCCAAAGGCGATCTTGAGATCGACATGCATCATCTGATCGAGGACACGGGGCTGACCCTGGGCGAGGCTTTTCAAAAGGCCCTGGGCGACAAGAAACGGATCGAGCGCTACGGCCACACAATTCTGCCGATGGATGAATCACTGGCCGAGGTCCAGACCGCGATCGATATCAGCGGCCGGCCGCACTTTACTTTCAAAGCCAGCTTCCCCAAAGAATTGATCTACGCCCAGATCGTCCAAGAACGGGTCAAGCTGTATCTGGACGCTGAGATGCTGCGAGAATTCTTTGAATCGTTCGTTTATAAAGCCGGCATCACCTTGCACATCGATCTGAAACGAGGCAAGAACACGCATCACAAGGTCGAGGCGATCTTCAAGGCTTTCGGCGTAGCGCTCAGCCGCGCCTGTGCCATCAATCCAAGGAAAAAAGGCGTTCCCTCCACTAAAGGCCGGCTTTGAGGCGGTCGATCAACTGCTGGGGCAGTTTGGCCGCGGACATTTTCAGCTGGGTCCTGGCGATATCATATTCCACCCGGTGAAAGCTGAACAGCCCGCTCTGACTGTTATAAAGCGCGTAGGCCGCGCGGGGGTCGCCGTCCCTGGGCTGGCCGACCGCGCCGACATTGATGATCAGTTTCGCATGATCATCGATCAGCATCTCATCGCCGTCCCGTAGCTGCCTGCTGTTGTAATTGCCGTCCTGGTCCAGCGCAATGAACATCGGCACGTGAGAATGACCGACAAAACAGAGGTTCGTCTTCATCAGCTCGAAGGTCGGCATGGCCTCGGCTATATTGGTCAGGTATTCATGGAGCGGGGAACGCAGGCTGCCGTGAACAACCTGGAAGCCGTCCTCGGTCATGACCTTGGCCAGGCTTTTAAGCCAGGCCAGGTTCTCTTGTTTCAGCTCCAGTCTGGTCCAGGCGATCGCCGCTTTGGCCCGGTGATTGAACCAGGTATCCTCGCCTGCTCCGGTCAGGACCGCATCATGATTGCCTAAGACCGAAGCTATTGATTTCTTTCTCACGAGTTCGATGCAGGCGTTTGGATCAGGGCCGTAACCAACAACATCGCCTAAAGATATAATCTTTTCGGCTTGGGCGAGTTTTTTTAACACGGCGGAGAAAGCCTCCAAATTCGCGTGGATATCTGATATAATGCCGTAGAGCATACAGGTTTATTATAACATGGTCTATGAAGTCCGGGCTTACCGGAATTACGTCAAAGCCGACAACCTCATCAGGTTCGAGATAATCGAAAAAGAGACCGATCTGCTGGTCTTGGCTGATCGCAGCCTCTATGACAAGGCCCTGGCCTTCACCCTGAAATACCGCGGGGAGATAGAAAAATACATCGCTGCTGACCCGCAGTTCGCCAAGAAAATGAGCCCCCACCGCATCCGCTACGACGCACCCCAGATCGTCAAAGACATGGCCTCAGCCGCCCGCCGGGCCAAGGTCGGCCCCATGGCCGCGGTCGCCGGCGCCATAGCCGAATTCGTCGGCCGTGACCTGCTGGCCTTCACCGAAGAAATAATCGTTGAGAACGGCGGGGACATCTTTCTTAAGATCTCCCAGCCGCGCAAGGTCGGCATTTTTGCCGGTAATTCTCCTTTTTCAGAAAAGATCGCGCTTGAGCTGGAACCCCGGCCCGAACCTTTCTCGATTTGCACCTCTTCAGGTACAGTCGGTCATTCTTTCAGCTTTGGCAAGGCTGACGCGGTCGTGGTCACCGCCAAAAGCGCCTGTCTGGCTGATGCCGCGGCCACAGCTATCGGCAATGAGGTCAAGGAAATAACTGATATCGATCAGGGCCTGAAACTGGCTAAAAAGATCCGCGGCCTGGACGGCGTGCTCATCATCAAGGACGACCAGATGGGCGCGCTGGGCAAGATCAAGATCGTACCGCTATAAGTCTCAGATTACGTGCGGCGTGATCATGAAGACTATCTCTGTTTTCGCTTGTTCTACTGTCCGGTTCGAAAATATAATGTTCAGGATCGGCACTTGGCCGATTATCGGCACACGGGAAACATTTACCCGCTCGGTCTCTGAGAGCAATCCTCCGATCACGATCGTCTCGCCATCCCTGACCCGAAGGGTGGCAGCCGCGTTGCGCGTGCTGATGACCGGGAATTCCCCGGCTGCCGTACTTTTCCATTGTGATATCGAAGAGACTTCCGGCTGCAGCAACGCGGTAATATCCCCCTGCTCATTGATCCGTGGTACGATACGCAACCTGACCCCGGCGTTAAGATAATCGACCGTCCACTGGGTCGTGCTTGAACCTGAGCTGACCGGAACAGCATAAGGCACCCGGCTGCCGATATTGATAACGGCTTCATGTCCGTCCAGCGTGGCGATCCTCGGCCTGGCCACCACTTTAGCCTTGCCCTTGCTTAACAAAGCGTTGAGGCTGGTGACCAGATCGCCCGCGCGGTGCAGCTCGCCCCGGTCGTTGTCGGTCACGAACTTGACCGTGCCGGGATCACTGCCGTAGGTAACGCCCAGGCGCAGGGCATCGTCTTCACTGATCTCCAAGACCTGGCTCTCGATCAGGACCTGCGGCGTTGGCCTGTCCAGTTGTTCGACAAGCGCAAGACAATTTCTTAGTGTCCGGCCTTCAGCCTGCAGCACCAGCCTTGATTCCGAGCCTCCGGCACTGGCCTTGACCTGCGGCAGGACCTGGCGCAGCACTTCTGCCAGGCGCGAGGCTTCATAATAGCGCAGGCTGACCGCTTCGCATGACCCATCACAGCCTGTGGCCATTGGAGCAGCCGCGGCATTGACCAGTAAAGTCCCGTTCTGCCTGCTCCAGACCAGGCCATTGGCGTTCAGGACCTGCTCCAAGGCTGCCTCAGCCGGGACCTCAGCCAGACGCAGGGAAGTCCGCCTGTTCTGCAAGGCCGCTGTATCACCGCTGACAATGACATTGAGCCCTGCCTGTCTGGCCAGGCAGCGGATAACATCGATCACTGCCGCATCATTGAAATTCGCCCCGGATATTAGTTCGGCCTGCGCGTTCAGCCATAAGCCAAACAATAAGACTAGACAACCTAGAACACGCTTCACGGCCGTTCCTCCAGCTTTTTAAGTTCAAGGCTATTTGCCCCAATGGACACGACCAGATAGCCGGCCGCTTCATCCCCCAGCATCAGACACAGGCCCCGCCCGCCGAATTCAAGTAAAGCCAACGGTTCTCCACCTCTGACCACCCCAGCCAACCGGGCGTATTTGTCACCCAGCAGCACAGGGCCCGCGTCCAGTTTTAAAACGATGTTTTGGGCCTGGATCTTCTCATCGATCAGATAGAGAGGCTGCCGCTCGCCTGATTCCGAGGTCCGGGAAGTCCTGAGCGGGATCTCAGCTCCGGCTGTCAGGGACAAACACAGACAGAAAAATGAACATAGGATTGTTCGTAAATACATGACAGGGCAAATGAAGCAATTTTATTGCCAGGGGGATCGGGTTCTGGGTTCTAGGTTCTTGGTTCTATGATTTTTATTATAAGATCAAATAAATATAAAATAATCCCAGAACCCAGTTGCTAGAACCCGATATCTAAAATGTCGCAGTTACGACAACGCGCCGAAGCGGAAAAGCAGAAAGAGCGACACAAGATAAAGCACGATCGTCAGGATCGAGGTCCAGTGTTTTTTGACCTGCCGCTTCATCGTGTAGTAAAGCAAGCCCATCAGGACGGCCCCGCTTAAAGCAGCAAAGATCATGGCCGGATTGACCGAGGAATAAAGCGAAGCCGGCCGGTAGAATATATCAGCGATAAAAACGAGCGAGACATCAAAAACATTGCTGCCGACCATATTGCCGACCGCCATGCTGAAGTGACCCAACCTCAGCGCTGAAAAAGAGACCGTCAGCTCAGGCAGTGTTGTGGCCAGGGCCAGGAAAAGGACGCCGACAAAGGTCTGCCCCCAACCCATCACTGCCACTATTTCATTGCCGATAAAAGGCAGCCAGCTGCCGGCAACGACGACGATAACGGCTGACAGGGCAAAGAAGAAATAGACCTGCGCTGATGACACATGTTCATAACCGGCGGAAAAAGCTTCCGCAGCACGCTCTCTCTGGCCGTAAATAACCCATAAAGATAATAGATAAATCCCCAGGATAATAAAGGAATAAACCGATATTCCTGCAAATGAAGGGTCAAAAGCAACACGGCCCAAGGACAAGGACATTGCAACGATCAAGAGGATCAATACGCCAAAAATGGTCGAAGCCAGGTTGCTGGGTTTAGGCCGGATAAAGATGGTCCCTTTGCCTCTTAAGCCCCAAATCAGGTCAAGCAGGGCCAGAGAGAACATGTTCATCATGCAGGCCCCCAGCAGATCTCCTGCCGCCAGGTCCGGCACTAGGGCAACCGCAGAGGCTGACACAGCCGTAGCCAATTCAGGCAATGAAGTGATCGCCGCCAGAAGCACCAGGCCGATCCAGGCGCGGCACAGGCCGGTCTTTTCGGCAATGGCATCGCCGTACTGGGATAGCCGGGACCCGGCCAGATAAATGATGACGGCGCAAAGGCTGAATTTTAACCAAACGATCAGCATGGGGTCAATTCTATCAACCGCTCAAACAATAATCAAACCGGTCCGGCCTCGTGCTCCAGCCTTTGGACAATACGCCTGGCAAAATAACCCAGATCGGTCCGGCCGCGCAGGTGTCGCAGGACCGCTTTAAGCACCTCGTTCTTCTGGGGCAGCACAGAGTGGCGCCAGCGTTCAACGCTTTGAGAGAAATTATCCTCAGCCTCCTGTTCCAGCCGGTCGATCTCCCGCTCTTTTTCTTCCAATTCCTCCCGCTGAAAAGCCGGATAGACAAGACGGTCAAGCAGCCGCCGCCGCTCCCTGGCCCAGAGGCGTTTGCTCAGATATTCGGCGGCGATCTGCCGGCCTGTTTCAGCTGGGTTGAACTCTTCCGCCATGATCAAATAGTGAATTCTGGCAGGGTCGTGGTCGGCACATCCGGGATGCCCGGCTGCAGCGGCAGATAAAGATTATTGCCTGTTGTCGTTTGGCCGCGTGAAAGCGTCACTTCAAGTGAAGTTGACTGAAAAGTAGCGGTCACCTCGCTGACCACCCAATAAGTGCCGGCCGGCACGTCAGCAAGAGAATACTTGCCGCTGCTGTCAGTATAATCCAAAAGCGAGGGGCTCTCCCGCAGATAGATCTTAATGCCCTGGGCCACACCCTGATTGCTCTGCGCGATACCTTCGATCCAGCCATGTTCGGTCACGGTCACCGTGGCGGCATCAGACTTGCCGTCACAAGTGGCGGTTATCTGGCCGGTACCTGCGGTATTACCCGCGCTGAACAGCCCTGTCGTACTGATGCTGCCGATGGTCGCGCTCCAGCTCGGGTCGGAAGAAACGATCTGCCCCAAGCTGTTGCGCACGATGGCTGTAAAGACCTTGCTCTGGTTCACGCCAACCGTCGCGCTGCTGGGAGAGATAGTGATGCTTGATGAAGTGCTCGAGATATCACCGCAACCGAACAGCAGGAAGGCTGAAACCGCGATGGCAAACAGATAAAAGACCAGCGTAGATCTAAACGATGAGTTTGCCATCGCGCACCACGATCCGGCCGCCCACTATCGTATAGAGGACCCTGCCCTTGAGCCGCCAACCGGTAAATGGGGTATTCCTGCTCTTGGAGGCAAAAGCCTTTGGTTCAACGGTCCACTCGGACTTTGGATCGACCAGGATAATATCGGCATCAGCGCCTGGCTTAAGGCTGCCTTTGTTCAGGCCGAGTATTCCGGCCGGGTTCACGGTCATTTTCTCGACCGCCTGCCGCAACGTCAGGGCCTTTGGCCCGACCAATTTGGTCAGGACCAGGCTTAAAGCCGTCTCCAGGCCGACCAGGCCGAAAGCCGCCTGATTGAACTCTACTTCTTTGGCTTCGATATTATGCGGCGCGTGATCGGTGGCAATAGCATCAATGGTGCCATCCTTAAGCCCGCGGATAACGGCCTGAAGATCGCGTTTGCCTTTAAGCGGCGGATTGACCTTGGCATTCGTATCATATTCGCGCACCGCTTCTTCAGTCAGGCTAAAATAGTGCGGGCAGGTCTCACAGGTCAGAGGCGCGCCCAGCCGCTTGGCCCGGCGGACCAAGTCGACAGAACCCGCCGAAGAAACATGGGCGATATGCACCCGCCCGTATTCTTTTGCCAGCATCGTATCGCGCGCGACCATGATCTCCTCAGCCAAGGCCGGGATGCCCGGCAGGCCAATGGCGGTCGAAAGAGCGCTCTCGTTCATGCTGCCGCCATGCGACAGAGTTTTGTCTTCAGTATGGGAGATAAGCGGCACGTTGAACTGGCTGGCGTATTCCAGGGCCCGCCGCATGACATCAGCGCGCATCAACGCCTGACCGTCATCGGAAAAGGCCACCGCGCCCTCCTTGAGGATCAAGCCCATTTCGGTCAACTGCTCTCCAGCCAGGCCTTTGGTCACCGCTGCGATCGGCAGGACATTAATTACGGCTTCGGTCCGGGCCTTGTCCATGATGTATTTGACAACCGCGGGATTATCGATCGGCGGTTCAGTATTAGCCATGCAGCAGACCGTGGTAAAACCGCCCAGGGCAGCTGCCCTGGAGCCGGAAGCGATGGTTTCCTTGTCCGGCCGGCCGGGATCACGGAAATGCGCGTGCATATCGATCAGTCCCGGCAGGACCAACAATCCTTTTGCGTCGATCACCTTGGCCCCTGAACCCCGGACCCTGGCCCCGATCTTTTTGATCTTGCCGTTCTCGATCAAGACATCGCGCATACCGTCGAGCCTGCTGGCCGGATCGATCACCCGGCCGTTCTTGATCAGAAGTTTTACCATTACATTTTTATCCTTTTACGCACAGAGGAAAGGATCCCCTTGATCCCCGGTTTTTTTTCGTTCCTGCGTTTATTGCCGCCGCGGCTGCGTTCCTCATTCTTGATGTGATGCAGGGCGTGCATGGCCGCGCGTTGCTCAGCTTCCTTCTTGTTGCGACCGCGGCCAGTGCCGTAACGCTTGTTCTTGATCTTGACCTCCATCCAGAAGACCCGCCGGTGCTTTGGCCCTGTTTCCTTGATCACACGGTAGTGGGGCAGATCCCATTTTCGCTTCTGGGCGTATTCCTGAAGAGCTGATTTATAATCCCTGATATAGCCTTCCTGGGTCACCTTTTCGATCTCAGGCGTTAGAAAGCCCAGGATCATCTCTCTTGACTTGCCTATGCCGGCATCGAGGAAGACCGCACCGATCACGGCTTCCAGCGCGTTGGCCAGATTGGATTTACGGCGAGTCCCGCCGGTCCTTTTTTCATTGGCGCTGAGCAGCAGATACTCGCCGATCGCCAGATTGCGGCCGACTCCGGCCAGGGTCTCGTCTGAGATGACCGCCGCGCGGTATTTGGTCAGGTCGCCCTCGGCCCGGTCAGGGAATTTATGGTAGAGATATTCGCTAATGACCAGCTTAAGGATGGCGTCGCCCAGGAATTCCAGCCGCTCGTTGTCAGGCACCTTGTACTCATGGCCAAAAGAACTGTGGGTCAGAGAGTGATTCAATAATGCCAGATTTAAAAAAGAAGTCCCGAGCTTTTTTTCGAACTCCTGCAGTTCTGCTACACGCTTAGCGTCGAGCTGTTCCATTTGACATTATATTCTACATTATTTATAATCGGTTATCAACCTGTCCGGCTGTATTGCCGGACAAAGCAGGTGTAATTATGGCTATTCTCTCTCCAATTATGAGCTATATAGTCGACAAAGAAGTAGGCTTCCCTATCCCCTCAGAAAAGGAAAAGATCAATAAAGCACTGAAACGTTATCGTTACATCCTGTCTCAGCATCCTAATCGCTCCGACGCCCCTGAGATCATGTTCGGCATCGCGGATCTACTGGTCGGACGGGGAGAACCCGGCGACCATGCCGAAGCTATGCGCCTCTACGATCAGATCCTCTTGCGCAACCCGCCTGAATATTTGAAGGCCCGGGCCTTGATCGGCAAGGCGGAGCTGATGATCGGCGTGCCTGAGGATTTCGGCAACGCGATCTCATTTTGCGAGAAAGCCCGGGCTATCCTGGGTAACGACGTTTCGGATTTCTTCGCGGCCAAGACATTCATTGTTGAAGCCGAGCTGAGATTGGCCCGCCGCGATAAAGGCGACTGGGCCAAGGCCCTGGAACTGATCAATCGAGTGGTCAAGGAAAAGGACGCTCACTGGTACTTTCGCGGCCGTGCCCTGCTCTCTAAAGCCGAGATCATTCTTTACCGCAACCCGGACGATCTGGGCACAGCACTTAAACTGGTCGATTTCTCACTCAAGGAGCTCAAGTCCCGCCCCGACGACTATTTTGCCAACAAGGGCAAGGTGCTTAAGGCCGAGATCCTGATGCGTCGGGCCAAGAAGAGCGATTTCATTAAAGCAGAAAAAATGCTGACCGAAGTGGTCAAGAACCCGTTCGGCTACAAGGACCTGCTGGCCAGAGCCAGGTTAGACCTAGCTGATATCGTGACCCACCCAAAAGCGACCAAACTGCTCAAACAGGTCCACGAAATGGAAGGATTGGACCCGTATCTGATCGAAAAAGCCTCGCTAATCGAACAGGCGCTCAAAGACCGCTCGCGCGAGGTCAACGGCTTCAAGAAATCCGCCAAGAAAAAGCCTGCCAAAAAGAAACTGGCTGGAAAGAAGAGAAAAAAGAAGTAATGGGCAAGACCACTGGCGGTGAGCGCGGTCGCACCATCGCGGAAAAGATCCTTTCCTCTCACTCAGGAAAGAACGCTAAGGCTGGGGATATCGTTATCGCTGAATTAGATTACATGATCGGCCAGGACGGCACTTCCGGCGTGGCTATCGATTCATTCCGCAAACTCGGCGTAGCTAAGGTCAAGAATCCTGATAGGATGGCCATCATCATTGACCATAGTTCCCCTTCGCCCAACAAAGGCGTTTCCGACATCCACCAGAAGATCAGGGAATTTGTCAAAGAACAGGGCTTCACCCTTTACGACATCGGCTGCGGCGTCTGTCATCAGATCACTCCGGAACAGGGCCATGCCGTGCCGGGAGATCTGATCATCGGCGCTGATTCCCACACCTGCACCTACGGCGCGATCAACGCTTTCTCCACCGGCATCGGCTCGACCGATCTGGCCGCGGGCTGGGCCTCGGGCCAGCTCTGGTTCAAGGTGCCGGAGACCATGAAGGTCATATATAGCGGCAAACTGACCAAGGGCATTTTTTCCAAGGACCTGGTGCTCAAGCTGATCGGCGATATCACTGCTGACGGCGCTACTTACATGGCCCTGGAGATCTACGGCCAGGCGATCGCGGACATGTCGGTTGACGCCCGCTTCACCATTTCGAACATGGCTATCGAGTGCGGCGCCAAGACCGGCCTGATGGAAGCAGATAAGAAGACCCTGGACTGGGTCAAGGCCCATTCTAAGAGAAAGCCCAACCCCGTAGTCGCGGACAAGGACGCCAAGTATGCCAAGACAGTTGAGATAGATATCAATAAATTAGAACCGCAGATCGCCAAGCCCCACACTGTCGATAACGTTGTGCCTATCTCCAGGTTGGGCAATGTTCCTGTTGCCCAGGGCTTGATCGGCACCTGCACCAACGGCCGGCTGGAAGACTTCCGCATCGCAGCTCAGATCCTCAAAGGCAAGAAAGTCAAACCTGGCTGCCGCTTGATCCTGGCCCCGGCATCGAAACAGATCCTTTTGGACATGATCAAAGAAGGGATATATCAGTCGTTGCTGGAATCCGGCGCTATTGCCGTGACCCCTGGCTGCGGCCCGTGCGTTGGCACCCACAACGGCGTGCCGTCCGACGGCGAGAACGTTATCTCGACAGCCAACCGCAACTTCAAAGGCCGCATGGGCAACCCCAACGCTTTTATTTACCTGGGCTCGCCCGCCACGGTCGCCGCGTCGATGATCGAAGGGAAAATAGCCGACCCGAGGAAGTATCTGTCGTGATCGCGACGCTCTTGGGTCCTAGGTTCTAGCAACTGGGTTCTGGGATATTTATATCTTTATCTGTTTTTATAAAAATATCCTAGAACCTAGTACCCAATACCCAGAACCCGATTCCCTGGCAATAAGATTGCTGCTTGTTCCTCAGGTTTTATTAGTGAATTTTTACATCACTACTCAACACATCGAACAGATTATCTACCTGATCAGAGGGCAAAAAGTTATACTTGATCGGGATCTAGCTGTATTATACGGGGTTTCAACTAGGCGGCTCAATGAGCAGGTTAAAAGAAATATTGAGCGTTTCCCTGACGACTTCATGTTTTCCCTGACAAGACAAGAAATATCAAGCATATCGCAAATTGCGACATCCTCGCTGAAGTTCTCAAAGAACGTCAATGCCTTCACAGAAAACGGTGTTGCCATGTTATCTTCTGTCTTGAAGAGTAAAAGAGCCGTTCAGGTTAACATACAGATCATGCGTACTTTTGCTAAATTGCGGCAAATGCTTTCTTCCCACAAAGAGTTACGGGAAAAGCTTGAGATCATGGAGCACAAATATGATAAGCAATTCAGGGTCGTCTTTGAGGCGATCAGGTCAATGATCAAGATAAAAGAAAAGAAAAAGCCGATCGGTTTTCTGTCGGACAAGCAAGACCACTAACTCCATCAAGCGCCTGTGATTCGCCTTTTAGGTCAGATCCCTTATCTGCTTCTTGAAGAGTTCGTGTATCAGGGAAAGCATTACAGCGCTGCCGATTATCGCCAGGCTCAGTTTCCAACTAGCCCCACCCAACGCAACAGCCAGGGCCACGCCTGAAGCCGGAGGATGCTCCGTATCTACGGCCACCATCAGAAAAATAGACAGCCCGACCGCAGCAGCGTAATAAATGGCCGGTGGGACAAAAGCAGGGTGCGGGATGAAACAAAAGAGCGCTCCGCAGACAAGCCCTACAATATAGCCGCCAATGATATTCCTGGGCTTGGCCGAGAGAGTGTTGGGCATGGCAAAAACAATAAAAGAGGTCGCGCCAAGCGAAGCAACAATGACCAGCCGCCGCATACTTAGAACATGCAGGATCAGGAAAACGAAAAATGTCGCCAGC
Organism: Candidatus Saganbacteria bacterium; assembly: GCA_016932255.1. Classification (GTDB taxonomy): domain Bacteria; phylum Margulisbacteria; class WOR-1; order O2-12-FULL-45-9; family O2-12-FULL-45-9; genus JAFGDE01. Next base: position 89,855 of record JAFGDE010000015.1, read on the forward strand.
AGGCTCTGGATAACGTAATTCGGCCAGTGTTGTTTGAATTCAGCGATTATTTTTTTCATATGAGATTTGCCAACGCCTCCTTGACCGAAGCTACTCCGAGAATGGATATTTTTGTTTTACCTATCTCTAAAACACTTGTCTTTGGCGCGATGATCTGTTTAAAACCCAATTTGGCCGCTTCATTGACCCGCTGATCGATCCGGTTGACCGAGCGGATCTCGCCGGACAGCCCGATCTCGCCGACAATTACTGTCGCGGGATCGACCGGTTTGTTCTTAAAGCTGGAAGCTATGGCCAGGGCGATCGGCAGGTCCATGGCTGTGCCGGAGGCCTCAACCCCGCCGGCAGCGTTAACATAGATATCCTGGGTCATTAAGCGCAGGCCGGCGTGGCGTTCAAGTACTGCAATAATCATCGTCGTTCGGTTATAGTCAACGCCCGTGGTCTTGCGGGCCGGATAAGCCAGCTTGGTTGGCGCGACCAGTGCCTGGATCTCGATCAGCATGGCCCGGGTGCCTTCAATTCCTGAGGTTATCACTGAACCCGGAGCATCGGCCGGCCTCTCGGAAATAAAGACCTGGGATGGGTTAGGAACTTCGACCAAGCCTTTATCCTTCATCTCAAAAATACCGACTTCATTGGTCGAGCCGAATCGGTTCTTGCTCGCCCGCAGGATCCGGTATTGCTTGTGCCGGTCGCCTTCAAAATAAAGCACTGTGTCAACGATATGCTCCAAGAGCCTTGGCCCGGCAATGTTGCCTTCTTTGGTTACGTGTCCCACGATAAAGATCGGGATGCCGGTCGCTTTGGCGATCCTGACCAGATAGCCGGCGCACTCCCGCACCTGAGAGACCGAGCCGGGTGCTGAGGAAATATCATCGCGGAACATCGTCTGGATGGAATCAATGATCAGGAACTTCGGCTGGGCCTCCTGGACCGCCTGCTCGATAGCGAAGAGATCGGTCTCCGGCAGAAGCAAAAGTTTGTCCGATAGCGTGCCCAGCCTTTCTGCCCTTAAACGGATCTGCTTGGCTGATTCTTCGCCGCTGATATAAAGCACCGTCTCCCGCTTGCTCAGGCATTCCGCGATCTGCAGCATCATAGTGGATTTACCGATGCCGGGCTCACCTGAAAACAGCACGGCCGAACCAGCCACTACCCCACCGCCTAGCACTCTATCTACTTCCACAATGCCAGAAGGCGTCCGTTCCTCGTGTTTGTAATCGACCTGCGTAATGGCCAGGGGCTTTTCAGTTCGGGTATTGATCGATTGAAGCTTGTTCGATGATTGTATCTTGGAATTCGCAACTTGTTCCTCTACCAGACTGTTCCACTCCCCGCAGGAGCGACACTGGCCTTCCCACTTGGGAAAGTCCTGGCCGCAGACCTGGCAGACAAAACGGGTGGCTGGCTTACTCGGCTGAGAGCGCGGGTTCATCTTTTTTCTTCCGGGCGGCAGCGCTACCTGCCGAGGCCTTCGTCCTGGTGGCTTTAAAACTGATGCGGTCCTTCTCGACCTTCAGGCTGATCTTGCTGCCATAAGGGAACTTGCCCCTGAGTACTTCTTCGGAAAGCGGGTCCTCGATAAATTCCTGGATGGCGCGGCGCAGCGGCCGGGCCCCCATCTTCGAATCATAACTTTTATCGACCAGGAAATCCCTGGCCTTCTTGGCCAACTGGATCGCCAGGCCTTTTTCATCCAGGCGCTGATTCATGTCCGCTATCATAATATCAACTATCGCGGCCAGGTCCTGTTTTGACAGGGGGCGGAAAACGACCTTTTCATCGACGCGGTTAAGGAACTCCGGCTTGAATTCCTTGTTCAGCTGCTCCAGCACTGTCTCCTTCATTTTCTCATAGCCGGACTCGGCATCGTTGCGCGTGATAAAGCCGATCGAGGTCTCTTTTCTAATGAACTCCGCGCCGACATTGCTGGTCATAATGATGACCGTGTTCTTAAAGTCGATCTGCCGCCCTTGCGAATCGGTGATCTGGCCGTCATCCAGGATCTGCAGCATGATGTTCATCACGTTCTGATGGGCCTTCTCGATCTCATCGAACAGCACCACCGAATGCGGCCGCCGCCGTATCGCTTCGGTCAACTGGCCGCCTTCGCCAAAGCCAACGTAGCCGGGCGGGGAACCGACCAGGCGCGAAACAGAATGCTGCTCCAAGTATTCTGACATATCTATGCGCACCACCGCGTCCATATCGCCGAACAGGAACTCAGCCAGCCGTTTGGCTAGTTCGGTCTTGCCGACCCCTGAGGGCCCGAGGAAGATGAACGAACCTGTCGGCCGCTTGGGGTCCTTGAGCCCGGCCCTGGCCCGTCTAATCGAGCGCGAGACCACAGCCACTGCCTGGTCCTGGCCGACCACATGCTGTTTCAAGACCTCTTCCATTTTGAGCAGTCTTTCTGTTTCTTCCGCGGTCAGCTGGGTCACCGGCACACCTGTCCAGACAGAGACAACTTGGGCGATCACTTCAGAATCAACCTCAGGATAGCCTTCAGGCGACAAGCCGTCCAGTTTCTTAGAAATGGCCTCGTACTGCAGACGCAGGGCTTCTTCTTTGTCGCGCAGGCGGGCCGCCAGCTCGAACTGCTGGTCTTCGACCGCCTGGGTCTTTTGTGCTTTAACGTCCTCGATCTGCTTGGTTATCTCGACCAGCTCCGGCGGCGCCTTGGTCGACTGGAGCATGACCTTGGAGGCGGCCTCGTCGATCAAGTCAATTGCCTTGTCCGGCATATGCCGGTCAGAGATATAACGGGCTGAGAGCCGGGCGGCGGCTACCAGGGCATCCTCGGTTATCTTGACCTTGTGGAAGTCCTCGTAGCGCTCGCGCAGGCCTTTGAGGATCTCGATCGTGTCCTGAACAGTGGGTTCTTCGACCATAACGGACTGGAAGCGGCGCTCGAGCGCCGGGTCGGATTCAATGCGCTTGCGGAATTCGTCAATGGTCGTCGCGCCGATGACCTGGAGCTCGCCGCGGGCCAATGCCGGCTTCATGATATTTGCTGCGTCCATAGCGCCTTCAGCCGCGCCGGCGCCGATCAGCGTGTGCAGTTCGTCGATGAAGAGAATCAGTTCGCCGTCCCGGGAAACCTCATCGATCACCTTTTTCATTCTTTCCTCGAACTCGCCGCGATAGCGAGTGCCCGCGATCATCAGGCCCATATCCAAGGTGACCAGCCTCTTGCGCAGGAGCGGCGGCGGCACATTGCCGCTGACTATGCGTTGGGCCAGGCCTTCGACGATCGCGGTCTTGCCCACGCCGGCCTCACCGATCAGCACAGGATTGTTCTTTTTGCGCCGCGACAAGACCTGAGTGACCCGCTCGATCTCCTTATGCCGGCCAACCACCGGATCGAGCCGCTTTTCCCTGGCCTGGGCGGTCAGATCACGGCTAAAGGAATCAAGCACCGGGGTCTTGCTGCTCCGGGGCAGTTTGCGCGAAACAGAAGAAACCTCGCCAAGCACGGCAACTACCCGCTGCTTGGCCGAGGAGATATTAATACCGAAATCAGCCAGCACCTCGCCGACCGCACCGCTGCTTTCACGGATAATGCCCAGGAGAAGATGTTCGACCCCGACGTAACTGTGCCCTAATGCCCGGGCTTCATCCCAGGCCAGTTCAATGACCTTTTTTACCTGAGCGTTGAAAGGCGCCTCCGGACCTGTTTTAGGCTCAGGATTCTCGACCCCTAGCAGGTCTTCCAGCCGGTCCTTCAGTTCGGCCGGGTCCAGACGGTAGTATTCCAGGGTCCTGAGCACGATCTGATCACCCTCTCGCAGCATGCCCAGCAGGAGATGCTCCGCTCCGACAAAGGTGGAATTAAGGCGTTTTGACTCTTCCTGAGCGGCCATGATCACGCGCACAGCCTTTTCAGTGAATCTTTCGAACATTGCCATATCAAGCATTATATCAATCAGGACCACAGGGCGCAAGTTTAAGCGATTTTAGCCCGATAATATAATGTAGAGAGGCAATTATGAGCGCCAATACACAGGAAAGAGCAGCCAGCACAATAACCATCAACGGGGTCACCTTTAAAACCAGCGGCAACATCGTGTTCCAGGATGGCGAGGAAAACGCCTATTACCTGGCCGAGCCGTCAAAACTGGACCAGCTTGAGGGCATGCTGGAACACGGCATGCAGATGCTGCTTAAAAAGGTCAAGTTCTAACTTCGCTGCGACAGCGTGATGATGAAGGTCGTCCCTTTGCCGGCCGCGCTCCGTACTTTCACAGAGCCGCCGTGCTCTTCAATGATCCGCAAGGTTATCGGCAAGCCCATGCCTGTGCCCGTCATCTTGGTGGTAAAGAACGGATCGAACAGGCTTTTGAGGTTCTCTTCCGGTATGCCTTCGCCTGAATCAGAGATCTCGATAAAAATGACCGGTACCGGTTTATCAAATTCCTCTTCCTCGCCCCAGACCATTTCCCGGCCGCGCATTTTGCCTTCCTGCATCTTGCCCAGCCTGACGACTTCGCCGATATCGGTCTTGACAATGAGCTCGCCGCCTTTATCATGCATGGATTCAATGCCGTTCTTAACTATATTAACGAAGACCTGCTGCAGCTGGCCCGCATCCCCGGTGATCTGAGGCAGGTCAGCCAGTTTTTTTGTCACCCGCACATTATGCTTTTTGCATTCGCTCTCAAATAGCAGCAAAACTTCCTCAAGCAGCGAGTTGATGTCGACCTTGGTCAGCTCAGGTTTCATCGGCTTACCGAACTTGAGCAGGCTTTCAGCGATACGATTGATCCGCTCGATTTCGTGCGGAATAATGGTGGCGAACTTCTCGCGGAATTCCTTGTCCTCCCATTTCTGGGTCAGTATCTGGGTAAAGGTGCGTATGGAAACCAGCGGGTTCTTGATCTCATGGGCCATGCCGGCCGCCATTGTACCCAAAGAGGCCAATTTCTCAGAAAGTATCAGGCGCTCCTGGCTCTCTCTCAAATCCTTGGTCATCTGGTTAAAAGCTTTGGCCAGCCGGCCGATCTCATCAGCTGAATCGACCGCCACATACCAGCGCAGGTCACCTTTGGCCACGGCCTCAGTGCCCGCGGTCAGTTCTTTGATTGGCCGCTCGATCGAGCGGGCAAAGAAGATGCCGCCCAGGGAGGTCACCACGATACCGATAATGACAAAAAGCAGTGAATTCGTTTCCAGTCGCCTTAATTCAGCATAGGCGGAGATGATCGGTTCCTGGACAATAACGCTCCAGCCGAACTTCCCGACCGGGATATAAGCGCCAACCATGATCGCTCCCAGCTCGTCCTTGAATTCACCGCCACCCTGGCGTCCTTGGGCCACTGCAGCAACTGCCTGGTTGCCGCCGACGAATTCCCTCTGCAGCGCCCGCTTCTGATCAGGGTGTGCCACCAATCTCTGGTCCTGATCGACTATAAAGACCTCGGCCTGGCCACTCAGGTCAACGCCGCTGACCAGGGCCTGGAGTTTTTCCTGTGACGGCTGCCCGGGCATGGAACCGATCTCATCCGAGACCTTTTCCGCTACTTTAGAGTAATTGCCGATGATCGACTTGGACATCGCGTACTTACTGATATTGATCGTCGGCAGGATCGTGCTGACGAACAGGATGACGATCAGCAGCACAAAGATGATCAGGAGCTTAAAAAGTATCCGGGTGCTAAAGAACCGCAGCGGCCGCTGCGCCTCCGGCGATCCGGGCGGGATCAGCTCGGCCAGCAAAAAACCCAGGATCGCCGCCAGGGTCAGGACCCACGATAAACCCAGAAAAGCCGGTTCTGCCTGGGAGACATAAAGATATGAGCAGAGCAGCGCCAACAGCACGATCAGGCTTGAGCCACTGAGATAAAATGTCAGTTTGCGCTCCCCGGCCCGGGCGCGCAGGGCAAAGACCAGGGCAAAAACAGCCAGCAGCAGCCACATCAGAACAAAGAACTGCCTGACCGGGACATAAAGAGAGAAAAAGACCAGCGGCTCGATGATGTCCTGACGATAGATCAGGTTGACTGAGGATTGGGCGATGCGCAGGATGAACCAGCCGGCCAGCAAGAAAATTATCAGATAGCTCCAGCGCAGCCTTTTCAGGCCAAAGCGCTCCAGCAGATAACACCAAAGAAAAAAGCTGCAAAGCACTATGCTGACATAAACCCATTTCTGCAGCATGATCCTGGCCGCCAGGTCGCTCCCCAGGCTGAACATCATCTGCGAAGCGATCGTGGCAGCTACGTAGAAGAAAAAACAGAAAAAGACCAAAGCAAAACAGATATCCTTGAACTGGCGCTGGGCCAGATATTTCCGTAAAAAGGCAAGCGCTCCGGCTAAAAGCAGACCGGCCGCGAATATCTCCGCGAAAATGCTCAGAACATTAATCGTGGTCAGTGTTGATAACATTCAATAATACCGCCCTGTTCACTTATGGACCCGGACCTTGATATCTTCCGCTGAATAGCCGCCAGCCAGGTTCGAGGCGCCTATTCTGATCAGGTACTCGCCTGATTTGACGAAATCAGGCACTTTGAATTGTAAACTATAGATGTCATCTCCTGCAACAGCATCGCCGCCGCGGCCGTCATTGAGCAGCGGCAGGAGCTCATTGTAGCCGAAGGCCCTCAGATCGGCCGTTACACTCTTCATGTCCTCGATCCGGCCGGGATTATCGATCTTGACCGTCAGCGTAGTCGTCGACTGCCCGTCCGCCATCACTTTCTCCGGGATGAAGAGCGCTTCAATGATGACCGGGTCTTTCTTGATGTCCAAGGTGGTCTTGGCCAGGGCCAGCCAGCCCTTTTTATTCGCCACTGCCACAGGGATGTCCTTAGAGCCGATCTCTATCTTGGGCGAAACACTGGTTTGCAAAGTGTAAATCCCGTCAGCCGCTGTTTCATCACCATAAAGCCCGTTATCGACCAGCATGGTATTAGGCAGGCGGCCGATCGCGCTGAGATCGGCGCGCACCCCGGCAATATTGTTCAGACCGGCCGGGTCGTCGACGGAAGCCTGTACCTCCAGGATCGTCCGGCCGTCCGGCGGTACACGTTTCGGCACAGCCCGCACGTAATTGATGGTCGGGGTCAACTTGACCCGGCTGACTTTCGAGAGGTCATAGCCAACGCTCCAGGAAAGCAGTTCGCCGATCTTTTGTTTGACAAAGTCGGCCGCAGTGATACGCATAATGGCATCGCCTCTCGTCAGCATCTCCCGCTCACCGGTCTCCGTCTGGGCCAGCAGGGGCCGGGCCAGACATCCGACCAGCAAGCTCAACGATATTAGGCTAAGAACGATCCCGCGTCGCATCATTTCAGCGCCTCAAATTTAGCGAAAACAACATCCCCTTCGGCTTTTGAGACCACGGCGTTCGGCCGGAACGTGCCGTCCGCGAACGGCCTGAGCAGATTTAGGTCGACCACGACCTTGATATAGGGCGCCAGGGGATGGTCTTTGGGCACGTCACTGAACAGATCGCGCTTGACCTCGGGCAGTTTCATATCGGAGGCCTTGACCAGCCAGCTGGCCAGTTCGCCGCGCGTCACGCCGGCCTCCATGACGAATTCTTCTTCCGGTTTGATCTCGATAACGCCCATGGTCACCAGGTTCTCAACGCCCTCTTTTTTCTGGCCCAGGTTCTTGACCTTGTCCGCGTCGGAGATCTCGACCCGGGCTTTCCTGAAGACTTTATAGGTCCAGACCTTCTTTTCACCCTGATATCTGGCCTCAACGATGATTAAATTCTTTTGCAGTTTGAGCGGCACAATGGTGCTGAAAGAGTTGTCCATTCCCAGCGCCGCCCGTGCGCCGTTGATATAGACCTCGACCCCGGGCTTGACCCGGCCGTAAACTTCGATCGTCGGGTCATAGGTAACGATATTATCCGTCAGTGAAAGCGACTCGAACGGCTGTTCCAGCATCAATCCCGGCCGTTCTATATCAAGTTCGCTGAGAACGATCCAGTCCTTTGGGAAATAAAGCACTGACAGGCAAATATAACGCTGGTCATTGAGCGGCTGGTGAAAGCTGGCTAGATCCACTCCCCAGCGTTCTGTGCGGTAACCTGCGCCGAGGTTGATATTGCCCGAAGATCTCTTGCCCACATACTGCTGCATAAAACCGGTCCGCAGGTAGAACCCTTCACGAAAACTGTATTCTCCGCCAAAGCGCAGGAGCAACGGGCGGTCGCGGCCCAGCCAGACATCGCCGCAGACAGTCAGCTCTCGATCAGTGCTTTGGACCGGGGAGCCCAGTTCGCTGATCACTCGCGCCGATCCGCCTAACTTGAGCACCGCCGGCACACTTTCTTCTCCGCCAATATCCCATTTGATCACGCCGCCGCCAAGGGTATTGGCCGGCAGCGCGTTCTGCAGCACCAGTCCGGCCATGCGCCAGTCATCGACTTTCCAAAGCACGCCTAGATCGAGGTCGTAGCCTGTCGCGGAACGGTCGAGCTGGCCGGTCCGCCGCAGGGTCTGGCCAACCAGGCCTTTGAGCGTGGCGCCGACACCAATACGCTGGAAGAGCTCGTTGTCGCGGAAACGCGGGATAAAACTTAATTTGGTGCCGTAAGCCAGTGCCACAATATTGCTATTGGAATTGGCCCAGCCGGTGCTGATGGGGATGTTCACTATTTTGCTGGTAATGACCGCCAGACCAAAGGCTGAATTTTTACCGGTCGGATAAGCCTGCAGCGCAGTAATGTTCTCCGAGTCCTGCAGCGAAAGGGTTATACCCTTGGTCCAGGCTAACCCTGCCGGGTTATAAAGCACCGCATTCATATCATCGGCCAGACCGGAAAAACCTCCGCCCATACCAAGAGCGCGGCCGGCCAGTTCAAGCCTGAGCGGTTCGACCCCTATCTCAATCAGCTCAGCACCTGCCGGCAATGCAAAGCTCAAAACACAAAAGCTAAAACCGCAAATAATAACTAATGGTGTTTTAAGTTTTGAACTGCGGTTTTTAATTTTGCTCTTTTTATTTCGCATTATTCAACGATGGTCAGCCAGGCCTCGGCTGCACTTTCCCAGCCCAGTTTGTCCACCGCCGTGACGCGGACGGGTTTACTGCCCGATTCCTTCGGCTCAAGTAGGACATTAAGAGAATAGATAAGATCCCCGGACACTTGATCGCCATGGCTGCCGTCATCGAACAGGAGCACGTCCGGCATGCCGCCGAGCTCGGACAGATCGACCTTGACCTTGGCAATGGGAGCGAAATTATCGCGGCTGCCCAGGGTCAGGCGCAGCGCAACAGTGGACTGTTCATTTGCCTGGATAGTCTCCGGATTGATGCTGAACGATATCATCTGGGGCGCGATATTAAGCGGGCAGTAGCTGTCGGCGGCGAATCCCTTGCTGTAATTGAACAGCCATTGGACCGCGTTCTGGCTGCGCTTGAAGCGGCTGAGCAGGATCGTGGCCTCTGCCCGGGTCAGAGCACGCTCCGGTTCATAGACCGGGATATCCTCTGAGACCCCCCGAAGCAGGCCTTTTTCTTTGCCGATATATATCGGGAAAGCGCCCCTTTCCGTTTTTGGTACGTCGATGAACAGCGGCTTTGTCTTATCGACCACATCGATGCCCTCGGCCAGCACAGCGATACTGGCGGCCTGGCGTCGCGAGATCGGATCCTCCAGGCCGAATGTCTGGTTATCATAACCCTGCATATAGCCGGCATCGACCACGGCCTTCACGTAGGGCGCACGCCAGTGCTCCTTAGGCACGTCAAAGAAAACATCCTCTGTCAGAGCAGGAATGCTGAGCTTTTTAATGCGGGCCAGCCAGGTAGCCAGTTCCCCCCTGGTGATAGGATTGCCGGGATAAAAATTATCATCGGGATAACCCTCGATGAAACCAAGGCTGGAAAGATAGACGATCTGCTGTCTGGCCCAGTGCTTCTTGCCTTCATAGAGCGTTTCAATGTCAGGATAGCTCTTCAAGCCGAGGATGCGGACCTGCTTGTCAAACACCTGGCCATAGGCATCGACGGCGCGGACATCGACATAATTTTTACCGCGCCGCAGCACCAGGCCGCAGGCAAAGGACCCGTCAGGCTGAAGCTGCAGCTGCTGGCCGTTGACTGTCAAGCGGCTGACATCCTTGGCAACACCCTTGAGCATGACGACTTTTTCAAAGGCAACGCCCTTGTCCTTTGGCTCATAAATAAAGATGCCGGCGGAGGCAACCGATGAAAGCAAGAGAAAGCAAAGCGCTAAAACGCTTGTCCGTTTCATTTTGTGGTTATTTTAACACACCCGAACACGGTTGCAAACGCTTTAGTTGCTGAGCTGCGGTAAATTTGCTATATTATATAACTGAAATGTTTCTCAAATTGCTCATCTTGCGCGGTTTCAAGACTTTCGCTGACACGACCGAGATCGAGTTCTCGCCCGAGGACAGGATCACGGCCATTGTCGGGCCCAACGGCTGCGGCAAAAGCAACTTGATGGACGCCACCCGCTGGGTCCTGGGCGAGGACAATCCCCGGGAGTTACGCGTTGCCAGTCTGGCCAACATTATCTTCTCCGGCACAGCCGCCCGCAAGGCCCTGTCGCTGGCCGAGGTCAGCATGATCTTTGACAATGCCGCCGGCAAGCTCAGTCTGCCTTTTGCCGAGGTGGGCATCAAACGCCGCACCTTCCGGGAGGGCGAAAGCGAATTCTCCATCAACAAGAACCAGTGCCGCCTGAAGGACATCAAGGACCTGCTGCTTGACACCGGCCTTGGCGAGAGCACTTATTCCATCATTACCCAGGGCCGGGTCGACGCGATACTGTCCAGCAAAGGCGAGGATCGCCGCGCGGTCTTTGAGGAGGCCGCCGGCATCAACAAGTACAAGACCAGAAAGCACTCGGCCGAGAAGAAACTGATCGCAGCCGAGCAGAATATCCTAAGGATCAGCGACCTTAAGATAGAAGTGGCCGAACATTTGATCACCCTGGAGGAGCAGGCCAGAGCGGCCAGGGAATATCTGGCACTCCAGGAACAGGTCAGGAACATGGATATCGGCTTGAGCAAAAAATTGCTGATCAACATCCTGGAAAAGCGCAATGAGCTTTTCGCTCAGCTGGAAAAGGTCAGGCAGGAATCACAGCAGAAAAAGGAGGCCGAGGCCAGGGACGAGGGCGAGCTGCACCAGCTCAAGGAACAACAGGGCCGGCTGGAGCAGGAGATCGATGAAATCATGGTCAAGCTGGATAAAGAAAAAGACCAGCTCCGCGATATTGAGCTTGACCGCCGCTTCACCCAGAGCGAGCATGGGCGTGAAGAACGAGCCCTAGCTGAACTTGCCGTCCGCCAGACGGACGTCTTCAATAAGATCAACGAACTCAAGGCAGCCATTACCAAAGAATGCGCCGGCCTTGATTTCAGCAATCTGCCCTGCCCTGAAGATCTTAGCCGGCTCGTAGCCGAGACCAAGGTCCTTGTCGAACGGCTGGCCGCGATCCTGGCCTTTTTAGGCAAGACCAATTCTCTTGATCTGATCATCGGCCGCTCGCCGGACAAAGAAGAAGCCTACAAAATGAAGCTGGAGATGATGGAGGAAGAGGCCCGGCGACTGGAACAGGAAAAGGACCGCGTCAGCTTTGCGGCGCAAGCCCATTCTTCCCAGCTGGCCGGATTGAATCAAAAGGCAAAACAGGCCCGTGCCGCCCAGTCATCCCTTGACCTGATCAACACCAAACGCGAAGCCAAGTCCGCTCTGGCCCGACAGATCGCCGAACTTGAGGAGAAATTGCGCCAGGAAGACCAGGTCGAACGCCGGTCGCTGAGCGAAGAAACAGGCATCGAGATCGCCCTGGCTAAGCTTGAGGGCGAAATGAGCGGTATCCGTGAACGCCTCTCTCTTGAATACAATTTGTCCCTTGAGGAACTGGAAAAAATGCCGCAGGAGATCGAGAACGTCACCCAGGCCAGGCGGGCCATTGAATCAGGCCGCGGCCGTTTACGCGCCCTGGAACCGGTCAATCTGCTGGCGATCGATGAGTTTGAAAGAGAGAAAGAACGCCTTTCGTTCATTGAAGCCCAGTTGGCCGACCTCAATGCGGCCCGCGACAACCTGCAAAGTCTGATCACTGAACTGGACCTAAAGGCCGAGCAGACCTTTATCGAAACGATGGACCGTCTTTCCGAGATCTTTTCTGAGACCTTTTCGAAACTGTTCGCCGGCGGCGAAGCCAGGATCTCCCTGGCAACCGGTGTGCCGGCGCTGGAGGCCGAGGTCGAGATCTCCGTCAGGCCCAATGGCCGCAAGTGGCTTCCCCTGCCCCAGCTCTCCGGCGGCGAACGCTCCCTTTCAGCGATCGCCATACTCTTTTCTCTGCTGAAGATCAGGCCCAGCCCTTTCTGTTTCATGGACGAGGTCGATGCTGCTCTAGATGACGCGAATATCGGGCGTTTTGCCGAGATGCTCAAGGACTTCTCGAGCCAGACCCAGATCATCGTCATTACCCATAACAAACGCACCATGGCCGTAGCTGACAGCATCTATGGCGTGACCATGGAAGAACCGGGAGTGTCTAAGGTCATTTCCATGAAATTGACCGAGGCTGCCGCATGATCGGACGATCGTTAGCTTTAGTTTGCCTGGCAGTGGGAGCCTGCTGCCTGCTGCTTGCCCCTGTTCAGGCGCAACAGCATCCTCAAGCCCTTTGGTCGCAGTACGGCATTGTCATTAACGACACGCCGGGCAATACTCCGCAGGAAAAACCGCAAATATTCAGCGACGGCTACAGCGGCTATATTATTGTCTGGGAGGACGGCCGCAGCGGTTACTACGATATTTACACGCAGAAGATCGATGAATCCGGCCGCGCCCTTTGGTCAAAGAAAGGGATCCCGGTCTGTGAATGTCCAGGCAACCAGAATTTTCCTCACGCTGTCGGCGACGGGGCCGGCGGGTTATTTGCCGTCTGGCAGGATTACCGCAGCGGCGCTTCCGATATCTATGCTCAGCATATCAATTATCAGGGCAAGACGCTCTGGGGCGAGAAAGGCAAGTTGGTTTGCGGCGCACCGGCCGGCCAGTTCGCTCCACAGGCAGCCGCAGACGGCTCAGGCGGTGTGATTATCGTCTGGCATGATTACCGCAGCGGCACCGGAGAGGATATTTACGCTCAAAGGCTTGATAACAACGGCGAAGCCGTCTGGGCCAATGACGGCGCGCCTGTCTCACTGGCCAAGGGCACGCAATGGTATCCCAAGCTCGTTTCTGACGGCAGCGGCGGGGCCCTTATTACTTGGTCAGACGGCCGCAACGGCGCCAGCAACAATGATATTTACATCCAATACCTGAACGCCAGCGGACAGCCTCTTTGGGAAAAAGATGGGATCGCGCTTTGCGCGGCGGAACGCAATCAGGAAAAGCCCGTTATCATGGCTGTCACCGAAGAGCGGGCAATCAGCGGCGCTGTTATTGCCTGGCAGGATGAGCGCCACCGCAACACCGATGTCTACGCCCAGAAGATCGACCTGAGCGGCCACGTACAATGGGCCCAGGATGGGGTGGCGGTCTGCCTTTTCCCTTACACCCAGCAGAATATCCAGCTTTCACCCGACGGTTCGGGTGGGGCCATTTTAGCTTGGGAAGACCAGCGTGAGGAAAAAAGCGACATTTATGTCCAGCGTATCTACAGCAGCGGACAGACCGCCTGGTCAGAGAACGGCCGGCCGGTCTGCCGCGCTTTTGGCGAGCAAAAAGCGCCGGCGATCACCAAGCTGGTTTCGGAAGACTGGATCATCGTTTGGGAGGATGAACAACCGGGCCGCCGCAAGTACGACATTTTCGCGCAGAAGATCAATAGCTCCGGCACCCCGCTGTGGGACCCCCGAGGTCTGCCGCTGGTCTCGGCCCGGCAGCGGCAAGGCGCGCCGGCGACCACCACAACACCTAAAGGCAATGTTGTCGTTGCCTGGGAAGATGCTCGGGAAGGCAACTACGATATTTATGCCCAGAAGGTCTCCACCGACGGCGAAACGCTCTGGACAGATCAAGGCGTCGAGGTCTGTGCCGCCATCGGCTCAGTCGTCCAGCAGAACGTTCAGCTGACGCTTACTGGCAAGGGTGAGATCATTCTGGTCTTTGAGGATGGGCGGCACGGTTATTTCAATATTTACGCTCAGAAGATCTCAAAGGCCGGAGCCCTGGCCTGGGACAAGCACGGTATTGCGGTGGCAAAAGTGGCCGCCAATCAGGCTAAACCGTGCGTGGTACCCGACGGCAGCGGCGGCGCTTATGTCGCCTGGGAGGATCAAAGGATAGAGAACCTGCCCAGCATCAGGCTCCAGCGTCTTAGCAGTCAGGGAAAACATCTTTGGGAAAGCAGTCTGCCGGTCGCCAAGGTCAAAGCCCGGCAGACAGATCCGCTTATGGTCCCTGACGGGGCCGGCGGGGCGATCATCGCCTGGCAGGACGGCCGGGACATTCTCAGTCTGACCGATCTGTATGTCCAGCGCGTCAATGCCAAAGGCCAGCTGCTCTGGGGAGAAAAAGGCAAGATCGCCGCCGCGGCCAACGGCGAACAGATCGAAGCGGACATGATCTCCGACGGCGCAGGCGGCGTCATTTTAACCTGGACGGACTACCGCCGCGGTGACCGCAATCCAGACATCTATGCCCAGCGCCTCAATGCTAAAGGTGCGCCGCTTTGGCAGGAAGACGGTGTTCTGGTCTGCGGCGCACCGGATGTCCAACGCACCCCCAAACTGATCAGCGATGATCAGGGCGGCGTCATTATCTCCTGGACGGACAAAGGCGGGGGCAGTTATGATATCTACGCCCAGCGGATCGATAAAGACGGCCAGCCGCTCTGGATGACCGACGGCATCCCCATCAATCAGATGAGCCGGACCCAACAGAACGCCAGCTTCGGCAATAAACGGGTGCTGGTCTGGGAAGATTATCGCTATGGCAATTGGGATATTTTTGCCTCAGCCATTTCGCCGGCCGGGAAATTGCTTTGGAACAATGACGGTGTCCCGGTTGTTAACCTACCCCACACCCAGTATGCGCCCCAGATAATTCCCTGGAAGAATAACAGCGTACTGATAGCCTGGGAAGACTACCGCACCGGCCAGTACTACGAGATATATGTTCAGCGCTTGAACAGTGAGGGCGAGCCTTTATTTGAAGAGAACGGCATGAAGGTCAGATCGCGCGACGGCGGCAGAGCCCCCAAGATAATCGCTGCGCCCAATGACGACAGCTTCTATGTTTTCTGGGAAGATTATACCGACGGCGGCAAAGCCATCTACGGCCAGCGCTATCTGCTTTATTGATCAAAGCCGGCTGGCTTTTTTCTTCAGTTCCCCGGCCTTATCGGTCTTTTCCCACGGTAAATCCAGGTCCGGCCGGCCAAAGTGGCCGTAGGCCGCGACCTGCCGGTAGAGCGGCCGGCGCAGCTTCAGGTGTTTGATGATCAGGCCCGGCCGCAGGTCAAAATTCTCCTCAACCAGATCGGCGATCTTGGCATCAGGGATCTGGCCTGTCCCGAAACTATCGACCATGATCGACAGCGGACGGGCAATGCCGATCGCGTAGGCCAACTGGACCTCGCACTTGCTGGCCAGCCCGGCAGACACTATGTTCTTGGCCACCCAGCGTGCGGCGTAAGTTCCGGAACGGTCCACTTTGGTGGGATCTTTTCCGGAGAACGCGCCGCCGCCGTGGCGGGAGTAGCCGCCATAGGTATCAACGATGATCTTGCGGCCGGTCACGCCGGTATCGCCCTGCGGACCGCCGATGACGAACCTGCCGGTAGGATTAACATAATACTTGATGTTATCATCGACCAGCTCTGCCGGCAACGTGGGCAGGATGACCCGCTCAAGGACATCTTTTTTCAGGTCTTCCATCCTGGTGTCAGGCGCATGCTGGGCCGCGATCAGGACCGTATGGACCCTGGCCGGCTTGCCATCGTTATATTCGATCGTGACCTGTGATTTACCGTCAGGCCGCAAATATGACAACTCGCCGGTTTTGCGCACTTCAGCCAGCTTCTTGGCCAGTCTGTGTGACAGTGAGATCGGCAAGGGCATTAATTCCGGGGTTTCATCGCAGGCAAAGCCGAACATCAAACCCTGATCGCCGGCCCCCAGCTTTTCCAGGTCTTCCTTGACCACTTCGCCATCCTTGATCTCCTTGGCCGTGTCAACGCCGCGGGCAATGTCCTTGGACTGGCCCTGGATCGCCACCATCACGCCGCAGGTCTCATAATCAAAACCATACTTGGCCCTGGTATAGCCGACCTCCTTGATAGTCTGGCGCACGATCTGCGGGATCTCGACATAACAGCCGGTGGTGACCTCGCCGGCCACGATACAGGTGCCGTTGGTCACCAGGGCTTCGACCGCCACGCGGCCGTGAGGGTCCTTGTCCATGATAGCGTCAAGGATGGAATCAGAGATCTGGTCGCAAACTTTATCAGGATGGCCTTCGGTAACTGACTCAGAGGTAAACAAATGGGTCTTCTTCATCTTTTCTCCTCCCTCTTACGAGCGGACCGGATACTTTCAATGATTTTCGGTCAACGCTATTTAATTATATGATAAGTATAATGACCCGGCGAGAATATGTCAACTTTAAGGGCCGACATATTTTAAGATCGTGCCGTTATCGCCCACGATTCTGCCGGTTAAACCTCCCGGCGCATAAAGGCCGTTCAAGCTCACGCCTGTGCCGCTATCCTGAGTGATCCAGGTGACGCCGGCATTGGTGGTCTTGTAGATCTGTCCGCCTGACCCGGCCACGACTAAAGCCGATGACTGTACGGCAATAGAGTTAATAGTGCCAAATGCGCCCGGGATGGTGATGGCGGTCCAATTACTGCCGTTATCAGTTGTCCTGATCACTTTGCCGCCGGCGCCGATCCAGCCGTTGCCGCTGCCGTCAAAAACTACTGTTCCAAAAGACTCGCCGCTGACCGGACTGGTGACCTGAGCCCAATTGGCCCCTCCGTCAGTTGTCTTAATGATCGATGACGATTTCCCGACGATCCAGCCGGTCGTGTCGTTCAGAAAATAAACTCCCTGCAGGTCCTGGTGCACAGCGGTGGTCTGCGTGTCCCAGGATGTGCCGCCATTGGTCGTCTTACGAATAGTAAAACTGTTCCCGACTGCCCAGCCGGTACTGGAGTTAATAAAATTCAAGTCATTCAGCTGCGAGCTGGCTCCGGCATTCTGGTTGCTCCAGCTACTGCCGCCGTTAATCGTTTTAATGATCGTCCCGGAACTGCCCACGGCCCAGCCAACTGATGAAGTGACGAATTGCACCGCATAAAGCGCCTCGGTCGTGCCGCTGGTCTGACCGGCCCAACTGCTGGTATATTTCAAGACCGTGCCGCTAGCACCTACGGCCCAGCCGTTGCTGAAATCGATAAAATGAATGCCATACAGGTCTTCGCTCGTCCCGCTGGTCTCCGGCGTCCAAATGGTTGAGGTCGTGGTTGATGTTGTAGTCGTGCTCGTGGTCAAAGGAACGGTTGAAGTCGTGCTGGCTGAGGTCGTACTGGTTGATCCACCTGTCGTTGTAGAAGTGCTGACAAGAGTGGTCGAACTGCCTGAAGTAGTCGTTGCAGTAATTGTTGTCGTTGGATTGTTGACCTTAGCGCAACCGCCGGACTGGCCGATAAAAAAGACCGTGCAGACCAACAAAGCCAAGCCTAACGTTCCTAAAACGATCAGATGTTTGTGCATATCAGTTTGCTGAGTTTAACTGCAAGGGCCAGCCATGTCAACATATGATAGAATAGTCTGCGTGACAAACAGGACCAGGTCCATTAAATATGCAATAGGTGCCCTGATCTTCCTGGGCACGCTGGCGATATATCTCCTGACCCTTTGCCCGACAGTGCCGCCTCGCGACAGCGGAGAGCTAATCACGGCCGCCTACACTCTGGGGATCACACATCCACCTGGCTATCCAGTTTACACGGTACTCGGCAAATTATTTACCTATATACCATGGGGCAATATTGCCTGGCGGGTCAATTTCATGTCCGCGGTCTTTGCTTCGGCAACCGTTACCTTGCTCTATTATCTGGTACTGGAGCTGACCGGCAGCCTTCCGGCAGCTACTTTGAGCGCCTTAAGCCTGGCCTTTGCCCCCTTCTTCTGGTCCCTGGCCCTGGTGGCGGAAGTCTTTCAGCTCAACGCCTTTTTCACTATCTTGAACATTTATTTGCTGTGGCTCTGGTCGCAAAAAAGAGACTTTAAACTTTTAGCTGCCTTTGCTTTCATCTGGGGACTGAGTTTCAGCCACCACCATACCACTGCCCTGCTGGGTCCAGGCTTTCTCTATATTATCCTAGTCACTGACTGGCGGGTGCTGACAAAACTAAAGAACTGGGCGATACTAGCAGGTTGTTTCCTGGTCGGGCTCATACCATATATATATCTGCCGCTGCGCTCGCTGGCCAATCCGTACATCGACTGGGGTGACCCGCAAACAACAGAAAGGTTCCTTGATGTTGTGCTGCGGCGCCAATTCGGTTCAATGCGCCTTGATCCTGCTCTGCCGCAAGCCGCCTACACCCTCGAGATGATAATGGCCAATCTCAAGGTCTATTTCGGCTGGCTGATCAAGCAGTTCACCATTGTTGGCTTTATCCTCGGTCTGACCGGAACGGTCATTGCTTATTTTAAGGATAAGAAACTGTTCTTTTTCAATCTGCTATTGTTCCTTTTCTCCGGCCTTATCTTCGTTCTTCTAGCCGCTTATCCTTTTCACGTCAAGACCTATCAGCTTTACTGCGGCACCATCTTGCGGCGTTTTATGCTGCCGTCTTTCATTGTCTTTGCGATCTGGCTCGGCCTGGCAGCTGCCGCTATCATCAACTGGCGGCCGGACAAACGCGTCAGCCTGGCTCTGGGGGGGACTTTCCTGCTCATCCCGGCCTTTGTCCTGGCCATTAACTTCAAGACCGTTGACATGAGCCGTTATTATTATGTTGAGGACTTGATCAATAATATATTAAGATCGGCCAAGCCAAACTCGATCATCTTTGCTAACGCCGACACATCGCTTTTCAGCCTCTGGTACATGCAGGGGGTGGAGGGGAAGCGTCCCGACATACGTATCATCAGTTCCACCCCGCAAAAATGGCGGGCTGAGCGCATCATGCGCGAAGCGCCCGGGCTAATGGGTTTCAAGCAACAGCCGACCGAAGAAGAGATCCAGGCCAGGATAGCCTCCTATCCCAATGGCTTTGTTTTCTTCCATGACCTGATCAGAAGGAATGCCGCAAAAATGGACATCTACACCGACCTGGACGATTCCAAGACCTTCGGCCCGATGTTCGACTATCTGGCGCCCAACGGCTTGTTGTACAAGTTCCTAAGCACCAAGGACACGAAAGCTAAACTTACCCAACTAAAAACCACTTATCATCTCTGGGACGACTATAAATACACCGTGCCGCTCAGCACGATCAACATGAACGATTATTCGGCCAGGGAACTGTTGACTTTTTACGCGGAAGGGCATAATTTTGCCGGTCTGGTCTATGTCTTTAACCGGGACTATTCTGAAGCTGTCAAGGAATTCAACAAAGCTCTGGCGCTTTATCCCAATTACCCCTCAGCCATGATCAATTTGCAGAAACTTCATTCTCTGAAACAGCGGGCTAATTAAAAAGGAGCGGGGAAACCCGCTCCTTTTAGAGAAACAAAGGCTAAATTAATACATTATGGTCCGACATATTTGAGCGCTGTGCCGTTGGCGCCGACCGCCCAGCCTTCGGTCGAATCATAGAAATGCATGTCCCAAAGCGTAGCTGTCGTGCCGGTCCCTTGGACCTCCCAGGAAGCGCCGGCATTGGTTGTATAGAGGACCAACCCATTCTCGCCGCAGACCCAGCCGGTCTGGTCATCCAGGAAATGCAGGCCGTAGAGGTTGTTGGTCGTTCCGGTCGCGACCTGGGTCCAGGTAGCCGCACCGCCATCCCCGGCATTGGTCGAACGCAGGACCAGTCCGCCATCACCCACGATCCAGCCGTCATACGGCTGCGGCACATGGACATCATTGAGCGTTGCGGTCACCCCGCTGGTCTGGGAGACCCAGGTCCCTCCGCCAGTCGAGAACTTTATTGTGCCGTTCGGCCCGACCGCCCAGCAGTAATTGGAGTACGAAAACCCGAAAAGATCCTCGGTCGTGCCGCTGGCCTCCCTGGTCCAATTGGAGCCACCGTTCGTTGTCGCTAAGATCGTCCCGTTAGCCCCGACCGCCCAACCTTGAGCCGGTGAGCTGTCCTTAAATGCCACCGCGTAAAGGGCTTCTGACGTTATGCTTGTAGCCGTTCCCAGGCTGCTGTAATTCGTCGTGGCCAGGAAGGTGCCAACGTCACCCACTACTGTCGTACGGTGATTGGCCCCGCCATCGTCAGCATAATCAATATCGAACAGGGCATTGCTGGTTGAAGGGGACCAATCCGACCACATCCCTATAGTGGTTGTTGAATACCGCACTGCCACACCACCACCGCCTACCGCATAGGCGCACCCGGGGGAATATACATCAATGCCCCAAAGGTCAACGGTCGTAGTGCTGTCATAGCTCTTCCAGAGCGTTGAGGTGGTCGTGCCGGTCGTTGTCGTGGTGCTAGTGGTAGAAACGGTCGTAGAAGTTGACGTCGTTGTTACGCTCGTTGTCGTGGTGCTTGTCGTCGTCGTGGCCGGCGGCTGGAGCGAAAAGCTCCAGATACGGGTAGTCACGATATTGCCGAAGATATCCTTAAGGTTAGGAGTACCGATGATATCAACGTTGTTACCTGAAGCCATTGCTTTAAGGCCAGAAGCCGACAGGCCGGACCAACCTGCGACCGAGACCGAAAGCGTCTTATTGCTGTTGGACCAGGCGATAGAATTGACAGAAGGCGTTCCAGCATTGTGGTCCGCGCCGAATGTCAGGTATGTGCCGAAAAGATTACCGGCTGTGATCCCGGCCGTATCGATCGGATAATCAAAATTGGCGGTCAGTACTCCATCCGGCGATACATTCGTGGAGCCCACGGCCGGGCTCTGGCTTTTCAGCACCGGCACCGAAATATCATTCGCCTCTTCGCAGCCGGACAGAGCCAACCCAAAAGCGACCAGGCCAAGACACATTAACCAAACTATCTTTTTGTTCATCCTAAACCTCCCAAGGGAAAAATCCAAATAAGAGTATACCAAACTAATTTGCTATGTCAACCAAATGGCTATATAATATAATATTAATGGGCGACCTGAGCGAACATTTTAACAACAAGGATTTTGCCTGCCGCTGCAACGTCTGCCAGGGAGAATACAAGATACACCTGGGCCTGGTCGGGGCGCTGGAGCAAATCGGCGGGAATTTCCGTAAAAAGGTCAGGATCGATTCCGCTTTCTGGTGCGACGATTACCACGAGAAGCAGAATAAACCCAAACGCAGCTTTCACACCAAGGGCAAGGCCGTCCACATCCATATTGACGGCGTTACCCCGCAGGATCTTTTCAAGTATTGCGAAACGGTCCCTGAATTGCGCGGCCTGGTCTTTTATCCCAAAGAGCCTTTCATACATATTGATACCCGTCCCGGCGACCCGGTCCGGCTGGTCAAGGAAGGCAACAATTACAATCCCCTGACGCCTGAAAAAAGAGCCAAGTACGGGTTTTAAACCGTGCAAAATCCGAAATCCTCAGCCGACGGCGGACAAAATCAGAAAAAAGACCGGATCACTCAGTTCTTAGGCCATCTGAAGACCGAGCGGAACTATTCACCACACACCCTGAGCAACTACCAGCGCGACCTGAATTTTCTGCTGGAGTTTATCGGCCAGAGGCAGATTGACCGCTCTGTTGCCCGGGAGTATCTTCTGGCCCTGGAAAAGAAACGCTATTCCAGGCGCTCCATTGCCAGGAAATTGTCCTCAGCCAGGTCGTTCTTTCGGTTCCTTGCCAGAGAGAAGTTTATAGACCAGAATCCTTTTGAGAATCTGCTTACGCCAAAACTGCCGAAGAAACTGCCCAATTTCCTCTACCCCGAAGAGCTGACCGGCCTGTTCAATGCGCCTGGCCTGAAGACCGCACAGGGTCTGCGCGACAGAGCGATCCTTGAGATCCTCTACGGCACAGGCCTGCGCGTGACAGAAATAAAGAGAATGAACCTGGGGGACATTGATTTTGATGAGGGGGAGATCAAGGTCCTGGGCAAAGGTTCGAAAGAGCGCATAGTCCTGTTCGGCTCTCATGCCCGGCAGGCGCTGCAAAACTACTTCAAACACGGGCGGCCCGAACTGGCCTTGGGCAAAAAGACCCCGGTCGTATTCCTCAACCGCCGGGGGACGCGGCTGACCACCAGATCGATCGAACGCATGATCAGCCGCTGTGCCGGCCTGGCCGGACTGAACAAAAAGGTCACTCCGCATACTTTGCGCCATTCCTTTGCCACTCATCTGCTCTCAGGGGGCGCTGACCTGCGTATGGTCCAGGAACTGCTGGGCCACGTTTCGCTGTCCACAACCCAGGTTTACACCCATATCACCAAGGAACGCCTCAAAGAGGTCTATGATTCAGCCCATCCCAGGGCCTGACTGCCGTCAGGCAGGCAAATCGTTGACCCGGTCCCTGAAATCCAGTATAATAGGCCCTTGTTGTGAAAATCGACCTTACGGAATTGCTGCAAAAGGTCGGTAACGAGGCTGATCTGGCAGAGGAGATCACAGTTTCCTGGCCTGAAGACAGCCTGACCTTGACCAAGCCGATAAGGCTCGATCTGCATCTGGTCAATACCGGCAGTTCGGTGCTTTTGACCGGCCGGGCAGAGACCGAAGCTGAGCTGGAATGCTCCAGGTGCTTGAAGAAGTACCGCGTGCCTCTGGCCGCTGACCTGGAAGAGGAGTTCACTCTTGATCCGGTCAGGCAGGGAGCCGGCGAAACAGAGTTGCATGCTGAAGATTTCGCTTCGCCGATTGACCCGGATAACAGTATCGATCTGGCCGAGATCATTAGACAGGATCTGCTGCTGGCTTTGCCGATCAAAACACTCTGCCAGCAGAACTGTCAGGGAATAAAAGGAGAAGAATAGACCATGCCAATGCCAAAAAAGCGCCATTCTAACGTTCGCCAGGGTAAACGCCGCGCTTCAAACTATACTCTGAGCGCAGCCAGCACCAGCCGCTGTTCTGCCTGCGGTTCCCCGATCCTGCCCCACCACGCCTGCCCTACCTGCGGTAATTATAAAGGCCGTCAGGCGATCAAGATCAAGGCCGAGAAAAAGAAGGGGAAAAAGGAGCAAGAGTAAGTGATCAGGATCGCACTCGATGCGATGGGCGGAGATTTTGCTCCAGCCGAGATAGTCAAAGGAGCGGTCCAGGCCAGCCGAGAGCTAGCGGCCGAAATCATGCTTGTAGGCAACCCCGATCAGATCGGCCGGGAGCTCAAGAAATACAAGGATAAGGGCAAGTTGCCCATTGTCTCGGCTTCTGAAGTCATCACCATGAACGATCACCCGGTCCAGGCAGTTAAAAGCAAAAAAGACGCTTCGGTCAACGTAGCCGTAGCCCTGGTCAAAGACGGCAAAGCCGACGCTGTGGTCTCTGCAGGCAACACAGGCGCTCTGATGGCCGCAGCTCTGTTCAAGCTCGGCCGCTTGCCTGGTATTGAGCGGCCGGCGATCGCGACCGAATTCCCCCTGCCCTCAGGCAAAGTCCTGCTGCTTGATATGGGCGCCAACGCCGACTGCAAGCCGAAACACCTGGAACAGTTCGGGGTCATGGGCAGTCTTTACGCTAAACACGTCATGCATATTGCCAATCCCCGGGTCGGTCTGCTCAATATTGGGGAAGAAAAAGAAAAAGGCAACGAACTGACCAGGGAAACCTGGCCGCTGCTCAAACAGGCGCCGATCAACTTTATCGGCAATATTGAATCAAAAGAGATCCTGCAGGGCAATGTTGATGTTATCGTTTGTGACGGGTTCACCGGCAATTTAATCCTCAAGTTCGGGGAAAGTCTTGGGGTCTCCGTCTTTCAAATGCTCAAAGCCGAGCTGTCGCGGGGCATTTTGAACAAGATCGGCCTGGCCTTTCTGCTGCCATCTCTGCTCAGGATCAGGAAAAAGGTCACTTATGATGAATACGGCGGCGCGCCGCTGCTGGGCATTGCCGGCACCGTCTTTAAAGCCCACGGCCGGGCCAAAGCTGCCGCGATCAAGAACGCCATACGCGAATCAGTGGAAGCGGTCAGCAGCGACATGGCAGCAAAACTGAAAGAGAACTTATGACCCCTCGGCATCGGTCGGGGTCATGGCAAGGAAATCAAACTATGAAAGCAAAAATAATCGGCGTCGGTTCCTGCGTCCCGGATAAGATCGTGACCAATGACGACGTGGCCAAGATCGTTGAGACCAATGATGAATGGATCAGAACGCGCACCGGTATCCAGGCAAGACGGGTCTCGGACGCCAGCACTGCAACGTCCGATCTGGCCATTGTCGCTGCGGAAAAAGCCCTCAAGGCCTCCGGTCTAAAAGCCGCAGACCTTGATCTGATCATTGTTGGCACGACCTCTCCGGACTACCTTTTCCCTTCGGTCGGCTGCCTGCTGCAGAATAAACTGGGAGCGATGCGCGCCGCAGCCTTTGATGTTTCTGCCGCCTGCTCCGGTTTCAATTACGCCCTGACCGTGGCATCCAACTTTATTAATAACGGGGCTTATCGCAATATTCTGGTGGTTGGAGCCGATACCCTGACCAAATACCTTGACTGGTCTGACCGCGGCACCTGCATTCTGTTCGGTGACGGAGCTGGCGCGGTCGTGTTGACCGCGACCGATAGCGGCGCCGGCATCCTGGCCAGCTGGCTCAAGGCCGAAGGCGACCTTGGTCATCATCTGATAATGCGCGGAGCCGGTTCCCGCGACCCGGAGTTAAAAGGAAAACATGGCCGCTTCATGACCATGGACGGCAAGGATGTTTTCAAGTTCGCGGTCAGGGTGCTGGAGGAATCGATCAGGGCTGTCCTGGATAAAACCGGCCTCAAGGTCGAAGATATCAATCTACTCATACCGCATCAGGCCAATGTCAGGATAATCGACCATGTGAGCAAGAAAATGGGATTGCCAAATGATAAGGTTTATGTTAATCTCCAGAAGTACGGAAACACCTCAGCCGCCTCAATCCCCCTAGCATTAGATGAAGCGCTGGCTGATGGTAAGATAAAGAACGGCGATATGATCGTCCTGTCCGGGTTCGGCGCCGGCCTGACCTGCGGGGCGAATCTTATTAAATGGGAGGATAGCAATGCTTGATTATCAGCTGACCGAAGAACAACAAATGATCAAGGATTTGGTCAGGAAAGTGACTTTGGAAAAGGTTCTGTCCAAACGCGAGGAATGGGACGAGAAAGGCGAATTCCCCTGGGAAGCGATGAAAGCTTACGCTGACGCGGACCTGTGCGGTCTTTATATTCCTGAGGAATTGGGCGGTTTTGGCCAAAGCGTTTTCAACTTCTGCCTGGCGACCGAAGAGGTCAGCCGGGTTTGCGGCGGCGTTGGCGTGACCTTTGCCGCGTCAGCCCTGGGGTCCACCCCGATCCTGTTATTCGGCACTGACGAACAAAAGAAAAAGTATATGCCAGATATCGCGGCCGGTAAAAGGCTGGCGGCTTTCGGCCTGACCGAGGCCAATGCCGGCTCTGATGCCGGCGGCATGGAAACAACCGCTAAAAAAGAGGGCGACTACTACATTATTAATGGCACTAAGCAGTGGATCACCAACGGCGGGGAAGCCGAGGTTTACACTCTCTTTGCCATGACCGACAAGAAGAAAGGATCCCGCGGCGCTTCCTGTTTTATCGTTGAGAAAGGCACGCCGGGTTTTACTTTCGGCAAGAAAGAGAACAAGATGGGTATCCGTTGCTCTGCCACCCGTGAGCTTGTCTTCCAGGACTGTAAAGCCCACAAAAGCCAGCTGCTGGGCAAAGAGGGGCAAGGGTTCATAATCGCAATGAAGACGCTGGACCTTACTCGTCCGGGCATTGGCGCCCAGGCGGTAGGTATTGCCCAGGGCGCGATCGATGAAGCAACTAAATACGCCCGGGAGCGTATCCAGTTTGGCAAACCTATTGCTGCGCTTCAGGCAATACAGCATATGTTGGCTGACATGTCAACCCAGACCGAAGCCGCCCGTGGCCTGGTCTACTCTGTAGCCCGGATGATCGATGCCGGAGCCAAGGACTACACCCTGCCCGCTTCTCAAGCCAAATTGTTCGCTTCTGACACGGCCATGAAAGTTACCATTGATGCCATCCAGATCCTGGGCGGCTACGGCTACATGAAGGAATATCCGGTCGAAAAAATGGCGCGCGACGCCAAGATAACCCAGATCTATGAAGGCACCAACCAGATCCAGCGTAACCAGATCGCTTTAGCCATGATCAAGGAAAGCGCCAAGAAGAAGAAATGAACTTCATAGTCTGCATTAAACAGGTCCCGGAAACGACCGAGGTTAAGATCAATCCGGAGACCAACACCCTGATCCGCGAGGGCGTCCCCTCGGTGGTCAACCCTTTTGATGAGAATGCGGTCGAGGCCGCGCTCAAACTGAAAGAGAAGCACGGCGGCAAGGTAACGGCTATTACCATGGGGCCGCCGCAAGCTGCCGAAGCCCTGAGAACCTGTCTGGCCATGGGGGTTGATGAGGTGATACTGGTTTCTGATCGCGCTTTTGCCGGTTCTGACACCTGGGCCACTTCCTATGCCCTGTCCCAAACGATCAAAAAACTGGGTGAATACGATCTGATCATCTGCGGCAAGCAGGCTATTGACGGCGACACCGCCCAGGTCGGCCCGGGCATTGCCGAATGGCTGGGACTGCCCCAGGTGACCTTTGCGGTCAAAATAGAGGTCGAAGGAAAGACCGCCAAGGTCGAGCGCCTGCTTGA
Source organism: Candidatus Saganbacteria bacterium (assembly GCA_016932255.1). Lineage (GTDB taxonomy): Bacteria > Margulisbacteria > WOR-1 > O2-12-FULL-45-9 > O2-12-FULL-45-9 > JAFGDE01. The sequence continues at coordinate 116,736 of JAFGDE010000015.1, forward strand.
AGAGGTTAACGAAGTCGTTGAAACACCCCTGCCGGCAGTGCTGACCGTAGTCAAGCAGATCAATGAACCCCGCATGCCTTCGCTCAAGGGCATGATGAAAGCCAAAAAAGCTGAGATCAAATCCCTTAAAGCCGAAGATATCAACGGTGATCCGAAAAACCTCGGCTTAAACGGCTCGCCGACTCAAGTGGTCAAGATTTTTTCTCCGCCGCCTAAAGGTGGCGGAGAAAAACTGGACGGCGAAGCAGCCGAGATCGTCGATAAACTCGTGTCCAAGATCCGGGAGAGGAAGATTATTTGATGAGCATCAAGGTCATTGCTGATAATTGCACCGGTTGCACGCTCTGCGTTAAAGCTTGCGGCTTCAACGCCATTGAGATGAAGGACCGTCCGGACAGCAAGAAAAAGCTGGCGGTCATCGACCTGGACAAGTGCACCCTCTGCGGCGCCTGCGTTTCCGCTTGTAAGTCCAAGGCCATCGAGATCAAGGTTGAAAAAGAATCAAGCAAGGATCTGTCGCATTACAAAGGTGTTTGGGTCTTTGCCGAACAGCGCGAAGGCAAGATCCAGCCGGTGGCCTATGAATTGTTGGGTGAAGGCAGGAAGCTGGCCCAGGACCTGGGCACTGATCTTTCTGCCGTGCTCTGCGGCGGCGAGGACATTGAAGAAGAAGTCGAGCATTTGTTCGCTTACGGCGCGGACAAGGTTTATTTACTGCACCACGACGAGCTGAAAGACTATAAATCCCTGCCCTACACCCGGGCGGTCTCTGAGGTCCTGACCAAGTACAAGCCTGAGGTCTTTCTGCTGGGCGCGACCACCATGGGCCGCGATCTGGCCGCCCGGTTGGCTATCCGCATTGGCGCCGGCTTGACAGCCGACTGCACCGGCCTGTCCATAGACAAGACCAAGAAGATCCTTCAGCAGACGCGGCCGGCTTTTGGCGGCAATATTATGGCCACCATCATCTCGCCTAATAACCGGCCGCAAATGGCCACGGTCCGTCCCAAGGTCTTCAAGAAACCGGACCGCCAGGAAGGCCGCAAAGGCGAGCTGGTCAAGTTCTCTCCAGCTATTAACCCGGAAGACCTGGTCGTCAAACTGCTTGAAGTGATCAAGGACGAGAGCATCAAGGTCAATCTGGCGGAAGCAGAGATAATCGTCTCCGGCGGCCGCGGCATCGGCGAGGCCAAGAACTTCAAGCTGATCGAAGACCTGGCCAAGGTCCTGGGCGGCGCGGTTGGCGCCTCGCGCGCGACCGTTGACGCGGGCTGGATCTCAGCCCATCATCAGGTCGGCCAAACCGGCAAGACCGTTGCGCCGAAACTCTATATTGCCTGCGGTATTTCCGGCAAGATCCAGCATCTGGTCGGCATGCAGTCGTCGGACACGATAGTGGCGATCAACAAAGATCCGGACGCTCCGATCTTCAAGGTCGCTACTTACGGCATCGTTGGGGATCTGTTCGAATACGTTCCCCTTTTGACCAAGAAGATACAGGAGCTCAGAGGCTAACGAGCTTCGGCGCTGAAAGCGTCGGTTCTTGCCTGCGGTCAGGAACTGACGGTTTCACATTGCCAAATAAATAAGGGGAAAGATAATGGACACGGCCTTTGTGTTTCCCGGCCAGGGCTCGCAGAGCGTTGGCATGGGCAAAGACCTGGCAGAGAGCTATCTTGACCAGGCCAACGATGTGCTGGGCTTTGACCTGAAGAAGCTCTGCTTCGAAGGCCCGGAAGAAGCACTTAAACGCACGGATATCACCCAACCGGCCATACTGACGGTCAGCATCGCTGCCTTTTATCGCCTCTCGTCCTACGTCCCTCGTCCCTCGTTTTTCGCTGGCCACAGCCTGGGCGAGTTTTCCGCCCTGGTCGCCGCCTCCGCCCTCTCCTTTAACGACGCGGTCAGACTTGTCCATCTCAGAGGGAAATTCATGCAGGAAGCCGTGCCAATGGGCCAGGGAGCCATGGCCGCGATTATCGGCGGCGATAACGGCAAGATCAAAGAGATCTGTCAGTCTGTCGGCAATGTCTGGCCGGCTAATTTCAATTCTCCTGGTCAGGTCGTTATTTCCGGTAAAAAGGAAGCGGTCGAGACCGCCGGCAACAAGATCAAGGAAGCCGGCGCCAAAAGAGTGATCCCCCTGGCTGTTTCCGCGCCTTTCCACTGCCCGCTGATGCAGCCTGCCGCAGACAAGCTTAAAGCTGAACTGGACAAAATCGAGATCAAAGACGCCCAAATACCGGTCGTGGCCAATGTCACGGCCGAAGCTGTGACCGAAGGGGCCAAGATCAGGGAACTGCTGGTCAAACAGGTGACCAGCCCGGTCCTGTGGGAAGCTTCGATCAAAAATATGATCGGTAACGGCATTAATAACTTTATTGAGGTCGGCTCAGGCTCGGTCCTGGCCGGTCTGATCAAGAAGATCGACCGGTCCGTTGAAGTTAAATCATTTTTAAATATTTGATCCCCACAATGAATTGTGGGGAATTATTCCGCAGATTTTAATCTGCGGTGTTAAAGGTTGAAGCTGAGGAACCGCGACGTTCAGTCGCTGGTTCCGAAAAAACGGAGGAAGAACATGCAATTGAAAGGTAAGGTCGCCTTAGTTACCGGCTCAGCCCAGGGTATCGGCAAAGCTATCGCCGTGGCCCTGGCCAAGGCCGGCGCTAATATCATCATTTCCGACATCAACCTGGAGCTGGCCAACAAGACCGCTGAGGAGATCAAGGCGCTGGGCGTAAAGACCATGTCGGTCAAGCTCAATGTTGCCGACGCTACCGAGGCCGAAGAAGTGGTCAAACAGGCCAAAGAAGCCATGGGCCAGATCGATATCCTGGTCAACAATGCCGGTATCACCCGCGACACCCTCTTTATACGAATGAAGAAAGAAGATTGGGACCTGGTGCTCAACATCAACCTGAACGGCGTTTTCAATATGTGCAAGGCGGTCGTGCCACTGATGATGAAACAGCGTTTTGGCCGGATCATTAATATCGCTTCCATTGTCGGCGAAATGGGCAATTTCGGCCAGGCCAATTACGCCGCGTCCAAAGCCGGCGTGATCGGGCTGACCAAGACTCTGGCACGCGAGACCGCTCCGCGCGGCATCACGGTCAACGCTATCGCTCCGGGCTTTATTCAAACAGCAATGACTGATAAAATACCAGAGGAAGTAAAACAGAAAATGATGGCACAAATCCCGATGGCCAAACTGGGCCAGCCCGAGGACGTGGCCAATGCCTGTCTCTTTCTGGCCAGCGAAGCCGCGGCTTATATTACCGGCCAGGTGATCAATGTTAACGGCGGCATGTTGATGAACACTTAGTAGTCCGTAGGCTGTAGTCAGTAGCCTGTTTTCCTGCCTATTGCCTACTGGCTACGGTCTACAAAAAAGGAGGTGAAACAATGGACGAGAATCAAGTTTTCGAACAGGTAAAGAAAGTTGTTGTTGAACAGCTGGGGGTCAATGAGTCCGAGATCACGCGCGAGGCTTCCTTTGTGGACGATCTGGGCGCTGATTCCCTGGATACGGTCGAGCTCGTCATGGCCCTGGAGGAATCTTTCGGCACCGAGATCCCGGATGAGGACGCTGAAAAGATCAAGACGATCGGCGACACCGTGAGCTATATCCTGTCCCATAGCAAAAAGTAATAATAATGCGATTACCGGAACTTCAAATAGCTGATCTCGTGGCCAAGGTCCCCATTATCCAGGGGGGCATGGCCGTGCGTATCTCCACCGGGGCTCTGGCTGGTGCTGTGGCCGCTGCAGGCGGCATCGGCGTCATCGGCGCTTCAGGGATGACGTTTGAGGAACTGGCAAATGAGATCCGGTTGGCCCGGGCTAAAGCCCAAGGCGGCATTATAGGCATTAACATCATGTTCGCAGCCAGGGAATTTTGGGGGATCGTTAAAACAGCGATCAAGGAAAAAATTGACCTCGTCTTTACCGGGGCTGGTTTTTCCCGAGATATCTTCAAGGTCGGCCAAGATAACGATACCCCCATTGTTCCCATAGTTTCTTCCGCCCGCCTGGCCCAGACCTCGACCCGCTGCGGCGCAGCCGCTATCGTGGTCGAGGGCAAGGAAGCCGGCGGGCATCTGGGCACAGACCGGCCAATCCGCGAGATATTGCCCGAGGTCAGGCAGGTGACTGACCTGCCGGTCATTGCCGCCGGCGGCATAACCACCGGGGCGGATATCGTGGAGATGTTCAAGCTGGGAGCCAATGGCGTGCAGATCGCCACCAGGTTCGTCCTGTCAGAAGAATGCAACGCAGCCCTGCCCTATAAACAACGCTATCAAACTGCCAGGCAAGAGGATATCGTTACGATCTCCTCGCCTGTCGGACTGCCCGGCCGGGCGATCAAAACTCCTTTTGTGGAAAAGATCCTGAGCAAGACAGCCCCCAAACCTGTCGGCTGTGATTTCTGCCTTAAACACTGTTCTCTGGAATACTGCATCATCCAGGCGCTGATCAACTCTCAGAATGGGGACATCGATAACGGCGTCGTCTTTTCCGGAGAGAACGTCTGGAAGATCAAGGACAAGAGCATCAGACCGGCTGCGGAGATCGTTAAAGAACTTGCCAAAGAAGCTGAGGAGGTTCAAGTATGACTCGAGTCGTAATTACCGGCATGGGCGTTGTAAGTCCCATTGGCATCGGCCTGGAAAAATTCTGGCAGAGCCTGGCCGTCGGCCAGGGCGGGATCGGCAATATTACTGCCTTTGACGCCGGCGCTTTTTCTTCCCAGGTCGCCGGCGAAGTCAATGATTTTGATCCTAACGATTACTTTGATAAAAAAGAGGCCCGCCGCCTGGTCCGCTTCATCCAGTTCGCCGTGGCCGCCTCACAGATGGCCCTGACGGACGCCGCTTTAACGATAGATGAGAGCAATGCCGGTGATATCGGCGTTTTGATCGGTTCCGGTATCGGCGGCATCAGTTTTCTGGAAGAACAGGCCAGGATCTTGCAGGAAAAAGGTCCGGACAAGCTCAGTCCTTTTACCGTGCCTTACATGATCACTGATATGGCTGCGGGTTACGTTTCGATCAAGACCGGGGCCAAGGGCCCAAACTCCTGCGTGGTGACGGCCTGCGCTACCGGGACTCACGCGATCGGCGACGCTTATAAGATCATTCAGCGCGGCGCAGCCAAGATGATGATCGCCGGCGGCGCTGAAGCCTCGATCACTCCGCTGGGGGTGGGCAGTTTTTGCGCTGCCCGGGCCCTGACTACCACACATAACGCTGAACCAGCCGTGGCCAGCCGGCCTTTTGATAAGACCCGCGACGGCTTTGTCATCGGCGAAGGCGCGGGCACTGTTATCTTAGAGGACCTGGAACACGCCAGGGCCCGGGGCGCCAAGATCCACGGCGAGATCGTGGGCTACGGCATGAGCGGCGACGCCAGTCATATTACTGCCCCGGCACCCGGCGGCGAAGGCGCGGTTAGGGCCATCCGGGCTGCGTTCAAGGATGCTGATCTCGGCCCGGCCGATATCGACTATATAAATGCCCACGGTACTTCGACCGTACTGAATGATAAATATGAGACCATGGCCTTAAAAACGGCTTTTAGCGACAGGGCTAAAAATGTGCCTGTCAGTTCGACCAAATCCATGACCGGCCATCTCCTTGGGGCGACCGGCGCGGTCGAATTGATCGCTTCCATTCTGGCCATCCACAATTCCAAGATCCCGCCAACGATCAATTATCACGAACCCGACCCAGATTGTGATCTGGACTATGTGCCGAACAAAGCCAGGGACAAGGATATCAGGACTGTGATGTCAAATTCGTTCGGTTTTGGCGGTCACAACGCCATCCTGATAGTTAAAAAGTACCAGGCATAATTCGGCCCCTGTGTTATAATAGGGCTAATGAAAAAGTTCCTGAAATTATTATTTCCGGCGCTTTTGATTTTATTCTTTGCCGGTCAGGTCCCGGCCCAGCAGGGAACCTATCCCCAACTTGATATCTCCGGTTTTAAGAAATGGGAATATAAAAAAGTTGACGTCAAGCCTTCCAGTAATTATTTTTCCGGCCTGACCCAGCTGGGCGGTTATTACCCGACCTTCACCGGCGGCCCGTGGCAGGAAAGACTCCAGTTGCGGATCATCGGCCAGCTGTCCGAGAACCTTTCTGTCACATATGATCTTGAACAACAGCCGGAAACGCCGGACCGCTATGATGTTAAGGTCAAATATTATAACAACGAATTGACCTTTGGTGATTTCACGGCCAATTTTACCGGCAACGAGTTCGCCTCCGCCTCAAAGTTCTTGAACGGCGTGATGCTGACAGCTAAAGACGGCTGGTATGACGTCATTGCCGTGCCCTCGGCCAAGCTCAAGAGCCAAACCCAGGCCCTGACGTCGCAGACAGGCAATAATACTAAAGGCCCTTACAATCTCGGCCACGGCTCGATCGTCGAGGGTTCTGAGAGCATCGAGCTTAATGATGTTCAGCTGATCCGCAATGTCGACTATACGATCGATTATTTCGAGGGCAAGGTCACGTTCAATCGCATTCTGACCGAAGCCGATACGTTCAAATATACTTTTGAATATACCAACATTCTTGATCTGTTCTTCCCTTCCCTGTCCAAGCGTGATTTTTTCGGCTTCCAGTCGCGCTTCACGATCGATCCCGATGAATTCGGCCGGCCGCCGGTAGTGCCTGAACCTGTAATTGAATCTGCTCAGGACACTTTCCCGACCAGCGGCAGCCCGGAACCCGAAGTACTGGAGGCAGAAGCATCAGGGCAGTATCAGCTTCAGCACGTCCCGGTTGTCAATTTCTCCGAGAAACTGACATTTATGGGCACTGAATTGCGCAAGAACGAGGATTATATCATCCGCTATACCAAAGGCGAGATCAAGCTGTTGACCCGTTTTCTGCCGACAAGCAATGAGGTCCTGGTCGTGGAATACGATTATTACGTGACCTCTGAGGAAACAGAGGCTATCCTGGGCATTGGCGCCCGCGGTCCGTATAAGTTCGCCCATAACAATATCGTGCCGGAAAGCGAGCGGATCGAGGTCGACGGCAAGCTGTTCGTCAGGGACCTGGACTATACGATAAATAATGCTAAGGGCGAGATCGCCTTTGGCGTGGTCATCGGCCCAACCTCACAGATCAAAGCCCGCTATCGCTTCAATGTATTGGCCCTGCCGGAAACTCTTCCGTCAAAATTCCCCAAGGAGCTGATCCTTGGCATGACTTACCTCAAGGAGTCGGCAAAGAAAAGTTCCGGCACGGCAACGACGTCGCTGATCGAAAGCGTCAGCGGCCAGGATATTATAAACAATAATTATCACATTTATCTGCAGAACCGGCCGGTCGTGCCGAGCAGTGAAGGGGGCACCCTGATCGTCAAGGTCGACGGCGTGCAGCTGACCGCTGAGGTCGATTATGCCGTGCCGAGCACAGAGGTCAATGCCGGCACCGGCGATATTGAGGTCGTGCCGCCGGCTACCCTGGCCTATATCAATGACCGCGATGACCCGACCGATGGTTACGGCACAGGCACGATCAAGATCCTTAATCCTGCGACCATCATAGCGACCAGCTCGGTCACGGTCACTTACAGTTATTCTAAGAGCATCGTCGGCAAATATTCCGGGGTGGGCGACGGGACCAGGGGCCCTTATTATCTGCGCAACATCAGAAATATCGTACCGGGGTCAGAGACCGTCCAGGTCTGGGAACAGGGATCCTCGATCATCACGACCTATACCCGCAACTCCAGCTTTGACGCGGATGCCGGCGCAACAGGCTATTCCATCAATTATAACGCCGACAACCCTTCGATCACTTTCAATGATGATCTGGGCACGACCAAGAACTTCCAGATCATCTACCAGTATGTGCCGCCGAGTTCGGCCGGCAGCGACGACATCTCACAATCGGTCTTCGGTTTTGACGGCAAGTACAAGATCGGTGATATTTTCAACATCGAGACCGCCTATGCGAAAAGCGAAACGGACCAGGTCTTTGTCGCCGAGACAAAATACGAGGATTTCTTCGGCAACGGCACCAAGAACTACGCCCTGTCCTCGCCCAAAGAGATCATTGAAGGCAGTGAAAAGATCTCCGTTAACAACAACCTGCTTAACAAGGATATCGATTATTTTATCAGCTACTCGGCGCCGGGCCAGATCACTTTCTATTACATTACGCCGACCACTTTGGACGCGATCTCGGTCGAATACAAATACCAGTCACAGAGCGGCATCGTTGTGGGCCAAAAGGTCAAGACCGATTCCGCCTATAAACTCTCGGCCGAGACAAAGCTGTTCGGCGACAAACTTACCATCGGCGGCAGCACCAAACAGATCGGCTTTGATTTCACGCCCATGGGCAGCACTTCTATCGGCCTGGGCTCCCGTTATAAATCATATAACGTCAAGTACCTGCCCGGCGAAGGCTGGCACGACCTGAGCACAAACTATTCATATATCGAGAACATCACGCCTATCGGCACCACCCGCGATCGTTTCCAGCGGAGTTTTGACAATTCCGTCTCGCTGGGCCTGAACCCGGCACAGGTGGCCAGGCTTGATTTTTCTTACCGCGATTACCGCACAATGGACGACACGAACATATTGACGCCGACCCACAGCGGCGACACAAAACAGAACTCCTACGCCGTCAGCCTGACACCGACGGAATGGAGCTATGGCGTTCTCACCTTTAATCAGAAATATGACCTTAAGAAAACCTTTTCCGAACAGGACTCTGAGCGCGACAGCAACAATTACCAGAAATCGACCATTGATTACTCGCATGCCAATGGCCAGCTGAAGTTCACTGACCGCGTCGGGCTGGGCTATGATTTCCAGTTTAGTGAACCGAAAACGATCGCGCTTAAAAGCTCGACCATTGAAGCCACGGCCGAGGCGACAAAATCACTGACGCGCTCGATAGATAATTCCTATACCGTATCGCTTGACCTGACTCCCAGCTTTCTGGAAAAATGGACCGCGCGTGTCAGCCTGCTCGACCATAAAGGAGAGACTTTGATCAAGGAGTATGCCCCGACTTCAGAGGTCAATACCACAAAGAACGAGACCTACCACATGGACCTGGTGCCTTTCTCTCAGCTGACCATGGCCCTGGACCATAACCGCCAGGAAAGGTCAACAGTCGTTATCGGCGGGGTCAACCCCAGGACCGAACGCAGCTCGGCCAATGTGCGTTATGTGCCCTTCTCCTGGCTGTCCGGCGGCTGGAACGGCTCACAAAGCGAATCGATCCCTGAGTCCGGGGCAAATTACAAGACCACCGGCCGGGCCCACGCCTATAATGCCGGCTGGACGCCTATTTCACACAACCTGTTCAAGCTGTCCTCAACGTTCAACCTGAGCAATACTTTGCAGACCGCCCCTTCCGGCACCCATGAAGGCATTGCGACGGAAACCAATACCTTCGGCCAGAACTACACGGTCAATATCCTGCCGCATCCCAACGTCCCGCTGACGCTGGGTTATGCCCTGGAGAATTACCACAATAAGAACGATCATCCGGTGGCCGCCAGCAAGATAGACACCGAGACCGAGAATTCAACCGCTAATGCCGGCATCTCATTTACTCCGATCCCGGCCTTGACGCTCAGCTCAAATTACAACATCAAGACCACCCGGGTGATCAATGATCTCAAAGTCTCGCCCGAAGCCCTCACCAAGACGGTCCTTGACAGCAAGGTTGTTTATCAGCTCTTCAGCTGGGGGACGCTTGTCTATGACCGCCAGGACGAGGATAACCACGGCGAGGTCCAGGCCGGTTCCGTGGCCGCTCTCAATATCCTGAAAGTGACCGAGACCCTGAGCCTTAATATCACCCTGCCTGTTGATAACCCGGTGCTGTCCAGCTTTGTTTTCATCGCTTCGGTCAAATCAGTCGATTACAAGAACCGCAATAATCCTTCAGATAACTTCAAGGCGGCTTTGACCACCTTCGAAGGCAGTTTGAACTTCTGAGGAGAACCTAGTTGAGGATTATCAGCTTGCCGCGGGCCAGCGGTTTATTGTCAGCGACTATCTGGTAGAGATAAACCCCGTTCTCTACAGGCTGACCGGAAGCCGCCCTGCCGTTCCAGGTCGGCGCGTTGGCCCCGGATTTGCCGCCGCTATCACCCGCAGCGTACGTGTTTTGCCAGACCAGCTTGCCGCTCAGATCAAAGACATATATCCTGACCTGGAAGTTGCTCGAAAGGACATAATTGAAGCTGACCTCTCCGGTCAGGCTGCGGTCAAAGGGATTGGGCAGGCCAAATGTCAGCGGCAGGCCGGGCTGCGGCTCGACCGATTTATTGCTTGAACCGCCCGGCTGGATATCGATCACTATGCTTTCACGGCTGATGTTGCCGATCTTATCGTAGACCGTCAACCTCAGTGTATAATCACCGTTCAGTCCAGATGTCTCCCAGCTGCCGAGTATGCCGCCCGGGACCGGAACATACGCCTGCTTGATCGTTTCGTACGTCGTCGGGACGGCACCCTGGCCATACTCCAAGATATAACGATCGATATACTGGTCCTCAGCAGTGCCCAGGATCGTCAAAGCGCCGGCGACACTGGCGCCGTTCGCCGGATAATATATCGAGGCTTCCGGGGTCGTATTGTCGACAAAAACAGAAACCTGGGCTTCTTCCGTAGCCGAACCAACAGAAGAAACTTCGAGCCGGATCTCATACGCGCCGTTAAGCCCGGCCGTCTCCCAGGTGCCGAGCTGCCCGCTTTCAACGCTTGCGCTAGTGCTCTCGATTGTAGCCACCAGGGCGCCTGCCTGCCTCGCTTCCAGAATATAACTGGTGAAATCCCAGCCCGCGGCCGAACCGGTCACGGCAACCTTGCCGCTGACATATGTGTTGTCAGCCGGAGAAGTTATGCGCGCAACCACGCCTGCGATCGCCAAATAGGCGTTGACGCGTTTGCCGATCGGCTGATCGGTCGAAATAACGTCAGCCTCAGTGGTGATCTTGTCCATTATTTCCCGAACGTTATAGGATGGGTTAGCGGCTTTGACCAAGGCAGCCAAGCCTGCCACAAAAGGCGAGGAATATGAAGTGCCGTTGTGGGTCCCGTAAGCATTGCTGCGCTCCGTGGACCAGATACCTGTGCCTGCAGCACAGCAATCGACCCAGGTGCCATAATTGGATGCTGGGGTCTTGCCGGTGGCCGGGTCAATACCGGTCCAAATGGCGCGCTGATCGCTCGAATCGACCGCACCCACCGCCAGCACCGTTGAAAGATAGGCCGGATAGGTCGGATCACTGACATTGCCGTTGCCTGCCGCAGCAACCAGGACGATCCCGTCGTTATACGCATCCTGACAGCGGCTTTGGAGCGAAGCATCAGCGGCATATTGGCCAAAACTCATGTTGATCACGTCAACGTTCTTGGCCCTCGCCCAAGCGATCCCCTGCAAGATGTCAGTCATATATCCGTCACCATGGCTGTCCAGCACCTTGATCGGCAGGAGCTGGCAGGCCCAATCAATGCCGGCAATACCCTTGCCGTTGTTCGTTGTCGCGCCGATAACGCCGCAGACCGTCGTGCCGTGAGAAGCTGAATGGTCATCCATCGGATCGGGCCCTTCTGGATCAACAAATCTATAGGCATCCGCCACATTAACACGGCCAACCAGGTCCTCATGGTTATAATCGCAGCCTGTATCAAGCACGGCTACTGTTACGCTGTTAGTGCCCGTGGTCCTATCCCAGGCCAGCGGACAATCGATATTGGTCAGGCCATACTGGTCATTGGCTAAAAAACGCGGGTCGTTCGGGGTGGTAATAAAAGCATGGACGATCGAATCAGCCGCTGCGGAACGCACATTGCTGTCGCGGCGAAAATCATTTGCCACTTGTTCCGGATCTTCTGTTTCCGGGAAAATAAGGACATATTCATCGGCCAGCTCGGTCCATTCCGGCTTGATCTCCAGGGCTTTGGAGTAAAGCTGTTCGATGCGATAGATCTTGTGTTTAGTATTAAGCGCCTGGACGGAAGCAGCTGAAACATTGGCCGCTTGGACAGAAGAAGCGCTCAGGCCTTTGGGCAGGGCAACAACGCCAGGCTTGAATTTAACCATGATCCTGTCGGGAGCATATTCGGCAAAGGCCGTGGAAGCAAAAAAGAGGGGTAAAAGCAGGCCCAGGGCCCAAACTTTCCTTCGCATGATGGTTGAAGTATATCATGGATTAGGAGTATAATAAACCCGCTATGAAAAATTTGACCGAACGCGGCAAAGAAGTTCTCTCCCCCGTATTGGGCCGCTACTTCGCTGATTTTGAGGTCGACAAAGGCGAGGGATGCTACCTTTTTGGGCTGGACGGGAAAAAATATCTGGACTTTTCCTCAGGTATTGCTGTCTGTGTTATCGGCCATGCTCATCCCAATGTCGTGGCCGCGGCACAGGCCCAGACAGCCAAGCTGATCCATATCTGCATCGGCATTGCCAGCTATGAACCATACATAAAACTGGCCGAAGAACTGGCAGAAATCGCGCCGTTCAAAGATGCCCAGGTCTTCCTTTGCCAGAGCGGTTCCGAAGCGGTCGAAGCCGCGATCAAACTGGCCCGTTATTCCTCAAAAAAGACCGGCCTGGCCGCTCTGCGCGGCGGCTTTCACGGCCGCACCCTGGGCGCCCTGTCACTGACGACCTCAAAGATGAAATACCGTGACGGCTACGAGCCGCTGGTCCCGGACGTTCACATCGTTGATCCTGACCTGGCCAAGATCGAACAGTTGTTCAAGCAAGGCGGCATCGCCGGCATTATCCTGGAGCCGATCACCGGCGAGGGCGGCTACAGAGTCCAGTCCAAAGAATTGATCCAGGGCATCCGCAAATTATGCGATAAATATAATGTGCTGCTGATCGCGGATGAGATCCAGAGCGGGTTCGGCCGCACGGGCAAGTGGTTCGCCATTGAGCACTTTGGCGTAATACCTGATATTATATGTATGGCCAAGGGGATCGCCTCGGGCTTTCCTCTGGGCGGCATCATGGCCCCGGCCGCGCTCATGGCCAAATGGTCCCCCGGTTCCCACGGCGGCACTTACGGCGGCAATCCTGTCTGCTGTGCCGCAGCCATTGCCACGATCAAAACGATCAAACAGGAAAAACTGATCGACAAAGCAGCTGAATCCGGCCGCTATCTGAGCAGCAAGCTTAAAGAACTTCAGGCCGCTCAACCAAAGATCAAGGAAGTCCGCGGCCTTGGACTGATGATCGGGGTCGATTTTGGCGAGTCGAATATGGTCAAGAAGGTCATCAATGAATGTCTGGCCAACGGCCTGGTCATTATCCCAACGGGCGCTGACGGCACGGTCATCCGTTTTATCCCGCCGCTGATCGTTTCCCGGGAAGAGATCGACAAGGCCTTGAAAATCTTCGCCCAGGCTGTCTCACATGCCTGAATACCTGAACCTTGACGAGCTGCTGGATATCACCCGCAGGAAAAAAGATCCTGCCTTTATTCTCATTCTCGACGGTATCGAGGATCCCCATAATTTTGGCGCCATTCTTCGCTCGGCCGAAGCCTCCGGGGTCCATGGCGTTGTTATCCGCAAGAAACGCCAGGTCCAAGTGACCGAGACCGTGGCCAAGGTCTCAACGGGCGCTGCCGACCTGGTAGCCATCGCCCGGGTAGCCAACATCGCCGAGACCATCAGTCGCCTGCAGGATGCCGGAATCGTCGTGATAGGTGTTGAAATAGACGGTAAAAGGTTATATAATGAACCTGACCTGAAACAGCCGACGGCGATCGTCATCGGCAGCGAAGGTTTCGGGATGTCCCGCCTGGTCAAGGAAAGATGCGACGAGATCGTTCGCATCCCGATGCACGGCGAGATCAACTCGCTTAACGCATCAGTGGCCACGGGCATAATGCTGTACGAAGTGCTCCGACAAAGGAGGTGAAATGGTATGGCAGAGAAAGTTCTAAAGTGTGGCATCAAGAAACAGAAAGGTTACCTGTATTTCATTGACAAGAAAGGTGACATTTCTCGCGCTAAGATGGCTCGCGGCAGGAAGAAAAAGAAACGCCGCTAATGGTCCTAATGGTTGCGGTTGCGGATCCGTAGAGTCGTTACGGGTCTCGTAACCGCAACCTTTTATTGGCGCCCTTCCCTCTCCGCTGATGAAGGAGCAGGCACAGGGCGCTTCGTGCGGAGAGGTAGCGAAGTGGTCAAACGCATCTGACTGTAAATCAGACGGCTTACGCCTTCGAAGGTTCAAATCCTTCCCTCTCCACCACCCACTCTTCCTCAAGTACTTCAAACAGACAACAGATCGATCTCTTTTCTGAAAACCTGGATTCAAACCCGGGAAAAGATGGGAGGCTCCATCGAATCCGCTACAGGCGGATGAGATGGAGGGAAGAAAAACGGAAGTTTTTCTTCCGGGGGATCAGGAAGCGAAGCGACCGTTAAGGGGGCGCAGCCCCCTTAAGGAGTCAGCCGCAGGCTGACGACGGGTTCTAATCCTTCCCTCTCCATTCTCCCTCGCTCTCGCTTCGCTCGTAGCTTCGGAGAATTAACCATTTATTATCTCTAGGTTCAAATTTATACTACGTAGTAACGCCAAAGGCGGACGAATAAAATGAGGCCGCAAGAGGGTAGTCCCTAGCGAACAGAGTGAGCCGAGGGGCTTCCTTCTCCATATATTTATCCCCACTTTTGCTACAATTTCACTAATTATGCTAATTTTGGGAGTGGAAACTTCGTGCGATCAACAAATCCCCACACCAACTTATTAAGCAAGCTATCATTTACTGATTGGGTATTCTTTTAATAAAGAAAGACTCTTCTTTTACTAACAACCATTATCAACAAGTTGGTGCGGGGACAAACACACCAGGAGATTTTTGGTTTAAAAGCACTACATTTGATCTTGCGGCAACTGGTAACAGTGTTTTGTGTTAGAACTTTTTATCCTTTGTTCTCCTGGATTAATTCCACAAAGTCACTTCTTCTATATTGTAAAGCGTGACCAATATCATTTGCAGTGGCAAGTTGTTCCGCTGAATATTCTTTTATACTAATCACTTCTTCGCCGCTGCCACTAAGCTGAAAAGCTTCGATTTCTTCAGGCGTTACTTTTATTGTAAACAAAGTAAAGAAAAGAGAAAAGCCTTTCTTTGGCATATGGAATTGTGTTCTGGGAATAAGACGATCCGGATCAATGTCAGCACCAAGCTCTTCGCTAATTTCCCTCTTAGCAGTGATTTCGGCCATCTCATAAGTTATTTTCCCGGAACTATCCCTGGCATCAGCTAGATCTTGGGCATTCATCGATCCAGAAGACAGAGCAAAGACCCCTTTCATATCCTGGGCACCTTTACCTCTTTCAAATAAGACCAGGTTACCACTTTCCGAATTTATCATGGCAATGAGGGCAACGGCGAATACGCCGCCCAAGCTTCTTTCAGGTTTTGGCACAACCCCTTCGATGACGCCATTTTCATCAACCTTAATAAGCAATTCATTTTTAAACCATCCTGGAAATTTAGCGTCCAAAATCTGAAATCTTTGAGCCCGAGTTGTTTTCAATAACTTTTCATAAATTGTATCCAGCCTGCCTCCAGGTAAACTAGTGAACTGGCGAAGTTTTTTGCTGGTTCCTTCTGGAAGTAATTTCATGGCTCTATGGGTATTAACATAAACAAATTTCACAATAGATGAAACAGTCCCACTCATTATTATTCCCTCCTAGCTTCTGCTATATAAAATTTGATGGGTTTCACTCCCCACCATATGGACATAGGCTCAGGCTTCGCCTTCGCGCTGACCCCACCTATGTCCAGACATATATCTTTCGACACATTTTGGCAAAATTTCATTTTATTTGTAACTATTCAGGTCCTTTTAGTGTCTTTGCGTCTTAGCGGCAAATAAAAATAGCCGCAAAGGCGTTAAGGCGCAAAGTTTCGCAAAGGGATCCATAAGGACAGAAGTACTCGAGACCTGAATATTTACCCTTTTCTTATAATTATTGGAAATGATCTGGAACATGGTATACCCAAGGATTTAACAAAATCATTTTATAAAGGTAGTATACTTTCTTTATGAATATAGGAGTATTGCTGTGCTTATACTAAGTATCGAAACTTCATGCGATTCAAGAACACATCAGCGATTTTTTTAGCTTAATCACAGGATATTTTGATTTGGGAAGAGAATAAAGAATAAAAAGGCACATCGAAAAGTGGCATTTAATTCGAAAGAGGCATAGAAGTCTCTATATTGGATTCCGAGAGCGGCGAGCCTTGCCTGCCGGCAGGCGGGGCCGCCTCCGGCCCGCTGCGCGACCCTGCGGCGGAAGATCAGTTTTCGTTGGAGGGGAAAGATGCGGCGACTTTTCGGCACCTAGCGGCGCCTCAAAGTCGCCGCTCCAACGCAATGGTTTGCGGTAAAAATAAAATGGCTCGAGCCTGTGCCTCGGATTTTTATAGGCACAGGATCAGGCACAGGAGAAGGAACCCCGAGATGATTGAGGAACTACAGGTTCTAATCCTTCCCTCTCCACCACTAACTCTCCTGTTGATCATTATCCCAAACAATTAATCAGGTCTTACCTGACCATCAAGATTCGAACCCGGGAAAAGATGGGAGGCTCCGCCGAGTCCTGAGCTTGTCGAAGGACGAGGTGGAGGGAAGAAAAACAGTAGTTTTTCTTCCGGGGGATCAGGGAGCAGAGCGACCGTTAAGGGGGCATAGCCCCCTTAAGGAGTCCGCCGCAGGCAGCCGAGGGTTAGAATCCTTGCCTGACAGCAGTCAAAGCAGACAGAAAAAGTTCAATAGAGTCTAAGCCCCAACATCCTGAACAAGAATAATTGAAGTGGTTATGTACCGATGCTGAGGTCCACCGCCTCTACCACAATCACCATTTGTAAGATCATACCTACGGTATTTGCCTTTTTCTACCGTTTCTGTCCAACAGTACATCCCACGTCCTGGTATTAAGCCTTTAACTTGTTCGAGTTCCGTTAGGGTTGGAACCCTGAATTTCCCGCCGGACATAGCACTTAACCGGTTAGCAAATTGCCTAGCATCAAGTAAACTGACACGAGAAATCTCATGCCCTGACTCTGAACGAGAAAGGAGTTCCTGGAGTTCTTTTGCACCATCACCTTTTATTTCAACTCCCTTCATAACCTCCCTAAACAATCCAATTGTGACCAAATCATTCATAATGCTTACCTCGTCAGAAATAGGAATCATTCCAGGGAGTTCTATTGTAAACTCCCGAGCAGCGGCTGCTTGAGAACTCTTATCAATTTCTGCTGCTAGCGCATCAATTTGCCCCACGCTCTTTCCAATCATAGAAGCTGCATTTAACTCAACACCAAGGGGCGTAAAGAACCTCACGTCAATATCTTTTACAGCCGAAAACTCCTCGAACTTTCTGATCACGTCTATCGCCCTAGTTCCACATTCATTTCTCCCTCTGACCTCTATCGCCAAAGCTCTTCCGCGATAATTTACATCCCTTGACACTTGTTGGGCCACTGTTAACCTTCTTGCTCCTGTAATTACCACTTTTCATCTACCTCCTAATAGGATATGTTCTATTGAACCATAATGAAACATTTACCAAACATATACCGCAGTATTTTTTGCAAATTTCATAATTTTAAAAATATTTAACTTTATTAAATTGTTTATCGCCATTATATTGTGGTTCAGAAGGCGCAAAGGACTAATCCTTCTCTCTCCACCACCATCTTTAAACCCCGCCCCCCTTCATATATAATGCTTACACCATGGCCCAACATCTTGATTACGGCTTTGATCACTACAAAAAAGGCCTGCATCTTAAAAAATCGAGCCTGACGCCTTGCCGGGTCATTGCCCAGTACAATTATATTTATGACCTGGCCGCACCGCATGGAGTGGTCTCAGGCGAATGCTCCGGCAAACTGCTCTATGCCAATGAACTATTGCCGGTAGTCGGCGATTGGGTCCTGGCCGAGGCAATGAACGACCTGGCGATCATCCATGAGATCCTGCCCCGCAAGAGCGCGATCTCGCGCAAAGCCGCGGGCCGCGCGGTCAGCGAACAGGTGCTGGCCGCTAATCTTGACGCCTTGGGCATAGTTACCGCCCTGGACAATAACTACAACCGCAACCGGGTCGAGCGCTTCATTGCCTTAGCGCTGCAGAACAATATCGAACCAATCCTGATCTTCAATAAAACGGATGTTTGTCCGGACCTGGAAAAGACCAAAGAAGAAGTGGCCCGGCACTTTAACAGTTATCGCTCATATTTCATCAGCCTGGTCAGCCGGGAAGGCTTACCCCTGCTGCAGAAAGAGGTCCTGGTCCCCCATCAAACGATCGCCCTGGTCGGCTCTTCCGGCGTGGGCAAATCGACCCTGATCAATTATCTGCTAAAGGAAGAGGTTATCCCGACCAACGCGGTCAGGCAAAAAGACCAGCGGGGACGGCACACTACGACCAGCCGCAATCTTTATCTGCTCAAGAACAAGGCCATGGTCATTGATAATCCAGGTATCAGGGAATTGGGCCTGTGGCAGGCGGACAAAGGCCTGGCCCGCGTTTTTTCAGAACTTGAGCAGCTCGCTGCTCAATGCCGCTACCCTGACTGCCAGCATCTTTCAGAGCCCGGCTGTGCCGTGCTGAAAGCAGTAGCCTCAGGCGAGCTGGCTCAAGAGCAATATGATAACTATATCAAACTGCGCAAAGAGAACGAGTTCCTGAAAAGAAAAACCGATAAAAGCCAGGCCGCAAATACTAAGAAACGCTGGAAAAGCATCTCAAAAGAGATCAAGAGGATCTATAAGAACAAACACTAGTGCCGTTTTCTGACGGAACCTGTTACAATACAAGCAAATAAACTCGGAAGGACATATTATGATCTGGTTATATACAATTATCTCCGTACTGATCGTCAGCTTGATCTCTTTTGTCGGCGTACTTGGCCTGGCCCTGAGGAAAAACCTTTTACAGAATATTCTCCACCTTCTGGTCAGCCTGTCGGCCGGCGCGCTGATGGGAGGGGTTTTCTTCCACCTTATCCCGGAAGCTTCGGAGAAAATAGGTTTTAGCGTTAACCTGGCTGTCTATATCCTGAGCGGCATCCTCCTCTTCTTCATGCTGGAAAAACTTATCTGCTGGCGCCATTGCCACATCGTAACGTCGGAGGAACACCCCCATCCGTTCGCTTTCATGAACCTGATCGGTGACGCGCTGCATAACTTTATCGATGGTATGATCATTGCCGGCACTTATCTGGTAAGTATCCCGCTGGGTATTTCGACCACTCTGGCGGTCATTTTCCATGAGATCCCGCAGGAGATCGGCGACTTCGGCGTGCTCGTTCACGGCGGTTTCGGCCGGCTCAAGGCCCTGATGCTTAATTTTGCCTCAGCCCTGACCGCTGTACTGGGGGCACTGGTCATCCTGGCCCTGAATATTGAAGTAGAAACGATCGGTCAAGTCCTTGTCCCGCTGACCGCCGGCGGCTTTCTCTACATAGCCACTTCAGACCTTATTCCTGAACTGCGCAAAGATATCAAGCCTTTGAACTCCCTGCTCCAGCTGATCTTCATCATTATCGGCCTGGGGATCATGTATCTGCTAACCTTGCGCGGCTGAGTAATTGTTACGTTTTTGTTACAAATATTTCGCTGATTTGTCATAATTCAGTGTTATAATTTCTCCTGTAAATGGACAGCATATTAATAATAGAGGACGAAAAGGACATTGTTGAGGCCATAGAATACAACCTCAAAAAGGCCGGCTTTAAGGTCTATAAGGCTTATGACGGCAAGACAGGCCTCAAACAAGCCAAAGAGCGCTCCCCCAGCCTGGTTCTGCTTGATCTGATGCTGCCGGGCATGGACGGCCTGGACGTGTGCAAGAACCTGAAAAAGAGCGAGACCACAGCCGGGACTCCCGTCGTCATGCTGACCGCCAAGAGCAGTGAAGTCGACAAAGTCCTGGGCCTGGAGATCGGCGCCGACGATTACATCACCAAACCTTTCAGCATGAGAGAACTGCTTGCCAGGATCAAAGCGATACTCAAGCGCTATGGCTGGCGGGAAAAGGACCTGCCTCAAGCAGTGATCAAGTTCCCTGAACTCGAGATCGACATAGACAGACATGAGGTCAAGGCTTCCGGCAAGCTGGTGGAGCTGACGGCCAAGGAATTTGCCCTGCTGCGCTATCTGGCCGAGAACAAAGGCAAGGCGATCTCTAGAGAGCGCCTGCTGGACACGGTCTGGGGCATTGAGGTCGCGATCGAAACAAGGACCGTTGACGTGCACATCAAACGCCTGCGCGAAAAGATCGGCAAGAAAGCCAGCAAATATATACAGACCCTGCGCGGGGTCGGTTATAAGTTCAAGGAATAATGTTCAAGAACATTCAAAGCGCGCTGGTCGCTTCATTCTTCGGCCTGGTCTTCATAACACTAGTGGTCTTTGCCCTGATCGCCACGCCAAGCATCCGCTCTACAACGGTCCACTACATCAGCGAAGAGATCGCCAAAGAACTTGCTCTCTCCCAGGCCGATTTCGTTCAGCTGCTCGAAACAGGGGCATCATCAAGGCAGTTGCGGGCGTTGACCGAACATGTAGCCCAATTGGCCCAATGCCGGGTCACGCTGATCTCAGATAACGGTCGGGTCCTGGCCGATTCCGCGACCACGCCCAATGAACTGCAAAAGCTTGAGAATCACGGTCAAAGGCCGGAGATCGTAATGTCCCGCACAGAACGTTTCGGCTTGGCCCTGCGCAAAAGCGAGACCCTGGACCAGAACCTGATCTACGTTGCCAAATCCATCAGATCGCGCGCCGGGCAGCCTCTGGGCTATCTCCGGTTCGCCGTCCCCTCCACCCACGCTGTTGACCTGGTCATCAAGATACACAAAGCCATGGCCATCGCGCTTGCCTTCGCACTGTTGACCGCGATCTGCCTCAGCATTATCTTCGCCCGGGCATATTCGGTACCGATAGCCAGGCTGGCCAACATTTCACACAGAATCGCCATGGGCGATTTCTCCCAGCGGATCAAGGACCGCTCAAGATTTGAGATCGGCCAGTTAGAGGCGGCAGTAGACACAATGAGCCAGCGACTGGCCGAGACTTTTGAAAAACTGACCCTGGAACGAGGGCAGATGTCCGCGATCCTTTCAGGCATGGCTGAAGGCGTCCTGGCGGTCGACCAGGACGGACGGCTTATCCTGATCAATCCGGTCGTTGAAGATATCTTCGGCATCGTGGAGCCGGAAGCGATCGGTAAAACGGCCCAGAGCGCCTTGCACAACGCGGCGATCGCCAGTCTCGTCCAGCAAGCACTTAGCTTTCTGCGAACAGTCAAAAAAGAACTGCAGTTGAGCCGACACAACGCGGAGGAGACATTCCTGGCCCAGGCCAGCCCGATCCGCAATGACCAGGGAAAACTGCTCGGCTCTGTCTGTGTTCTTTATAACATAAGTGAATTGCGTCGTCTCGAGAAGCACCGATCCGAATTTGTGGCTAATGTTTCACACGAATTAAAAACTCCGCTGACGGCCATAAGGAATTATGTTGAAACTCTGGCCGGCGGAGCGGTCAACGAAAAAGAGCTCGCCCGGGATTTCCTGAACAAGATCGAAAAACATGCCATTAATCTTTCGCGACTGATCGATGACATCCTGGAGATCTCCCAGCTCGAGGCTAAAAAGGACCTTGGGCCGTTCATCCGGCTTGATCTAGCCGACATCATCAAGCGCGCTATTGAAACCATATCTGAAAAGGCCAAAAAGAAATCGATCGTCATCAGCGTGGAATGCTCGGACGGCGACGCATATGTCCTGGGCATCGAAGAGCACATCTACCGTGCCGCCCTGAACCTGCTTGATAACGCCGTCAGCTATACCGAATCCGGCGGGCAGATCGAGGTCTTTTGTCTCAGACAGGGCAGCAAGGTGAAGCTGGCGGTCGCTGACACCGGCATCGGGATCCCGGCCGATGAACAGGAGCGTATTTTTGAGCGTTTCTATCGCGTCGATAAAGCCCGCTCCAGGGAGCTGGGGGGCACCGGCCTGGGCTTATCGATCGTCAAACATGTCATGAACACCCACAATGGCAGTATCGAGGTAAATAGCGTTATCGGACAAGGCTCCACTTTCACCCTGGTCTTTCCCTCGGCTGACTGATCTTTCCCCAGTTTTTTTACGCCAGCGTTACTTTTGCTTCATCATCCTGTTACTTTTTCATATTATTCTCAAAGCCAGGAGGTCGCCATGAAAAAATATCTTCTGGCCGCAGCGTTATTGATCGTTATATCATCATCGGGCATTGCCTCTGCAGCGCCGGGGACAAAAACTCCCTTGATCCAGGGCCGCGCCTATATCTACTGGCAAAACGATCTCTCCGGCAACACAGCGGACCGTTTTGATATCAACCGCCTTTATCTTGATCTTAAGCACGATCTGGACGCAGATGCTGCCGTGCGAGTCACAACAGATATCGCCAGAGAGACCTATGACCAGGATTCCGGCAGTGCCGCTGACACCAGACTGCACGTTTACCTCAAATACGCCTATGTGGAACTGAATGAACTGGATAAGCGCCTGCCATTTATCGGTCTGCGGACAATAAGACTGGGCCAATCAGCCACCCACTGGATAGATTTTATGCAAAAATACTGGCAGTTCAGGTACGTGGCCAAGACTTTGACCGATGAGAACAGCTTCTTCCACTCTGCTGATATGGGGCTAGTCTTTCTGGGGCGAATCGATCTTGATCGTTCGCTGTTTTACGGAGACAATAGCCTTTCTTATCAAGCCACGCTGATGAACGGAGAAGGGTATAAAGAAGGCGAGCTCAACCCAGGGAAAGATGTCGCCCTGCGCCTGGCTTTCTCATCTCGCAACGAGGCGACCGGGCAACAATTCACCCTGGCTGGCGGGGCCTTGATCGAAGACCTGCGGGCTTTTGAGTCAGTTGCCCCTGAGCCGGCCACCAAACTTACTGTCATGGCAGCCTATCAACTGCCCCAGCCTGCCCGGCTGCTCCTTTTCATTGAATACGCGAACCAGCTGTCGAGTCCGGTCGGCGGCACCAGCCTGGGCGGACAGATCGGCCTGGGCCCGCAGCTTAATTTATTTGTCCGGGTCGACCGTTTCCGCCAAGTGACGGGCCAACAGGATCTTCAGGTGGTCGGCCTTGAATATCCCTGGGGCAAAGACCTGAAGCTGGCACTTGATTACCAAAGGGAAGTACATGACGGACAAGCCGCTGCCCAACTCCTTTCTTTGCATGCGCAGGTCAATTGGTGAATATTAGTAACATAAATGTTACATGGCGGTCATCAGGGCATAATATTTAAATTATAAGATTGTTCTGGAGTTAAAAATGACAAACAACATTATCTTCGGAGTTTTGGGCGGCCTGGGCCTATTCCTCTTCGGCATGAAGAACATGTCTGAAGGCCTGCAAAAGATAGCCGGCCAGGGCATGCGCAAGATACTGGAACTGCTGACCAAAACGACCATTGCCGGGGTCGCGGTCGGCGCGGCGGTCACCGCTATCATCCAGAGCAGTTCGGCCACGACCGTGATGCTGATCGGGTTCGTCCAGGCCGGCCTGATGACGCTGAAACAGTCAATTGGCGTTGTTTACGGCGCCAACATCGGCACGACCATTACCGCCCAGATCATTGCTTTCAAGATCCATAAATACGCCCTGCCCGCTATCGGTCTGGGCGTTTTCCTTTACTTCTTCTTTCCTAAAAGAAAGCTTAAGCACTTTGGACAGATCCTGCTTGGTTTTGGCATGCTCTTCTTCGGACTGGCCATTATGTCGGAGGTCTTTATTCCGCTCAAACAAAGCCCCGAGTTCCGTCAATTGTTCGTTCTGTTCAGCCGCAACCCCCTGTTGGCAGTGCTGACCGGCACAGCCCTGACCATGATCGTACAGAGCAGCTCAGCAACGGTCGGCATCACCATGGCCCTGGCCGGAGCCGGCCTGCTCGATTTCGTCACGGCCTTTGCTGTTGTTCTGGGCGACAATATCGGCACGACCATCACCGCCCAGCTGGCCGCGCTCAACGGCAACATCACGGCCAAGCGCACAGCCTGGGCTCACACCCTTTTCAACCTGTTCGGCGCCGGGTACATGCTGCTCCTGCTCAATGTCCGGATCGACGGGCAGCCGGTCTTCCTGCATTTCATTAACTTGATCACGCCGGGCAATGCTTTTGCTGGAGAGAATATCGAACGGGCCGTGGCCAACAGCCACTCGCTCTTTAATATCTTCAACTGCATTATCTTTATCCCTCTGGCCGGGGTGATGGCTTTTGCCGTCACAAAACTTGTCCGGGGAGAGGTGGAGGTAATCGAGCACGGCACAAAATACCTTGACGACCGCATGCTGGTCACGCCGGAGATCGCTATCGGCCAGGCCAAGAAAGAGATCAGCCGCATGGCCGGATACGCCAAGGACCAGCTCAACATGTCGATCGAGGCCGTATTCGTCAAAAAACACCGCGAGCGCGAAAGGCTGTTCGAGAAGATCAAGCGGCGGGAGGAAGCGGTCAACTTGTTGGAGAGAGAGATCTCATCTTTCCTGGTCCGCATCGATCAGGAATCGATCACCGAGCAATTGGCCAAGACCACCGCAGCCTACCTCCACTTGATACATGATATCGAACGCATCGGCGATATTTCCGAGAACATCGTTGACCTGGTCGTGCTCAAAGAGGAAGAGAACATCAAGTTCTCGGAAACAGGCAGCGCCGAGGTCAGGACGCTGAGCCAGCTGGTCGATAAGGCCATGGACAGGTCCTTCCGGGCATTTGATCAATGGAACAAGCAATTAGCCGAAGAGGCGATCGAACTTGAAGGCAGGATCGACGCGACGGAACAGCTTTACCGCGACAACCATATATTCCGCTGCGGCCAGGCGACCTGCGACCCAAAAGCCGGGATAGTCTTCCTCGATATCCTGAGCAATCTGGAGCGAGCCGGCGACCATTTGCACAATATCGCCCAGAAGATCCTGGAATTGAACTCCTTCGACACTTAAGGGGCCGCACAGCCCTCATTTAAAAACCTTTATGTTTCTGTTATAATGCTGCTGGATCGATTGTCTGGAAAGCATTATCTATGACTGACAACATATTATTCGGCGTGATCGGCGGCCTCGGCTTATTCCTTTTCGGCATGCACATCATGTCCGAAGGCCTGCAGAAAATAGCCGGCCGCAGCATGCGCAGGATCCTGGAAATGCTGACCAAGACAACCATCGGCGGCATTGCGGTCGGTGCGGCGGTCACCGCTATCATCCAGAGCAGCTCAGCTCCCACCGTCATGCTGATCGGCTTTGTCCAGGCCGGTCTAATGACCCTGAGACAATCCATCGGCGTTATTCTCGGCGCCAATATTGGCACGACTATCACCGCGCAGATAATCGCCTTTAAGATCCATCAATATGCCCTGCCCTGCATCGGCCTGGGAGTGCTGCTGAACTTCTTCATTCCCAGAAAGACCTTCAAGTATTTCGGTCAGTTCTTGCTCGGCTTTGGCATGCTATTTTTCGGCCTGGCCATTATGACAAGTGTGTTCGAGCCGTTGAAAACCTCGCCTGAATTCCAGCAGCTGTTCGTCACCTTCAGCAAGAACCCCCTGCTGGCCCTGCTGACCGGCATGGTCCTGACCATGATCATTCAGAGCAGCTCGGCCACTGTCGGCATCACCATGGCCCTAGCCGGCGTCGGTCTGCTTGATTTTGTCACGGCCTTTGCCGTCATATTGGGTGATAATATCGGCACGACCATCACCGCTCAGCTGGCCGCCCTGAACGCTAATATAACGGCCAAGCGGACTGCCTGGGCCCACACGCTCTTTAAGGTTTTTGGCGCTGCTTATATGCTCGCTTTATTGGGCATTCAAATCAACGGAAAACCCGCCTTCCTGTATTTTGTGGACCTGATCACCCCTGGCAATGTCTGGGCAGGCCAGAATATAGAGCGGCATGTCGCCAACACGCATACAATATTCAACGTGCTCAACTGCCTGATCTTCATGCCGCTGGCCGGTTTTATGGTTTTCATCGTGACCAAGCTTGTCAGGGGCGAGGTCGAGGTCATTGAGCACGGCACAAAATACCTTGATGAGCGGATGCTGGTCACACCGGAGATCGCCATCGGCCAGGCAAAAAAGGAGATCAGCCGCATGGCTCATTACGCCAAGGAACAGTTAAGCATGTCGGTTGAATCGATCTTTGCCAAAAATAGTCGTGAAAGAGAGCAATTATTCGAAAAGATCAAGCGCCGCGAGGAAGCCGTAAATTTACTCGAGCGAGAGATCGCTTCTTTCCTGATCCACATCGACCAACAGGCGATCACGGAAGAATTGGCCAGAACAACGGCTGCCTACCTTCACCTGATACATGATATCGAGCGCATCGGCGATATTTCCGAGAATATCGTTGACCTGGTCAAGCTCAAAGAGGAGGAGAATATCAAGTTCTCTGACACCGGAAGTAAAGAAGTGACGACCTTAAGCAAGCTGGTCGAAAACGCGATTAATAAGACTATTCGGGCTTTCGAAGAATGGAATCGACAGCTGGCCGAGGAGGCGATCGAGTTGGAAGGCAAGATCGACGCCACTGAACAGCTTTATCGCGACAATCATATTAGCCGCTGCGGCAAAGCCGAATGTGATCCCAAGGCAGGCATAGTCTTCCTGGATATCCTCAGCAATCTGGAGCGCGTCGGCGACCACGCCAATAATATCGCGCAAAAGATCCTGGAACTAAATTCCTTCGGTAGTTAAGCCTTACTTACTGGCGATCCTAAGACTGAGGTCGTTCTTGGTGCGGGCGCCATATTGATGAAAAGGCACTGAGGTCCAGGTAAAAATGCTTTTTTGCCAGCTCTGTTTGTTAAGTTTGCCGCCAGGGCTTTTTGTGGCCAGCACTGCCCTCTGTTCAGCCAGCTCTTTTTCGATCGAGACCGCGGTGATCTGGTCCAGGGCATAACGCATGTTCTCATAATAATGCTGATAGGGTGGCACGCCCTTATACACATAGATCAGGTCCTTGATATCACCTGTCTTGCGGAACTTTTTGTAATAAGAGGTTGTGCCGATCAGCTTGGAGGTCTCATAGATGTTCTCCCAGATCGAGGTAAAGCCGGTCTTACAGCTATTATATCCGGTCAGGTTCTTGGTCCCCAGGGGATAGCGTTTGCCATAGGAACTTTCTGCTCCGGCAATGGCCACATAAAGGCGGTAATCCAGGCCGAATTTATCAGCACAATAAAGTATCTCTTGCTCATGGCCGCGCAGCGGGCTCCAGGGATAACGGTCAAGGAATTTCTTCAGCTTGACCGCGCGCAGATCTTTAGCCACAACCATTGTAGTGGCCAAAAGAAACGCGCACGCCACTAATAGCGTCTTTTTAAACATAATTATCTGTTCTCCAGCAAGAAGGCATTACGAGGTCGCATTATAGACTGATGTATTCCCACTCTTCGTTGATATTATTATAACATAAACTGCCACAATAATTATCGTCAAGGTCAAAAAAATCATATCTGGACAAGGTTGAGTTGTAGGTCGGGTATCCTTTGATCTTATAGGTAATATAAAAGGCATCCCACTCCGTCGGGGAATCAACATAATCGCATTGCGCTAGCACCGGAACCGTCAGCCAGCTAAATAACAGACCTAGCAATAAGAATTTTCTGATCATTGATCCACCCGGGTATTCTTCCTGATTTAGAGGGCCGGATTTCAGCCAATGGCAATATTACTTGATTAGGCCTTTAACCAGCTTGTATAATCAAAAGACCATGAAAAAGATCGTGCTGGCTTCCGCTTCGCCAAGGAGACGGCAATTGCTTAAGAAAATAGCCCGCTCGGTCACGGTTTCGCCCAGTCGTGTCGACGAAACAAGGATCAAGGCCCAAAGTCCTGAAACCTTTGCGGTCAAAGCCGCGCTGGCCAAAGCCAGGGACATGGCCAAACACTTTAAGAAAGCCCTGATCATCGGCGCGGACACGATCGTTGTTCTGGGCCAAAAGATCCTGGGCAAGCCTAAAGATAAGCAACATGCTCTCAAGATGCTAAAAAGCCTGAGCGGCCGCACCCATAAGGTCATTACAGGCATCTGCGTTATCGATTCAGCGACCGGGAAGGCCGCAGCTGATTTTGTCGTCACCAAGGTCAAGATGAAGAAAGTCCCGCTTAAGGAGATCCAGGCTTATGTTGAGAGCGGCCGGCCGCTGGACAAGGCCGGCGCTTACGGCATCCAGGAGATCGAAGAGATCTTTATCGACAGGATCGAGGGTGACTATGATAATGTTGTCGGCCTGCCGGTCCTGCGGCTCAAGGAATTGCTCGATAGCCTGAAATAATATCTCCATTTATCTTGGCTCAAAAGCACAAATCAAGTAAAATAAGACCATGAGCCAGAGCATAAACATCCTGCCTGAAGACCTGATCAATAAAATCGCAGCCGGTGAGGTCATCGAACGGCCGGCCTCAGTGGTTAAGGAATTGATCGAGAACGCGATCGACGCCAAGGCTTCCAGGATCAAGGTCGAGATACAGCAGGCCGGCAGAAAATTGATCCGTGTCAGCGATAACGGCGCAGGCATGAGCAAAGCAGACCTGCAGCTGGCGGTCGAGCGTCACGCGACCTCCAAGCTCAGCGACCTGAACGATCTTTTTAACATCAAGAGCCTGGGTTTCCGGGGCGAGGCCCTGCCCTCGATCGCCAGTGTTTCGATCATGGAACTGATCAGCCGGGAAAGCAGCAGCTCAAGCGGCACAGAGCTCAGGCTGGAAGGCGGCAAACGCATTGACCTTGAGGACTTCGGCAGCCCGACTGGAACCAGTGTAACGGTCAAAGACCTGTTCTTTAATACTCCGGCCCGCAAGAAGTTCCTTAAATCTCCGGCCACGGAAATGGGCCACATCGGCGACATTGTGGCCAAGTACGCCCTGGCCAGGCCAGAGATCGCTTTTGAACTTGTTTCAGACGGGAAACCCCTGCTCTCTTCGCCAGGTTCGGGCAAACTGGCGGACGCGGTCATTGCGATCTACGGCATTGACCTGCTCAAGAACCTGATCGAAAGCGAGCAGACCTTTAAGAACATCAAGGTCGCCGGCCTGATCAGCCGCCCCACTCTGACGCGGCTGGACCGCAGTTATGAGACCTTCTTTGTCAACGGACGCTATGTTAAGAACTTTTTATTGAACAAGGCGTTGGAACAAGCCTACCGCACCCTGATCCCGAACAATCGTTTTCCAGCGGCGGTTATTTTTCTGGAGATCGATCCCAAACACATCGATGTTAACGTGCATCCGACCAAAAAAGAGATCAAGTTCAGCCGGACCCAAGAGGTCATGGATGCGGTCAGGGAATTCGGCCGCACAGCTTTAAGCAAGGTCGTTGAGGCTCCCCTGCCGCCGGCAACAGAGGACAGCTGGACCCCGCCGGCTGAAGGCCGCTGGCAGGCGGCCATGGCTGACGCCCTGTTTCCCGAAGGCTTGTCAACTGAAGAGATAAAACATTTTGAAGCAGATCGATCCTTGCCCATCCAGCCGGTCTATCAGCATAATAATACTTATATTATTTGCAAGGACGGACCGGACCTTGTGTTGATCGACCAGCACGCTGCTCATGAGCGGGTCCTCTATGACCAGCTAAGCGAAAAATCAGGCGAGCCCGGCAGTCAGCCGCTGCTTTCACCTGAAACCCTTGAGTTCACGGCCACAGAGTTCTCAACACTTCAGGAGAACATCGCTTATTTGCAGGAGCTTGGTTTTGATGCAGAAGAGTTCGGCAACAATTCTTTTCGAATAAGATCGTTCCCGTCAACTTTGAGCAACAGGCCGGCCAAAGAACTGCTGCTTGATATTGCTGTGGAACTGCAACAGTTGGGCAAATCAGCCCAACTTGAGGCCAAACAGGAGAATATTAGAAAACTGATCGCCTGCCACAGCGCGATCAAGGCCGGCGATAAATTGAGCTTTGCAGAAATGCATCAATTGATCGCCCAGCTGCTGAAGACGGAAAATCCCCTGACCTGCCCGCACGGCCGGCCCACCATGATCAGATTGACGCTTGCAGAATTTGAAAAACGCTTTAAAAGAAGCGGCTAGAACAGCAACCTGCTTTTGCTATAACACGACGGAGCAGTCCTCAGGATCTGGCCAATCCTTTGCTGCAATGGACCATCTTCAATTCTGGATAAATGACGCAGTATCTTTTGCGCTTGAGCTCTAAGGGGATAGAGCACTTCCACGAACTCGGTCTCTCTGCCGTTATAATTCTCAAACAGGGTCATGCCGCCAAGTTTTTTATCGTTCAGATATGCCGCCAGCTCAGTTACCGCGGCATCATGAAAAGCTTCCTGGCGCAGGATAATGGCCTCGGCCAGCGGCTGCAAGGCCCTGGGCCCTTTCACCACCAAAGCAATAAGGCCTTTTAATGAAAGCCTGCCGGATAAAAAACGGTCCTCAAGATTACGCTCAACAGCTCGTTCCAAGTTGAACGTACGCGGCATGGAGACCATCAAACGTGCCAAGCCCCAGGCACTGGTGTGCTGGCTGTGCAAACGGGTCTCGCGGCTGCGCAGTAGATTGATCGGCCGCCAGAAAGCTGTTTTAAAACTTGATATTTTCATGATACTTTTCTTTCGGCCGTTCAGCTGACGGATTTCAGTGTCGGGATTGAGACGGTTTGGGTTCTAGGTTCTGGGTTCTGGCATATAAATTAATAGATTCATTTAATTATATTAGAGTAGTAAAAAAATATGATCATAGGATCCAGGGCCACAGAACCTAGTACCTAGAACCCAGAACCTGGCAGGCTGGTAATGAAATTGCTTTGAAATTTGACAGATATTTGCCTGTCTGATAGACTCGCTATGTTCCGGGAGGTAAAATTTTGGCTAAAAAACTTGTAATTGTTGAGTCACCGGCCAAGGCCAGGACCTTGAAAAAGTTCCTGGGTCAGGGTTTTGAAGTTGCTGCCTGCGGCGGACATGTCCGCGATCTGCCGCCAAAATCCCTTGGCGTAAAAATAGACCAGGATTTCTCGCCCAGCTACAAGATCATCAAGGGCAAGGAAAAGATCATCAAAGACCTCAAGAAGTCGGCGGCCAAGGCTGAGATCATTTTCCTGGCGCCCGATCCCGACCGCGAAGGCGAAGCTATTGCCTGGCACCTGATGACGATCCTTGACGGCGACGATAAGGTCAAGCGCATCGAATTCCATGAAATCACCAAGGAAGCCGTGACCAGCGCGGTCAAACATCCGCGCAAGATCGACATGGCCCGGGTCAATGCCCAGCAAGCTCGCCGCATCCTCGACCGTTTGGTCGGCTACAAGCTCAGTCCTCTGCTCTGGAAAAAGGTCAGAAAAGGCCTGTCCGCCGGACGGGTGCAGTCAGTAGCCGTGCGCCTGATCTGCGAGCGCGAAGAAAAGATCCAGGCTTTCAAGGCCGAGGAATATTGGGATATCATCGCCAAGCTCAGTAATGAGGAAAAAGCCGAGTTCACGGCCAGGCTGGCAGCCAAAGGCGATGAACCCCTCGGTGTCCGGCCCAAAGAAAAAGGCAGGGCCATCGGCTCGGAAGCCGAAGCAAAACAAATACTTAAAGAACTTGAAGGCGCCAGCTTTTCCATCTCTGAGATCAAGAAAAAGGAACAGCAGCGCCACGCTCCTCCGCCCTTTATCACCAGCACCCTGCAGCAGGAAGCTGCCCGCAAGCTTGGTTTTTCAGCCAAGAAGACAATGATGCTGGCGCAAAAACTCTACGAGGGCGTCGATCTCAAGGGCGAAGGCCGCGTCGGTCTTATCACTTATATGCGAACTGATTCCGTGCGCATTGCCCATGAAGCTGAAGACGCGGTCCGCGAACATATCGCCGCTAATTTCGGCAAAGAATACCTGCCGGAAATACCTCAGCGTTATAAAAAGAAGAAACAGGCCCAGGACGCTCACGAAGCCATCCGGCCGACCTCGGTCAAACGCCAGCCTGACAGCATCAAGGACAGCCTGAAACCTGACGAGTTCAGGCTCTACGACCTGATCTGGAAGCGTTTTGTTGCCTGCCAGATGAACTCCGCGGTCTTTGACCAGACATCCATCGATATCAACGCGGGCGAATACCGCTTCCGCGCGACCGGTTCCGTGCTCAAGTTCGACGGTTTCATCAAGGTCTATTTGGAAAGCGAAGATGACGACGAAGAAAAGGAGATGGCCGGCACCTTGCCCCTGCTCAAGGATAACGAAGTCATCAGCTTGATCGAGCTCAAGCCGGAGCAGCATTTCACCCAGCCGCCGCCGCGATATAATGAGGCGTCCCTGGTCAAGGAACTGGAAAAACGCGGCATCGGCCGGCCATCGACCTACGCGCCGATCATGTCGACCATCCAGGACCGCGGCTATGTGGAAAAAGAAGGCAAGGCGCTCAAGCCCACCGAGATCGGCACGACGGTCAATGGCTTGCTGGTCAAGCATTTCCCGCGCATCATGGACATCAAGTTCACCGCCCACATGGAGGACGACTTGGACGATATAGTGGCCGAGAAGATGGAGTGGGTCAAGGCGCTCGAGGAATTCTACGAACCTTTTGCCCAGAACCTGGCCAAAGCCGAGGTCAAGATGGAAAAGGTCAAGAAAGAGATCAAGACCAACGAGGTCTGCCCTGACTGCGGCAAGCCCCTGGTCATCAGGCAGGGCCGCTACGGCGATTTCATGGCTTGTTCCGGTTATCCCAAGTGCAAGTTCACCAAAGCGCTGCCCGGCGAAGAGCCCGAGGCCCCGGCAGATGAGGTCTGTGACAAGTGCGGCAGCAAGATGGTTCTCAAGCACAGCCGCTACGGCAGTTTCCTGGCTTGCTCCGCTTATCCCAAGTGCAAGAATATCAAGCCGATCCTGAAACGCATCGGCGCCCAGTGCCCTAAATGCGGCGGCGACCTGGTCGAGCGCCGCACCCGCCGGCGCAGGCTTTTCTACGGCTGCATCAATTATCCAAGATGCGATTATGCCACCTGGCAGCGGCCGGGCACGGAGAAGCCGAAGAAAAAGGACAAGCAGGAGGATAGTGATGCTTAGAGAGTTCTTTACCCGCAACATCGGCCTCAAGGCCCTGGCCCTGGTCCTGGCCATCGTCCTCTGGGCCATTGCCCGCTATTGGGTCATTCGCTAAGCCGGGAACAAGGCGGTTTATGATGAAGATCATCAAATATCCCCGGCAGATGCACGCCTTTGCCGAACAGCAAAAGGCCGCCAACAGGACCATCGGCTTTGTGCCGACCATGGGCTACCTTCATGAAGGGCATCTTTCCCTGATCGAGTCAGCTTCGGCTCAAAGCGATGTGGTCATTGTCAGTATTTTCGTCAACCCGCTCCAGTTCGGGCCTAAAGAGGACCTGAAGCGCTATCCCCGAGATCTGGGCCGCGATAAAAAACTGCTGCGCAATTTTGATATCGCTGCGCTCTTTGTCCCAACGGTCGGCCAAATGTACCCGGAAAAGCCACTGACCTTTGTTGAGGTGCCGGATCTGGGGCAAAAGCTCTGCGGCAGAACGCGGCCGGGCCACTTCAGGGGCGTGGCCACTGTGGTCAATAAATTTTTTAACATCGTGGCGCCTGACCTGGCCTTTTTCGGCGAAAAAGATTTCCAGCAGCTGACCATCATCAAGCGGATGGTCGCCGACCTTAATCTGCCGGTCAGGATCGTCGGCTGCCCGACCGTGCGCGAGCCTGACGGAGTGGCCATGAGCTCGCGCAACGCTTATCTTTTAAAAGAGGAAAGGGCCCAGGCGGTCGCTCTTTATCAAACGCTTCGCCTGGCTGCCGCAGAGATCAGGCACGGGATAAAGCAGGTGGCCGCGTTGAAACAACGCTTGCGCCGTTTTCTTCGGGGTTTTCCCAAAGTACGGCTTGATTACCTGGAGGTCGTCGACCCGGTGAGCCTTGAGCCGAAAAGCTCGCTTAAGGGGGAGAGCCTGATCGCTGTTGCGGCCTATCTTGGCCAGACCCGTCTGATCGATAATTGCCTGGTCGGCCGCAGATGAAACAGCCGGGTTTTACCCTGATAGAATTGGTCGTTGTGCTCAGCCTGGTCGGCCTGCTCTCGATCGTCAGCCTGCGGCCGCTGCACGGCTGGTTGTCCCAGGTCAATCTGACCGCGGCAGCCCATCTCATCGCGGCCGAGCTGCAAGCCCTGCGCTCCGAAGCTGCCGCCGGGCATGAAACCAAGGTCTTTGAGCCGGCCGCTCTCGCTCTGCCCAAAGGCATCAGACTAAGCGGCAGCCAGCAATTGTCTTTTTCAGCCACAGGCTTCCCTCCGCCCGGCGGTTCAGGTACACTAATAGCAGAGAACTCATATGGCAAGCAGAAAAAAGTCATCCTGTCCTCAAGCGGCAGGGTCCGCATCGAATAAGGCCGGTTTTACTATTATCGAATTACTGGTCGCTGCCGGCTTGTTCATTGTCTGCCTCGGCACCTTCAGTTATCTGCTGCGCAGCAGCGCCGCATCAATAGCCGATTCACGCCAGCTGGCCAGAGCGGTCTATGAACTTCAGGCCGAATCTGAAGAATTGCAGGAAGTCCCCTTTGCCAGTCTTTGTTTTCTTAACGGCCGCCGCTTTGCCGGTGGAGCCGGCAAGATCAGCGTAACCCAGGCGCTGGCCGATCTGGTCGAGGTCAGGCTGGAGCTTGTCTGGCATGAGAACAAGGTGCCGCTCAGGCTTTACACCTTGAGGAGCAATTACAAATGAGACCGAGGCTTCGGGGCTTTACCTTGATAGAGATGATCATTGCCTTCACTCTCTTGGCGATGGTCATGGGCGGCATTTTTCACGCGGCAAGCGTTGAGCTGGCGTTCTGGCAACGTGTTGCTCTGGCCAGCACCAGGCAACAGGCTGTTGACCACTGCCTGGGCAGCATCGTCCGCGACATCCACTCTGCCGGCGAGATAATCTTCTCCGCTACGGGCGACGAGCTTATCCTGCTCGCCGGTCCTGATCGTATCGAGTATTCCCTTAACAGCGGCAAGCTCTGCCGCAAGAAGAACGGCCGGGCCGCTTATCTGACGGATGTCGGTCAGGTCGGTCAGTTCAGTGTTTCCTATCCAAGCACGCGCCGGATAGAGTTCATGCTGGATGAATATATCGGCCAGGCGGCGCTGAGGAACTGATATGAAAAAAGGCTTTGCCCTCATGACCAGTATAATGATAATTTCCGCCTCATTGGTCTTGTGTGCATTATTGGTCAAAGTGGTCTATAATTGTCATGTTAGCGTTAATGCGGCGCTGGACCGGCAACTGGCCTTCAGTCTGGCGGAGGCCGGTCTGGAAAAGGGCAAGGTCGAACTGAGCCATAACCCGGCCTGGTACACTGACCAGCCGTATTTCCGTCCGGACAACGCTGAATGGCTGATCAAGTACGCCATCGGTCAGGAGAACTCCCTGGGCGACGGCCATTTCAAGGTGATCAGGGAAAAAGGGCGTGATGCGCTTTATTCGGTCGGCTGTCAGGGCCGGGGGGCCGTGGTCCTGAAGCTTGTTTTCAGCAATTCGCCATTCGAGACCCTTGCCTGGCAGGAATTATAGACACCGGAGGTAAAAAATGACGAACTATCTGTTTTTATCGACTTCGATCATACTGGCGACCATGGGGCAGCTCTTGATGAAAAGGGGTATGATGAGCTTTGGCGCATTTCCTGTCAGCCAGCTGTTGAGCAAGATCATTCCCATGTTCTTGAATCCTTACGTCTTTGTCGGCCTGGCCTGCTTCGGCGCCAGCGCTGTCACCTGGCTGGTCGTCCTCTCGCGCATGGAGCTCAGCCTGGTCTATCCCATGGTCAGCGTGGCTTACGTCATCGTAGCCCTGGTCTCCTGGATCTTTTTCAAAGAAAACTTGACCCTGGTGCGCTGGCTGGGGATACTGGTGATCATGGTCGGGGTTTTCCTGATCTCGCGGACGTCCTAAGCCGCCTCAATCCTTCTTGTAATATTTGGTGAAGTCCTCGGGCTTCATGTTCTGGATAAAATCCTTGAATTTTTTGGTCTCATCCGCGTCTTTTTCCGCGTTGACCAGCTTGGCTTGCATCATCACGACCTCAGAAACAAAGATCGGCAGATGAGCCCGCACTGCCAGGGCAATGGCGTCTGAGGGACGGGCGTCGATCTTCATGATCTTTTTATCCTTTTCGCATTCGATCACCGCGTAAAAGGTGCCTTCCTTGACCTCATTGACGATCACGCGCTGCAGGGTTCCGCCCAGCTTTTCAATAAAATCAAGCAGCAGGTCGTGTGTCATCGGCCGGGGCGGTTTGACGTTCTGGAGCTCCATGGCAATGGCGGCAGCCTCAAAAATGCCTATCCAGATCGGCAGGAAGTTCAGTTCCTCTTCATCGCGCAACAGGACTAAGGGTGATAGGTTACGGGGATCAAAGCCCAGACCCCCGACCTGCATCTGGATCATGCGGTTTTAACGACCTCCAGCAGTTGCTTAAAATCAGCAGGATGGTTGGCCGCCAGATCCGCCAGAGAGCGGCGGTCCAGTTCGATCTTTTTCTTTTTAAGCCCGGCCATGAACCGGCTGTAACTTAAGCCAGCCTGGCGCACAGCCGCGTTGATCCTGACGATCCAGAGCCGGCGCATGGCCGATTTCTTCTGGCGCCGGCCGCGGGTGGCATGTCTCTTAGCCTTAACGATCGCCTGCTTGCGCCGGCGCAGCTGAGTGCGCAGCCCGCCGCGGAATCCCTTGGCCCTCTTTAACTGTTTACGCTTCTTCTTCCTGGCAACATTGCCTCGTTTTACCCTGACCATGGATTTCTAGCCTCCTGGCAGCATGTCCCTGACGCGGGCAATGTCGCTCTTGGCGACCTGGCCGACCTGGCGCAGGGAGCGCTTTTTCTTTTTTGATTTTGACTCAAGGATATGTCTGGTCTTGGCGTGGCGGCGCATGACCTTGCCTTTCTTGGTCAACCTGAACCTCTTGGCCGCCGCGCGTCTTGTCTTGACTTTTGGCATTACTGTCTCCTATTTCGGTGAAACGATCACCACAAAATTCTTGCCGAATCTCTTTGGCTTGGCCTCGGCTTTGCCCAGGTCGCCGAGCGCCTCGATCATACGTTCCATGACCTTCATGCCCAGATCGACATGGGCCATTTCACGGCCGCGGAAGAACATCGATAACTTGACCTGGTTCTTTTCTTCCAGGAATTCCCGCGCTTTTCTCAGCCTGACCTCAAAATCATGCTGGGCGATCTTGGGAGAAAGCTTTACCTCTTTCAGCCCGCCGCCGCGCTGCGATTTTCGCGCTTCCTTTTCCTTTTTACTCTGCTCGTACTTGAGTTTGCCGTGGTCAGCAATGCGGCAGACAGGCGGTTGAGCCCCTGGCGAGACCAGAACAAGGTCAAGTCCCCGTTCGCGAGCCAGCTTCAAAGCATCCTGGGTCGGTAAAACCCCTAACTGCTTGCCCTCCTCATCCACTACCCTGACTTCCCGGCCGCGGATACGTTCGTTAATTATGAAATTCTTAATACGTGCTCTACCCCCAAAGGTTAATTATACTACAAATCAGGCCTTACTGTCTATATCACGACGTAATTTAGCGAGGAGTTCAGCGGTCTTTTCAGCGCCCAGGTCGCCTTCGCTCCGGTGCCTGACCGCGACCTGGCCGGCGTCTGCCTCATTATCGCCCACGATCAGCATATAAGGGATCTTTTCCAGCTGGGCATCCCGGATCTTGGCGCCGATCTTTTCCTTGCGCTGGTCAACTTCGACCCGGATCCCGGCCTGGCGCAGCTCAGCCGCTACCTTTTCAGCATAGTTATTATGACGGTCGGATATCGGCAGGACCTTGGCCTGGACCGGCGCCAGCCAGAGCGGGAATGCTCCGGCATAATGCTCGATCAATGCCCCTAAAAATCGCTCTAAACTGCCCAGAACCGCACGATGGACCATGACCGGCGTCTGTTTTGTGCCGTCAGCAGCTGTGTAGTTCAAGGCAAAGCGCTGTGGCAGGTTGAAATCGACCTGCACGGTCGGCCCCTGCCAGGTGCGGCCCAGCGCGTCCTTGAGCTTGATATCGATCTTTGGCCCGTAGAACACCCCGGCGCCAGGATCGATCTCAAACGGCATTTTCTTGTGTTTGAGGGCTTTTTTTAGTATTTCTGTAGCTTTATCCCAGTT
Source organism: Candidatus Saganbacteria bacterium (assembly GCA_016932255.1). Classification (GTDB taxonomy): domain Bacteria; phylum Margulisbacteria; class WOR-1; order O2-12-FULL-45-9; family O2-12-FULL-45-9; genus JAFGDE01. The sequence continues at coordinate 154,925 of JAFGDE010000015.1, forward strand.
CTCTTCTGTGCCGGCGAATTTTTCCGGCCGAGTCGACAGGTTGACTTCATATTCGAACTTAAAGGTCTTCATGACAAAGTCAATGAATTCCAGCACAGAAACGATCTCTTCTTCCAGCTGGTCCAGGCGGCAGAAGATATGAGCATCATCCTGGGTAAAGCCACGCACGCGCAGCAGGCCATGAAGCACGCCGGACTTTTCGTAACGGTAGACCGTGCCGAACTCGAACATGCGCACCGGCAGGTCGCGATAGCTCATCAATTTGCGCTTGTAGATCAGGATATGGCCCGGACAGTTCATCGGCTTGACCACATAGTCCTGCTCATCGATCTGCATGAAGTACATGTTTTCACGGTAATAATTGGTATGGCCCGAGGTGTTCCACAGGTCGATCTTGGCAATGTGCGGGATAGCGACCATCTCGTAGCCGCGCTTGAGGTTCTCCTGGCGCATAAAATCCTCGATCAGGTAGCGCACCATCGCGCCTTTTGGGTGATAATAAACAAAGCCCGCGCCGGCCTCTTCATGCATGGAGAACAGGTCAAGCTCTTTGCCCAACTTGCGGTGATCGCGTTTTTTAGCTTCTTCCAGGCTGGTGAGATAATTATCAAGGTCCTCTTTGCTGGCCCAGGCCGTGCCGTAGATGCGCTGCATCATGGGATTGGTCTCAATGCCGTGCCAATAGGCGCCGGCAATGGACAAGAGCTTAAAAGCCTTGATCTCCTTGGTGTAGCGCACGTGCGGTCCGCGGCAGAGGTCGATAAAATCGCCGTGCTTGTAAAAAGTGACCATTTTGTCAGGGATCTCGTGCAGTATCTCGATCTTGTACTTTTCCTCGCGCTCTTCCAGGAACTGGGCCGCCTCTTCCTTGGTCATCTCGATCTTTTCGAACTTGGCGTTGGACTTGATGATCTCTTTCATTTTTTTCTCGATCTTGGGCAGGTCTTCAGAAGTGATTTGCTCGGGCATGTCAAAGTCATAGTAGAACCCGTTCTCGATCGACGGGCCGATGCCGAGCTTAACTCCCGGGAATAGCTCGACAACTGCCTGAGCCATAATGTGGGAGGCGGAATGTCTTAATGTTTCGAGGTCAGCCTTTTTCGTCATGAAATCAGTATATCATAGAGGTTAAAGCTTAGCCAGAGGCCGCGGCTTGCTCCCTCGCCCATTTATCAGCAGCCAAAATGTCTTCTAGGGTAGGATTTTCCTTGTTCTCATGGCGCTCCATGACCATTTTGATCCGCTGCGGCAGCTGGGCGAAATTGAGCTTGCCTTTGAAGAACAGCTTGATCACTTCCTCATTAGCCGCGTTGAGCACCGCTGGCAGCGTGCCCTTTTTCTTGCCCGCTTCATAAGCATAATCCAGACAGGGAAATTTTTGTTTATCTGGCTGTAGGAATTCAAGCTTGGACAATTTTGCCAAACTCAGAGTGTTCCAGTGGTTCTTGGCCCGGGTCTGTTCCAGCAACGCATATTGGATCGGGATGCGCATGTCCGGCGCGCCCAGCTGGGCCTTGACCGAGCCGTCAATGAATTCAACAAAGGAATGAATGATGCTTTGCGGGTGAATGATAACCTCGATCTGGGAGTAATCTAGGCCAAAGAGATAATGGGCTTCCATCACTTCAAAGCCTTTGTTCATCAGCGTGGCCGAGTCAATGGTGATCTTGGGCCCCATTTTCCAGGTCGGGTGTTTCAAGGCTTCCTTGGCGGTAAGCGTGGCGAATTTTTCCACGGGGGTTTTGATGAACGGACCGCCGGACGCGGTCAGCACGATCTTCTTGACCGTTTTCATATCCTCACCAGCCAGGCACTGGGCAATAGCGCTGTGCTCGGAGTCGATCGGGAAAACCTTTACGCCTGCGGTCTTGACCTCTTTCATAAAGACCTCGCCTGCCGCGACCAGGACTTCTTTGGTCGCCAGGGCAATGTCCTTTTTAAGCTTAACCGCTTCGAGCACCGCGGTCAGGGCCAGCGCGCCGGGGATGGCAACAACAACTGTTTTGGCTGTCGGCTCGGTCGCGACTTTCATTAATCCTTCAGGACCAGACAGAACTTCGGCCTTAACGCCAGCCAGCTTGGCTTCAACCTGTTGTTTAACAGTGTCATTCTCGACTGAAACGATCTTGGGCTGGAATTTCTTGACCTGTTCAACGATCAGGTCAACTTCGTCCTTGGCCGCGATGGCCGTGACCGTTAAACTGCTGGGGAAGATCGAAACGACCTCTAAGGACTGCTTGCCGATGGAGCCGGTCGAGCCGAGGACAGCAATGCCTTTCTTCATGGTGTGCCTATTATACAATAGATGTTATAATACTGCCAACGAGGTGATGCTTCATGAAAAAAGCACTTAAATGGACTGCGATCGTCGTGGCTGTATTGGTAGTTCTGCTGATCGGCGCTGCCGTTGCCCTGCCCTTTGTTCTGCCGCTGGATAAGATCAAGGATATCGCCACAGAGAAGATCTCAACCGCCATTAACCGCGAGGTCAAGGTCGAAAGCGTATCGTTCAACATCTTCTCTGGCATTGAACTAAAAGGCCTGTCCGTTAGCAACAGCCCGGGCTTTGCCAAAGAGCCGTTCGTGAGAGCTGACGCGATCGCCCTGCGCTACGCCTTCTGGCCTTTGTTCAAACGACAGGTGATCGTCAAAGAGGTCCGGCTGGTCAAGCCGGAGATATTGATCGAGAAAAGCCGTTCCGGCGAGTTCAATTTCTCGGACATGACCAAAAGCAAAGGGAGAAGTAGCCGGGAGCCGGTAGCCAGTAGCCAGGAAAAAGACAAAGGGACGGATTTTTCTTTAATTGTTGACACCTTCTCGATCCGCAACGCCAAGATCACTTACGTTGATTATTCGGCCAACTCAAAAATTGGCATCAAGGACGCTGACCTGACCGTTTCCGGCATCACGCTGGCATTGCTCAAACCGATCGGTATTGATTTTTCCGCTACAGCGGACTACAAGGGACAGGATGTCCCAGTTTCGCTCTCAACCAGTGTTAAGCTCGATCTGGCCAACCAGGCTATCGAACTGCCGGACCTGTCCCTAGGCGTGGCCGGAGAAAAAGCCGCGGTTTCAGCCAAGGTCTCAAAGCTAAATGCCGGCCCATGGGTCGACTTTACTATTTCGGCCAAGAAGTTCGAGATCGATCCCCTGCTGGCCATCTTTACCGCTGGCGCCGCTACCCCGCCCCAAGAAAAAGAGAAGCTGCCGCGCGGCGCGCTGACAAAAATGATCAACAAGGTGACCGCCTCAATCCCGGCCAAGTTCAGGATTAACGGCAAGATCGACATCGGCAATCTCAAATTCCTCAATTTTGAGGTCGATAAAGCCGATCTTGACCTTTCGCTCGTCAATAAAGTTGTTGCAACTACTATCAGGGAAGTCAGGTTCTATGACGGCTCACTTTCCGGCAATGCCCGCGTCAACCTCAACGCGCCTGGCTTGAGCTATAACGCTGAGCTGAAGCTGGCCGGCTTCAATGCCCATCCGTTCTCCAACGCAATAATCGAAGCCTTTTTGACCAAACTTGATAATTATAAGGACCTGGTGGACAAGGTTTACGGTTTGCTCGATCTTTCAGTTTCTCTTTCCGGCGCAGGGGTCGAAGTTCCTGATATCATGGCTAATGCTAATGCCAAAGGGTCTTTAGAGCTCAAGAACGGGGAACTGAAACGGTTAAAGACCCTTGAGATGGTCGCGGACAAGATCAAGGCTCCGGCCCTGAAGGATGACCTGAAGCTCTCTGAGCTGACCGCAGACTTCACCTTCAAGGACCAGGTGGTCAATATCCAGCAACTCCATTTGGTCAGCAAGGAACTTAAGGTCAATTTCAAGGGGGGCATCGACCTGGGCTGGCTTAAGTTCGTTTCCGGCAACCGGTTGACCCTGAAGGCCTCGCCTAGCGCGACCAAAGGCGTTGGCCAGGAATATGAACTGTTCCGCGACCAGGACGGCTGGCTCGAGGCGACCTTTGAATTGAGCGGCGACTTAAAAAAGCCCATCCCTGCTCCGGTCCTGGAAAAACCACTGGAACGGGCCACAGAAAAGGTCAAAATGAAGATCGAGGCTAAGACCGTCGAGATCAAGCAGGAAGCTGAAAAAAAGGCTGAAGAAGAAAAACAGCGCCTGGCTGATGAAGCTAAGAAAAAGGCCGAAGAAGAGGCTAAGAAGCAGCTCCAGAACATCATTAAATTTTAGCCCAATTAAGCCAAAACATGCTGCATCAGGGGCCCTTAACCGGGCCCCTTTTTCCTGCCTTTTTCCGCAAGTTTTCCCCCTCAAAATCCGATATATATAGTAGAGGGTGAAAGAAATATGAAAAAATCCATTGTAATTATTCTAGTCTCATTATTGGTGGCCGGCTCAGCCGCAGCTTTCATCATCCCAGGGGAATCTGCCTGCGAGGCCGCGGAAACCGGACAGCTGAACATCCCGGTCAAACAACTGCACTCAGCCCCGGATGAGAATTCTACCGTTGTTTATGACATCCCCATCACCGTAGAACTGCTGGAAGTCGGCGCTGACGGCAACTGGCACAAGGTCAAGATCTCCTATGCCATCGGCCCGTTCAGCTATACATATGTCGGCTGGACCTATATCCCGGTCGCCAAGATCCTGGCTGAACGGGAAGCCAAGGAATTGGCCGCATTATTGGAAGAGCCCCAGTAAAAACCCTAAAAACAACAATATCTGCTTGCCTCTAAAATAGGGGCTTGCTATAATCCTCCTAGCATAAGCGTAAAGGAGGATTTTTCATGTTAGGCAAGCTCATTAAGGTCCTTATCGGCCTCGCTCTGATCGCCCTCGGTGCCTGGACGATCTATCTCTGGTGGGCGGACCTCCTGACCCTGATCCGCGGCGGCATCGGCCTGGTCCTCATCCTGCTGGGCCTGATCGCCTTTGCCCTGGTCGCTGATTGATCAGTCCCAAAATTGCCTGAAAAGGAGGTGAAATGAAACATCATGGATATGGTCAAACAGATCTTCACTGTTAAATCCCTGAGCCTCGGTTGGTCCATTTTCTGGCGCGTCTTTATCGCCGCGCTGGTCAACGGGATCGCCGTGGCCATCGTAATGTACATCGCCGGTTTACTGGGTGACGCTGTCTCCGGCATTATCGGCATTGTGGCCGCCATCTACACCCTGCTGTTCCAGTTTATGGCGCTGGGTTGGGCCGCCCAAAGGATCAAGGACAAGATCTAAGCTTAAATCATTTCCTTCAGGCTCCTTCAACCATCTGCGTTGAAGGAGCCTTTTCTTTGTGCTAAAATGCGCAGGCTATGAAAGATGAATTAAAACAGCTGCTCAAAGAGACCGGCGCGGTCAAGTTCGGCGACTTTACTCTGGCCTCAGGGAAAAAGAGCGATTTCTATGTTGACTGCCGCAAGGTCACCCTTCACCCCAAGGGCGCTAAATTGATCGGCAAATTGATCCTGGAGAAGATCAAGGGCTTGAAAGTGGAGGCGGTCGGCGGGCTCACCCTGGGCGCGGACCCGATCATCGGCGCGGTCATCACCCTGAGCGATCTCCCCGGTTTTATCGTCCGGAAAAAAGCCAAAGAGCACGGCACTCAGCAAAGGATCGAAGGTTTGATCCAAAAGGGCTGGAATGTTCTGATAGTTGAAGACGTAGCGACCACAGGCGCTTCAGCGCTGCAGGCTATTGAAGCGGCTGAGGCCGCCGGAGCCCAGGTGGTCAAAGTGATCTCAGTGGTCGACCGCGAAGAAGGAGCAGCTGAGACCCTTAGATCATACGCTTTTGAGCCGCTGCTGAAAAAGGCCGAACTTCTTTAATCTCTTCCTTTAGGACCTTTCCAAGCTGGCACAAAGATCGTCTGGCCGATCGTGTTCAGGGTATGCCTCATATCAATGAACGTCCGCTGCATCTCCACCAGATCAGTTCTTGGGCTGGTTGCCAGGCCGATGATCTTTGAACTCGTAAAAATAGTGGTCTGCAGCCGCTCGCCGGAGATCGCCGCTGTGCGCAAATTACCCTTGTTGGCCGCCGGGATATTAGTATCTTCGCGCTCATCAATGCGGCCGTAAAGGATGCCTCGCCGGCCGTCCGCAGCCGGGCTGGAAACAGCGATCAACGAACCGTTGACGGTCAGGGCAAGCAAGCCATCCGCCTGGCTGGTCGCCAGATAATTTATCGACTGGAAGCCAAGTTCCTGGCTGAAAGACTCAAAAGCTTCGCGCTGGGCCAGCCAGTTCATGGCCATATCCTCGCGGAAGGCCTCCAGGGTGCGCCCAGCGCCCTTGGTCGGAAAGGCGCTGTCAGCCATAGCGATGACCGCTGCCCGGTATTCTGTTGGGACCATATCCAAAAAGGTGGGGCACCTTAGCTGCTGGCGGAGCTGCCTGACTTGCTCGATAAAATGAGCCGCCCTGTCCCCGGCCGTCATCCTGTTTGTCTGCGGCCGGCGTGCCAAAGCATTAGGCGGCGTAACGGCTTGTCTCGAACCCAATAAAGCGATGCTTAAAGTGACTAATGATTTCATTATTTCCTCCTTCGATCTGGTCGATCCGGGAATGCGCTATATATATTTCGACAAATTTCGCCCAAAATTTCATCCTCATCTGTACAAAATGCGGCCTGATTTGATATAATAGGTACCTCTTGGTGCTTTAACGTGTTAAGCTGCCCGTGTAGCTCAGCTGGTAGAGCATTTCCATGGTAAGGAAAAGGTCGCCGGTTCAAATCCGGCCGCGGGCTTATTGACCAAACAGACAGGTTGACAAAGTCGCCGGTTCTCCCGACGGTCATTACAATACGATAATTATGGAATCGTCGGGATCCCGATCGCCGCTCATAGCGGCGCATCGGGAAAATCCGGCCGCGGGCTTAGTCTTATACCCTTGACAACCTGTCCCGGTGTTCTGTATAATAAGCAGTCTGCCGCTAAATCCAACGGTCGAGCAAAAATTTAGGAGGTAATGAAATGGCAAGGGAAAAATTTGAGAGAAAGAAACCGCACTTGAACATAGGTACGATCGGGCACGTGGACCATGGCAAGACCACGCTGACCTCAGCGATCACCAAGTACCTGTCGACCAAGGGCATGGCCAAGGCCAAAGCCTTTGATGAGATCGACGCGGCCCCTGAAGAAAAGGCCCGCGGCATCACGATCGCTATCGCCCACGTTGAATATGAAACAGACAAACGCCACTACGCTCACATTGACTGTCCGGGACACGCGGACTATGTTAAGAACATGGTCATCGGCGCGGCCCAGATGGACGGCGCTATCCTGGTCGTGTCCGCGGCTGACGGCCCGATGCCTCAGACCCGCGAGCATATCCTGCTGGCCCGCCAGGTCAACGTGCCAGCCATTGTTGTTTTCCTGAACAAATGCGACATGGTTGACGATCCTGAGTTGATCGACCTGGTTGAGGTCGAGACCCGCGACCTGCTTAAAAAGTACGAGTTCCCGGGCGACGACCTGCCGGTCGTTAGAGGGTCCGCTCTCAAGGCCATGGAAGACCCGGCCAGCGACTGGGGCAAGAAGATCGGCGAGCTGATGGATGCCGTTGACAAGTACATCCCTGAGCCGCAGCGCCCTCTGGACAAGCCTTTCCTGATGTCGGTTGAGGACGTCTTCTCGATCACCGGCCGCGGCACCGTGGGTACCGGCAGGATCGAGCGCGGCAAGGTCAAGGTCGGCGAAGAGATCGAGGTTATCGGCCTTGGCGCCCACAAGAAGTCCGTTGTTACCGGCGTGGAAATGTTCCGCAAGACCCTGGACGAGGGTCTGGCCGGCGATAACGTTGGCTTGTTGCTGCGCGGCATTGAAAAGGAAGAGCTCAAGCGCGGCATGGTCCTGGCCAAGCCCGGATCCATCAAGCCGCACAAGAAGTTCACCGCCCAGGTATACGTCCTGACCAAGGAAGAGGGCGGCCGCCATACCCCGTTCTTCCCTGGCTATAAACCGCAGTTTTTCATCGGCACCATCGACGTCACCGGCGAGATCAAGCTGCCGGAGAAGGTCGAAATGGTCATGCCGGGCGATAACATCAACATGGACGTTGAGTTGATCATCCCTGTCGCGGTCGAAGAAGGTATGCGCTTCGCTATCCGCGAAGGCGGCCGCACCGTCGGCGCCGGAGCCGTTGCCAAGATCATTGAATAATAGTCCCGTTCCTTAAGCAATTAAAAAGAAGCCCGCCTCTAGCGGGCTTCTTTGTTATAATATAAGTAATATATGAAGGCCCTGCTTAAACTGCTTTGGATCATTGCTCTACTCCTTTTTCTGACCTCGGTCAGCATGGTCATTTATGACTTTGCCCGGACCAGGGAAGCCTTTCCTCCCGGCGCTTATATAGCCGGCGTTGATGTTTCCTTGTTGACCAGACAGGAAGCGGCCAAGAAGCTTAAGGACCGCCCGTTGACCCATCTGTTCGCTTCAGCTATCACTCTGGAAAGCGATAAACAGATCTTCACTTTCAAACCGGATGAACTCGGCATACACGTGCTTTATGGTGATACCGTCGACAAAGCCTTTAAACTCGCCCATCAGGGCAGTTATATCGATCAGCTGCGCTCTCGTGTTGATAATGGGCAGGTCAACGCGCCCCTGGTGCTTGATATCTACGAGGACCAGCTGCAGGCCGTAATGGAGCGGCTGGCCGAAGAGATCAGAACAACACCCAGGAACGCGACCATGACTTATTTTGAGAAGACCGGCGGGTTCAACATTATGGCCGATGACCCGGGCCGGGAATTGAACGTTCCCCGCAGCATCGTCCGCTTTAAGGTCAGGCTATATAAAGGACAGAAGGTCATCCCGCTGGTCATCGATTATCAACGGCCTAAGGTCACGGAAAAAGAACTGAGGGAACATCCGCCCGTTTACCAGCTTTCGGGTTATACGACCTATTACGGAACACATGATGACCCCAACCGTATCCATAACATCAAACTGGTCGCCTCCTGGGTTAACGGTATGCTGCTGATGCCGGGCGATATCTTTTCTGTAGCCGAGATACTTGGCGACGTGACCGAAGAACAGGGATTCCGCGAAGCTTATGTGATCATCGGCGGAGAGCTGGTGCCGACACTGGGCGGCGGCGCCTGCCAGGTGGCGACGACCTTGTTCAACGCGGTCTCGCTGGCCGATCTTAAAGTGCTACAGCGCCGCAATCATTCTTTTTACTTTAACATCTACCCTTTAGGCCGGGATGCGGCGGTCTATCCCGGCCAGGTCGATTTTCAATTCGAGAACGACACTAAATATCCGATCTTGATCAAGGCTAATGCAACCAACCGGAAACTTTCCTTCAGGATCTACGGCACACCGAGCGACCGCAAGGTCAAGTTCAGCCAGGTCAAGATCGAAGGCAAAGAGGACGGTAAATACGTGCCAATGTCCCTGAAAGACGTGATCAATAAGGACGTCCCTTTCCGTACCAGCATCACCAGGACCGTTTGGGATGCCAGCGGCAACAAGCTGATCGAGGAAGAGGTCATCAGCAAATACAAGCTTTACGGCGACAAAGACAACGTCCCCATCAGGAGGCCTGAGGCAGGTTGAAACAGCGAACCATCAGGGGACCGGTACGCCTCAGCGGCCAGGGGATCCACTCAGGCGAACCAGCCAGCCTTGTAATTAAACCAGCCGCCCCTGACAGCGGCATCTGCTTTATCCATCAGGGCCAGCGCATACCGGCCCTGGTCAAGAGCGTGACCAGGACCGAACGGGGCACTGTCTTGGGCGGTCTCAGTGTCACCGAACATTTCCTGGCCGCGGCCTGGGCTCTGGGTCTGGACAATCTTGAGGTCGAGGTAGACGGGCCGGAACTCCCGGCCCTGGATGGCAGCGCGCTTCCCTATGTCGAGGCCCTGGAAAACATCGGCCTGCTCGACCAGCCTGCAGAAAAGGATCTGCTGGCCCTGGACCACCCCATCGATCTAACTGAGGGCAAGGCCAGTTTGTCCGCCAGGCCCTATAATGGATTAAGGGTCGATTTTATGGTAGACTTTGCAGGTGTTGGGCGGCAGCGGCTGTCCTTTGAGCTGCAAGGGTCTGCCTTTAAACGGGATATCGCGCCTGCCCGTACTTTTGGCTATGTTGACGAGCTGGCTGAGCTGAACATAAAGGGTTTAGCCCGGGGCGCGACCCAGGAGAACGCCCTGGCCCTGGGCCGGGACGGTTATGTTAACGAACCGCGGTTCCCGGACGAACCGGTCAGGCATAAGGTCTTGGACCTGTTAGGCGATCTAGCCTTAATTGGCCGGCCGCTCAAAGCTCATATCACAGCTGAACGCTCGGGCCACAAGCTGAACATAGAACTAGCTAGGAGGCTTTCTGGAAAATGACACAACTGGATATCAATGAGATAAAAAAGATCATTCCACACCGCTACCCTTTCCTGCTGATCGACAAAGTGATCGAGCTTGAGGAAGGCAAGCGGGCGGTCGCGATCAAGAACGTGACCATCAATGAACCTTTTTTTCAAGGGCACTTCCCGGGCCACCCCATCATGCCCGGCGTGCTTATTTGTGAAGCCATCGCCCAGACCGGCGTTGTTATGGCACTGCGCCAGATCAATGCCAGCGGCAAGATTGTCTATTTCGCCGGGATCGACAATGTCCGCTTCCGCCGGCCTGTTCTGCCGGGAGACCAGCTCAGATTCGAGGTCGAGGCCACCTGGGTCAGAGGCCCGCTGGGCAAGATGCACGGCAAAGCCCTGGTCGACGGCGAACTGGCAGTGGAAGGCGACTTTACTTTTTCCATGGTCAACGCTACTTCTGTCTCCTCGAACGTCCACCCAACCGCCACCGTTCATCCGTCGGCAAAGCTGGGCAAGAACGTTGAGATCGGCGCCTATGCGGTCGTCGGCCCCGATGTTAGCCTCGGTGACGGTACATTAATCGGCCCCTACTGCAACATCAACCGCTGGACGACCATTGGCAAGAACAACACGATTCATCAGGGCGTATCCATCGCCGCCCCGCCTCAGGATATTAAATATAATAACGAAAAAGGCCAGGTCATTATCGGCGACAAGAACGTCATTCGCGAATTTGTGACTATCCATCTGCCTTCCGGCGAAGGCAACACGACCGAGATCGGCGATGAGAACTTCATCATGGTCCATGCCCACATCCCGCACAACTGCAAGATCGGCAATCAAGTTGTGATCGGCGGCTATGTCGGCCTGGCCGGCTACACTGAGATCGGCGACCAGGTGGTTATTGGCGGTCTGGCCGGGATACACCAGTTCGTTAGGATCGGCCGCCTGACCATGGTCGGCGCCCAGTCAAAGGTCTTAAAGGACGTGCCGCCGTTCATGATCGTCGACGGCAATCCCGCGCAGATCAGGGGAGTTAACAGCATCGGCATGTCACGCCGCGGTGTTTCCAATGAAGCGGCCTCAGAGATCAAGAAAGCTTTCAAGATCATCTATGATTCCGGCACTAATACTTCCGACGCAGCCGCCGAGATCAGGAAAAAGCTCAAGCCTTTGCCGGAGATCGAACAGATCATTGCTTTTCTTGAAGAAGAAAGCAAGCGCGGTATCTTTAAGAAGACCGCGGTCGAAGTGGAGGCAGACGAGCTGATCTTTCCGGACATACCGGAGCTGGGGATATGACACAGCGGACAAGTCTTGAGCGTAATCGAAAGATAATGATCTCCGCCGGAGAGGTTTCCGGCGATGCTCATGGCAGATATCTGGTCAGGGAACTGAAAAAGCTCGATCCGGATATCTATTTCTTCGGTCTGGGCTCTGAAAAGCTGTTGAGCGAGGGCGTTGACGTTAAATTCGACATCACCAGGCGCGGCTCCATTGGCATTTTCGAAGCCCTGCCTAATATTGTCCCGATCTACTTCACCTATCGCAAAATGGTCGATTTGCTGAAACAGGAAAGGCCCGACCTTGTTTTGCTGATCGATTCTCAGGGCATTAACATGCCGCTGGCCCGCGCAGCCAAAAAGCTGGGGATCAAGACCGTCTACTACATTGCTCCGCAGGAATGGCTCTGGGGCACGAAAAAGGGCATCCACAAGGTCGTCAGCACCATCGATAAGATCATTGCCATATTTGAAAAAGAAAAAGACGTCTATTCCTTGGCCGGCGGCAACGTCTTTTATTGCGGCCATCCGCTGCTCGATATCGTTAAGCCGGAAAAGGGCCGCGACGAAACAAGAAAGGAATTGCTGGGTAGAACAGACGGGTTAGTCGTGGCTATTTGCCCGGGCAGCCGCACCCAGGAGATAAAAGGACTGCTGCCTATCCTGCTTAAGGCCGGGGAGTTGATCCAACAGCAATTGCCCGACGCCCGCTTCTTGATCCCGGCTGCCTCAACCGAGGTGATCAAACGGATCTTTGATCTGATCGGTGACTTCCGGCCCAAGGCTGTCGTTGGAAATACCTATGATATCTTAAACGCCGCTGATCTGGCGATCTGTGCTTCCGGCACGATAAATCTGGAAGCATCGATCCTGGGCACCCCGAATATAATGGTCTATAAGTTGAATCCTCTGACCTATTTCGTCGGAAAATACATCCTGAAGATCGGCGAGAAGCTGCCCTTTTATAGCATGCCCAACATGCTGCTGGAAGAAGCGGTCCTGCCTGAATTGGTCATGGACCAGGCCGAGCCAAAACGCATTGCGGCTGAAGCGGTGCTGATCCTGAAAAATGCTGCCCGTCAGGAGAAAATGAAACAAGCTTTTGGCAGGCTGAAACAGAAATTAGGCGAGCCCGGTGCGATCGCCAGGGCGGCCAAGGCGATCCTTTCTTAATCGACTATCGTCAGCTTGAACTTACCCAGCAGTCTGCCTTCTTCCCTGGCCACGATCGTGCCGACGTAAATAGCGTTGCCCGCGAGATAGCCCTGGTCAGTTTTGCCGTCCCAGGTGATCTTATTGATACCGGCTGAGCCGCCTTCCTGTCCGGCGTTCAGGACCCAGTGCTTGATCCGCTGTCCCGAAACCCCGACCAGATAGATCTCGATGTTAGCGTCGGAAGACAGGCCGTACTGGATGGTCACGATCTTGTCCTTGGAAATGCTATACGGGCTGGGGTAAGTGATCGGCGCGCCGATCAGGCGGACCGGTCCGCCCATGACCTCAACGGTCGCCAGATAAGTGGTCATTGCCGGAAGGCCCTGCGTGCCCGCGCTCTGGGCCGTTACCCGGACCAGGTGCGAACCTTCGCTGAGCTTCTCCGTCTCATCATCCAGCGCGTATTCCAAGGTAAATGATTTTAAGTCGCCGGCAGCCATTGATTTGGCCGTCATATTCGCAGTAGTCAAATCAAGCGCTTTATCCTGAGTCCCCGGATCTATGACGATCGAATAGGAGCCGATGTCGCTAGCTATAGCATAAGGCTCTTCAATGCTGATAATTGCCTTGATAAGCGGGTCAGGAGCAACAACGAACGGATTTTTTTCATTATAGACTTGTGGTTGATAGAGGCGATTGCCGAACCAGAGCTTGATCAGTGGGGCTGGTTCGCCTCCCGGCGCGATCGGGCCGGCGCCGTAGGCCAGCACCAGCTTGGTGTCTAGCACATCATAGCCCAGGCCGGAGATATTGATATCGACCGGATCAGCGCCGTAGCCATCTGCGCCCTGGGCGATCGCAACTTTATATGAATTGCCTGGAACCAGGATATTGGTCATGAAGGGATTGGACACGAACTCGCCGTTCTTGATAAAGGCATAGCCGTATACCGCGGTGATCACATCATCCTTGCCCTCATAGACAACGACCAGCCTGTCATCAACAGAAATGCTGGGCACCGAGGACGTCGCTTCGCCAAAGATCCAGTAGAACGGAAAGAATGCTCCGCTCCTGGGCGGCGGCGCAGCAACTTCGGCGCAAGACGCGGCCGCAAATATCAGGGCCAGACCTATGACAAATAACGCTCTTTTCATGATCTTAGTTATAATTCTTCAGTTTCAGGGATTTATTCCCGGTGACCGAGACCTGATAGCCCATAGCCCGCGAGAGATTGATATTTTCCGGATTCTCTTCCGTATTGACCTTGTTTAAAACGGTCGCATCCTGGTCAAAAGTAAAGCCGACTTCTTTCTGCTGGGCAGCATCCCAGAAGCCGCAAGTGGCGACATAGCCCTCACCGGTAGCGTTGATCGCCGTGACCAGATCCCTGATTGTAAAGATCTGCGTGCCGCCGGCGTCATAAACGGTCGAGAACGGGATGCCAAAATTATTAATACCCATGCCGCCTTCTATCTTATTCAAGGTGATCGTTATTTCGTCCGTGGTAATGGTGCCCCCACCCAGGGTGTCATAGGGTTTTTCCGGGCCTTCGGTCGATCCCCACCAGTTATTTGCTACAGCTTTAAAAACATAGTGACCGGTCTGGGCATCGCTTAAGGTCTTGCTGCTGCCCACATTGGTAAATGTTTGGACGCTGCTGTCAGGAAAAGTAACGATCAGATCATAAGAGGTGACTTCTCTGAGCCCCTCAGACCCGCTGCCCGGGTTGATGTGAACAACAAGCTCCGCCTCAAGGCTGTTCCCCACCCTATTCAGCGCTTCATCGATATTGCCGATGCTGGGCGCGTAAGGTTTTTGGCACTGGTATTCGGTCTTTAATTCGCTGATCCACTTGTCGTTAGGAGTGGCCGTTCCGCTGGAAGCGTTATCGTCCGTTTTGCCGTAATATGAGCTCGGGTTAGCGGTTGTTGGACAAACTGTCCCTTTCCAAACCCTGATGTATACTTTAGTGCCATTAAATCCTGAACCAAGGCAATCATATTGATATTTATATGTCTTGCCGCCTTCGACGATCGTGATCGAGCTATATGCCACGCCGGCCGCTGCGCCGATAGGTGAACCGACCTGGTTGGGAGCAGGCAAACTGCCTTTATAAAGCTGAAGTTTGGGACCGCCGTCAGCACCACCATCATGATAATCGGTCACCGGAGTGATATTACCCCCATCCTTATCCTTGATCGCGTCCTGCGTGAAGTACACGTACAGTCCCGCTGCAAAGACAGACTGGCTTAAGATCAGCACCCCCAGGAACAGCAAAAATATTTTTCTTAACATTTCTTATTTCCCCCTTATGGAAAAGCTATGGTCCAGATCGTTCCGGTTTGCGGCTGGTAATATCTCGGTTCCGCCAATTCAAGTTTGTTAATGTCGACGACTCCTGCAGCAACGGTCCAGGAGGAGGTGCTGCCGTTATAAGTGCCGCCGTCATAATATTGCTTATGGGTCGCGTCCACGAAAACGATCCAGCGCAGCAGCTTTGAACTATCCTCAGGAATAACGCCCATATCTTCAAGCAGGGCAACTTTTGGATACGGGAAGCCGATCAAATTGTATTTCTTCCCAAGCAGCTGGCGCGCGGCAGACGGATCAATCGTCCCGAATCTCCCGGTCAGCGCCACATCTTTTTCGTCCGCCGTTGCCATAAGCAAAAATCCCTCGCCGATCCGCATAATATTATCCGCGTTCCAATCCCCGCCGCTATATGTCCCTCCCTCATAGGCCTCGCCGTTCCACCACAAATACTTTGCGGAATCGCCCAGCTGATCGCCGATCAGGGCTTTCAAAGAATAATTGTCTTCCTGGAAAGGCAGGGAAGCAAAGACATACAGACCTTTGGGACAGTTGACCTCAACTTTACCCACGGTGATCGAATTATTTTCATCATTGAACATGTCAGGATTGACCAGCGGCTCCGGCAGGATGCGTATATAATGATTATTCCCGTCATGAGCCGCATTCACAAATGTTTCTTCTGTTGTGCCGGCAGGGATCACGCCGCTCATCACGCCAAAGGTAGTGGTATCATACTGCTGCCCCGGCGCAGAGGAAATAGCCACCCGCACAGCGGTCGGCCCCAGGGCATCATATCCCCAGGTCACTTTAAGGTCCTCGCCCACTCTCACAATCTTCGTATTCCTGATCCTGCCGGTGTCCACAAGCTCAACTCCCGGCGGGACATAAACGCCTTCACCGCTGCCTGTAAGATAGCCCAGCCCGACTTCGATCGTTGTGGTACCGTCGGTATATGGTGAGCCAAAGGGGGAACCTTTGACATCCTGAAGATTTGTGCTGCCGTCCGTCATGTTGGTCGAACAGCCGGAATTAGGCAGTATGTTGATCGTGGTTACTCCGTCGCTAAAAACCATAGCCGCAGCCGAGGAAACCATCCCCAGCGCCAGGGCTAAGCCTATTAACGCTATGCTAAAACGCTTTGACATTTACATTCTTTGCTATTTTGTTTCCAGGACCTTTATCCGGGCCTCAAGCTCGTCGTTCTTGGCCTTAAGCTCTTTAACCACTTCCAAGAGATAAAGGGAAACCTTATCATATTTAACCGCGTCCGGCCGGCCCTGCTGGTCGTAGATGACCAGGTTTTTCAGGCCTGCCTCCTCCAGTTCCTCCGCAATGTATCCAAAATCCTTATCCCCGCTTTCTTTCCATTCAAAGGACCTGGGTTCAGCCTTGAGAATGAGATCGAAGTTCTCGGCCAGCGGCTGGATGTTCTTTTTATATCTTCTGGATGAGGCCATATATCCTACCTTGTCTGTTCCTGAATTATAGGTTAAATAATATGTCCCGCTCCCAATTGACTGGGGATAAACCGTACCAATATGCAATTCTCCATCCACGTCTAAGTCATCGCCGACATCCAGATCTCGGTTGATTTTTACATTGCCGGTAGAACCAATCGAAAATCGCTCCTGCCCGGCTGTATCGTCATAAATGCGGAAATTAGTGTTCGCCGCTATCCCGCCGCTGCCGGCAAGGATCCTCCAGACCCGGTCAGTCCCTGTATAGGTGGTCTTAAGCTGCAATTCCGTGCTCTGGTCATCGCCGCCGGTATTTAGCCGGATCGCGGCGTTCTCCCCCTGGATCTCAAGCTTATGAGTGGGGACCAGTGCGCCGATGCCAACGTTGCCGTTCGGCGCAAGTGCCATAAAAATCGGCATCCCCAGATAGATCCCTTTGTCCAATTCCTTGTTTTGAATGAAAAGCGAGCCGGAGCTGCTGATGGCGATCGACGAGCCATCGGTATCTCCAAACCCTGTCTCGCCATTGGTCAGTCTTATGGCGCAGGTCTCTGCTACCGGATTATGAATATGCAGATTTTCCATGGGATCGGTTGTCCCCAAACCTACACGGCCGCCTTCCCTGATACACAGCTTTGATCGCATCAGACTCCCGGTTACTTCATAAATATTGAAGTCCATGCTAGTGCTTGAACTATTGCCCACTCCGATGGTCCAGGGGTTGCCTGAGTCTGTATCCTCAAGCCGCAGATAAGGCATTGCCGAAGAAAGATGGAGCAAGGCATCCGGGCTTGCTGTCCCCTCCCCTATCGCGACCCTGCCCCCGCCATGTGCCAGGGTAATGCTCCTATCGCTGTAATAATTTAGATGTAGGGCGCTGCCAGCGGTTTCAATATTGTTGTCATCAAAAAGCAAGGCGTGGGTGGTGGATTTGATCGACAGCGCACCGTTGGAATCCACGGTTATCGGAGAGCTCAAAGATTTATTAGATATAAGAACCCCATTGCCGCCCTGAAAATAACCCGAGTAGGCGCCTGCGGCGCCGTAACCATGCACGCCGTATTCATTGCCTGCGCCAAAAACACCGACATCGGAAACAACCGTTATAGTCCCCGGGATCATGCCGCCCTTGACACCCCATTTATCACCCAGTCCCACAACACCAGTGGCTGTGCTGCCGCCATAACATTCACCAAGAATGCCTGTTGCTGTCCCGGCCGCGTTGACGTGGAGCATTGCCTTTATATCCATTGGATTGGTAGAGCCGACATTAATGCCGGTCTTGTTGCCAATAAAGCTCAAGGAATCGGTCGCGCCGTTGACATACAGGCTATACGCATGATCGCTCCAGCCCATGACCCCGATCTTTTTACCGCCTGCCATATTATCCTTATATCCTAAATAACCGTAAGTGTGGCCATCTACCACTTGCCCATAAGCACCGGCATCGATATCGGTCAGAGGCAGCACCGTCGTCTCAAATTTTCTTGGATTATGAGCTCCCAGGGCGCCGCGAGTATATTGATTTGCTTCCTGTACCCCGACAACAGCAGTACGCCCTTTACTGTAAACACCATCGCCTGTTGTTGGCTCGACCGCCAGCTTGGCTGTCCAGGCGGGAGAGTCTGTTCCCACATAAACATTCCCCGCCGTGTAGTTGATATCACCGCTGGGGGCGGCGTTCCAGGTGCCCGGCGAAGAAACAGCTGCCCAGTTGGTCCCATCCCATTTCATGAACATTTCCGTGCTTTTATCAAATATCACCGTGCCGACCGTTCTAGCGGCCGCAGCGCCGGACTCTGCCGCGACCAGGCTTTTTGCGGTTACTGCGTAAGGCACTGCGGTCAGCCGCTGGGGCGGTCCAAGCGTTATCCAGGTGGCAGTATCAACGTCATAATATTCGATCCCAATAAAATACTCTTCGTCATATAATGGCTGGTATGTTGCCGTCCCAAAATGTATCACAATATCGAAAGCGCCGTTTTGGTCGGTGTTTGTCGTGTAGCCCAGCGTTGTTGCCAGCGGCACTAAACTTATGTCATAGGTCGTGAACCTCAACTGCACTGAACTACTGGCAACAGGCATCCCGCCTTTTGTTATCCTCCCTTGCAATGATAGATATTGCGGTATCTCTCCGCTTGCCATCATCCCTCCGATAAAACAAACTCCTAAAACGATCAACAGGATTTTCTTTAACATTTCAATTTCCCCCTTATATAACGCAGAATAAAGAACTCAAAATGCCGAATTTATGTCATATTATTATAGCGTCCCGAGCCTCGGCGAGGGACACCAACATTCTTCATTCCGCATTCTGCATTCTTAATTCAATAAGAATCCCAGTCAAGGATGCCCTTGCCCAGGAGGTCTTTAACGTACTGAGTTTTATAAAGCATCTCAACTGTCTCAGCACGGGTTAACAGCTTGGCCGGTTCAAAATTCTTGTTTTCGAGATAATCAAGTAATCTGTACTTGAAAGCGCCGGCAATGATCGGTGCGGCCCAGTAAGCGCCGGCCACGTCCGGGAACTGGCCGACCCAGGTGTCCTCAGGAACATTAGCAAATCTTGCGATCATGGCCAGGCCTTCCGCCCGGGTAATGTTGTTCTTCAAGCGGAAGGTGTCGTCGGGATACCCTTTGACCACTCCGAGTTCGGCCGCCTGCTTCACGTATTGCGCGGCCCAGTGGCTCTCCGGCACATCAACAAAGAGCGGCGCAAAGGCCACTGTCGCGGCTTCAGCAGTATCAGAACCCAGGGTCCTGGCCTGCTCTTTTGTCTTCATTAACAGGGTCGCCATCTCCGCGCGGGTGATATTGCCTTCAGGCCGGAACATGCCGTCGGGATAACCGGTGATTATCTCTTGCATGGCCAGCAGTGAGACAGAGGTCCTGACCCAGTAGCCCTCGGATACATCAGGGAACGGCCGTAAGCGCAGGATCCTGGCCTTGGCCAGGCCGATCAGCTTGTTGTCTCCGGACAGGCCCTCGACAATGATCTTGTTCTTGCCTGTTTCAAGATTAAAGCTGGTGGCAAATTCGCCGCGCAGGCCGAACTTGAGCTGCGCACGGTTGATTTCCAGCTTCTTGACGCGCGAGTCAAGCACGTTGCCTGAGACCGGCACGCGCGCCTCAAAGGTCAGGTGCTTGTCAGGCGGCAGGTCGATCATGATCGGTTCTTTGGGCAGTTCAAGCGGCAGGACCGCGTAAGATAATGAAAAGAAATGGTTCTCAAGATTGGGCGCGCCGGCAAAAGCATGGTAGGCATAATCAAAGCGGAAGCCGCCAAAATTAAGGCCTACGCCGTAAGTCGAATCAGAGACCGTGGTCAGCCCGCCGTTGCCGTCGCCGGATGAATCCTGATCAATGCCCATGCGCAGGACCAGGAGGTCGATCGGCTGCCACTCCAGGCCCAGATGCCAGCACATCGGGTATTTGATCAGAGTTGGATGCATGTCAAAATCGGCCGCAACAGTCAATTCGTGATTGCCGAAAGTCCGCAAAGCGTCTTTTTTACCAATGACCTTGAAGGCGGAGCCGACCTCAAGGACCGCGGGGTACGATTCTTCATGGCCCGAGGCATAGACCAGCTTGCCGCCCATGGCCGCCGGCAAGGCATTCTGCAAGGTTGCGCCAAAGCTCATCCAGGGCTGGGGCGGCTGATACTTAAGCCCGAGATCAAGCTCCATGCCATTGGCATTGCCGCCAACAATACCGTCGCCATAAAGCGCGGCCTGGAACAGCTTTAGATTAGCTCCCAGGCTGATCCTGTCTGCCTGCGGCAGTCGGTTCAGGAACTGGATCTTCTCCATCTGGTTGGCGTAAGAAACCACAAAAGCGTTGTTGTAGTTGCCCATTTGCGGCTGGGTCGGGTCGATCGTATAGATCGGGTCGTCCGGATCAGACCCCGCCTCGACCGTCGTAGCATAGGCGCCGGAGATCGAGGTGCCGGCAAAGCCAACGCCAACCACGCCGAATTCCATCGGGTACAGGCCTGAGAACGAGAGGTAGGAATATTCGTCCAGGAATTTGCCGGACATTGATGAGAGCTGCCAGCCCTTGATGCCGGCCAGGCCGGACGGGTTGGTGTAGATCGAGCCAATATCATCCGCCAGACCGATATAAGCCTTGCCCAGACCAAGTATCCTGGCATTAGGCACATAACGCGTCGGGTCCTGCGCCACATACTGGGCCAGCGCCGGGACCGCGAACAGCAGCAACAATAATAAGCTTAACAGCCTTTTCATTATAATATTAATAATATTATTCCCACGGCACGCAGAAGACCTGGTTCTTGACCAGGACTTCTTTGTTATCCAGGTTCATGATGCGGACCGTGTAGGCGCCAGCACCCACCAGGCCATGCGGGAAGCTGGCTGCCGGGATATGGATCTTCTTGGAGCTGACCACGCCGGCCGGTTCATTGACAACGGCAGAGTAGATCAGCCGGCCGTAGCAATCGAGCAGGTCGATCCGATAGTTATAGACAACAGTGCCCGGCCGCAGCCGCCAGTTAATGCTGGCACCGTCTCTCAGGAAATTCCTGCCGCCATATTGATAGGCTGCATCCTTGCCGGTGCGGCTGCCCGGCATGGCTGCCTGGCCCGGCTGCGGCAGCGGGGAAGCTACGTCAACATAGATCTCCTGCGCGCCAATATTGCCGGCTGAATCCTCAAAAGAGAAAAAGACCAGGACTCTGCTGGCCCCGGCTGTCAGCGTATACGTCAGGGAATAATCGATCGAGATCGTGTCGACATCGACCGTGGTCATGGCTGTCGTCGGGATATTCTCAACAAAAAAGCTTCCGTCACTGTACTGCACCAGCAGCTGTGGATTGAGCGTAGCCTGAGCCACGCCTGAGGCGGAATAGGCGCGCAAGGCTATGCCTGGGGTCGTGGTCACGGTCATGGTATTGCCGGTGCCGTTGAAGGAGCTGACGCTGTTGCCGTCGATGGTCCAGCGCTGGACCTCGGCTTCCATCGTAGTGACACGGAAAGCACTGACCTCTTTGGAGGTGGTCGCGTCAGGATTGGTCACGGCCAGGTCGCGCCAGCCGACCGAGGCTTCAGGTGAGACCAGGATCAATGCATTGATCTCAGTAGAAGAAACCACGCTGGTGGAAACGATAGATATTCCCGCATCTTCTGTTGTCGCGCCTGTCAGATAAAAGGTCAGGTAAGATCCGCTAATAAAACCTTTGCCTGTCACTTCGAGTGTGCCGATCCAGCCTTGTGATTTTACTTCAGGCGTTACATTTGTGATGGTTGGAGAAATAAGGTTATAGATCTTACCGCCATCACAGGCCAGATAAGCATGGACCAGCCCGGAGGATTCTGCGCGCACATCAATATCATTAATGTTCGGGTTGCCGGATATAGTGTAGAGGCTCCAGCTTTGTCCGCCGTCCGCGGTTACAGCTGATGCTCCATTTTCCCCGACAATCCAACCAAAATACTGGGTCAGGAAATAGAGCGAATTGAGCTGGCCGGTAATCCCGGTAGTTGATGTTGTGATCGTTCCCCAGTCGCCTGAATCGCCGCCAGCCGATGTTTCCAATACCAGGCCTGAGTCGCCGACCGCATAGCCATATTGTTCATTGACCATTACTAGATCGCGAACCCTGGTAGAGCCTGACCAGACCACTGCCCCATTCTTCCAAATTTCGTATTGTGACGCGGAAAAGTTATTGCCCCAGGCCCAGACGATCAGACTGCCGGCCGAGTCAGTCTGCAGGAAAACACCCTGAACATCCAAATTAGTCAGATCAGCCTGGCCCCAGGTAGAGCCTGAATCCGTAGAAATAAGCATAAAACTGTTCGAACTGCTCCCCCGGGAAGCCGCAATATATATAGTATTACCTGTCGAGGCAGCCTTTCGAAATTCCGCTGTCGCGTCCGCGGTCGCCAGTGTGATAAAATCAGCGAACGTTTCGCCAACATTTGTTGATTTCTTGACTGTTCCCGAGGCGCCGCCGATATAACCATTGGTCGAGGCCGGAAAGAGCACATCAAAGATCTCTCGGGTCGTGCTGCTTGTTTTAGCGGACCAGGCTGAGCCGCTGTTGGTCGTTTTTAAAAGTGTGCCGCTGGCGCCGACCGCAAAGCCCAGCGTGCCGGCATCATCAACAAAGAAGATCGCGTTGAGGTTCTCGGTCGTACCAGAGGTCTGTAATTGCCAGTCTGCTAAAACAGCGGCTGATAAAAAAGTAAACAGGATAAACAAGCCAACCAAGAGTTTGTTTTTCACTGTTCTATGATTTTACACCTAATCGTCAGCGAATGCAACTGTTTGTGTGCAAGGATTTTTATTGCATAATTACTCATAGCCTGATATTATTATAATATACTAAGCATTAAACATCCTGAGGAGGCCTATCATGTGCTTAAGCCGGCTCAAATTGTTTCTGGCAATATCCTTCTCTTTTTTGGCCTTGATGCTCCCTTCCTGGTCCGCTGATTTTTATGTCGATGCAGTTAACGGCAATAATGCCTACGATGGACAAGCAGCGGTCTGGGATGGCGTTCACGGGCCCAAAAAGACCATCAAGGCTATGCTGCCTGGCATTCCCGGCGGTTCGATCATCCACGTCGCTTCTGGCACCTATGACGGTACTTTGGGAGAAACTTTTCCTATCACCCTCACCAACCAGACGCTGCTCGGCGCTGACAGCGCAACCTGTATTATCGAGGGCGCTAGCTGCGACACCAATCTGTTCAGTTTGGGCAATACTGCCTCGCTCAGTAATTTGTCTATTATTTTTAAATCGCCCAATAATAACGATAAGGCCATCAATGTGACAGGCGCCAGTGTAACGATCAGCAATAATATCATCCGCCAGGCCGGCGCCACCTCGCTGGTCGGCTGGGGCATGGATTTTACGCCCGGCAGCAGCGGCACTGTCAGCGGCAATACGATCACCAACTTCATTGCCGGTATTTATACGAACACGGCCAACGATATCCTGGTGGAAAAGAACACTATCCAGGCCAAGAATAACTGTATCCATTATAATAATTCAGGCACGCTGACCGCGCGCGGCAACATCCTCATGGCCACCCCTTCCCTGGACAAATTAGTGGTTATCGGCAGCGGCAACGGCTTGAACTACGACGGCTCCGGCACGCTTGATCACAGCTACAACTGCTACTTTAATAATAAGGACAATTATGAGGGCGGCATTACTGCCGGCACCGGGGACATTTATCAATACCCGCGTTTCGTTGCGCCCTGGGACAATGACTTTCGGCTATACAGCGATTCGCCCTGCATTGGCGCCTGGTCCGGCGCCAACATCGGCGCCGACCAGACCAGCGGCCTGGCCGGTTCCCCTTATGTCAGTATTATCTATGTTTCCGGCAGCGGCAGCGATACTATCGGCGACGGAACTCAAGCAAATCCGTTCCGCACCATCGCTATGGGCCAGCGCTACGCCCTGGAAAAGGTCGTGCTCATGTCTGGTTCATACGCGCCGACAGACATTATCATGATCGGTGACGGTCGCACCATCAGCGGTGTTGGCCGAGAGGATGTTATCATTGAAAGCGCCATTAACCCTCTGGCCCTGATGCAGAATAATACTCGATTGGAAGGCTGCACCTTAAAAGGAACATATCCCGGCCCCTTGCCTTACCCGATGATCTGGATCAGAAAGTCTGTGCAGGCCGCCCTGAACGACTGCGCCTTTTACATGACCGGCACAGCCACTCTCAGCGTTTGCGTCTTTAATCATTTCGCAACAGCAGAGGTTTCCGATTGTCTGGTCAGCGGCGGGACTGGAGGCATATATGCTTATGCCTCCTCCTCAGACACTCCGGTCATCCGGCGATCGTTGCACATCGAGGGCTGCACCATCGTCGATTTTGATGCATACGGCGTGGGCAATGACAGCGACACGGTTTATGTCAAGGACTGCATCATTTCTGCTGCCCCTGGCGGCAGCCCGCCGGCCGGCACCTACGGCACCTGGAACTACTCAGCGACCCAGGGCGCCATTTCCGTTACTTACAGCGACGTTTATAACAACGAGACCAGCTATTACCAGACAACGACCGGCTCCGGCACTATTGCTTCTGACGCTAAATTCGTCAATGCTGCCGGCGGCAATTATAATTTGGAACCGACCTCTCCCTGCATTGACACCGGCGATCCGGCCCTGACCGATCCGGACGGCACAAGAAAGGACATGGGCGCTTATGCTTTTTACCAGACGCCTTCGACCAGCTCGACCACGACCACCACTACCACGGTGACCACAACAACCGGTCGGCCCCTTACAATCACGCGCGCGAGCAGCGGCCGCGGGGCTTATCTAAGCTACAATTTCAATGCTGCTCAGGCTGAGCCGATCACCATCCTGATCGAAGAACCCGGCCCGCCGAAAAAAGTAGTGCTTGAACATAACTTCACTTCGCAGGCAGGCAATAATACCGGCACGTTGCCTTTCCTGCGTTTTGGCGTCAAACCCTTGCCCGCTGGGGTTTATAATTACAGGATAATTTTCCGGTCGAGCAAGCAGGTCGTTCAGGGCAAGATCTTGCATAAACCCGGGATACAGTAGATAAAGAGCGAAAGAATTGATAATTAGTAGGCTTTTACTAATATCATTTTTATGTATCGCCCTGGCTGCGCCCAGCCTGGCAGGGTTTCCTTTGACCAGGGCAACCGGCGCACATCCCCTAGCCATGGGCAATGCCTTTGTCGGCCAGGCAAACGACGGGTCTGCCCTGTTCTTGAACGCGGCCGGCCTGGCGGCCGCCCATCATTGGCTTTTAACCAGCACTTATACCCAGCCGGATGAGGACACCCTCTTCACTGCCATAGGCTATGCCCGGCCGGATATTCTCGACGGTACCGTAGGACTTGGTTATCGCAACAGGACGATCAATAACGTTCAGACGACCAACGAGACGTTCAGCGTGTCCGACCAGGAGCTCCTTCTTGCTTATTCTAGAGAATTCGCTCCCGGCCTGGCCGCAGGGCTGGCCCTGCGCCTTACAACTGCCGGTCCGTCAACGACTGTTCCTGGTTACAGCGGGTCACACGGGCAGGCCCTGGATCTTTCATTAAAATATGATTATTTGCCCTGGTGCCAGCTCGGCCTTGCCCTGCAAAATCTCGGAGGCTTAACGGTCAACGATGGCGGCGCGGATGAAACGGCCGACGCCATCGTTAAGCTCGGCTCTTCTTTCCTGCTGCGCGGATATGACGGGCTCTTTGATGCGGATAAAGACTTGCGGCTTAATCTTGACCTGGAAAGCGAGGACGATCTGCCTTTTGCCTGGCATCTGGGCTTTGAATGGTGGGTGCTCGACCAGCTGGCGGTACGCGCCGGCATTGACCAGGTGGCTAAAAGCTCAACTGAAAATTATAATAATTTAACTGCTGGACTGAGCCTAAAGGTCAATGGCATTATCTTTGACTATGCCTGGTACCGCTCCGGAGACATAGCCCAGGACACGACGAATTATTTCTCGTTCGGCTATATCGGGCCGGAGCCGCCAAAGAAAGAGCGGCCCGTAAAGACCATCAAGGCTTTTCCTTCGCCTGAGCCGAAACCGGCTGTCGCAACACAGTTGCAACGCGTACGTTTCAGCGATCTCCCGCCGGAGCACTGGGTAAAGGATATGGCTGAAAAATTAGCCACAGCCGGTTTGCTGACAGGTTATCCTGATGGCACCTATAGACCGGATATTAAAATGACCCGTTCGCATTTTGCCTCGGTCTGGCTGGCTGCAAGAAATATCCAATCTACAGATCAGGCAGCCACGGTCGGCGGCGACATTTGGGCAGCCTCGCCGAACACTTATGTTTCCCGCCTGGAAGCCGCTGACCTGATGGGCGTTGACGGCAACATTTCACGGCCGGATGATCCGGTCACACGAGCAGAGTTCGCTGTCCTGCTGGCCAAGACACAAATTGGCCAGGCCGCGCTTAATCGCCTGCCGCCCCTAAACAATTAGCCTTTAGCCCTTTACATTCCTGCCATACATTATTATTATATA
>JAFGDE010000016.1 GCA_016932255.1 Candidatus Saganbacteria bacterium
AGCATTATATATTCCCGGCGCCTGATACATTGCCGGGCGAAGAAAGCAAGCCCAGCCGGGAACTGATCGGCCAGCGGCTGGCCCAGTTGACCCGCTGGCAGACAAGAACAGCCGGCCTGGTCCTGGCCCCGGTCAAAGCGGTGATGTGGCGGACGAGCCAGAGGCTTGAGAGTATCAGAATATCAGATAACCAGAATATCAGGCTGGATGAGCTGATAGAACGATTGGTCAGGGCCGGCTATAAGCGTTTTGATATCGTTGGAGAAAGAGGTGAATTTTCGGTCCGTGGTGGCTTGGTTGATATCTTTCCGCTGGACCAGGACCATCCGGTCAGACTGGAGTTCTTTGAGGACAGGATCGAGAGCTTACGAAGTTTTGACGCGTATACCCAGCGCTCGTTGGCCAAACTGGAGCGGATCGATATTTCGCCGGCTGACGAAGCTTTTGAAGTGCCGGTCTTTGATCATCTGCCAAAGAGCACACTGATCGTGCTGACTGAGCCAATGGAACTGGGCCGGGAAGCTGATAAACAGCTGGACGAGGAAAAAGAATTCCCGGCCGCAAAGAAATTCTTGGCCTGGGATAAACTTAAACAACTTGCTGTTGAGCATAACCTAGTCGAGCTCTCGCAGTTCCTGACACCAGGCGAAGAAGGGCTTTTTACTGCGCCGGCAAGTTATCTGAACAAATTGACCGAAGTTCCTGCCGATGCCGTGATCATCAGCAAACATGCGGCCAGGCTCAAAGAAGAGCTGTCCGGCCGGATCATTGAGGGGAGCTTGAGCGGCGGGTTTGTTTTTGCAGGCCGGCAGATCCTGAGCGACCGGGAATTATTCAGCGAGCAGGTCGTTTTCCGCAAACAGCCGACCAAATTTAACGAAGGCGTGGCTGACGAGCTGCTGGCCGACCTTAAACCCGATGATTTTGTGGTGCATGAGAACTATGGCATTGCCCGCTACCTGGGCATGACGACCGAGGACCTGAGCGGGTTGCGCCAGGAATATTTATTGCTGGAGTTTGCTGAAGGCGACAAGGTCTATGTCCCGCCAAGCCAGGCAGGTTTGATCGAAAAGTACTCTAGCGGATCGGATTTTACGCCCCGCTTGAGCCGATTGGGCACCAAGAAGTGGCTCAAGGCCAAGGGCCGGGTCAAGCAGGCGCTCAAGGATATGACCAAGGAACTGCTTGAGCTCTATGCCGCTCGCGAGAAATTCTCCGGCTTTGCTTTTCCCCGGGATGACGTCTGGCAAAAGGAGCTGGCCGGCACTTTTCCTTTTGAAGAGACGCCTGATCAGAGCAAAGCCATCAATGAGACCAAGTCTGACATGGAGGCGGAAAAACCCATGGACCGCTTGGTCTGCGGCGATGTTGGTTACGGTAAGACAGAGGTCGCGATCAGGGCCGCGGGCAAGGCGGTCTCTTCAGGCAAGCAGGTGGCCATACTTGTTCCCACGACCATCCTGGCTGAACAGCATTTCAACAACTTCAAGGAGCGCTTCAAGACCTCTCCGTTCGTGGTCGAGATGCTGTCGCGCTTCCGCTCGAAAAAAGAGCAGGCGGAAGTTGTCAAAGCTTTGGAACTGGGCGGGGTCGATATTGTCATCGGCACGCATCGCCTGCTCTCAAAAGATGTCAAATTCAAGGACCTGGGCCTTTTGATCATCGATGAAGAGCAGCGCTTTGGCGTCAGGTCAAAGGAGAAGCTGAAGAAACTGAGAAAAACGGTCGATGTCCTGACGCTGTCAGCCACGCCGATCCCGCGGACCCTGTATCTCTCCCTGGCCGGAGCGCGGGACCTCTCGGTCATCAACACAGCGCCGGTTGACCGCTCACCGATCAGGACCTATGTTCTGCCATGGAACGAAGCGGTCATCAGGGAGGCGTTGCTGCGGGAGCTGGACCGTGATGGACAGGTCTATTTTGTCCATAACTTCGTGGAGACGATTGATGGGGTGGCAGCCAAGATCAAGAAGCTGGTGCCAGAGGCCAAAGTGGCGGTCGGCCACGGCCAGATGTCGGAGAAAGAACTGGAACAGACCATGATCGATTTTCTTGACCGCAAATACGACGTCCTGGTCTGCACATCGATCATTGAATCAGGGCTAGATATCACTAATGTTAACACTATTTTGGTCGACCAGGCTGACAGGTTCGGCCTGTCCCAGCTCTATCAGATCAGGGGCCGAGTAGGCCGCTCAGCGGTTAGGGCCTATGCCTATCTTTTCTATCATCCAGCCAGGGTCATGACCGATCAAGCGGTCGAGCGGCTAAAAGCGATCCAGGAATTCACTGCCCTGGGCTCAGGCTATAAACTGGCCATGCGCGACCTGGAAATAAGGGGCGCCGGCAATCTGCTGGGAGCTGAGCAGTCCGGTCATATCATGGAAGTCGGCTTTGATCTCTACTGTGAATTGCTGGAAGAAGCTGTCCGCGAAGCTAAGGGCATCAAAGAGGTCTCGCCCAGGGAGGTCTTGATCGATATTAAGGTCGAGGCCTTTATTCCGGAGGATTATGTCACTGATGAGCGGCAGCGTATCGCTTTGTACCGCAGGATGAACCTGCTGCGCAATAAGGCCGAGGTGGATGAGCTAAAGAAGGAGCTGCGCGACCGTTTTGGCCGGCCGCCGGCCGGGCTAAAACGATTATTTGACCTGCTTTATCTCAAGGCTAAAGCGATCACTGCGGGGGTCAAAAGCCTACGGGAAGTCGATAATTTGCTGTTGATCGAGAAATTCTCAGGTCAGAGGAAAAGGATCAAATTGACCGGGGAAGATAAACTTAAGCTCGCTGAGACAAGTATTGCCTGATGATCCGTTTATCCCGCACAGCCAATAATTCTTTGCCGCCGGGGGTCTTGATTATCAACTTGTCAGGAGTAACCTCAACATTACCAATGCCTGAATCCTGAGCCGAGGCATTGCTCAAATAGCCTAAGACCAGCAGTTTCAGTATCTCCGGGTGGACCTGGTCGCCGATAAAGACCCTGGGTTCGACCACGAATTCAGTATGGCGGGCGGCAATGATGCTGGCCCGGCCGTTTTTGCGCCACAATTCTTTTAGCTTTTCTTCCAGGCGTTCTAAGGCGCTTCTTTCTTCCATTAGGCAATGCCTCCCTGGGACAGAACCTGTTGTTCCTGAAGGGCCGCTTGGGCCAGTTGAGAAAGTTCGGGATCGACCAATTGGCCAAGCTGGGCGATCACTGCCAAGGCCGATGTGCCCTCAGCGACCTCGATCGGGCTGCCGACCGGCCCTGAGGCAGCGCTCTCTACATTTGGATGAAGCTGGAGAACGACCGGTTGAAGTTCCGGCGGAGGAGCGTCCTCAGCGACTGCCTCCGGGTTAAGTCTGCCCGGCGTGGCCGGGATGGTCTCAAAACGATGATGCTCCGGAGTGCTGTAAAGATTATTAATCTGGGTGATATATTGGCTGATCTGGTCCGAGCTGACCAGGATATGTGGCGTGCCGGTTTGCGGCGTAGCCGGTCTGCTGACCGCTGCGGTGCTGGTAATATTAGCCTGCATTACCATTAACGTTTCCTCCAGCCAATCCTGCCTGCTTTAAGATCGCGTTTGATCAAAGAAGCAAGATACGGCAGATTGTCGGGCTCAAGGCCAAAGTTCTGATGGAAATATTCAAAAACGGCGGTAGCCTTGGCTTTAGGATCGAGCAGGACCCTGTCATCTTTAATGATTGGTTCACCGTCGACCTTGAGCAGAGCTAAAAGGTCAAAAACCTCTTTAGCCGACTTAAGGCCTAAGGCCTTAAGATCAGGTCCATTCGATCTGGTTTTCTGTTGCAGTGCCATTACACTAATAATATCGGGATAAAGCACCAAAAACTTGCATTAGGAACGGCCTTTTTTACGCAAGCTTTCAAGCCATTCAAATTTGTGATAAAATAGGTAAAATCAATGGGCAGGACAGGCACTAAATTCGAAGCTTTTATTGAGATCGTCCGTGAGCTGCGCAGGAAATGCCCCTGGGACCGCGAGCAGACCATCGAAACGATCAAGCCATATCTCGTCGAGGAAGTCTATGAGGCCGTCCAGGCTATTGACGACAAAGATACCGAACGACTGGCTGAAGAACTTGGGGACATGCTGCTGCACGTCGTGATGCTTTCAGTCTTTGCCAAAGAGGACGGCTATTTCAACATCAACGATGTTATCAGCGGGATCTCCGCCAAGATGATACGCCGCCACCCACATGTCTTTGCTAAAGGCAAGGCCAAGACCAAGGAAGATGTCTGGCTGAAGTGGGAAAAGATAAAGCAGAGTGAGAAGAAGAAAAAAGGCCAGGCGCATAAGAGTATTTTAGAAAGCATCCCCAGGCATTTGCCGGCGCTTTACCGGGCGGAAAAAGTCCAGAGGCGGGCCGCCAGGATAGGATTTGATTGGAGCCATGTGGCCGGAGCCTGGGACAAAGTTCATGAGGAACTTGATGAAGTAAAGTCAGAAATAAAAAAACCGAAATTAAAAGCAGGGCCGAAATCACAAATTAAGAATTCCAAACTGAAAGAAGAAATAGGGGACCTGTTGTTCGCGATCGTTAATGTGGCCAGAAAACTGGAGATAGATGCTGAGGATGCGCTGCAACTGGCCAATACCAAGTTCATGAAACGCTTTTCCAGGATCGAGCGGCAGCTGCAAAAGCGTAAGCTGACCCTCAAGGAAATGGACGCCCTCTGGGACAGGGCTAAAGCCTCGGAAACCCTCTGATTTCTAGCCATAGCGACGGTTAAGTGCTATAATTAGTTCGGAACCTGCGACTGTCCCGTTTCCATATGATACATAATGTGTCGGGATCCCTCAAAGCGGGAAACGTCGCGGTTCTTTTACGTTTGTTGCGAGGAGCCGAGAAGTTCATTCTCAGGCTCCGAGCGAGGAAAATTATGAAAGCCAACTGGCGCAACATTTTTATATATCTTTTGATCATTCTGGCCGCGGTGGCGATCCTGGCGCCGTTTTTCCAGTCAGAGCCGCCGGCTAAAGAGATCGCTTTTTCCGATTTTCTTGACCAGGTCGAGCTGGGGAAGATCAAGCAAGTCACGATCGCGGGAGATCAGGTCAGCGGTCAGTTCGAGGATGGCAAGCGCTTTCGCAGCCGGGCGCTCAGTTATCCCAATCTGGTGCCTGAACTGAGGAGCAAAGGAGTTTCGATCAAGATCGAAGCTCCGGTAGAGAACAACTGGCTCTGGAACCTGGCTATCCAGCTGTTGATCCCGATCGCTTTTTTTGCCTTGCTCTGGTGGCTGTTGATACGTCAGGCCCAGGGGGCCAACCAGCAGGCCATGGCTTTTGGCAAGTCCAAAGCCAAACCGCTAATGGGTAAGGTCAACGTCACTTTCGCGGATGTTGCTGGAGCTGATGAAGCTAAAGAAGAATTGAGCGAGATAGTTGAGTTCCTCAAGAACCCGGAAAAATTCCAGGCCCTGGGTGCCAAGATCCCCAAAGGACTGCTGCTGATGGGTGCTCCGGGCACAGGGAAAACACTCTTTGCCAGGGCGATCGCCGGCGAGGCTGGCGTGCCGTTCTTTTCCATGTCAGGTTCTGACTTCGTTGAGATGTTCGTCGGTGTCGGCGCTTCGCGCGTGCGCAGCCTCTTTCAGGAGGCAAAAAAACAGGCGCCCGCCATCATCTTTATGGATGAGATCGACGCTGTCGGCCGCCATCGCGGTGCCGGCCTGGGTGGCGGTCATGATGAACGGGAACAAACACTCAATCAACTGCTGGTCGAGATGGATGGCTTTGATCCCAACACCAACGTTATCGTTATTGCCGCGACCAACCGGCCTGATATCCTTGACCCGGCGCTGCTTAGACCGGGCAGGTTTGACCGCCAGGTGGTCCTGGATAAACCCGACCTGAAAGGCCGGGAAGAGATACTCAAGATCCACGGCAAGAATAAACCATTGGCGCCAGGCGTTGACTACACCGTCATGGCCAGAAGGACCCCCGGCTTTACCGGCGCTGATCTGGAAAATGTCTTGAACGAAGCAGCGATCCTGGCTGCACGCGCCGATAAGAAAGAGATCTCCATGGATGAGATCGAAGAAGCGATTGACCGGGTCATGGCCGGCCCGGAAAAAAAGAGCCGAGTCATCTCTGATGAAGAGCGCAAGATCGTGGCTTACCATGAGGTTGGCCACGCTGTGCTGTCCAAAGTCTTGAAACATGCCGATCCAGTGCATAAGATCTCGATCCTGCCGCGCGGCATGGCATTGGGCTATACGCTCCAGCTGCCGGAGCAGGACAGGCATCTGGTCAGCAAAAGCGAGGCCATCGATAAGATAACCGTGTTGATGGGTGGCCGGGTGGCCGAAGAAATGAACTTTGGCGAGATCACCTCAGGCGCGCAGAACGATCTGGGCAAGGCGACCGAGCTGGCCAGCAAGATGGTCTGCGAATTCGGCATGAGCGATCTAGGGCCGAGGACATTCGGACGCAAGGACAGGCAGATCTTCCTGGGCCGCGATATCGGCGAAATGAAGGATTACTCTGAAGAGACAGCGGACAAGATCGACGCAGAGGTCAAGAAGATCATTGACCTGTGCCATGACCGGGCGCAAAAAGTGCTCAAGCTGAACAAGGACAAGATGAAAGACATTGCTGACAAGCTGATGGAAAAAGAGACTTTAGAGAACCATGACCTGACCGAAGCCCTGGAGGGGCTCAAGGGTCCGGAAGATGAGTAAGCTGATCGAATGCGTGCCTAACTTCTCTGAAGGCGCTGATCCCGACCTGATAGAGGACATTGTTGCTGCCATAAAGTCTACCAAGGTCCTTGATATTCACTCTGATCCTGATCATAACCGCACGGTCGTAACCTTCATGGATGAGCCAAAAGCGGTCAGACAGGCGGCTTTTGAACTGACGCAGCGCGCCATGCAGCTGCTGGACGTTAAGCAGCACAGCGGCCAGCACCCGTTCATCGGCGTGGTCGATGTCATTCCCTTTATCCCGATCAAAGGTATTAGCGAGGTCGAGGTCGTTAAGCTGGCGCACGGTTTTGGCCAGGAGCTTTGGGATAAACTTAACCTACCGGTCTATTTCTATGGTGACGCGGCCAGGAAACAGGAGCGCCGGGAGCTGCCTGCTGTCAGGCATGGAGGTTTCGCCGGGCTAAAAGCTGAGATCGAGTTGCCTGAGCGCAAACCGGATATCGGACAAGGCCTGCATCTGACCGCCGGCGCGGTCTCGGTCGGCGTGCGCGACTTTCTCATCGCTTATAATGTGAATCTTAAGACCAATGATCTGTCGATCGCCAGATCAATTGCCAAGAATATCAGGGAAAAGAGCGGCGGCCTGCCTGGCATCCGTGCTCTGGGTGTTGAACTGCCGAGCAGGGGGATCACTCAGGTCACGATCAATATTGTCGATCATAAAAAGACATCACTAAAAAAGATCTACGGAGAAGTGGTCCGGTGGGCCGGGGAGTATGAAGTTGAAATAGTCGGGTCAGAGCTGGTCGGGATGGTCCCGGTGGCGGCCGTTGCGCCGGGCTTGGTCAAAGAACTGAAACTGATCGCCCCGCCGCGCGTTTTGCCGGTCGCCAAAGTATAATAGGATAAGCTTTATGAACGAAGAACTGGCTAAAGTCTATGATCCTGCCCAGGTCGAGCAAAAATGGTACAAGATCTGGGAAGACAGCAAACTCTTTACGCCTGAGGAGAACTCAGATAAAGAGCCGTTCACTATCGTTATCCCGCCGCCGAACGTAACTGGCAATCTGCACATGGGCCATGCCCTGGATAATGCGATCCAGGACGCGCTCATCCGCTATAAAAGACTGCAGGGTTTCAACGCTCTCTGGCTGCCGGGCACGGACCACGCAGGCATCGCCACGCAAAATGTCGTGGCCAAAGCCCTGCGCAAAGAGGGCAAGACCAAAGAAGACCTGGGCCGCGAGAAATTCCTGGAGCGGGTCTGGCAGTGGAAAGAAGAATACGGCAGCAACATTACTAAGCAACTCAGACGCCTGGGCTCAGCCCTTGACTGGACCCGCGAGCACTTTACCATGGACGAAGGCCTGTCCAAAGCTGTCATCAAAGAGTTCGTTACGCTTTATAACGAAGGCCTGATCTATCGCGGGAAAAGACTGGTCAACTGGTGTCCCAAGTGCGGCACAGCCATTTCCGACATTGAGGTCGAGCATGAGACCAAAAAGGGCAAGCTCTGGTGGCTGAAGTACCCGATCGAGGGCAGCAAAGACTATGTAACGGTTGCCACGACCAGGCCGGAGACCATGCTGGGCGATACAGCTGTCGCGGTCAATCCAAATGACAAACGCTACAAGAAGCTGATCGGCAAAATGCTCGTCCTGCCGCTGGTCGGCCGTAAGATCCCGATCATCAAGGATGAGTTTGTTGATCCCGAGTTCGGTACCGGCGCGGTCAAGGTCACACCGGCGCATGATCCCAATGACTTTGAAATGGGCGAGCGGCACGAACTGCCCCGCATCAATGTCCTGACCAAGGATGCGACGATCACATTTAAGCAATTTGAGGAGCAGGAACAGGCGCAGGTAGCTGAGCTAGAAGGCCTGGACCGCTATAAAGCGCGCGAGAAGCTGGTTGAACTTCTGGAAAACAACGGTTTCCTGGACAAGATCGAGGATTATGAGAACTCGGTCGGCGAGTGCTACCGCTGCAAGAGCGTGATAGAGCCGTACCTGTCGGATCAGTGGTATGTCAAGATATCCGACCTGGCCCGCGATGCGATCAAGGTCGTGGAAGAGGGTAAGATCAAGTTCGTGCCTGACCGCTGGACCAAAGTCTACATCAATTGGATGGTCAATCTCAAGGACTGGTGCATCTCCCGCCAGCTTTGGTGGGGCCACCGTATCCCTGCCTGGTATAAGGGCGAGGAGATCTACGTTGGTGAGGAAACGCCCAAAGACGAGGGCTGGATCCAGGACCCGGATGTTTTTGATACCTGGTTCAGTTCAGCGCTCTGGCCCTTTTCGACCCTGGGCTGGCCCGAGAAGACCGCTGACCTTGAAAAGTTCTATCCGACCAGTGTCCTGGTCACGGGTTATGACATTATCACTTTCTGGGTCTCGCGCATGATCATGACCGGCATGCACTTCATGAAGAAAGAGCCGTTTCACACGGTCTTTATCCACGGTTTGGTGCGCGACGCTTCAGGCAAGAAGATGTCAAAATCGTTCGGTAATGTTATCGATCCGCTCGAGATCATCGATAAGATCGGCGCGGACGCCCTGCGTTTTGCCTTGATTTCGCTCATCACCGGCCAGGGCCAGGATATCAAACTGACCCAGGACAAGATGACCGAGGCGCGGAACTTCACCAACAAGATCTGGAACGCGGCCAGGTTCGTGCTGATGAACGTGGAAGGCGACATCGAGCTGGCTTTGCCCAAGGACCTGGACCTGGCTGACAAATGGATCGTTTCCCGCTACCAGAAATTGATCTCTGACGTGACCGGTCTGATGGACAGCTATGATATCGGCGAGGCCGCCCGCAAGATCTATGATTTCCTCTGGGGCGAATACTGCGACTGGTATGTTGAGATCTCCAAGATCGATCTTTATTCCAAGGACGCGGCCAAAAAAGAGAAAGCCTTAAAAGTCCTGCTTTACGTACTTGAGGGCACCCTGCGGCTGCTCCATCCGTTCATGCCGTTCCAGACCGAAGAGATCTGGCAGTTGATCGCTGCCAGGGTCAAAGGCCTGCCCGCGAAAAAGAGCGTTCTTTTGTCGGATTGGCCCCAGGCTAATAGCCAGTTGGTCGATGAGCCGGCTGATTCTCAGATGTGCCTGCTCAAGGACCTGATCACCAAGATCCGCAACATCAAGGCTGAGATGGGTGTCCAGACCAAGGATATCGAGGTCATGTTCGTGGCCGCGAAAAAGGCTGAACGTTCGGCGATCGAAGCAGGCCAGGCTTATATCAGCGCTTTGACCAAGGCTGCGAAGATGTCAGTGGTTGAAAAGATCAAGGATAAGCCGGAACAGTCCGCCACAGGAGTGGTGGGCGATATCCAGTTCTTCATCCCGCTCAAAGGTCTGATCGACCTGGACAAAGAAGTTGAGCGGCTGAAAAAAGAAGAACAGAACGTGACTCAGGCCGTCGATCGCCTGCAAAAACTTATTTCCAACAAGAGCTTTGTTGCTAAAGCCCCGCCCGAAGCCGTGGCCAAACAAAAGGACCAGTTAAAAGAGCTGGAGGAAAAGAAAAAACTGCTGGCTGCCCGGATCAAAGACCTGTTTTAATTCACTCTGAACACATGCATCAGCGGCCGGTCGTTGTCTGAGTCCCCTCTGTATTCCACGATGTAGAGCAGGCTGTTCGTGCGGTCAAAGGCGCAGGCGCCCAGGCGGTATTTGTTCTGGTCCACATTGAAGTCAGGATGGTTGACCTTATCGATGTTCCAGAGATACTGGTCAAGCTTCAAAGTTGCGTAGGGCTGCGGCTCATAGGCTTCCATGGAGCCGCTGGCTACTGAGGCCAAGTCATCCGGGCTGTAGAAGATCATCTCTGCTTCAAATGATGTGCTCCACCAGCCGCGATCGTCATTGGGATAGGGCGGGACCGTGCCGGTAAAAGGCGAACCGTCGGTCGGGTGGACCGTGCCGTCGGCATAACCGTACCAGCAGCTGCCTAGGCCTTTGGTGCCGATGAAAATGACCGCTGATTTACTGTTTAAGGTCAGCCAGGCGCCGCCTGACCATTCGTCAGACTCATGATAGCCGTTCAGCTTGTAATCCGTTGTATCGCCGCCGCGGGTATTGGAGTAGAGCAGGAGCGTTGTGGCGTCTAATGTCGCGCCGGCCGTGGGCGGATTGCCCGAGGTCCAGGGCGCGATGGCAAAAAGGGCCGGGCCCTGGCCTGACCAGCCGCCGTCGCGGAAGCGGCCCGTGGCCAGGTACTGTCCGGAGGTCGAGCTTTGGCTGTTGGCCCAGCTGTCCGGAATGCTGAACATGTAATCATTGACGCTGTAAAGAGATTGATGATCGATCCACCAGGAACCCTGACGGTTCGAAAGATCGGTGTTGCACCACATGTGCGACGCTACATTCTGCAGATCATCCTGATAATGAGCGCCAAAACAGACGTAGAGCTTGCCGGCTGATTGTGCTCCCTGAGCCGGCAGGTATTCGAGACCAGCGCGCATGATACTGCTGTTGCTGAACAGCTGTTCCAGGGCAGGAATACCCGCCCTGACATCGGAAAAGTTCTGCAGCAATGAAGCAGTATTGAGGTCGCCGAGGACCTTGCCTGAGGAATTGACCGGTCCAGGGATGCTGATCTCAGCGACCTGCTGGCGCTGGTCATTGCCGCTACCGAATAAAGACCCCGGATAGCTGTCGGAGCCGCCCGGATCGCCGCCGGGATAATAGGTCAAGGCATTGCCGCCCCATTCCCAGCCATAACCGGGATCGACGGGGTAGGCCGGCAGACGGAAAACGCCCAGATAGATCAGGTCTGACGGCTGGATCAAGGCGGACGAGCCGCGAGCCGTGGTATTAGTGATCGCCACTGTTGTTGTGGTCGTGACCATGGCCGCCTCGCCGCAGGCCAGCGGCAACAGAGCCAGACAGCAAAGCAATATTATGATGAGGAGTCTGTTCATGTCCGATTTTTGCTTTCGGTCGGTGGCTCAATGATCTTTTTAATCCGCTGGATTTCTTTGGTCTGGCCGCTGACCGGGTCTATTTTCAGCACGACGGCGTTGAACAAGCCGACGCCTGTGTCCGTTGGCTCGAACCTTTCCGGCAGCTGGGTGACAAAACGTTTGAGGATCTGCTCCTTGTTCATGCCGATGATCGAATCATAAGCGCCGACCATGCCGACGTCGGAGATCAGCGCCGTGCCCTTAGGTAGTAGGCGTTCATCCGCGGTCATGACATGCGTGTGCGTGCCCAGTACAGCTGAAGCGCGTCCATCAACGTGCCAGCCCATGGCGCATTTTTCCGAGGTGGCCTCAGCGTGCATATCAATGATCACGACATTGGTAGTCAGCTTCGGCAGCACCTCATCTATCTTGCGGAAGGGACAGTCGAGCGACTGCATAAAAGTGCGGCCGGACAGGTTAACGATAGCGGCCTTGACCCCGTTCTTATCGATGATCAGCTGGCCGTTGCCAGGGGAACCCGGCGGATAGTTGGCCGGTCTGACCAAGAACGGCAATTTGTCGATCTCTTTGATTATCTCGCGCTTATCCCAGATATGGTTGCCCATGGTTACGGCTTCGATGCCCATGTTCATCAATTCTTTGTAGACCTTTTCGGTTATTCCGTAACCGTGGGCCGAGTTCTCGCCGTTGGCGATGATCAGGTCGAGTTTAAGCTCCTGCCGTAATTCGGCCAGGGCGAGCTGGCAGACATGGCGGCCCAGCTGGCCGATGATGTCGCCGATGAACAGAACTTTAAATAACTTTGGCTTGGTCATTACTTGGCCGTGTCGGTGGCCCGGGTCTCGCGGATGACCGTGACCCGCACTTCACCAGGATATTCCAGCTCGGCTTCGATCTTCTTAGCGATGTCGTGGGCCATTTTAACCGCGGCGGCATCATCTATCCGGTCCGGTTCAACGATCACTCTGACCTCGCGGCCGGCCTGGATGGCAAAACACTTCTCAACACCAGGGAAGTTCTTGGCTACGGATTCCAGTTTTTCTAGCCGCTTGACATAGGCTTCCAATGTGTCGCGGCGCGCTCCCGGCCGGGCAGCGGAAATTGCGTCAGTAGCCTGGACGATGACAGCCTCGATAGTCCTGGCTTCCACATCGCCGTGATGGGCTTCCATAGCGTGCAGGACTTCGGGCGCTTCGCCGGCTTTCTGGGCCATCATCACGCCGAGTTTGGTGTGGGTCCCCTCGGTTTCCTGGTCGATGGCTTTACCGATATCATGGAGCAGGGCGGCGCGCTTGGCCAGGTTGACATTAACGCCCAGCTCCGCAGCCAGCATGCCGGCCAGGTGGGCCATTTCCACCGAATGCTTTAGCACGTTCTGACCGTAACTGGTGCGATAATGGAGGCGGCCCAGGAGCTGGATCAAGACCGGGGGCAGGCCTCGCACCCCGGTCTCGATCGCGGCCTGTTCTCCGCGTTCCATCATGTCGGCTTTGATCTCTTCATTGGCTTTTTTATGCATCTCTTCGACCCTGGCCGGATGGATCCTGCCGTCAGCGATCAGCTTTTGCAGGGTAAGCCGGGCGATCTCGCGGCGCAGGGGATTGAAACTTGAAAGGATGACCGCTTCAGGCGTATCGTCGACGATCAGGTCGACCCCCGTAGCGGTCTCAAAGGCGCGGATATTGCGGCCCTCACGGCCGATAATCCGGCCTTTCATATCATCGGAAGGCAGCTCGACCGTTGATGTAGTCGTTTCGACCGTATGATCGCCGGCACAACGCTGGATAGCAGTGGAGAGGATCTCTCGAGCCCGCTTATCAGACTCCTGTTTGATAGTTTCCTCGTTGGTTTTGATGCGTTCAGCCGCTTCCTTTGCCAGGTCTTTATCGAGTTTGGCCAGCAATTCATTCTTGGCCTCTTCTTTAGACAGGTGAGAGACCTTTTCCAGAGCTTCGATATGCTGTTCCCGGGCTTTTTGCAGGCCGTCACGTAGCTTGAGCAGGTCCTCATTAATCTTTTTGATCCGGCTCTCCCTTTCCTGGATATCCTTTTCCTTGGTTTCAAGGCGGTCTTCCCGGGATTCAAGCCGTTTCTCGATACCGGTAAGCTCCTTTTTACGCTCCTTGTTCTCTTTTTCCAGCTCAGCCTTGGCCTTGATGCTTTCATCCTTGGCTTCCAGCAGAGCCTCTTTACGCACCCGCTCGGCTTCCTTCTTGGCCTCTTCTAGGAGATGCTTAGCCTGCTGCTGGGCGACCCTGATCTTTTGTTCGGCCGCGCCGCGGCGCAGCAGTAAAACAACAAAAGCCAGCCCGAAAACAACGATCACTCCTATAGCGATATACATCAACAATATGGGTTCCATCTTTATATCCTCCCTTTCGGCAATGTCACATCATTAAACCTTGGCGGCGGCAGCCATTGCCTTGCGCACTTCCGCCTCAATTTTATTCGCGATCTTGGGATTGTCCTTAAGATAGTTGATCGCGGCCTCGAAACCCTGACCGATCTTCTCCTCGCCGTATGAATACCAGGCGCCGCTCTTATTGGCCACGTTGAGATTGATCGCCTGGTCAAGGATATCAGCTTCACGCAGCAGGCCCTGGCCGTGGATCAGCACGAAACTGGCCTGGCGGAAGGGTGGGGCGACCTTGTTCTTGACCACTTTGACGCGCACGCGCGTGCCGATAATCTTATCGCCTTCCTTGATCTTTTCCGCGGCGCGGACGTCGAGCCTGACCGAGGAATAGAACTTGAGCGCGCGACCGCCCGGCGTGGTCTCCGGATTACCAAACATTACGCCGATCTTTTCCCTGAGCTGATTAATGAAGATCAGCACGGTCTTGGACTTGGCTGCCACCGCGGTCAGCTTCCTTAAGGCCTGTGACATAAGTCTGGCTTGCAAGCCCACCTGGGCTTCGCCCATATCGCCTTCGAGCTCTTTCTTGGGTACCAGCGCGGCCACTGAGTCAACGACGATAACGTCGATCGCGCCTGACCTGATCAGGGTTTCTGCAATCTCCAGGGCCTGCTCGCCGTAATCAGGCTGAGAGACCAGCAGGTTGTTCACGTCAACGCCCAGCTTCTTGGCGTAGACCGGGTCAAGGGCGTGCTCAGCGTCGATAAAAGCGGCGATACCACCCTTTTTCTGGACCTCGGCCACGGCATGCAGCGATACCGTTGTTTTGCCGCCACCCTCAGGCCCAAAGATCTCGATAATGCGGCCGCGGGGCAGGCCGCCGACACCTAAAGCCAGGTCCAGCGACAGCGCGCCGGTCGGCACGGTCTCGACTTCCAGGCTTTTATTGGCGCCCATCTTCATGATGGAGCCTTTGCCAAAGTTCTTCTCGATCTGAGAAATAGCAATGTTGAGTGCTTTGTTCTTTCCGTCTGTCATGATAGTTTTACCTCCTGATAGTTGTTGGCCAAAACACCACAATGAATTGTGGTGAATATTCCCCACATTTTAATGTGGGGTCAGACCTATCTCTTTATACGTTTCGTATATCGGGCCTTCCCGCCTCAGCGTGCTTTTCATTATGTGGATGCTGTCCACTTTTGCTGCGCCGAGCTCGGCATCTTTCAGGCCCATTATTTTTTCTTTCAGCCGGTCAAGGTTCTTTCTGCCTTTGACCCGGCCCAGTGTCAGGTGAGGCGTGAATTCACGCTCCTCACGCTTGAACCCGGCTGCTGCCAGGCTTTGTTCAAGGTCCCGTGCCAGTTGACATAATCCATCCCCTCCTTCTGCTGTCCCCACCCAGACAACTCTGGGACTTTTTCCCGAGGGAAAAGCCCCCAAACCCTTTAGCACCAATCTGAAATCGCTTTTACCCGAGGCCGCTTTGGCCGTCAGCTCGACCATTTTGGCCAACTGTTCGTCCTTGACCCAGCCGAGGAACTTGAGCGTCAGGTGCAGGTTCTCAGGCCTGACCCATTTTACCTCAGCCTTGCTCTGTTCCAGTTGAGCGATCAGTTCAGCTGCTTTGCCCTTGATCTCATCCGGCAATTCAACTGAAATGAACGTTCTCACGAAATGACCTCGCTGCCTCCCAGGTGCAGCCAGAGCAGGCCCAATGCCGCCTGGGCGACTTTGTCCCTGATCTCAGCTCGCGTACCTTGCAGATCGAGCTCTTTCCACTCGCTTTTGTTCTGGTCGGCCAGGGCGATGTAGGCCCGGCCCACCGGGGCGGGGGGCGAAGGCTGCGGCCCGGCCGCGCCGGTCGAAGCGATCCCGATATCAGTCCTGAACTTTTTTCTAATGTTCTCGGCCATTGATAAGGCCACTTCTTTGCTGACTACGCCGTACTTGCTGATCAGCGCGGCCGGCACGTTAACGTTGACCACTTTGATACGCGGGTGGTAACAAATGATCCCGCCGATAAAGAAGTCGGAACTGCCCGGCGTGCTCGATAGCCTGGCGCTGATCAGGCCGCCGGTCAGCGATTCGGCCGTTGCCACCGTATGCTTGCTCTTTTTCAGCAGATCAGCGATTTGCTGGTCGGTGATCTTGCCGATCATCGAGAGAACTTTAGTAAAAAAGCTCTCTAGCTTGATCTCAACTGCTGCGATATCCGACTCTGCCAAAAGTACGCACCTCCGGAAAGGAGCGACAGCACGACAGCCAGCCAGAGCACCAGGCCGGCATAGGGCAGTCTAAGCATGAGCATGGCAATCGCCACGATCTGGACCGCGGTCTTCCACTTGGCTATCGGGCTGGCCGCGATGATGTTGCGATAACGGGCCGCGTTGATGCGCAGTCCCTGGACCGCCAATTCCCGGGCGGTCAGGATCATGACCGCGATAGCGTCGGCCTTGCCCAGGCTGACCAGGGCGATCAAAACAGTGATGACCAGGACCTTATCAGCTAGAGGATCCAGGAACTTGCCCAGATCAGAGACCTGATTGAATCGTCTGGCGATATAGCCGTCAATTGCGTCAGAGAACGACAGGATCAGGAAACAAACGACCGCCAGGCCATTCAGGCGCAGGTAAAGCAGGGCTACGATGAGGGGGATTAAGGCTATCCTGCCTAAGGTGACGTAATTAGCGAGCGTCAAGTAAGACAACCGATGAGATCGTAGGTCTTGGCCTTTTTGACCCTGACGGATACGATCTGTCCCGGTTTTAAAGTTTTGGTCGATCGGACCAGGATGGTCCCATCAATGTCCGGCGCGTCCATGGCTGTGCGGCCGATATAGCCACCCTGGGCGCTCCTTTCGATGATGGTTTCAATAGTGGTGCCGATCATTTTTTGGTTCTGTTCCCAGGAAACGCGGGCCTGAGCCCTCATTATCCTGTCTAGCCTTGCCTGTTTGGTCCTGCCGGACACCTGCCCCCTCATTTTATAAGCCGGTGTGCCGGGTTCTCGGGAATAGGTAAAGACGCCCAAGCGGGAGAACTTCACCTGTTTGATAAAAGCAAGCAGCTCGTTGAACTCGGCTTCGCCTTCACCGGGAAAGCCGACGATGACCGAAGTTCTCAGAGCCAGACTGGGAATTTCCCTCCTAATTCTAGAGATTAATTTTTCAAGCTCAAGGCGCAAATAACGCCTTTTCATTAGCTTCAGTATTCTATCATTCACATGCTGGATTGGCAAGTCCAAATACTTGACGATCTTCTTTTCAGCGGCCATGACCCTGATCAGCTTATTGCTGATATGGGCCGGGTGGGCATACATGACCCTCACCCATTTGACCCCTCTAATCCTGCATGTCTTTCGCAAAAGAGATGGAAAATTAGGGTATACAGTAGTATCCTGGGCAACATATATTATCTCTTTAACCCCGCTGTTGGCCAGTAGCTTGACCTCTGACATGATGTCTTTGATCTTTCGTGTTCTCAACTTACCCCTGATCAT
This sequence comes from Candidatus Saganbacteria bacterium, assembly GCA_016932255.1. Lineage (GTDB taxonomy): Bacteria > Margulisbacteria > WOR-1 > O2-12-FULL-45-9 > O2-12-FULL-45-9 > JAFGDE01. The sequence goes on from JAFGDE010000016.1 coordinate 17,451, forward strand.
AGGCACGACACAGTAGGCGCAGTTATTATTGCACCCCTCGGCGATCTTGACGTAGGCGAACCATGGGGGAGTAGCCTTAATTCTAGGTTCTAGGTTCTGGGTTTTGGGTTCTGGAGAGAATTTCTGGGGAACTCCAATGAAAGCATCCGCTTCCGGCAACAGCTCTGGGCATTTATGCTTATATCTTTGTGGCAGGCAGCCAGCGGCGATCAAGTAACGGCATTGGCCTTTCTTCTTCCATTGAGCCAGCTTTTTGATCGTGTCGATTGCTTCCTGCTTGGCTGATTGAAGGAAAGCGCAGGTATTGACTAGGATAAGCTCGGCTTCTTTAGGTTCGCTGGTAAAAAAATGACCCATTTTGGCAAGTTGAGTCATAAGACCCTCGGTATCGACCAGGTTCTTGGGGCAGCCCAGGGAAACAATATAAGCTTTCATAGCATTCATTATAACATCTTTAAATAGGGTCAAGTAAAACTGGTTGACAGCAAGATCATTGCCAGGCTGGGATCATATAGACGTATCGAACAACTGTTTGATGCAAGAAATAGGCAGTTAATTACGATAATAATAATAAGAATGCCACCTACATCGAGCATCGATAGTAATAATGTTTCTCCAGCACACTGGCAGCCCAGAATGGCCTCGGCTGAAGAGTTCGGCATTTCAGTAGCTGAGGATGGCAGCCAGGTCATCAACTACACGGTCGTACGCGGCGACACGCTTTCCCGCATTTCCCGCGCTTTGCGCAACCATCACGGCATCACTGTCTCTTATCAGGCCATTGCTGCCCAGAACGGTATCGATAATCCGAACCTGATCCGGGTTGGCCAGCAGCTGACGATCACCGTGCCGGCCGGGCAGGAAGTCGAGCTGGCTGAGCCGCCGGCTCAGTTGGTTGAGACGGCTGAAACAGCTGAAACAAATGAGGTAAACCAGCTTGCCCCCGCGCCAGCGCCGGCAACTGAAGAGGCCGGCGAGTGTGATGAGGAATACGACCTGATCAATGCCTATGCCTGCGATGATGAGGTTGGGGTATGCTACGATGACAACTACGGCTTAGCTGAGCTGGGCGTGGCGTTGTTTGGCGACCAGTGCATTGACCTTGATATGGAAGATGGCTATGTAGATCCGGCTACAGAAACGGTCGCAGCCCCGCTGCCGTCAGGCCCCGGCGTGACCCGGCCCCAGGTCGTGAGCAACGTGCTGGCCAATCCAGCCTTGATCAACCAGAGCGACACAAGGCTGGCACTGGAGCACCAGGCTGAGCATGCTCTCCAGGCCGGCAACATCGAACTGGCCACGGAGATAGCCGACCTGTTCCTGGCTAATTGCGTTGATGAGGAAGGACTGACCGCCGGTGCAAATATATATTTAAATGTTGGTAATAGCTTGTTCG
>JAFGDE010000017.1 GCA_016932255.1 Candidatus Saganbacteria bacterium
CGACTGCGGCCGCACCAGCCGCGGCCTGCACGAGCGCTGTCCCAAGTGTAGTTCGGCCAATATAGAGGGGATCACCCGCATCACCGGTTATTTTTCGCGGGTGCCCGGCTGGAACAAAGGCAAGCTGGCGGAGCTAAAGGACCGCCAGCGGGTCGATATCTAAAGGGGGAATAAAATGCAGGTAAAAGTTTTTGGCAAACCAGACTGTGAGTTCTGTAAAACCACCATGAAAAAGTTCGAGACGTTCCTCAAACGCTGGCAAATCGATCCGGCTAAAGTCGAACTGACCTTCTTTGACATGGAAACCGTCGATGGCCTGGCTGAGGGCGCTTTTTACAGCGTGACCAAGATTCCTTCGACAGTGATAGAAAAAGAAGGGAGTCAGGTCGCTTTCTGGCACGGCCAGGTGCCTCTTTCAGAGGAATTCAAAGAGCATTTTGCGGAATTTCTCAGCAGCAACTAAGGCGCGGGCAGTATCACCAGCGCGTTGCTGACCTTTCTCTCGTGACCGGTCGTTGGCTGGTTCACGACCTTTTCCTCAATGACCATTGTAGTGGAACTGCCGCCGTCCAGGTTCATCGCGTCATCCGCTCCCAGGTTGAGCATAAGTTCTGAGAGCTCCTCCAGGGTCATGCCGATGCTGTCCTGGGTCGGTTTAACGTCCGGCCGCCGGCCGCGCAGCGGCGGGCCGTCCACTGTTACAAGCAGCAGCTGCGCTTCTTTGTTCAGGCCCACGGCGGTGCGTGCCGCTCTGCCTTTGGCTATATCGGTCTTAAAGCGTTCCTCATGTTTTGAAACATAGATGCGGCCGTTCTTGACCAGCCGCGGTCCGCCGGAAACTAATTGAAGAATACGTTTGGGCGAGGTGCTGTAAGGGACGACCTTGATCCGCGTGTCGATGTTTTCCCCGACTTTTACGTTCTCTGCCAGGACCTCGATCCCCGGGCCCGAAGCGGAGAGGACATAGCCGTCGGCAGGGATGGTCGAATCACCAAGGCCGAGCTGGATGACCCGGCCTTTAGACACAACAAGCTCAAAGCCGTTTTTGGCTGTGCCTGTCTTCTCGCCCCAGGCAGAGGTATACATGATAACATCCTTGCCGTCGCGGTTCTGGTTGATGCCGGTGATCTCATAGCGCACGCCGTTAGCGATGCGGAAATGGCCGGAAATGAAGATGTTGTCGATATAAGGCCTGTTATTCTCGTCAAGAAAGAAAGCCGTGCGGTCATAAATGGAATATGAGAGCAGTTCCTCGTCGATCATCAGGGCGCCCAGCGGCCGGCCGTTGTAGGCGAAATAGGTGCCGTTGATGCCAGCCACTCCATCACTGGCCTTGACGATGTTGCTGACATAATTGAGATTAAAATGCCTGGGCGCGCTGCGCTGGGACCAGGGATTGATCAGATTGACGAATGATTCGATAATATTGGGCTGATCCTTGGGTGCCAGGGCTGGTTTGACCTGGACCTTGCTCAGGTCAACGCGCAGGACCGAAGCATTGACCCGGCCGTCCTGCAGGCCTTTTTTGACCTTGAGATATTCCACGCCGTCACTAATTGTGCCGCCGGATAGGATATTAAGATATTCCCGGCCAAAGTCCACCACCAGCCTGGGCGGGTCGTTCAGATAAAAGATATTATACTCGACCGGCTCAGCCAGCGGGATGGTCACGATTAAATCGCTGCCCTCGCGCTGGATCTCCAGGTAGCGGATGACCAGGTCGTTGAGTTCAACGTAGTTCTGGATATCAGGGCTGGCTTCGGTCTTTTTCAGCCGCAGCACGATCTTGTCTTTCGATTCATCGCTTTCGTAGGTAAAACCGCCGTCAAAATCAAAGACCGTGCGGATCTTGTCGGGGTAGTGGCCGAAGCGCACCCGATAAAGAGTGGTGGCTGTGGCTGAAGCAGCCAGCAGACCGAGCAACAGGAATAAGGCCGCTAGTTTTTTCATGATCTGTCAGACGAGCAATTTATCCTCTTCCGCGAAATGGTCGTATTTGAGCTTGTGTTCGTCCCACTTGGGCAGGCTGAGCCCGATGCCGACCAGCAAAGTGGCCAGCAGCCAGAAACCGCCCAGCAGCACCAGGGCCAGGACATCATGTCCGCCATAAGGCCGCTGGAACTCGCTGATAAGGTTGCTGACAAAAATGATCAGAAGCACCCCCGGTGTGATGATGCTGACGGCAAAGTCCCAGGCTTTGTTGATGCTCCAGTCAGAGACCGCGTTAATGTGTGTGCGCAGGATATGCGCTTTAAGGAACCAGCCCACGACCAGACACTCAAAAATGCCGGCCAGGACCAGTCCGTATTGATTAATATAATGATCAACGATATCAAGCCAGTACAGACCGGCGCCTGAGGCAAAGATCAAGCTGCCCAGGAAACCGGACGCGCACAAGGCGGAAACGACCCAGCGCCGATCAAAATCGTATTTATCGGTTAAAGCACGGGCAAAGGCCTCGATCAAGGAAATACCTGAAGAGATGCCCGCGATCAGCAATGCACCGAAGAACAGCACGCCGAAGGCCTCCCTGAAAAATGGCAGCAGGGAGATGGCCTTGGGATAAGCGACAAAAGCCAGGATCGGACCGGACTGGACCACGCGATCGACCGGCAGCCCGCTTTTGACCGCCATGTAGCCCAGGACGGAGAAAACCGCAAAACCGGCCAGGAAGGAGTAAAGACAATTGATGATGCTGGTCAGGATCGCGTTCTTGACGATATCAGTGCGCTTGGGCAGATAACTGGCGTAAGCGATCATCACGCCGAAGCTGAGCGTTAAAGTGAAAAATATCTGGCCAAAGGCCGCGATCCAGACGTGCCAGTTGGCGATCTTGGAAAAGTCCGGGGTCAGGTACCATTTGAGCCCCTGCCAGGCGCCGGGCAGGGTCAGGCCCCAGCCGATCAGGATCAAGGTCATGCCAAAGAGCAGGGGCATGAAGATCATGCAGGCCTTTTCAATGCCGTGATTGACCTCGCGGAAGCAGATCAGCCAAGTGATGAACCAGACCGCAGCCAGGGACAGGACCAGATGCAGGGGAAAACCGTTGAGATTGAAAACGCCTTTGGACAGGTTCAGAAAATCGTTCAGAAAGAATGTCTGAGCATCACTGCCCCAGGCGAGGGTAAAGCTGTAAATGACATAATTAAGGCACCAGCCGATGACCACGGAATAAAAGAGCATGATACCGAAAGTCGCGAACGTCGGCATCCACCAGCCCAGCCACTCGAACTTGCGGCTGATCTTGGCAAAGGCCAGGGGCGCTGCGCCGTGCTTTTTATGTCCCAGCCCGAATTCCAAGATCATCAGCGGGATCCCGGCCACGAGCAGGGCGATAAAGTAGGGTACTAGAAAAGCGCCGCCGCCGTTCTCATAGGCCATATAGCTGAAACGCCAGATATTGCCCAGGCCGATGGCTGAGCCGATGGCCGCAAAAAGGAAACCGATCTGCGAATTCCAAGTGATGCGAGATTTATGATGATGCGTCATTCTTTCACTCCTTGAATATTTCGCTAATATGCGAAATTTTAGCAGACTTTAAGAGCGTCGACAACTTCCTGGATCACCCAGTCAGGAGTTGATGCGCCGGCCGTGACGCCTATCTTATTTGTATTGTTCAGCCAGGCTTTGTTCAGCTCGGCTTTGGACTGTATCTGATGTGTGGGAGTCCCTGTCTGGGAGCAGAGTTCGCTCAGCCTCTTAGTGTTGGCGCTGAGCTGGTCACCGATCACCAGCATCAGATCGACCTTGCCGGCCAGGTCAAGACAGGCGTTCTGCCGTTTTGTCGTGGCACCGCAGACCGTGTTAAAAGCTTTAACATCACTGGAACGTTTTTTTAAAGCTTGTTCGATCTCCTGGAAGGTCTTCTCAGCCTGGGTGGTTTGCGAGATCAGGCCGATCTTTTGCTCTGGTTGCAGCGATAGCCTGTCAAGGTCCGCGATATTCTCGATGACCACCGCTTTTCCCTGGCTCCAGCCGACCAGGCCTTTGACCTCGGTGTGGCCTTTGTCGCCTAAAATAATGACGGTGCGGCTTTCAGCGGCCAGCTCTCTGGCCAGCCGCTGGGCTTTTTTGACCCAGGCACAGGTGGTGTCGACAATATTCAGCCCTTTGATTTTAGCGGTTTCATATATCTCCGGCGGCACACCATGAGCAGAGATGAGCACTGTACCGCTTGAGCCGGCCGGGATATTGTAGATCGATCCAATGGTCCTCACCCCTAAGGACTTAAATTTATCAATGACCTGCTTATTGTGGACCAGGTTTCCCAGCATGTAGAGTTGCCGTCCGGCCCGGCTCTCTTTGAGCGCGATCCGAAAAGCGCGCTCCACGCCTTCGCAAAAACCGGAATGTTTGGCCACTAATATCTCCATATACTTATTATAACATTGACTTGATGGGGATAAGCGATAAAATAGGGCAATGCCAAAGAGAAGAGTAGTGGTCATTGGAGCCGGCTGCGGCGGTTTAGCTGCCGCTGCATTGTTGGCGCAACAGGGCTTTGTGGTCACGGTCCTGGAAAAGAACGCTGATCCTGGTGGCCGGGCTAGGGTGTTGAAAACGCAGGGCTTTACTTTTGATCTGGGCCCTTCCTGGTATCTGATGCCGGATGTTTTTGAAAAATATTTTGAATTGTTTGGCAAAAAAACCGCTGATTATTATGGATTAAAGCGGCTCGATCCGAATTATCGGGTCTTTTTTGGCGATCAGCAGGTCGATGTCCCGGCCGACCGAAAAAAACTGGCTGAACTGTTCGAACAGCTTGAACCCGGGGCTGACGCCAAGCTTCGAAAGTATCTGGCCAGCGCTGAGTTCCAGTACAGGACCGCGATGCAAAGCTTCATCTACCGGGCCTATCATACGATATTCGATTTTTTCAATTGGGAGATCATCACCAAAGGGCCAAGGCTTCACCTTTTTGAAGGGTTGGACCGCTATGTCCGCCGTTTTTTTAAGAGCGATAAGATCAGAAAGATTCTGGAATACACCGTGGTATTCCTTGGCGGGTCTCCGGACAACACGCCGGCCCTATATTCGATCATGTCGCATGTTGATTTCGGGCTGGGGGTCTGGTATCCGGATGAGGGGATCGGTTCGGTTGTTAAGGCCCTGGTACAACTGGCTGGCGAGCAGGGGGTTGAGATCAAGACCAGGCAGAACGTTATCCGGATTGAGAGCGAGGGCGATAAAGCGACGCGAGTTGTCACTGATCAAGGAGAATATCCCGCTGATATCGTTCTGGTAAACGCGGATTATCACCATGCCGAGACCACCTTTCTGGCAAAACAGGATATTTCATATCCAGAGAAGTACTGGGAGAGCCGGAAAATGGGACCGTCAGCTTTCCTGATCTATCTTGGGTTGAACAAAAAATTGAACGGATTGTTGCACCACAATCTCTACCTTGATCCATCATGGGATGAGCATTTCCGGTCGATCTTTGAACGCCCAGCCTGGCCGGAAAATTATTCCTATTATGTCAGTTGTACTAGTAAGACTGATCCTTCGACCGCCCCGCCGGGAGGGGAAGCCGTTTTTGTCCTGGTCCCGGTAGCAGCTGGCCTTGATGATACGCCTGAGATACGCGAAAGAATGTTCGACCGGACGATCGCCCACATGGAGAAGCTGCTGGAAGAGAGGATCCGTGATAATATTGTCTATAAGCAGATCTTTGCTCAGCGAGCATTTTTGCTGGCATATAACGCATATAAAGGGACGGCGCTCGGGCTGGCCCATACACTGTTCCAGACCGCGGTCTTCCGACCGTCACACAAGAGCAAAAGATTGAAGAACCTTTACTATACAGGAAGTTATACTCATCCGGGCATCGGCGTGCCAATGGTGATCATTTCCGCCCAGATCGCTAGCAAGGAGATAACAAAAGACCATGGCTAAGCAGGCTTTTCATGATATCTTCCGGGCGGGCAGCCAGACATATTTTAACAGCGCGGTATTCCTGCCGTCGAAGGTCAGGGGCGATGTTTTTGTGCTTTACGCTTTTGTCCGCACGGCCGATGATTTCGTAGACAGACTGCCCCAGGATAAAGCTGCCCTGCTTAACTTTCGCCGAGACCTGGTCAGGGCCCAGGCTGCGGAAAAGACCGGCAACAAGGTAGTTGATGAATTCGTCAAGTTGATGCGCCGGCGGTCTTTCCATTTCGAGTGGATCGATGCCTTCCTCAAATCAATGGAAATGGACACTTTCAAACAACGCTATAATACTTTAGCTGAGACGCAGGAATACATGTATGGATCGGCCGAGGTGGTCGGTCTAATGATGGCCAGGATCCTTGATCTGCCGGACGAAGCTAATTATTGCGCCGAGCTGCTGGGCCGCGCGATGCAGTATATTAATTTTATCCGCGACATCAAAGAGGACCTGGCACTAGGCAGGGTCTATTTGCCGATGGCCGAGCTGGCGGCCAAGGGACTTGATTCCCTGGCTGAGGATCGGGTCGCTTTGCAGCAGGAAACGTTCTGTGCTTTCATCAAGCACCAGATCAAGAGATATGAGGAATGGCAGCGGCAGGCCGAAGAGGGCTATAAGTATATTTCCTGGCGTTACCTGGTGCCGATCAGGACCGCGGCAGACATGTACCGCTGGACCGCCAGAAAGATCTATCAGGATCCGCTGATCGTTTATCGCGAAAAGGTCAAACCCAGCTGCTTGAGGATCTACATGACCCTCCTGCTGAACCTGTTCAAGGTGTTGGTCGGCAGATGAGCTTATATCTGCTAATAGATATAATAATTATCATTTTTCCTTTGCTGCTCAGCCTGATCCCCTGGTTCGGTTTCTATCGCAAACTGCTCCCTTTGTCTGTTTCGATCCTGGCCGTGGGCGGCCTGTTCCTGGTCTGGGATATACTGGTCACGGCCAGGGGAGATTGGGCCTTTAACCCACTGCATGTTGGCAACATCAGCTTTCTGGGCTTGCCGGTCGAAGAAGTCCTTTTCTTTGTCGTAGTGCCTTACAGTTGTATTTTCCTTTATGAGGGTTTAGCCGGGTTTATGCCTGATCGCAGGTTGCCTCACGTGCCTTTTTATTACATGATAGCAGCGCTTGTTTTCATAGTCAGCGCTGTATTTTTTTCAGGAAAAGAATATACAAGCCTTGTTATGCTGGTGACCGGGCTGACGCTGATCGCTGGAGCTTCTTTTTTCCGGGAAATGTATTCTTCCATGCTTGCCTGGCTCTGGTTGTTGTGCGGCATGGCCTTGTTCTTTATCTTTAACTATTTCCTGACCGCCGCGCCAGTCGTTACTTATGCTCCAACGGCGATCCTTAACCTGCGAATAGCGACGATACCGATAGAGGATTTCCTCTATAATTTCTGCCTGCTAAGTTGGTACCTTGGTGTTTACCTGGCTGCCAAAAAGAATTTTAAGAAAAAGTGTCCCGACGAAATTAATATATCTAATTATGGAAAGTCGGGATCCCGATGATTTCATTATTATTCTACTTATAATGTCCATCGGGAAAATTTCCGCAATTTATCGAAAAAGTGAAATTTCCTGCGAAAATTGGCGATATATATAAGCAGCCATACCTGCCTGCCGGCAGGCAGGCCATTCACCAACATTAAACTGGAGCGCCTGTTCTCCGGTTTTTTGTTTTTCAGAGGGGGCTAGAACTTGATCCCGTTCTTCTTCATCCGCTCAATGGCCTGAGCAATTCTTTCTTTGGGTATGGTGATAGCGAACCTGACGTAGCCTTCACCTGACGGGCCGTAGCCGTTGCCGGGGACCACCAGAATGCCGCATTTATCCAGTAATTTTTCCGTGAAAGAGGCGGATGTCTCGCCTTTGGGCACCGGTACCCAGCCGTAGAAGGTGGCCTTCAGCGGCGCCATTTTCCAGCCGAGGGAATTCAAGCCCTCGACCAGCACCTTGGCCCGTTCAGCAAAGACCTTGTTATGCTCCTCAACACAATCCTGCGGCCCGCTCAGAGCTTCAATAGCCGCGTACTGGATAGCCTTGAACTGGCCACTGTCCATGTTCGACTTGATCGTGGCCAGAGCCTGGACAGCCTCTTTATTGCCGACCGCCATGCCGATGCGCCAGCCGGTCATGTTATAGGTCTTTGACAGCGAATGGAACTCAATGGTCACGTCTTTGGCGCCGGGTATCTCCAGCATGCTCATTGGCGGATCCCCCAGATAACCCATCTCAGAATAAGCCAGGTCTGAAACCAATAATAGATTATTGGCTTTGGCGAACTTGACGCATTGCTCAAAAAAGTCCCGGCCGCAGACCGCACCGGTGGGATTATTTGGGTAATTAATATAGAGCAATCTCGCTTTCTTCAGTACTTTGGCAGGGACGCTGTCCAGATCAGGCAAGAAATTGTTCTCAGCGGTCAACGGCATCAGATAAGGCTCGCCGCCGGCCAGGGTGGTGCAGATCTTGTAAACCGGATAGGAAGGATCAGGGATCAAAGAGACATCCCCTTTGTCAATAAAGCAAAGGGGCAGGTGGGCTAGACCTTCTTTTGAGCCGATCAGACAGCAGATCTCGTCCCTGGGGTTCAGCTCGACCTTAAAGCGCTTCCTGTACCATTTAGAGACCGCCTTGCGGAAAGCGAACTCACCTTTGGAAGTAGGGTACTGGCCTGATTCCGGCAGTTCCAGCACTTCTTTCATTTTCTTGAAGATGTGCTCCGGCGTGGGCAGGTCAGGGTCGCCAATGCCGAAATCAATGATATCAACGCCTTTGTTGAGCAGTTCCGCTTTCTTCTCTTCGATCTTAACAAAGAGATAAGGGGGTATTTTGTTCAATCTTTCCGATTTTCTCATATGATAATGACTCCATAATTAGGCATTAAATTGGGACTTCCCTTCAAAGACTTTTTGGGCCGGGCCGCGCATCAGCACGCGGTCATCCTCGCCCCATTCGATCTCCAGCTTGCCACCGGGCAGATGCACCAGGCCGCGGCGCTTAATCTTGCCGGCCAAAGAAGCGGCCACAACAGAAGCGCAAGCACCGGTGCCGCAGGCCAGGGTTTCGCCTGCTCCGCGTTCCCAAACCAGCACTTCGATCTCCTTTTCATTCAAGACCTTAACGAACTCGACATTGGTCCGGTTGGGGAAATGCTGGTCGTTCTCGATCTTTGGCCCCAGCTCATACAGGTCGATCCCGCTCAGGTCATCGACAAAAGCAACTGCGTGGGGATTGCCCATTGAGATCTTATGGAATTCATGGCCGGCCAGTTTGACCTTGCCCTCATCCTTTGGCTTGCCCATGTCCACTTCAACGCCGAGGACCTGTTTGTCCGGGCCCAGGATCACGGCCGGCAGCATGATCCCGGCCAGGGTCTCGACCGAAATGACCTCTTCCTTGAGCTGGTCGGTTTCATAGACATATTTCGCAAAACAGCGGATGCCGTTGCCGCACATCTCGGGTTCTGAGCCGTCGGGGTTAATGATCTGCATGCGGTAATGCGCTTTAGCGGAGGGCCAGACGATCAGCAAGCCGTCCGCTCCCACGCCGAAATGCCGGGCGCAAATATTTTGGGCCAGCTGGCCCAGGTCGAGCCCGTCAAGTTTCTCCTTGCGGGAATCGATCAGGACAAAATCATTGCCCAGGCCATGCATTTTGGTGAAGTTCAATTCAGGCATAGCTGAATTTTAACATATCCGGAAGCTTAATCCCAATAACTGGCACAGGAAGTCGAGGATTCCCAGACAGTGACCTTGGTCAAAGACTTGATCGTTCGGCGCAGTTTTTTGTAGATCACCCGGGCCAGGTTCTCTGAGGATGGGTTCTCCGAGTCAAAAGGCGCTGTGTCGTTAAGTAACTTATGATCGAATTCCGCGAGCGTGTCTTTGAGGATCGTGCGCAGGGATTTGAAATCCTCCAGCAGGCCGATCTGGTTGAGCTTTTTACCCTGGAGAAAGGCCTGGACCTTCCAGGTATGGCCGTGCAGGTTCTCGCACGGGCCTTCATAGCCCCGCAAGGCATGGGCCGCGTCAAAACTATCTTCGACCATTAATTCGTACATCTGACCAATTTTAACCAAAAATGAAATCATATTCAATAAGAGCGGATAAAAATAAGGTATCTGGAAAATTTTAAGGGGGATGAAATAGTTATGCCATATACACATTCAGTTATCCGAGCAGAGCGTGCTGCCTTTTTAAGCTGGCGGCTTGGCCGGGGGCAATTGCCAGGGCACTTTCGGGGTATCGTGAAAAAGTGCGGTGACGGCCATGGCAATAACTTTTACCGCTGCAATGTTGGGCCGGGGCTGAGAGCCAGCCTGGGTAACGCGGCTAGGGTAGGCGATCTGATCGAAGGACAGGCCATGGTCTCAGTGCCGGTCCAAAATCCTGACCTGGGGCTGAGGGCTTTACAGGTTTATCGAGAAAATGACATGCTCCTGAGCAACCCTCTGCGAACTGTATTCCTTGCCTTTGGCGACCGGCCGATCAGGGCGGTCGTGGTCTCAGCAAAGCCGCAGGAAAGATTTGCTTTTCAGCTGGCCTGCTGGCTGGCTGACAGCTCGGGAATGGTGCCGGCTCCGCAGGATCTGGAGATCCCGCTGGCTGAGCGGATCAAGCTGCCGAAATACCCAGTCAATCCGATACAGTTTGTTGAGGAGGAAAACATCCCCTCAGCTAATGCCGGGCCGATCGCGAAGATGGTCTATTTGACGCGAACCGATCAGGGCATGACTACCTTGCCGTCGGTTCAAAGGTCTGGCCAGGGTTTTGTGACAGACCCGACCTCGGTTCTTTTCAAATCTCTGCCTAAAATATCGGAGCTGGAACCCCGGCAATTGACCGGGATGGCGCTTCGGGCCGAAACAAGCGAAGGGGCAAAACTGCTCGGCGTGATCGGGCAAACAGGGACCGACCTTGAAAGCGAAGATATCCTGCTTGACCTTTTTCAGCCCACGGCGCGCAAGCGCAACACACCATATTATGAAAAGGTGAGGTTTACGGGGTGGTTGCGCGAAGCCGTTGCCAGACCGCCTTTCTTTGCCGTAAAAAAACTTGGGCCTGCCCATGGCGGCGCAGGTTTTCGTGTTGCCCTTGGGATGCCGGGTAGATCGGGAATAGAAGCTTATGTCGCGAAAGAAGATACTCCCCTGCAAATCAATGGCCAGCCTTACGTGGTAATTGGAGCAGGGCGCAGAGAATCGGAAGTGGAAGTATACGGCCGGGGCCGCGATGATCAGTTGTCTTACATGATGTCGGTCGTCAGGGAAAGCGGTGCGCCGGATCTGGGCAGGGTGGAGAAACCGGGAAGAAGGAATGACCAGCTCAGGAGAGAGGTTAGTCAGCAATATAGAGACTTCTTTGCCGGAGAACGCTCTATTGACGAAGTGCCCATGATCTTTAGAAGAATTAAAAAAGTGTCGCATAGGAGCGTGGGTGTCAATAACCGGGCAATCCATTTCCCCATTGATATTGAGCCTGTCAATGATACGGCGATCTTGACCAGGAGACCGACCGGCGAGGTCGAGATCTGGGTCGATACTGCTGAGGGGCGCAAGTTGGCAAAAATAGTCCAGGATATCCCGACCAGTTGTGATCTTGGTGTTTCGAGGAAAATATCAGTCTTTTATAGCCAGCGAATACGATTCAACGATGTTTTTGTCAATATTCAGCCGGGGTCCGTTGATACCGAATTGTTCGTGATCGTTCCCTATCTATCTAAAGATGGCGCCAGAGGTATTCAGATCTGGGCAGCTAAGGACGGCCAGCGTATCGGCGAGCAACCGGTCGCGTCCCAAATATTCAGCCAAGGGCTTGATGGCAACCTGGACGACCTTGAGGTTGAAAGACTGGCTCTGGCAGGTTCGTTCTAAATAAGGGTTACCTGCTTGGTGCCGACGATCGGTTTGCCCAAGAGGCGCGAGCCGATGTCCTGGAACTGGATCGGAGAACCCGTGACAAAATATTTGTATTTGGCCGGTACAGCCTTTGTTCTGAGCGTACCGGCTTTAGTCAGCATGGCCTTGGCATCAGCGACCGCGGCCTCAGCCGGATCGATCAGCCTGACCTCCGGCCCGGCCAACTCCTGCAGGACCTTGCTCAGGTGAGGGTAGTGGGTGCAGCCGAGAATGAGCGTGTCGATCTTTTCCTTGAGCAGCGGTTTAAGATAATCCTTAGCCACCCGCCTGGTCTCCTCTGTCTCGATAAAACCACCTTCGATCAGCGGCACGAACAAGGGACAGCCTACCGCGTGAACCTCGATGTCACCGGCCAGCTCCTTGATCTTTTTCTGATAAGCGTGTGAATTGACTGTAGCCGCCGTGGCGATCAGGCCGATGCGGCCGGACCGGCTCGCGGCAACGGCTTCACGCGAACCCGGCTCGATCAGGTTGATCATATGCACGGGATAATCGTCCTTAAGCACCGGATAGGCGATGGCCGATGATGTGCCGCAGGCCATGATGATCAGCTTAACGCCCTGTTTGAGCAAATAAGGAATGATCTCCTGGTTGATCTTAACGATCTCTTCAGCGCTGCGGCCGCCGTAGGGCACGCGGGCCGTGTCCGCCAGATAAATGACGTCCTCATGGGGCAGCTGCTTCATCATCTGCGCCAGCACGGTCAACCCGCCGACGCCGGAATCAAAGACGCCGATGGGCGAGGCGGGCGTGGCTTTTTCCGGAGCACTGGCCGAACCGGCGCTCTTGGCCACGACCCGTTCGCTGATCACTTTTCTAATTAGACCTACTTCGGAAATAGTTCTTCACCCCTGCGGCGATATCTCTAGCGATCTCCGCCTGAAAATTATCCGAGCTGGCCAGCTTGCTTTCCTGCCAGTTGCTCAAGTAGAGCGGCTCAAGCAGAACCGCCGGCATGTCCGTATGGCTGATGGCGTAATATTTGGCGCGCCGCAGGCCGCGGTCCTTCCTTTTAATACCATTGATCAGGCTTTTATGCAATATCAGGGCCAGATTGCGGCTGTTCTTTTTATAATAATATGTTTCAGTTCCGTTGATCGATTCGATATCGGAATAATTGAAATGGATCGAGATAAATATGTCAGACTTGATCCTGTCGGCAAAGGCGACGATATCGCGCAGGTTGTTGGTCCGGTCGTTCTTTCTGGTCAGATAGACCGTGGCGCCGGCTGATTTGAGCAGGTAGGCGACTTTTCTGGCCACGGCCAGATTGATGTTCTTCTCAGGGATGCCGTGCTTGGAAATGGCGCCGGGATCGCGGCCGCCATGGCCCGGATCGATCACGATCGTCCTGCCCTCAAGCGGCAGTTTGCCTCCTTTAGCCGCGACCGCGGCCTTGTATTTTTCCGGTTTTAGCTCTTCGCCTTTTACCGTCAGGTTCTGTTTCTCCCAGGCGGCCATGATGCGCTCAGCCCGGTCTTGGCGGTCGCTGATCTCGATCACGTTCTTGTTGCGGCCGAAGACATTGACGATGTCGTAATCCACGCCTTTTTTCAGATCAATGATCACGCGGGCGGTCCTGGCATCGACCTGAATGACCTTGATGTCTTTGACGCGTTGGGAATTCTTCAGCAGCCTTTTTGAGAGGCGCAGGTCGGAACTGATGCCGGTGTCGGGGAAATCGATCAGCAGCTGATCTTCCAGCAGCAGGCCTTTGGCCTTGACCTGGGCTGTGGTGTAGATATCAAGATAGTCAAAGCCGCGGTCGCGCATGGCCTGGACCAGCTTGATCTCAGGCCGGTTTGCCCTGACCGGCAGCATCAGGACGATCAGCAAGCCGAACAACAGCGTTCGTTTAAGCATTTTCTTTGATTAACTTGAGCAGGGTTTCCCGTTCATTGAGCTGGGGATCGTCCAGGACCTTTTCCAGCAGAGTGTGCAGGACCTGGCCGACCCTGGGACCGGCCGGGATGTTGAGTTGGAGCATCACATCCTCGCCGTTGATTTTAAGATCAGCAACGTCGAGCGCGTGCTGCTGGGCGATGATCTTGTCGATCCGGGTTTGAAGCTCGACCAGGTATTGCGAATCGATCTCCCGCTCCATCGCGCTGGTGTCGGCCAGGCGCAGGGCAAAAAGATCCTTGATGTTCTCCGGGCCGCCCACGCGGCGGATGAAGCGCCGTACGGCCGCGTCGCTCCATTCAGAAGTGTAGTTGAACATATGGTGGCTGACCAGATTGCTGACCTGCTTGAAGATCTGATTACTGAACTTGAGCCGCCTGAGAATATTCTCAGCCGTTGCGGCGCCGACCTTATCATGATTATAAAAAGTATCATCGACCTTGCAATCCGGTTTAGCTATGTCGTGAAGCAGGGCGGACAGGCGCAGGACCAGGTTGTCTTTGGGTGCTGCGTCGCAGGCGTACAGGCTGTGCCAGTAAACATCATATTTATGGAAGTTCGGCGGTTGCTCAACTCCCAGGCAGTGCTCGAGTTCCGGCAGGATCAGTTTAAGCAGGCCGGTCTGCCGCATCAGTTCAAAACCGGCCGATGGCCTGTCCGCAGCCAACAGTTTGACCAGTTCATCATGGATGCGCTCCGGCGCTACTTTTCGTGTCGTGGCCAGGGTTTTAGGGATAGCGGCCAGGGTTCCCTTTTCAATGGCAAAGCCGAGCTTGGCCGCAAAACGGCAGGCCCGTACAGAGCGCAGGCCATCCTCTGAGAACCGGGCGACCGGATCGCCCACTGCTCTGATCAGCTTTTTCTTCAGGTCGGCCTGGCCGTTATGGTCGTCGACCAGATCATCAGCTAAAGGATCATAGGCCAGGGCGTTGATCGTGAAATCGCGGCGGGACAGGTCCTGATGCAGGTCGGCGCAGAAAACCACGTTCGAAGGATGGCGGCCGTCAACATACTGCTCATCAGCCCGGAAAGAGGTCACCTCATAGGTGCCGCCGTCGACCAAAGCGGTCACGGTGCCGTAGTCAATGCCGGTGGGTACGACCTTGTGGAACAGCCGGCCGACCTCATCAGGTTTGGCCGAGGTCGTGATATCCCATTCCTTGACTTCTAGCCCCAGCAAAAGGTCCCGGACACAGCCGCCGACCAAATAGGCCTGATGACCGTTGCTTTGTAGTGTTTTGATGATGTTCAGGGCACCGGACGGGATTTGCTTGCCTTTAAGCTCGCTCACGGAACTTAGTTTACCTCAGGCGAAAATCAAAGTAAAGTAGGGGTCAGGCTTGATTGACTTAGGCGGACGACAGTTCTATAATCAGGCCATAGTGAAGTTGTCATATTTTGCCAAGGGATTGGTCTTTGTTCTTGTCATTACCTGCCTGGTAGGCGCCCTGATCTTTACCAACCGTATCTTAGCCGGCGATGCTTTTGACCGCGAGGAAGCCAGCCATGGACTCTACAGCATGTGGATCTGGCGCGATCTGACCCGGGCTGACTGGTCTGCTTTTTGGTATGATACCGGCCGGCAGATGGTCTGGCCCTTCCTCCATTCCTGGATCCAGGCAGGCTTTTTTATGATATTCGGTGTCGGTTATGCTTCAGCTCGTGCGCTCTCCCTGATACTTTTTGCGCTATCGATCCTGCTGGTCTATTTGTTGGCCAATAAATTATCTGCCAGACAGGGCTGGCAGATCGGCTCCCTGACAGCCTTGCTGATGCTTAGTTCACCTTTGATGCTGAGTTTTGCCAGCGAGAATATGATTGAGCCGCTTGGTGCCGTGCTTTTCCTGGGGGCGACCTATCTTTACCTGATCTGTGAGGAAAGAAAGCTGACACTTTTTTACGCATTTCTAGCGGTAGCCATAGGCCTGTCTATTTATACGCATTATGTCTATGCTTTTTTAATGATGCCGGCTTTTTTGGTGGCTACGCTGATCAAATTGGAGCCGGTGGTCGTTGACGCTTTAAAATTAAAAAAGCGGGGCGAGATATCGGCCATGTCCTTTGTTTGGTGGGCGTATAAAAAACTGATCGTTCTTGGCGTGATCCTAGTCCTGGCCGGGATCTGGTTCTCCTTCAATTTTTCGCGCCGGTTTTTTCTCATGCTGGATACGCTCTTGCGTTCCGGCGCAGGCCAGGGGTTGGGCTGGCTGCAAAGCCTGATTTATTATCCCAAGCTTATAGTGACGCAGCTGACTTTTTCCCCCTGGCTGGGATTGTTCATCCTAGCGGCGCTGTTTTTGCCTTTCACGGCCAAATATTACGAAGGCCTGAAAAAACTATATGTTTTTGTCTGGACGGTCATTATTTTGGCCGCGCTGGTGATCTCGACCAAGGCCCCCCGGATCATTTATATCATTATGCCGTTCATATTTATGATATTTTCAGCGGTCTTCTTTAATTTTTTCGAAAGACTGAACCTGCGTGACAAGCGCCTGGCCTGGCTGCTGGTCTTGGCCTTGTTCCTGCCGTCATTGGTCTCCCTGCCGAAAATATTCGAGATATACGGGCCGCAACGGCCGGGCCAGAGCATGATCTCGGTGCTGGATTATTTTGCAGCCAACGTCCCGGCAGGCGCTGAAATAGGTTCCTTGATCAATCTGAGGCATTTTAATGATGATGTGCTGCGCTTTCATTTTCGCGACTGGGATGACCGCGTACTTTCACATGATATACTGGAGAACGGCCGCGGTTTGGGCGGCGATGTTTATCTGTTGACCTTTGAACTTGAACGAACCAGCCCTTACCAGAAAGACCTGCAGAACGATTCGCTCTACCGCTGGAACGCCTGGCTTAAAGACCAGGAGAGCAGCGGGCAGGTCCTGGTGCATAGCGCCAGGCATTTTGAGAGGATCGGCCTGACAGCGCGGATCTATCGCAGCAAACCCCTCTAAGTAAAAAATATCTTTTTTCCTGAAATTACCAGGTATTTTACGCGATATTCATTCACATGGTGCATCTATGATATTAGTGGGAAATAACCAGGGATATCCTTTGTTCCCTCAGAAGTACCGGGCCAAAAAAATGGTCAGGCAGGATTTAACAAAAAGAGGGATCAAACCTGATTTTCTTTCGGTCAGGCGGTTGCGCCTTTATTCCCCGGTACAATACAGGACTTTGTTCGGTTTGATCGACCGGGCAAAGCTGCTGGGGCAATTCTTTTCCTATATCGCAGTGGATAAAATGCGCTTCTTTCCCTTTGTCCGCCCGGATGATGTGCCGCAAGAGATATTAGAAGGCTGCCTGCTTAACGGCGTGCTCGATATTAAGGGCTTGCGCCAGAAGCTGCAGGACCAGGCGAACCTGAACCTGGTAGCCAGCAGTGTTCCGGCGCTTGAACCCAAGCTGCTTGAAGAACAACTGCCGCAGACAATGCCATCCCAGATGCAGATCCCTTTTGTCGGGGATCTGGAAGGCCATGCCAGAGCGGCTGAGTTAATAGACGTTATTGCCGAAGAAAGGCAGCAGTTCCGCACTTTAGCCGCAAAACCGAATGTGACCATCAATAAAATATTCAAGGCCCTTGACCATGGCAAAGAGAAACTGGGATTTCTTAATGTCGTGGTCTATCGGCCGGTTCCTGACGGCAGCGGCCGCTGGATAAGAACGCAGCGCACCAGGGATTGGTCAGGCGGTACGAGCAAATATGATTTTGAACGCGGCGGCCATGAACCCGACACCACCTTGCGTAGTGTTATCCAGGGCGATAAGGTGATCTATGATGTGGATATTATCGATCTGGCCAGCTTCACGGCGGCCGGATTAGTCCCGGACAGGCTTTCGATCGAAAAGGACCTGGCCAATTCCAAAGGGCCGGGACGAATGCTGTTCATTAAACTGGCCAATACTGAGGGACAGGCCTTGGCTGTAGTGCAGATACATAACCGCGTGGGTATCAATGAGAACATCCGACCTGAAGCCTTGCTGCCGGTCTCAAAGGCCGGGGCGAAGAGGATCAAAACAGAACTAGAGCTTTATTTTGACGAGGTTGTTTCAGCGATAGAGAAGGTCAGGGATAAAGACAGAGAAGATGCCGGCCTGAGGCTGGCAGCGGTACCGCCCGATTTCGATCTTTTTTCTTTTATCAGTCAGCGGACCATCAGCCGCATCTATCTGGGCTATGAGGTGGGTAGTATTGATAATCCTTCAAAGCTGCCTCCTGGACTTATCAACGGCGTGGTCACCTCTCTTGATTGGATGAAGCGCGGTTGCGAAGATATGCTGGAGCACGTGGTCAATGTGGACGAGACCAGGGTCGCCTTTTTTAAAGGCCAGCCTGTGGCCTTTGCTTCCATAAACGAACTGCCTTATGTTTATCCGACCAAACGGGGGAGCAAGGCCGGCTCGGTCATTCCTCTTGTCGGTACCGCTGTCAGGCAGGCGCATCGCCGCCAAGGCCTGCAGGTTCTATTGAATTTTGAACTGATAGTCAAGAGATGGCTGCGCCTAAAATTCAGCGGAGGCTTGTTCAAGCCGCTGCGTATCGCTACCCGCACCAAAAGTCCGATAGTCATCCAGGCTTTATATACCCACTTCCGTGATGTCAAGTATGAGGAGCTAAATCCTGAAGAGCATATCGCCCGGAAAACCTATGCCCAGCACCTTGGCTGCACCGTGAATGATAACGGGATCGTTAATAACGCTTACGATCAACCATTGCCAGAAAAGATCGATCAGCAGCGTCTTTCGGCGAGATTGAGGAAGCAAGTGGACGCGGCGATGCATGGCTTAGGCCCAAGGGACGCTCGTATCTTTGTTTTTAAGTACGGGGCTTGGGAGATAATCAAGACCTCTCTGTGGCTCTTGTTCAAAAGACTACGCAGCCGCTGATCTGTTGAACCGCTCGATCAACCTGGCTGTTTCAGCCGGGTCCCCGGTCAAGGTCGTATAGAACAACCTTTCCGCGAATTCCCGAGGAGTAAGGCCGCTGGCCTGAGCGATAAGAAAATGGCTGTGGGACAGGCCGGTTAGGATCCCCAGTTCATTGATCCGGGTTTGCAGCTGGTTGACCAGCCGGACATAAGCGGAATAATCCCGCCCGTCGATCCGATAAGGCAGCGGTGCCCAGAGCCTCATGGGCAGAGATAAGGTCAAAGGGTATTTCAATAAATAGGAAAGTAATTCCGGGTCGCGGCCGTCAGTGACCTGGTTATCATTGGGGCGGATGAAAGTGCAGCCTTTTGCTTTAGCGTTGATATAATCATGCGTGCCGGGGAAAAGGCCTAGGGCCTGGACCGGAGCGGAATCAGGACGGACCTTTTTCAGGAATTCCACGATCAGATCAGCTTCATTGGCCGGCATCCCGGGATAAGGATAGATGAAGCTGCCGATCGTAAAGATGTCAGCTTGCTTGGCAGCCGCCATGGCTTTTTCTATTTCCTCGATCCGGGCTTTTTTGCCCATCCGCTCCAGGGTGGGATTATCGGCCGCTTCCACCCCGAAAAAGATAGCTGAACCGCCGGCTTGCCTGATCTTCTGCATTAGATCGGGAAGCGGGGCCTGGTCTATGCGCTCGTCCTGGCCGCGCATAAACAGGACCCAGTTGAACCTGTTTTGCAGGCCGCGGCGCATGATCTCATCTGACAGATATTCAGCCTGGGCGGGCGGAGTGCTGCTGCCGACCAGCTCAAAGTGATCGATGCCGAAGCGTTCGGACAGTTCGACCATCTCATCTACAATTTTGTTCGCCGGCTTCAGCAGCCTCTTGGTGCCGCTGATCAGAGGCTGGGCACAGAAATGGCAACGCCAGAAACAACCTCGGGAAGTCTCGATAAAGGCGTATTTCATCAGACCGTTAAAATCGGTCTCTTCATAGGGCACGGCTGAAAGTTTAACCCAATCGTCCAGAGACAATCTCTGCCTGGCAGTCGTGAAGATCCTGCCCTGCTCGTTGCGAAAGACCAGGTTGGGGATATCGCTTAGTACGGTCAGATCGCCGGCTTTAAGCTGGTCGATGACCCCGGCCAGCCCGACCAGACTGAGCTCCCCTTCACCCCGGACAAGGGCCGTAGGAGCATGTGTTTCTCTGTAGATGGTTTCAGCGAAGTGGGTGGTCTGTGGCCCGCCAAAAAAGATGGGCAGCTGGGGATGCCTGCCCCGCAGGATGTCGGCGATCGTCATGGAAGCGACGGTGCTGCTGCCCAGGTAGAGAGAAAAGCCGACAGCATCATAGCCTTCCTGTTCTATCTGATCGGCGATCTCAAGACCAAGCTCGGCAAAGACTTCGCTCTCCTGGGCTTTCAGCTGCCGGCTTAATTTTTCAAGCCGGGATATATCCCGCAGGAGAATCGGTAATTTCAATAATTTCAGCAACGGGTGCTGGTTCCCCATGACCGCAGGCCGAATGCTTCTTTGATAGATGCCGGCCAGCTGGTCAACGAACTGCCGGGGGAACAATTTGGGCATGAGCGATGCGGAATAATTGGTCACAGTGCACTTGTGACCCGCCCGGCGCAGCGCTTGGCGCAGCATCAGTAAACCCGGGCGGGGGACCCTGCCCGAAAGATCGGTATGGCCGAGGCCGCCTATCAGCAAGATATTTGCCATTATGACGCTCCTGTTACAGTATATCGGGTTTTTATGCCGGAAATTTCATCGTATTGACGAGAAAGAAACAGCCCCCTATAATGTATTGAGTATGTCAGTAGCTTTAAATCTTGGATCATTATTGGCTTTCCTTTTAATGCTGGTCCAGGTAGTCTTAGGGTTGTATGTGCTTGGCCGGAAAAAAAAGGCCAATGCCTGGCCTTTTGCCGGTTTTTGCGTTTCGCTGGCCCTTTGGACCGCAGGCGCATATATGCTCCAGGAATCCAGAAGTGTTGAGGCTGTTGAGCTATGGGGTCGTCTCATTTTTGTCGGTCCGGTCTTCATCGTTTATTTCTTTCTCTATTTTTCTCTGGTTTTTCCATCGGGCTGCCTGAGGACCCTGAGCAGATTGATACTTTTTCTCCCGGCCCTGGTTTTATTGGCGATCATTCCAACGCCGTTGGTCCTTAAGGAGGGATCGATCGCCGCTTCAGGTCCGGTTCCGGTTTGGGGGCCGGCTTATCCGCTGTTCGGGATCTACTTTTTATTATATTTTGTGGCCGGGATCGTCAACCTCTTTCGTTCGTTCAGGGCTTCAGGCGGCAACCAAAAAATGCAGCTGCGCTATTTATTCGCGGGGCTCAGCCTGGCCTTTATTTTTGGCATCGTGTTCAATCTGGTCTTCCCTTCGCTGGGTATTGGCAGGTATCTCATTTTGGGGCCTGTTTTTACCCTGTTTGCCATTGCTTTCACTGCCTACGCTATCATTAAGCATCACCTGCTGGACATATCGGTCGTGATCAGCCGGGCGGTCGCTGAATTGATGACGGTGCTGTTCCTGGGAGGGATATTTTTAACCCTGGTGTTCTTTTATCGTCAATATTTCGGTCCCGAGATATCGCCGCTTTTTATTACCGGCACGATAATCTTCGGGGTGCTGGTCGGCCAAACGCATCAACGGATCAGGCTGTTCATCCAGACGACCTCGGACAAACTTTTTTTGAGGGGCAAATATAATTATTTCAATGAATTATCCGAGATCAGCCGGAAAGTAGGGCAGGACCTGTCGGTTTCCGCCATCCTGGACGTTCTATACAAGGCTTTCCTGAACGTGGTGGAAGCGTCCCAGCCGCGGATATTCTTGCCCGAGTATTTCAACGAACCTGAGAAGGAATCCAAGAGGCTGTTGATCTATGACAAGGAAACTTTCCGGCCGTTGGAGCACGGCGAAGTGATCAGCTACAACTCCGCTTTGGTCGAGACCCTGCTCAAAGAAAGACGGCCGCTACTCAACCCAAGGGATCCAAAACAGGAATTGATCGTTCCCTGCCTGTTGGAGGACCGCTTGATCGCCGTCTTTATCCTGGGCCGTAAACTCTCGGAAGAATCATATCTGGAAGAGGATGTGCGGATGCTTGAGGCTTTGGCCAACCAGGCAGCGATCGCCCTCGATCACGCCAGGTCATATGAGAAGATCAAGGCCGATCTTGAGCTGATGGAAAGGCAATTAACCCGGTCGGAAAGACTGGCCGCGCTCGGCACGCTGACCGCCGGGATCACGCATGAGATCAGGAATCCGCTGACGGTCGTCCGCTCTGAAACAGAGCGGATCGCCAGCAAGGAACGGGACCTGGACTATCTCAAGAAGTACCGCGACCTCATGCTCAAGCATATCGATCGGATAGCCGGGATAGTCCAGCGGATGCTGAGCATGGCCAAGCAAAAACCCCACCAGGAATGTGAGGTCGACCTAAATGAATTGATCAATTCTTCATTGCATATGATCCCGATCAGCGGCATCCAGCTGAAGAAAGAGCTGGATATCGTTCCCTTGATCAAGGGAGATCCGATCGCTCTTGAGGAGGTCTTCTGCAACCTGTTTCAGAACGCCGTCCAGGCCATGTCCAATAGCGGGGTATTGAGCATCCGCACTTATATCGATGAGGGCCGCGCCGTGGTCGAGATCAGCGATACAGGCAAAGGCATAGCTCCGGAACTTCTGGAAAAGATCTTTGATCCGTTCTTCTCGACCAGGCATGAGGGGGTTGGCTTGGGGCTATCGATCGCTTACCGCATTATCAGAGAGCACGGAGGGGATATCAGGGTGCGCAGCGAGGTCGGCAAGGGCACGACCTTTAAACTGCTCTTTTAAGCGCTGCCGCCTTTTTTGAACTCTTCCCGTTTCTCGATGTGTTTCTCGAAAGTGCTCAAGACCATGCGGCCTTCTTCGCCGCTGAAGAAATCAGCCAGTGTTTTAAGGAGCTCCTCGGACTTAAAGGGTTTTTTGATATAATTGACCACGAAGCCGGAGGTGGCTTTATCCCATTTTTCCTCATCTTCCCAGGCGGTCAGCATGGCCACGCCGATGTCCTCGCCGAACTCGCGGCGGATCTTTTTCAACAGTTCCAGGCCGTCCATCTCCGGCATTTTTATGTCAAGGAAGATAAAGCGTACCCTGTTGCCGCCCAGGCCCATGAGGACCTTGTTCTTTTTTAGCTGGTCCAGCGCTTGCTTGGCAGAGTAAGCCACAGCTACATCGTAGAGTTCGCTATCCTTAATGGTTTCAGCGATAGAGTTGGCCAAGTCGATCTCATCGTCAACTATCATGACCAGCGGTTTTGACATATTAGCCACCTCCGGGGCTAATTCTCTCACAAATGTATAAAGGCGTCAATCAAACCGATTAATCCTTTTATCATGATATAATAGGCCCTTATGCTGCGGCAGATATTCAAGATATCGGTCTTTGCCGTTCTGGTAACGGCATTTTATCTGTTATTTGACCTGGCTGACCCTGTTGAGCCGGAGGTCCTGCGGCCCAAACGCATGGCAGACAAAGGGATCTATATCACCGCCTATATGGCTCAGGCGCCGGTCCCCTTTGCTCAGATCAAACAACAGGCGGCTCAAAGCGGCATTAACACGATCGTTGTTGATGCCAAACATATCCTCAGCCAGCCGCTGCTTGAATCGCTCAAGAAGAAAGAGCTCAGCTTCATGACGCGGGTCGACCCGGATCCCTGGCTGTCCAAGCTGACCGACCAGCTGCACCGCCAGGGTTTCGTCGTTTCCGCCAGGCTGGTGGTCTTTAAAGACGACCATCTGGTGATCGCCCGGCCTGATCTGGCGGCCCGCATGCCGGACGGGTCGCTCTATCGTGACCATAAGTGGGGCCGCTGGGCCGACCCTTATTCTGATGAGGTCAGGCTTTATAATGAATTGATCGCTTTGCGCGCGGCCCTGTCCGGGGTCGATGAGGTCCAGTTCGATTATATACGTTTTCCGGCGGAGGGGAAGGCCTATCAGGCGGTTTTTCCGCACCAAAAAGCAGGTATCAGCCGGGTCGAGATAATCAACACGTTCTTAAAGGATGTCCGGCGCCGTCTGACGAGGTTCAATACCTCGATCGCGGTTGATATTTTCGGCGTGACCGCCTGGCAGAGCCAAAGGGACATCACCTTACTGGGGCAGGACCTTAAGAAAATGGCCAAATATATCGATGTGCTCTCGCCGATGTTCTATCCTTCACACTTCCATGCGGGCTACGATGGCTTTGCCAATCCTGGAGAACACCCATATTACTTTGTTCATAGCGGGGTGAAAAAGACGATCGATATCTTGTCGGGTGAGGCTGTCACGGTCGTACCCTGGATCCAGGGATTCGATCTGCGTTCGCCGAATTTCGGCCCCGATTATATCCAAGCGCAGATCCAGGCCTGCCTGGACGCCGGCACCAGCCGCTTCCTGGTCTGGAACGCCTCAAATAAATACTGGGTGACTTTTACGGCCTTGCAAAAGAAAAGGGTTACGGACAAAACGACTGAAGCGCATTCAGCCCGCAACCCGCAGTGATCTTGAACGAACTTATTTCTTGCCTGAATCGAGCAGTAAATTATAAAGCCAGGCTACGATAAACCCGCCGATGCCGGCATCAAAGAAGGCCCAGGCCATGCCTAAGACCACCCCGCCTGGAGTAGGGCCATAGCCGATATAGAGCGAGCCGATTCCTTTGACCAGGCCGGCGCCCCAGTCCCACAGGCCGGTCATTATGCCCAAGCACAGGACAGCCGCGGCCCAGACGATCCCCAGGGTCAAACCGAACTTCAGTGCGTCAAGTTTCATTGGTTCACCCCCTTTGGGGCGTATTCTAGGCTTGCCTGTCCCATAAGTCAAATCCTTATGTTATAATCAGCCTAACCTGAAAAAGGAAGCTAAAATGTTAAACCATTCACTTCAAGTAGGTTTCAGTTTCGGCCTGACCTCAGGAGTGATCACGACCCTGGGGCTGCTGGTCGGGCTCTCCGCCGGCACTAACTCCCGTTTGGTCGTCATCGGCGGCATCTTAACTATCGCTATTGCGGACGCTTTTTCCGATGCTCTGGGCATCCATATTTCCGAAGAATCCGAAGGCCGGCACACGGCTAACGAGGTCTGGCAGTCGACCTTCGCGGCATTTTCCGCCAAGTTCCTGTTCGCCCTGACCTTTATCGTGCCGGTCCTGCTGCTGGACCTGGGCTGGGCGGTCGGAGTGAGCATTGCCTGGGGCTTGCTGACGCTGGGAGTGCTCAGTTATCGGATGGGAAAAGAGGAAGGGGAAAATCCCTGGGGGGTTGTCTTTGAACATCTGTTGATCGCGGTGATCGTGGTCGTTTTGACCCATTATGTCGGTACCTGGATCGCGCTGGTCTTTGGCCAGATATAAAGTGTTTGCGGCCAAAGCTGCCTCAGCGTAAAATATCAGTCTGGAGGTGTCCCAATGAAAAAAAGTCTTTTATTGATCTTGGGTCTGGTCCTGGTCTGTGGTCCCGCCCTGGCTGGAAATATTGATATTTCTGCCAATGCCGGCATGTATACTGCACCAGGCGGTGTTGGAACTTCAACCATGTATGGCATCTCAGCGACCCAGCCGCTGACAGAGAACATCTCGGTCCGCGCCATGATCGAATCGACCACTTACAGCGTGGCCGGTCAGTCAACTACTTATACGCCGATCTCCCTTGATGTGATCTACGGGCAGACCCTGGATTGCGGCGTCAGGCCTTACGCTGGTGTTGGTCTCAGCTATAACAGCTATTCTGTGTCCGGCGGTTCAAGCTCTTCGACCACCGGCGCGCAAGCTATGGCCGGTATTTCTTATGCTTTCGGTCCGGTCAATGCCGGTCTTGAATTTCGCTACATGGTCCCGGATCTGGGCAACACCGGCAATACAGCCACTGCTTTCAATGGCTTTGTGACCGGGTCAGTGGCCCAAAGTTTCAGTTTTTAGAGAGCGCAGTTAAATAAAGGAGCCTGGCTGACTTGGTTTGGCCCCACTTTGGCCTGAGCCGGAACCTGTTCTCCCGGCCGCTTGATGCCTTTATCGGTCTAGTGGCTATCTTTGCCCTGGGCCTGCTCCTGCTAGAAAACTGTGAATATTTACAGGTCTATTCAGGGCTGATCTCCCGGTTCAACCTGATAGTTCTGCTTATATTTATGGCCGATGTGTTCTGGCGCTTTGCCAGGAGCGAAGATAAAGCGGCCCATTTCCGGAGCAACTGGTTCGATCTGATCGTGTTCGTGCCGCTGATCCAGTTCGTGCGCGGCCTGGAGACCACGCCGTTCTTTATCGTGGCCTGGCAGATCGTGATCGTGACCATGCTGATCTCACGCACCAGGCGGGCGAACAAGCTCATTGCCTTGCTCAGCTTCCGGCCGGCCCAGCTGATGCTGACCAGCTTTGCTTTTGCCATTGCCTTTGGCGCTATTCTGCTGATGCTGCCGGCAGCGACCGTTTCCGGCGCGCGCCTATCTCTGGTGGATGCTTTGTTCACCGCAACTTCAGCGGTCTGTGTCACCGGCCTGATCGTCAAGGACACCGCGACTTATTTCAGCCCCTTTGGCCAGATGGTCATCCTGGCACTGATCCAGATGGGGGGACTTGGCATCATGACCTTTTCCGTTACGCTGGCACTGCTCTTACGCAAGAGCTTTGGCGTAAAAGAACAGTTCGAGATGCAGGAAGTGCTGGACCAGGACGTGATGAGCAATGTCAGGAGTCTGGTCATGTTTATTTTTAAAATGACCTTTTTCCTGGAGATAGCCGGCGCCCTGATCCTGTTCCTGCTCTGGCGCGATCGTTTTAGCGGGCCGCTGGCCGCGCCGTATCACGCGATCTTCCACTCGGTCTCGGCTTTTTGTAACGCCGGCTTTTCCACTTTCAGCGACAGCCTGATGCGTTTCAGCGACGACCTCTGGACCAACCTGACGATCATGCTATTGGTCGTGTTCGGCGGCCTGGGTTTTATCGTGATCCGCGATTTCTATCATAATTTAAAGAATAAATTCGGCCGCAGTCGGGACATGGCCATGAAACTGCGCGTCCAGACCCGGCTGGTCCTTTATGTCAGTATGCTGCTGATCGCGTTTGGCACTCTGCTGATCTTTTTCATGGAAAGAAAACTGGCGTTTGCCAGCCTGCGCTTTGATCGGGCCTTGCTGGTCTCGCTCTTTCAATCAATTACGACCCGTACGGCCGGCTTTAACACGGTCGCTATCGCCCGCCTGTCAGCACCGACCCTGTTCTTCATGCTGATCTTCATGTTCATCGGCGCTTCCCCGGGTTCCACCGGTGGCGGCGTCAAGACCACGACCATTGCGGTATTCTGGGCCACGATCGTCAGCGCTTTCCGCCAGCGCGAGCAAGTGCAGATATTCAAACGGACGATCCCTTTTGAGATCATCCAGAAAGCGATACTGCTGTTCGGCTCGGCGATCATGCTGGTCATGATCTTTATTCTGATATTACTCTACATTGAACAAAAACCCTTGCTGGAGGTGGCTTTTGAAACGGTCAGCGCCTTTGGCACGGTCGGATTATCCACCGGCCTGACGCCGCTGCTTTCAAGCAAGGGCAAGATTGTGATAACATTACTGATGTTTATCGGCCGCCTCGGCCCGCTGACGATCGGCTATGCTTTTGCCGGCCGCCGCAGGCCGGCTAATATCACTTACGCTGAAGAACGGGTCATGATCGGTTAATAAAGGAGGCGGAAGATGCGTCAGATCGCTGTCATCGGGTTGGGTAATTTCGGCAGCACTGTGGCTAAGGAATTGACCGGCAGGGGCGCACAGGTCATTGCCATTGATGAGAAAAAGGAGCGCATCGAAGCGATCAAGGAATCGGTCAATTACGCGGTGGCCGCGGACACGACCGATGAAAAAGCCCTGCGGGCGATCGGCGTTCAGAACGTTGATGTGGCCGTGGTTTGCATCGGCGAGGATATCGAGGCCAACCTGCTGACCACGATCCTGCTCAAGAAGATCGGCGTCAAAAAGATCTGGGCCCGGGCCATCAGCCCGCTGCAGCACGAGATCATCAAGACCCTGGCGGTTGACAACATCATCAACCTGGAAGAGGAAATGGGCCACATTACCGCTAACAGCCTGATCGCGCCCAATATTTCCAAGTTCATCTCGCTAATGCCGGGGCACAGTTTTATGGAGATCAAAGTCCCCAAAAGCTTTGCCGGCAAGAGCATCAAGGAGATCAGCCCGCGCCGCAAGTACAGCGTCAATATCGTGGCCGTGAAAAAGAAGAAGCCCCAGATCACCGGGACAGGGGAGAGGACCTTTGAGGAATATATCGAGGACGTGCCGGCTTCCGAGGAGCCGCTGGATGCGGAAGATATCCTGCTGATCGTGGGCAAGGACGAGAACCTGGAGAAGTTTTCCAAACAATGAACCCGCGCAAGCATTTGCTTAAGCTGTTATACCTGACCGTGCTAGTCTTCTTTAGCCTGACCTGTGCGGCTTATTTTTTTGGTCTGTCGCTTTGGACTTTTTATTTGCTGGCTTTATTATTCCTGCTGGCCCTTTTAAGCTGGCTCTATCTGGGCCTGCGCGTATTGGTCTTCAGGCGCCAGCTGGTCAATTTCCTTCGCCGCATCCTGGCTAATGATTACAGCACCGGTGTTCGGGGCGGCATCTGGCTGGGAGATGAAGCGGCTGATCTGGGGCAGTTGATCAATAAAATGGCCGATCAGCTCAGGGCCTATGACAAGCTGCGCATGGAAAAGATCGCTCTGTTCCACCGGGCGATCGACCTGATCTTCCGCCACGTGAAAGAGGGCATGATCCTGGTCGATGTTGACCGAGAAAGCCTGCTGCTCAATCCCGCGGTCCAGGAGATCTTCGGTATCGATCAGGAAAAACTCTCTTTTGATTCCATCCAGAAGCAGGAGAATAACAAGGAGTTCAATAAGCTGTTCAAACAGGCAGTGGAGCAGGGTAAACTGATCGAGACCTGCGTGGTCGATCTGCAGCTGCCTATCCGCAATTCACGCCAGAACGTCTGCATCAGGATCGTACCGCTGAAGGACGAGGCTGAAAAGGTTCGTTTGGCAATGATCTTTGTTGACCGGCCCACCGGACTCGAGCAGGGCGGCCGGGACTGAAAAAAGCGTGGAGAAAGAATGATCATAAAGAATCGTCGCCGCCGGGTCAAGGTCATGCACGGTCCGTCCCTGATAACGGACAGCGATGTCTATCTGTTTAAAGAAGGCACCCATTGCCGCTTATATGATAAACTGGGCGCCCACCCGGCCAAGGTCAAGCGCCGCATTGGCACGCACTTCGCCGTCTGGGCGCCGAACGCGGAAAAGGTCTCGGTGCTGGGCGATTTCAACGGCTGGGACCGCGGCTCCCATCCGCTGGCCCCGCGCTGGGACGCTTCCGGCATCTGGGAAGGTTTTGTCCCCGGGGTCAGCAAAGGCGATCTGTACAAATACCATATCACCTCGCGGCATAATCGATACAGCGTTGATAAAGGCGATCCGTTCGCTTTCTTCTGGGAGATCTCGCCCAGGACCGCTTCGATCGTTTGGGACTTGGACCATGAGTGGCATGATGCTGAATGGATGCAGGGCAGAGCACAGAAAAATTCCCTGCGCGCACCGATGTCAGTCTACGAGGTCCATCTCGGATCATGGAAACGTCAGGCCAGTGACAATTACCGCTCGCTTCATTATAAGGAACTGGCTGACCAGCTGGTGGCCTATGTCAAAAAGATGGGTTTTACCCATGTCGAGTTCCTGCCTGTGATGGAGCATCCTTTCTTCGGCTCATGGGGTTATCAGACCGCCGGCTACTTTGCGCCTTCCAGCCGTTACGGCGAGCCGCAGGAATTGATGCAGCTGATCGATGTCCTGCATCAGAACGGCATCGGCGTGATCCTTGACTGGGTGCCGTCCCATTTCCCCTCTGACCAGCATGGTCTGGCATTCTTTGACGGCACGCATCTGTTCGAACATTCCGATCCCCGCCAGGGCTTTCATCCCGACTGGAACAGCTATATCTTCAATTACGGCCGCAGGGAAGTCCAGGAATTTCTCATCAGCAGCGCCGTGTTCTGGCTGGATAAGTATCATGTCGACGGCTTAAGGATCGATGCCGTGGCCTCCATGCTCTACCTCGATTATTCCCGTAAAGAGGGCGAGTGGGTCCCCAATCAATACGGCGGCCGGGAGAACCTGGATGCCATAGACTTTCTTAAAAAGCTGAACAGCGTGATCTACCAGGAATTTCCGGATGTCCAGACGATCGCCGAGGAATCGACCGCCTGGCCGATGGTGACCCGGCCGGCCCATGTCGGCGGGCTGGGTTTCGGCATGAAATGGGACATGGGCTGGATGCACGACACACTGCTCTATATATCCAAAGACCCTGTCCACCGCAAGTACCATCAGGACCAGCTGACCTTCAGCATCTGGTACGCCTTTTCCGAGAACTTCATGCTGCCGCTGTCCCATGATGAAGTGGTGCACGGCAAGGGCTCGCTGCTGGGCAAGATGCCCGGGGATGACTGGCAGAAGTTCGCCAACCTGCGGCTGCTCTATGGCTACATGTACGCTCATCCGGCAAAAAAGCTGCTGTTCATGGGCGGCGAACTCGGCCAGTGGAACGAATGGAACCATGACGCTGAGCTATCCTGGGACCTGCTGCAGCACAGCCCGCATCAGGGGATCCAGAAATGGGTCCGCGACCTGAACAGCCTGTACAAGCAGGAGCCGCGCCTGTTTGAACAGGATTTTGAGCAGGCTGGTTTTGAATGGATTGACTGTAGCGATTACACCAGCAGCGTGATCATCTTCTTGCGCAAAGCTGCGACAGTTAATGACCCACTGCTGGCGGTCTGCAACTTTACTCCGGTTTTCCGGAAGGGCTACAGGATCGGTGTGCCGCTGGCGGGCCTGTGGCAGGAGATCCTGAACAGTGATGCTCTTGACTACGGCGGCAGCGGCAAGATCAATCCGGATGGAGTGAACACGGAGAACATCAAAGCGCACGGGCGGCCGCAGTCATTAGTCCTTGACCTGCCGCCATTGGGGATAATGCTCTTCAAGCCCAAGCGGACCTGATATAATAAGTGGCGAGGTTTGGCGCTAGATGAAGAAATATATTTGCATCCATGGACATTTTTATCAGCCGCCGCGAGATAATCCCTGGCTGCAGGCGATCGAGCTGCAGGACTCGGCCTGGCCGTACCATGACTGGAATGAACGGATCACCGCTGAATGCTACGCGCCCAATACCGCTTCCCGGATCCAGGATGACCAGCAGCGGATCCTCAATATCATCAATAATTATTCCAGGATAAGTTTTAATTTCGGTCCGACGCTCCTGTCCTGGCTGGAGAAACGCTCAGCTGATGTTTATCAGGCGATCCTCGAAGCTGACCGTTTGAGCCAAAAAAGGTTCAACGGCCACGGCGCGGCCCTGGCCCAGGTCTTCAGCCATATGATCCTGCCGCTGGCCAATACCCGGGATAAGCAGACCCAGGTCATCTGGGGCATCAGGGATTTTGAACACCGCTTCAGACGCAAACCCGAGGGTATGTGGCTGGCGGAAACGGCCGTTGATCTGGCAACACTGGAAGTCCTGGCCGAGCATGGCATTAAATTCACCGTGCTGGCGCCGGGGCAAGCCAGCCGGGTCAAAAAGATCAACGGCCGCAACTGGCGGGATGTTTCCGGCCAGCGGATCGATCCAAAACAGCCGTATCTCTGTAATCTGCCTTCCGGCAAAAGCATCGTGCTGTTTTTCTATGACGGACCGATCAGCCGGGACGTCGCTTTTGGCGACGTGCTTAAAAGCGGGGAGAGGTTCGCTCATAGATTGACAGAGGCTTTTGTCCACAAACAAGACGAGGCGCAGCTGGTGCATATTGCCACGGACGGTGAAACCTACGGCCATCATCATGCCCATGGCGATATGGCCTTGGCTTACTGCCTTTATCATCTGGAAAAGAACAAACTGGCTGAAGTGACGATCTATCCGGACTTCCTGGAAAAATATCCGCCGACCCATGAGGTCGAGATCTTTGAGAATTCCTCCTGGAGCTGCGCGCATGGTGTGGGTCGCTGGAAAGAGGACTGCGGCTGCAGCTCCGGTTCCCGTCCCGGCTGGCATCAGCAATGGCGTAAGCCGCTGCGCCAGGCCATGGATTGGCTGCGCGATAAGCTGATCGAGCTATATGACAAGGAAGCCCCTCAACTGCTGCGCGATCCCTGGGCTGCGCGCAATGATTACATCAGGGTCATCCTTGACCGCTCGGAAGAAAATGTCCAGAAATTCATCAATGAACATCAGACCAGACAGCTTGACCAGCAGGAGCAGGTCAGGGCCAGGAAGCTTTTGGAAATGCAGCTTCACGCCATGCTGATGTATACTTCCTGCGGCTGGTTCTTTGACGATGTTTCCGGTATCGAAACGGTCCAGATCATGCTTTACGCGGCCAGAGCGCTTCAGCTGGCCAGGGAAACAGCAGACTGGGACCTGGAACCGGAGTATCTGGACTTGCTGGCCAAAGCGCCGTCGAACGTGCCGGAATACGGCAACGCGGCCAGGGTCTATGAACAGCTGGCCAGGCCGTCGATGCTTGATTTCCTGCGGGTCGGGGCCCACTATGCCATAGCCTCGCTGTTCGCCGAGCGGACCGAGGATATCCAGCTGTTCGCCTACACGGCCCAGAGCGAGCTGTTCAAACGGCAGGTCTCCGGCAGGCAGCGGCTGGCCGCGGGCCGGGCCAGGCTGCGCTCAAGCATTACCGGAGAGGAAGCGCTGGTCTGTTTTGCCATGAAACACTACGGCGATCAAGCTGTGGTCGGCGGGGTCAAATTCCACCAGGAGCAAGAGGATTGCGAGGCCTTTGTCCAGGAGCTGAAGCAGGCTTTTACCCGGGGTGACAGGGGCGCTACCGTTGCCTTGATCGATAAGTTCTTTGGCCGCCACAGTTATTCTTTCTGGCATTTGTTCAAGGATGAACAGCGCCGCATTATCGATCTGATCGCCGCGCCGGCGCGGTCTGAACTGGAACTGAACATGCGCAAAGTTTTCGAAGAGAACCGGCTGATAATGGAAACAATGAACGGCCTGAAGGTCGTCCTGCCGCGGGCGTTCTATGCCACGGCCAAGTTCGTCTTTAATAATGACTTGCGGAAAGTATTACTTGAAGAAAAGGACCTGGATCTTGACCGGTTGAAGAAACTTGTCTGGGAAGTAGAGCGCTGGCCGGTCAAACTGGATAAGAAGACCCTGGGCTTTGCTGCCAGCCGGCGGGTCGAAGGCATGATGGAGCAGTTGAAAGCGGCGCCGACCGACCCGGGCCTGATGCAGAAGGTCGCGGAAGCCGTGAGCATGTTCAATCAGCCGCCGCTTAAATTGCCGCTCGACCTCTGGCGGGCGCAGAATATCTATTTTGACCTATGCCGGGCGGGAGATGAGCGGACAGGGGACAGCGATCGCCTGTTTGCTGAGATCGGCGTTCAGCTTAGGGTTAAGACCGGCTGACCCTTCTGCCGTTTAAGGCGGCAGAGAAAGAACGACCAGCTTGGAAAAGAGAATGAAAAAAAGCGGTATTCTGCTGCACATAAGCTCCCTGCCGTCGTCTTACGGCATCGGCGACCTGGGACCGGAAGCTTACCGGTTCGCTGACCAGCTGAAGCGCGCCGGCCAGAGCGTCTGGCAGATCCTGCCGCTGACCGAGACCATGAGGGCGGGCGGCAATTCCCCGTATCACGGCCTGTCAGCTTTTGCCGGTAATACTTATTTTATCAGCCCGGACCTTTTACTTGAGGCCGGCTGGCTCAAACACTCTGATCTCAAGCCCAGGCCCAGGTTCCCCAAAGACCGGGTTGATTTTGACGCAATGTACACTTATAAGGACCGTTTGTTCTCTGCAGCCTATGAACGCTTCAAGCAGCAGCGGCCGCCGGCGCGTTTTAAGCAATTCTGCCTGGACAACGCGGCCTGGCTGGATGATTTTGCCCTGTTCAAAGCTTTAAAGGTCAATTTCGGCGACCGAAACTGGGCCGCCTGGCCAAAAAAGATCAGGGAGCGAGATAAAACAGCGCTGGCCAAGGCCAGTCAGGACCTGGCCGGCCTAGTTACCAAACAGAAATTCCTGCAGTATCTCTTCTTTCAGCAATGGAGCGCGCTTAAGAATTACTGCCATAAGCAGGGCATCAAGCTTTTCGGCGATATGCCGATCTATGTTGAGCATAACAGTGTTGATGTCTGGCAGGACCCAGAGATCTTTCAGCTGAACGAGAACGGACGGCCGGTGTTCGTTTCAGGCGTGCCGCCGGATTATTTCAGCAAGACCGGCCAGCTTTGGGGCCATCCGGTCTATAACTGGCAGGCCCTGAAACAGACCCGTTTTGCCTGGTGGATCGAGCGGGTAGCGCAGAACCTCAGACTGTTCGATCTGATCCGCATTGACCATTTCCGCGGACTGGTGGCATTCTGGCAGGTCAGGGCCGGGGCCAAGACTGCGGCCAAAGGCGAGTGGATCGAAGCGCCGGTCAATGATCTACTTGATGCGTTAAAGAAACATTTTTCGGAACTGCCGCTGGTGGCCGAGGACCTGGGCATTATTACTCCGGACGTCAAACAGGTCATGGAACATTATAATATCCCGGGCATGCGCGTACTGGTCTTTGCTTTTGGCGAAGATAACCCCTGGCATCCTTATCTGCCGGAGAATTATCTGAGTGGCTGTATCGCGTATACCGGCACCCATGATACCAACACCGTGCGCGGCTGGTTTGACGAGGAGGCCACCAGAAAAGAGAGGAACCGGGTGTTCAAGTATCTAGGCAAGAGGGTCAGCGAGCGCGAGATCAGCTGGGAATTCATTAAACTGGTGCTTAACTCCAGGGCTGAACTGGCGGTCATCCCGGTCCAGGATGTCTTGTCCCTTGCTTCCGAGGGCCGCATGAACATGCCGGCTCAAGCTTTTGGCAACTGGCAGTGGCGGCTGAGACCCGGTCAGTTCAAGCCGGCCTTGATCAAGAAGCTGGCCAGGCTGACCCGGATAAGCGGCCGCGCTTAGGATCGGCGCTGGTCTTAATAAACCTGGGAAAGAGCGCCAGTTGAAGAACTTCACTGACTTTTCTTTTATGTTTAGTCCCATGTGATATAATCAAAAAAGTTAGAACAAGGGAGGGATATCGCTAATGTGGCAGACTATTCTGGCTGAATTGGCTTCTCCGGCATTCATAGCCAAGGTGCTTGGTTCGATCGCTATTTTTATTGTAGCAACGATCATCGCTATGGTCCTTAATATGGTCATCGGCCGCTGGCGAGTAAGTGTGGTCAAACTGCTCCAGAAAAAGAGTCGGGAGCGGGCTACGGCGCTTGAGACCCAGATCAGGATCATCCGGCGCTTGATTGTCGCGAGCATATATTCATTGGCTTTTGTTCTGGCCTTGCTGCAGTTTGATGCGGCCAGGAACATCGGTACAGGGCTTCTGGCCTCAGCGGGCGTGGCCGGCATTGTTATCGGTATGGCAGCCCAGAGCACCCTGTCCAATATCGTGGCCGGCGTGATCATCTCCTTTTCCCAGCCGGTCAGATTGAACGACGCGGTCATTTTTGAGGGGGATTTCGGCTTAATTGAAGAGATCTCGCTGATGCACACGGTCATCAGGACCTGGGACAACCGCCGTATCGTCGTGCCCAACGGTGTCCTGGCCAATAAAGTTATTCAGAACTGGACCTTAAAGGACCCGTCTCTGCTTGGCGTGGTCATGATCTATGTTGATTACTATTGTGATGTTGAATTGGTCAGGCAGTGGGTGGTGGAGATCGTTAAGTCGAGCCAATATTGGAGTAAAGAGCTCGATCCCGGAGTTCAGGTGGTTGATCTGACGGATAAGCATATGGTCCTGCGGGCGCTGGCCCATGGCATTGACGCGCCTGCGACCTGGAACCTGCGCTGTGAATTGAGGGAGAAACTGGTGGCCAGATTCAGGGCGGCCGGCGTTGCCCTGCCGCGGATCAGGGTCGAGCAACAGAACCCGGCTTAGGCCATTTGCCTGATCTTTTCCAGCTTGCCGAAGCAGATAACCTTATCGCCGATCTGCAGTTTATTTTCGCCCTTGGGAATTGGGATCGTTTCACTGCCGCGCTGGATCATCAGGATCTGGATATCGAATTCATCCTTTAGGTGTAGATGTTTCAGGTCCTTTTGCAGCAGTTGACTCTCGGCGTGGACTTCAAAGGTCGAAACGCCAAAGCCTTCCTGAGCTGAAAGCAGTTCAGTTACCTTTTCTTTTTTGATAACCTGTTTTTCTACCATTGTTTCCTTGACTTTATTGGTCAACCTGTCGATCAAATGAGACCGGGTGAACAACTTATAGATCAAATATGTGCCGAGCACAATCACAATGATATTGATATACGGCGAAAGCCAGGCTGGAATGGGCAGGGGGATAGAAAAGAAATTGAACTGAGCCAGTACGTCGACCGGCCGGATCGAGTTAGCGAAAGTCGCAATTAAAGTGACTAGGCCGGCGTTACCCAGGATCATTAGGTAGCTGGCAATGCGCCTGCGCTGCGGGTGTGTAGTGATCAGTTCTGCCTCTGCGGTAGTGAAGCCAGTACCGGAAAAGCAGGAAAGAGCCTGAAAACGTGACTGATCTTTGTCCATGCCGGTCAGCTCGAACGCCACTCCGCCGATCCTGACGACTAGGAAAGAGATTGTTATCGCAAAAAAGAAAAGAAAAAGGTTCATAAATGACCTCCCGGGTGTTTTGGGTTTATTTTAACATAAAATAACCGCGGCGACTGCCTGCCGGCCGGCAGGTTCAGCCGCAGGTTTGCTTTTATAGACCGGGTTCAAAGGACTAGGTTCTGGGAAATTTACTCAGGGGAGTGGAGCGCAGCGCAGGATAACAAGACAGCTGGAATCATCGGACCAGTCATCAAGCGTTACCTGATAGACCAGGCCGTCCCCGGTGTAGCCGGAGGTGATCTCGGTCATGTTCCGATCATCCATGGTGAAGCCCTGGCTGAACAGGTTCTTGATCTTCTGATTAACGACCGAATAATCGCCGTTCACGGCCACAGTAGAGCGGGTCTCATAGCCATTTAGCCGGATCGATCCGCTGCTGTACTGCCAGTCAAAGGCGATGGGATCTGGTCCGGAATGCTTGGGGTCAAATCGCGGACTGACCTGCTGCAGCCAGACTTTAGCTTGTTTCAAGCGCTGTCTTGTTTCACCGGCCTTGAAACTGGCTGGTTTACCGTTCTCAAGGAATGTCAGCCTGTTATTCTTGATCGTTACATTGCGGAAAAAATAGGTATTATTGCCGTTGGCGAAAAGCTCCAGGTCGCTGCCCTTAAGCTGCCAGGTGCCGCCTTCATAAAGCCGGCCGTGGAGGTAAGAAGTGAAGGTCCGTTGACCGGCCTCATCAATGGAAAAAACGATCGAGGAGGCGTCATAGCCGGAAATGGTTTCCCAGTCGCCGATCAAGTCAGCCTCTTTGACGGGGCTGGAACAACCGGCAGCAGAGAGCAGCGCCAGAGCAGCCAAGCAACAGGATAGAACGATCAGTTTTCTTTTGATGACCATTTTATATTCCTTATCAGGATCGTCAGGGACAGGATAAACGATATCACGACCGAAAGCAAGACTAAAAGCAGGATCACGGCCATCAGGCCCATTTCAAGATAATAGCCTTGCTGTCTGAGCAGCCAGTCGATGAAAATTGCCAGGAAAACGCTCAATGTGCCTAGAGTGAAGAACAGCGCGATAAAGATCAGAATAGAGGCAGCGATCGTTGCCAGGGTGTAGATGCCCGGATCGCGCTTTAAGAAGCCGGGGAAGATACGCTCAAAAAGCTTCATTATATATATTGTAACATGGAAAATGGAGCTGAGGGGAATCGAACCTGTCGCCCCTCGGCTTCGCTCGGGGCTCCTTAAGGGGGCTGCGCCCCCTTAATGTCGTCCGCCTGCGGCGGACTCCTGATCCCCCGGAAGAAAAACTCCCGTTTTTCTTCCCTCCACGAACTGTGTTCGCGGAGCCTCCCATCTTTTCCCGGGTTCGATAGGTTTTCAGTCTGGTAATAGATCGGGGGATGGGGGGCTGGTCATCAGAAAGAGATGGGCCACCCTCCAGAAGCGAGAACCCTGACGATCGTTTTGCCTAATACTATTCATGGCTGCAGGAAGCTGAATCTTAAGCGTCAGA
>JAFGDE010000018.1 GCA_016932255.1 Candidatus Saganbacteria bacterium
CCAGGGCCTGGTACCAGGGGGTTTCAGCGCTCATGTCGCGGCCCTGATGCAAGCCCAGGAACATAGTGTAAGCAGCTTCGACCAGATTAAGGGTCAGATCAAAAAGCCTTGGCCTGGTCGGGCTGGTCAGACCGGTCAGCATCGCATCGTAATGTCCGGGATCATCGACCACGGGGTTGCGGCGGACTGAGTAATGGGCATGATCAGTATAAAGTTCCGGATTGAGCATGTACGGATGCTCCGCCACATACAGGATGGCTAAGGCTGACAGGGCATCCAGGACATCACGCCCCACCCCCTCGGCCCTGGCTGATTCGACCGACAGGAAATCGGCGTTCTCCTGCAGCGCGTCAGTGAACGTATTGATCAGCATGGCCGCGTAATCACTGCCGACAAAAGTCGACAGCACTGTCTGGGCGTCCGGATGCGCCCGGCTGGCCACGCTGATCGCCACGTCAAGATCATCGCGATAGCCCATCACCCGGGCCACTCCGTCAACGATCGGGCCATTAAGCGCCAGAGCGACCATGAGACGCTGGGCAAAAGGACTGTTCAGCACCCGCGCCAGGGCCTGGCTTACCGCGCTGGGGCCGGCGCCTGCGGCTAAACGGGCATAGACCATGGCGGAAATAACACCGCTGGTCACCTGCGCCGCCAGGCCGCGGCTGAAACTGTCGCTGTCTACGCCTGCCAGCTGCAGAATCATGTTGTACATGCCCGCACCCAGCATTCCCGCACTGGTGGCGGTCATGCCCGGGCCAAAGAAATCGCGCAAACCGCCGAACCGGCCGCGCGCCATCTGGGCCATGACTTCCGGCTCGACCAGAGGTTCAAACAGGAAACCGAGGATCGGCGCGTTGGCTCCGATCGCTCCGGTAATGCCGTCCTGCGCGTACTCCTGGAGCAATTCCTGAACTACCTCGCTGCTAAGACGGCCGCTGTTCAGGCTGAGCTGCTGGGTGATCGCCTCGGCCAGTTCAGGGTTCGCCGCCGCTGCTGCAATTATCTGACCATGAACGATCTGGTTATAGCGATTCCGGAAAACAGCCAGGTCCATACCCGGAGCGATCTCCATAAGCTCGGCAATGATCTCTGTCGGGCTGAGCTGCGGATCGCTCAGCACAGCCAAGACCTGAGCGGCCTGTTCAGTACTCAGCCCGAACTCGCCGGTCAGCAATTCTGTTATATTCTGCGGTGCGGCCGCTTCCGCGGCTGGAGCTTCAACCGGCGCGGGCTGTCCCAGGGCTTCTGCCCTGGCCGCCAGGATCTGCTGGGCCGCGCTGATGCGGTCAGAGCCGATCAGGGCGACCAGGCTTGACTGGGCTGAGATGATCTCAAGGAATTCCTGATGCTGCTGGATCTGCTCCAGGGTCATTTCCGTGCCAGGATCTGAGAGCTGTTCGACCATCTGGTCAAAATGATAGGCCCGGCCGCTGACATAGGTTTCATGCGCGTCGATCAACAGGAATTGCAATTCGGCTAAGCTGCCTTCAGAGAGGTTGAGCCGGGCCAGCTGCTGGCCCACTTCTCCGGTGCGGCGGAACCTGACCAGGTCATGGCGCAGCTGGACATAGTTCAGGCCGTCGATACCTGAAGCTGCCGGTTCGATCAGGCTGACCGCGTCGCGGCCGAACCTGGCTTCCAGCATCTGCATGCCTTCGATATGGCCTTCGGGCAGGGCTACGCTGATCGGCTCAACCGATGGGGCGCCGGCAAAATTGACAACCTCACTTAGGCCTTCTGCCGAAACATCACTTGTTCCATCCGGCAGGTAAGCCGGGGCGAATTGTACGACCTCTCCATTGACGATCTCAAACGGAGAAAAGACCACGCCAAGATCAGTGATCTGGAACGGACCTATCCTGCCGTTTGAAGCGCTTAACCTTGCCGCAGGACCATTGTTGGACTCATGAAAGATAGTATAATCGTTGTCGATTATCATCAGTGTGTAGCGTTCCTGCCCAACGGTGATACTATGCGTGTAGCCGACACCTGCCATGCGGTCAGGCCGGATGGGTAAATAAGCTCCGGGAATAACACTATCGATGTGTTCGCCGCCGACCGTCACTTCGGCAAAAACCTCAGGCAGCGCGGAGGCCAGGTGAAAGGTCAGGCTGTTGCCGCTGCGCTGGACCAGCACGGTGTTCTCCTCTCCGGCAATATAATACGGCTGACCTTCTGAGATCTGATGTGACACCCGATGGCCGCTGCGCCCGACAAGGACCAATTGCTCGCCGGAATGATCGATAATACTGCTTACCTGGAATGAATCAAGGGGGCTAAATGTCAGATCGTATCTTTCTCCCGGCTGGATGACCCTGGTCGCCACTGCTCTTTCGCCGGCGTCCAGGACGATCATGGTGTCGCTGGGCGGCATGGCGACGATCCTGGTCCCGGCGATCGGGCTGGCTAGCGGCTGAGCGACCGGCGCGGCCGCGCCGGTGTCGCCGAAAACATCGATAGAAGCCGCGGGAACAGGTTCCACAACTGGCTCAACTTCGGCCATTTCAGCAGGCAGGAAATTAAATTCCGGCGGGGAGTATTCGCCGCCGACCCTGATGGTCACCAGCGAAGGATCGACCAATATCTCAGAAGGCCCGCCGGCCGCTCCCACTCCGCTGAAATATCTTTCGATCAGTTGTTCGCGCGCCACCGGATCGCCGCCTCTCATATCAGAAGCTGCTGCATAATTGGTAAAGGCATACCAGCCAACCGGCTGGCCGGAGATCCTGCCGCTTTGGATGCCGGCGATCACTTCCGGACTTAAGCTGATCTCTATCCGGTAAACGCGGTCGGCATAATAGCCGGCCGCTGCCGGGGAAGGCGCTAAAAAGGTCCCGTCGATCCGGCCGGGCAGTTCCGGATGATTGGCCAGCCGATACTCCTCAAAGGCGATCTCTTCCGGACGGCCCAGCCTGCGCTCCCTGGCCTCTGCCGGCACAGTCCCCAGAACGGTCCCATGCTCATAGGTTACGCTCGATTCGCCGCGATAAAAGACCACGGTCCTGCCGGCCAAAAGATGCTGCATCAATTCCTGCTGAGAAGAGATCTCAGTGATGTCGACAGGTGCGGCGGCCGTGGTCGTTACAGACGGGGCTTCCGCAGCCGGTGTTTCCGGCAGATGAAAGACCATATAAGCGCCCTGTCTGCTGACCTGCCAGCCCAGTCCCTCTGCCACATTACCATAATATTGATATAAACGCCCGCTATTGGGCACCAGGCTCAGGCTGCCGATGCCTGCAGAGCGCGCCAAAGCACCCAGATTTTCAAAAAGCACGCTGATGCCGCCGTCAAAGCCTGTGCGCATCTGTAAAGAGCCGTCTTGTCTGGCCTCGATCGCGGCCAGTCGCGCCAGTTCGCGTTCATGGTCGCGGAAAACGACCGAATCCAGGGTAAGCGAGGACTCTCCTGTGTCCGGATCAACGCCCATGATCAGGGCGATGCTGAAACTATATCTGCCGGCAAGATCGGCTGGTGTTAGCTGATGTCCATTATCTGCGATCGCATTAGAGCTTCTGAAAATAATGGCCTGCCGGCCGCCCTCAAGCTGCCTGACCTCAAAGCTGGTCTCGATACCCAGGCTGCCGGCTTCTTCGCTCTGGAAATAAGCTGCCACATGCGGCGGCAAGAGAGAGAAACGGGCCTGGTCCAATAGAGCCGGCAAACCGGCGGTTTCTACTTCTTGCGCTGGCAGGCCTGACACTACCGCTGCCGGAGCCTCTTCCGGCGGAGCAATAGCAAATGGTTCAGCCGCGGGAGCAGCGACCAGTTGCAAGTTCTGCGGCTGAGCCACCGGCAGGACCGGCGTGTGAATAGTCACTTCGTTCATCAGATCCGACTCAAACTCATAGCCAAGCTCGGTCAAAGCCGACGTAAAATATTCCAGTAATTCCGGTGTCCTGGCAGTAAATGTAGTCGTGGTAATGCCCAGTTGCTGATTGAGCCACATCAGGCCCTGATAATACGCGCGGGTGCCGCCGAAACCATGGCCGGGCCGCTGGTGGTCCTTGAAGTTGCGGGTGTCGATATAGAGGGAGGTAATCTGTCCTTCCGGGCCGAATTCAGGCACAAAAACTACCTGAAAGCTAAAATGTCCTTCTGCGCCTTGGCTGGCAAAGTTCGAGCTTTCCAGGATATATTCTGTTTGGCCTCCGGATTGCTGCACTCTGACCGAAACAGTTATCCCCTCTCCAACGGCCTCTCCGGTGAAATACTCCGCTACTTCTGCGGGTAAAAGCGCAAGATAATTCTCTTCCAGGACCACCGCCAGATCTACCCCTTGCCAGGGAGCGGGTGCCGCCAGTTCAGGTTCAGCAATGGAAAAGGCATCTGCCGCTGAGAGCGGGGGTGTGGCCGGCGGCAACGATGAATATATCGAAAAAGGGCCTGTGTTCATGGCAATCTAAGTTGCTCCTTAAATGAAAAACGCAGCCATCCGCCGCGTTAATATCAATACGCTCAAACATTTGCAGATGGCGCTCTTTTCACTTATACTATCGGGTTCTGGGAGTAAAAACTTGCGTTGTTTAAGCAGTCAGGACCCTTGCGGGGCAACATGGTCCGGTACGGGAAAACGATCACAGGAGGGGCCTCGGGTGGTTCCATTCAGTTAGGAAAGCAGCTATGTCCGAGCAAGCGGAAAATGCCTGGCATTATCATCCTGGCACCCATCATTTAGAGCCTGGGACTCGATCAGCAGGTCAGGTGGAAGGCCGCGACCAGGCCCAGGCTGCCGGAACGGCGGTTATATTCAATGACCGCTTCACCGGTTGGCATGACCTGGACCTCTATGCCCTTGGACTTGAGCAGGTCAAGCGTCTCCGGCAAAACCTTCATTGCCCCGGAATCTCCGGTGCCGAAAATAATGGTCTTTGGCTCAAGGGCCAGGATAGGCTCAACATCTTCCGGCCTGACTTCATGGGAAGTCTTGCGCCACCAGTTCAACACGGCTGGCCAGGCCAGGACCAGGTCTTTATTGAAGTTCAGGCCGTTGATGGTGATATTGCCAAAGGAGTAGCTGTCGATCATCTGAGCACCATGATCTTGGTCTTGGCGATCGTCTTGCCGTTATAGACTATCTGGACAAGATACACGCCGTTAGCCACCGTGGTGCCGAAAGCCGTCCTGCCATCCCAGCCGACCCGGCTGTAGCCGTCGCCCGCTCGGTCCGCTGAATTAGCGTCGATCGTCCGCAGGATCGTACCGGTAATATCAATGATATAGACCTTGACCTGGACATCCTGGGCATAGCGGTAGGCGATATTGGCTGTTTCGCCGCTATCCGGGTTGAACGGGTTGGGATAGCTGACTATTTCGCCTTCGCTTGTCGGCACGGTCGGGATATATGATCCGGGATTGGGCAGCAGCGGGCTGTAGATCATTGAAGCCAGGCCAACGCCGCTGACATAGCCGGTGCCGCCGATAACACCGCTGACATCTTCTCCTGCCACCTGGAAATTCTGGTAATTGGTCGTAGTGTTGCTGCCCGAGGACATGGGCAGGCCTTCTGGATTTGAGGTATCGGCAAAACTC
Organism: Candidatus Saganbacteria bacterium; assembly: GCA_016932255.1. Taxonomy (GTDB): domain Bacteria; phylum Margulisbacteria; class WOR-1; order O2-12-FULL-45-9; family O2-12-FULL-45-9; genus JAFGDE01. Next base: position 5,533 of record JAFGDE010000018.1, read on the forward strand.
ATCGAGGCCAGCAGGATCACTGCTGAGACCAGCAGCAGTCTTTTCATGTGGCTATACTATATTTTTTGCGGAATAGTGTCAAGAAGCTGGTTGCCTATTGACCTAAACACCCCACCTACCTATAATAATCATAAGTCCAGTCATATTTGGAGGAAAAAATGAAAAAATCATTACTTGTTATTGGTTTTTGTGCCTTGGTCCTGTCTCTGACCGCCGCAGCCGTGCCCCAATACATAAATTATCAGGGCGTGTTGCGCGACAGCGCTGGCGATCTGGTCACCGGCAACAAATCAATGACCTTCACTCTTTATGACGCCTCTACCGGCGGCAGCTCCCTCTGGACCATGACCAGTTCTGAGGTCGCGGTCAATAATGGACTTTATAACGTGAAATTAGGCCCCTTGAACAGTTCTCATCTTGGCGCAGGCAGCCGCTGGCTGCAGGTAGCTGTCGGCTCCGATACTCTCTCCCCTCGCCTGGAGGTCCTGGCCGTGGCTTATGCCGTGACCGCTGGCTCGGCTGAGAGCGCTTCGACCGTGAGCGGTTATTCGGTCGGCTCGACAGGGAATAACATAATCCCGGTGACCGACAGCAGCGGCAAATTGAATGTCGCGGTCATCCCGGCCGGCAGCACTCACGCCCTGACTGCTGATTACGCCACCACTTCAGGTACTGCGACCAACGCGGCCAATGCTGACGCTGTTGACAGCTATTCGGCAAATAACGCAGCAACGGCTAACCAACTTCTCGCTTTAGACGGAAATAAAATGTTCAAGGGCATGGCAGTTTCTGCGGAAGCAGCAGGCAACGTTTATTCAATGTTCATAAATGGCGGCAAATTAGGCATAACAGCCGGCGCAGATCAAATTGCTGGCGTTTCCAGCGTACCAACAGGCGTCGGCGGCGCGGTTGTTACTTGTAATAAGGTCACAAATAACAGCATCATATTATTAACTGTTGGAACTGGCGCAACCCCAGACCAAACAAACACAACAGAATCGCTTAAAGTTTTTGACATCAGCGCGGGAACGTCATTTACCGTTAAGACGCTTGACGAGAATAACAGCTCTGGCGCAGCCATCCACTTTGGTTATTTAGTGATCAATTGATTATTCGCAGGTTTCGTAATTGATCGTCACGTCCTGAAGCTCAGGCGTGAGAATATTGATCGTTGTCGAAAGCGTTGCAATAAACCGCATATATTCCCCCGAAACAGTGCCAGGAATAACTTCGCCAAGATGATTGGTCAGACCGCTGGCGCAGGTCGCCCCGGCCATTCCAGAGTCATTGGAAGCACAAAATTCCATCTCGATCGATGTCCCGCCAGGCAGAACTTGGCTCCAACTTATCATCGCCCCAGTCCCGATATTATTCATGTCGGTTCCAATGGGAATGATCTCTGATGTATAGGTCCCTGTGGCCATATAAGGCAGGGAAGCTCCGCCATTATAGTAGCAGAGGAAGTCCCAAGAAGCAGTGCTATCGTATGTTCCTACATGGTCATGAAAACTTAGGGAACTTGGGGCAACGTTGACAGCGGCTGACCCAGAGATCCTCACTATGCCGTCCACTAAAACATCGTAGCTGCCGCCCTGCGAGGCGATCAAATATTCATAGAAGCTGGTACGCGGATCCATCATGTAGAAGTTCGGGGCCACATACCCGTCTGCGATACGATCGTTCAAGAAACGAAGGTCAATAGCAAAATTGTCATCCTGTATCTGTATTGAACAAGCGCTGCCGCCCTGACTATTACCAAGTTGGTTCCTCGCCCAAACCATCCAGCCAGTAGTACTATTGAATGACGGATCCAGATAATAATAACCTGCTTGATTAATATCTTCGGTGCTGAGATCGAGTATTCCAGCAGCTAATGTTTTAGTGGTCCAGCCAAATGTGGCCGCCTCTGTCCAACCAAGCAGTTCCGGATAATTACTTCCATCAAAACAGACCCAAACAGTATCGTCCTGGGCCAAGGTAATGGTTCCCGAACTGACTTCTGTATTGCTCACGGTTCCGGCAAGAAAATCAGTATTAAAATATGTTGCTGGGGAACAACTAAGCGTAGTGAAGCTGTAGTACGCTTCCGTACTAAAGACTTCATTAACACAACCATCCACTGCAATGACCCGCCAGTAATAGGTCGTGCCTTCCACCAGTTCATCAGATACGCCCAAAGTATAAGTCGTCCCCGTTATACCAGGAAACTCCTCATATGTACCAAAGCCCGGATCGGTTGAGATCTGCAGAGTATAGGTTACAACGTCATCCGGAGCGTCCGGATCAACTGATTCTGTCCATTCAAAAGCAGGCAGAGTGCTAATTCCCGCGTCCGTATCGGCAGGCGACACAAGTGAGAACGCCCCTGGCGCCTGGGCGCATTCCTCAACGGTCGTAAAACTGAAGACCGCACTGGTAGTGGTCTGGTCGCAGAGATCTGTGGCAATAACACGCCAGTAATACTGCTGGCCGTTGACCAGGGCGTCAGGCAGGCTGAACTGGCTCTCGGCCAGGTCAGCATAGGCCAGAGCGGAAGGGAAACTGCTGTCTTCATCAACCTGGATCACATAACTGATCTCATCCCCCACATCTGGATCCGTCGAATCGGTCCAGTCAAAATCAGGATAGAGCCCAACGTGGTCCGCATTGTGTTCCGGCGTACTCAACTCAAATGCCCCAGGATAGTTGTCACAGGTCGGGTCGCCGCCGTCGGCATCCGTATCTGTATCAGCATCAGTATCGACATCAGTATCAACATCGGTATCAGCGTCAATGTCGGTGTCAGCATCACCGCCATCTGGATCGATGGTGTCGGAGTCAGAACCGCCATCCATTGAATCATAATGGGCCATCGGGTCGCCAATAAAACCGCAGCCGGCGGAGGAGCCGCTGGCGCCAAATATTTCAGCGACATCACTGCCGACTTCGCTCAACCAGTCAAGCAGACCCTTTGAGCTGTTGCTGCCCTTCTGGGCATCCAAAGCTTTAATACAACTATTATAGATCGAAGAAATGAACCCTGGTGAAATAGCTCCGATAATCATGTTTTTCCTCCAGATAACGGTAATTAATTGCCTTTTACCAGTTATTTATCGGGGGGTGATCAAGGAAATTTCAGTTTATCGGGCTTTTTTCGCTCTGGATCCTGAGGGGGTTCAGCGCACGACCATGGTGCCCACACCGGTGTCGGTAAAAAGCTCAAGCAAAACCACGTGGGGGATCTGACCGTTAACGATATGGACCTGGTCAACGCCCTTTTGCAGGGCATGGATGCCGCATTTGACCTTGGGGATCATGCCGCCGGAGATGGTCTTTTTCTTGATCAGGCGGTTAATATGGTCGGTATCGATCTCGGATATCAGTTCGCCGTCCTTATCCAGCACCCCGCGTACATCAGTGATCAGGATCAGTTTATCGGCCTTCAGGTGCTCGGCAATGGATGCGGCCGCGCTGTCCGCGTTGATATTATATGTTTTGCCCCGGGGCCCGATACCGATCGGCGCGATCACCGGGATATAGCCTTTTTTCATCCATTTCATGAGAAACCTGTAGCGGATGCCGGCCACCTGGCCGGTAAAACCAAGATCATGGTAATTGCCGTTGCTGTTCTTGATCCAGGTCTTATGCGCTTTGATCACTTTGCCCTTTTTACCGGAAAAACCCTTGGCGCGGCCGCCGTTCTTCTTGATCAGGGAAACGATCTCCTGGTTGACTTTCTTGCCCAGGACCTTCTCGACCACTTCCATGACCTGCCGGGTGGTCACCCGCAGCCCATGGATGAACTTATATTCGATCTTGCGTTTCTTCAGCCGTTTATTGATCTCCGGGCCGCCGCCGTGCACGATGATCGGGTGCATGCCGACGAACTTGAGCAGGACAACGTCATTGAGCAGGCGTTGTTTCAGCTCCGGATCGATCATGGCCGCGCCGCCGTACTTGATGACAATGACCTTGTCGTAGAATTTCATGATATAAGGCAGGGCCTCGGAGATGAACTTGGCGCGGCGTATCAGCTTTTCGAACGTTTTCATGTTTACCCGAGACTGAACGTCTCGGTTCCACTTCCTTTTTTAACTAGGGAACCGCGGCGCCTGCCTCGCCGGCAGGCAGGTTCAGCCGCAGGTCCCATCAGGTCCTGTATTTGGCATTGATATGAACGTAACCTTCGGTCAGGTCGCAGCCCCAGCCAGAGGCGGAATTCTTGCCTGCGGCCAGGTCCACGCTTATGATATCCTCTTTATTGCCGATCTTCCAGTCAAATTTAAATTTTTCCCAGTTGACCCGGGCCGTAGTCGAGCCAACCGCCTGCAAAATACGGCCCACGTTCTTGTCGCGGCCGTAGACCGCGGCCTTGAGCAGGAAATTGCCGATAATGGCTTTAACGACTTTCTTGGCGTCGGCCTCGCTGCGCGCCTGCTTGACCTTGACCGTCATCAGCTTGCTGGCTCCTTCCCCGTCGCGGGCGATCTCGCGCGCCAGATGCTCGCAAATGAACTCAAACGCCTTAATAAAAGCATGCATTTTACCTGGCTCGACCTTCTGGCCCGACAAACCATTGGCCAGCACCAGCACGCAGTCACTGGTGGACATGCAGTTGTCGACCGAGACCAAGTTGAACGACTTGTTGACCGCGTTGCCCAGGATCGAGCGCAGTGTCCGAGCGTCAATCTTGGCGTCGGTCGTAATAAAAGCGTGCATGGTGCACATATTAGGCTCGATCATGCCGGAGCCCTTGGCAATGCCGCCGATCGTGATATTGCCGACCTTGACCGCGATCTCTTTAGGCTTTAGGTCAGTCGTCATGATGGCGCGCGCCGCCTTAGCGCTGCCCCGGCTCGACAAGTGCTTAACGATCTGCTTGATGCCAGAGCGCACCTTGGGCATGGGCAGCGTTTTAGCGATCACGCCGGTCGAGGTAACCAGAACATCTTGTGTCATTATCCCCAGCGCTTTAGCTGTCAACTCTGCCATCTCAAAAGCGTCCCTCGTCCCTCGCTCCCCGGTCCAGGTGTTTGCATTGCCTGCGTTGGAGATTATCGCCCGGGCCGTGCCATCTTTAAGATGGCGCTGACTGACAATGACCGGATTGCCTTTGACCTGATTGGTCGTAAAAACACCGGCAGCCGCAGCCGGCACCTCAGAAACGATCAGCGACAGGTCCGGTTTGCCTGAACGCTTCAAGCCGCAGGCGATACCGGCAGCCTGAAAACCCTTTGGCGCGGTGACCCCGCCTTTGACCTTTTTCATTGTTTATGAGCCTGCGACTGAACGTCGCGGCTCTACCCTCCTAATTATGATTTAGGAACCGCGAAGTTTATTCGCAGGTTCCCTCAACGTTTTATGGAAAGACCCCTATCTGCTCTAAACCCTTGGTCTCGTCCAGGCCAAAGATCAGGTTCATGTTCTGGATCGCCTGGCCGGAAGCGCCCTTGATCAGGTTGTCGATGGCCGAGGTAACGATAACCGTGTCCTTCTCTTCGTTCACCTCGACCCCGATGTCACAATAATTGGTGAACCAAACGCTTTTGGTGCACGGCGTGGGATAGACGCGCACGAACGGCTGGCCTTTATAGAATTTCTTGTATAGTTCCATCAACCCGGCGGTCTTGGCCGGCTTTTTCAGTTTTCCGTAGATCGTGGTCAGGATCCCGCGCGTCTGCGGCACCAGATGCGGCACAAAGGTCGTGGCCACCGGGCCGCCCGCGAGGCGGCTGAGTATGTGGTCAACTTCGCCCATATGGCGGTGCCCGGTAACATTATAAGCCATGGTGCCGTCATTGCGCTCGCAATAGAGCGTGATCAGCTTGACCCCGCGGCCCGCGCCGGAAACACCTGATTTAGCGTCGATCATGACCGCGGACGGATCGACCAGCCCCTGTTTTATCAGAGGCGCAGCACCCAGGATCGAAGCGGTGGGATAGCAGCCCGGATTACCGATCAGTTTCGCCTTTTTGATCTGGTCCTTGAACAGCTCAGGCAGGCCAAAGACAGCGGATTTAAAGACCTCTTTGTCCTTGTGCTCGACCTTGTACCACTTTTTGAACACCGCTTCATCGTTAAAGCGATAGTCCGCGCCCAGGTCAACGACCTTGGCCCCGGTCTTGAGAATGTCGGGCACGTAATTGAGCGCGATCCCGTGCGGCAGGGCCAAAAAGATGACATCGGCCTGTTTGGCCAGCTTGGCCATATCATCAAGCGTGCCGCAGGCCAGGTCGCAGATGTCCGTCAGATGAGGGAAAAGCTCAGACATCTTCTTGCCCTTGTGCGCTTCCTCAGAAACGACCCATTTAAGCTCGACTTCCGGATGGCGCAGCAGCAGCGAGACCAGGTTGACCCCGGCGTAGCCGCCCGCGCCTATTACTCCAGCTTTTATCATTTTTTACCTCCAAAAGAAACCTGCGACTGAACGTCGCGGTTTCTTTATTTTCAGGAACCGCGAAGTTTATTCGCAGGTTCCTGAAAATCCCTAATTATATCGATGCACTTCAAATCTAAACAACTCGATCGGTTCCTCCGGCTCGATCCAGGCCTTACGCCGGCAGATCAGGATCTGCTCTTCCGGCGTGTTGACGCCCGGCAGGTCCGGCAATAACAAACCCCGCTTGGCCCCTGACTGAACGATGACCCCGTATCTCCTGGCGTCCAGGTCCTTGACTGAAGCGACCGGTTCCGGCTCGCTCAGCACATCGACTGATATCTCCAGGTCCGCCAGTTCATTTGCTGTGACCGGCGGAAAACGCGGGTCCCGGGTCGCCGACTCGATAGCATTGCGCCGGACCTCCTCGGCTACATTGCCGGCCGTCGGCTGGAACGTGCCGATACAGCCGCGCAACTCCCCTTTTTTATGCAGAGAGACAAAAACACCGGCCTTTTTCTGCAGCTCTAAAGAGAGGTCTTTCGGCAGCTCAGGCAGTTTGCCTGTCTTGACGTAGCTTTCGATTGTCTGTCTGGCCAGTTGTACGATCGGACTCTCGTTCATTCAGGTTCAAAGGCCGCTGTCATATAGCCGACGCCGAACGGCCCTTCATAGGACAGCAGCTCGTGTTTCACCTTCCTGCCGTCCAACGCTCCCAGTAAAATGGCGATCGACCAAAGAGCATCCTGTCCGGCTTCATCTGCCAGGGCCGGATCAAAGTTCAGGATCCCCTCAACATCATAATTCTTGACCAGCTCGACCAGCTTGTCGTCGAACTGCTTGCCGCGCGGGCTAAAACCCGCCGGCGCATCAGGCGTTAAGCGGTGTGACATATCGGCCGAAGCGATGATCAGCACATTGCTGTCAATGCGTTCTGCGGTCGCGGCCAGGCTCTTGCCGAACTCAAATAGCTTCCGCAGGCTCATGAAGGCTATCGCCACCGGCAGGACCGGTTTTTTTACGCCGGCCGCCTGGACATAATAAAGCGGCACCAGCGCGCCATGGTCCAGCAGCGTCGCCGGACATCTTGAGGTCATGCTGCAGTCCTTGATCACCGCCAGTGCCAGGTCGGGATCGCCGCGGAACTTGAACACCGGTCTGCTCATGCCGAACATCGAGAAACTGCCCTCGAAAACATGGCCGGTATAGACCGGCACCGAGGCCTGGCCGATCTCGCCGTGAGGTGTGATCACGACGATAGAATCAAAATCCTTGGCCTTGATCCGCTGACCCAGCTCCTGCAACCCGTTAACTGTGTCCTGCGCTTCTTTCAGGCGGTTCTTGCCGATCTCCGGGATGATTATCGGCGGATGCGGCATGATCGCCCCAAAAACTACCTTGCCCATGCATATTCTCCTTTTACAACGCTAAAAAACAGCGGACATGAAAGAGTTTATCAGTTTGTGTTATAATAGTCAACCAAGCACAAATCAGAGTGCCGGAAAGGTTTTTTATGACGCTTAAGATCAGTATTTCCGGAGTACGCGGCTTTGTTCCCGAGAGCCTCACGCCCGAGGTCTGTCTTGATTTTGCCAAGGCTTTCGGCAGCTACCTGCGCAAGAACAATAAACAGAACGTTACGGTCGTTGTGGGGACGGACCCGCGGGCTTCGTCTGAGTTCATCAAAGGCATCGTCTTTTCCGGCCTGCTTAACACCGGCTGCCGGGTGATCGATATCGGCATCTGTCCTACTCCCACGGTCGGCCTGATGATCAAGGAACTCAAAGCTGACGGCGGCATCGTTATCACCGCTTCACATAATCCGCTGCCCTGGAACGGCCTCAAGTTCATGCGCTCCGACGGCATTTTCCTGAACGAGGCGCAGGCGAACAAGTTCCTAAAGATCTATGAGAGCAAAGATTTCTACAAAGGCCTGCCTGACCAGCTGCACGCCGATCATTCGGCGATCGCCAAACACATCAGCAAGGTCCTTAAGGTTATCCCGCCCAGAGCCGTGCGGCGCAAAAAATTCCGCGTGGCCATTGATTGCTGCAACGGCGCCGGCTCCATTGCCGCGGTCAAGCTGCTGGAAAAGCTCGGTTGTAAGGTCCTGCCGCTTAATTGCGATCTGAACCAGCCGTTCCCGCACGATCCTGAGCCAGTGGCCAGGAACTTGAAGGACTTAAGCCGGCTGGTCAGGTCAGGCAAAGCGGACATCGGCTTTGCTCTTGATTCTGATGCCGACCGTTTGGCCATTATCGATGAAACGGGCAAGGCTATCGGCGAGGAACTGACGCTGGCCCTGGCCGTCAGGCATGTCCTGCAGAAGAACGAACAGCGGCCCAGCGGCCGCAACCTCGTCATAACCAACCTGTCAACGACCAGGGCGATCGACGACATAGCTGAAGCTTTTTCCGGCCTGGTCATCAGGACCAAGATCGGCGAGGTCCATGTAGCCGAACAGCTCAAGGAGCTGAGGGGTCTAATCGGCGGTGAAGGCAACGGCGGCATCATCTATCCGCCTGTCGGCTTTAACCGCGATTCTTTGACCGGCATCGCCCTGATCCTGCAGCTGCTGGCAGTTTCAGGCAAGAGCGTTTCAGGGCTGGTGGCCGAGGTCCCTCATTATTTCATGATCAAAGAAAAGGAACGCTGCAACAACCAGCAGCAGGCCGAGAAATTCATCAACCGCGCCAAGGAAGGCTTCCCTAAAAAGAACTTGATCTTGACCGAAGGGGTCAAGGTCATGCTGTCGCGCGGCTGGGTGCACGTCAGGGCATCAAATACCGAACCGATCATCAGAATCATTGCCGAGGGCCGGGAGAAAAAAGAGGTTCAGCGCTTAATCAAGCAGGTCATCAAGTCTTTCCGCTAGCAGGGTGCGCGGCAGATCCAGAAAACTCGCCACCCGGCTGCTGTCGCCGCCGGATTTTTTCAGCAGCATGTGATAAAGGTCGCTTTCGAACGCCCGTCTGGCTTGAGGCAGAGGCTGGCTGCGCCGCCTGGCCCGTTCCGCTGCCACCCCGCAGAGAGCCTTTGGTCCAAGCGGCTGGTCGCTCAAGGCCAGATGGTCGCCGCGGCAGGCCAGGACCATCTCTTCGATCAGGCAGGATAGTTCTTCGTAGTTGCCCGGATAGTCATAAGTGGCCAGCAGGTCCAGCAAAGCGCCAGAGATATACTTGACCTCTTTGCCATACTTGGCCGAATGCGCGGCCAGATAATGGTCGACCAGGTGCGCTAGATCAGCCTTGCGCTGGCGGAGCGGCGGAACATGAACGAGCGCCAGGCCAGCGACATCAAGGTTGGTCAGGGGCTTTTCATTATAAAGAGCGAACACGGCCCGCACGCTGCGGTCGATCTTGCCGCGGCGCTCGACAAAGAAATTCAACAGGCTCTGCTGGAAAAGAACGTCAAGCGGCTCCAAGTTGTCGAACATGATCGTGCCGCAGCGGCCGGCATCCTGCTGGACCGAGCCGCTGCCGGGCAGTGACATCAGCTCCTGCAGGGTCGTCCAAAAAGCCGCCTCCAGTGTTTCCCGGTTAAAGGCCGACAGGTCGACCGTGACCAGCTTGCGCTCGCGGCGGGGACTGTTGGCATGGATCAGTCGGGTCAGTCCGGCGCGGTCGATCCCGCGTTCGGCCAACAGGATAATATGTTTGTCTTCGCGCATGGCGCGCTTCAGCTCAGAGAACAACTGGGCCAAGGCGCGGCTGCCGCCGCTGAGCCACTCAAGTCCGGGCAGCCAGCGCAGGACCACGTCCTCACTGGAGATATTGCGTTCGACCGCTTTCCTGAGCTGGCCAGCCTCGATCGGCTTGCGCAGAAATTCCTCGATCCCCTGTTTCGTAGCGTTTACTGCCAAAGGGATGCTGCCGGAAGAGGACAGCATGATGGTCTTGGCCGAGATTCCCAGCTGACGGAACAGCTGCAGGCCGTCGATCGTTCTCAGGTCGTGATCAATAATGACAAGGTCGGCCGAGTTGTCCGCCAGCCAGCTTTCGGCCGCGGCCGCCGTCCTAGCCTCAGTGATGTTGTATTCACGCCTCAGCGCGTCCTGCACCGCTGCGGCCGTTTTTTGGTCATCGGCTATAAGTAATATTTTCTTTTTCCCCGCCATTTATCTGATCCTCTGATCTCCTGATACTCTGATATTCTGGATTATACCAAGCTCTGGCTGACCGGTAAAGTTATAGTAAAGGTCGTGCCCTTGCCCACCTGGCTGGCAACATCGATATAACCCTTATGACCGTCAACGATACTGTGACTGATGGTCAGGCCCAACCCTGTGCCGCCGTACTTGGTGGTAAAGAAAGGATCGAACAATTTTTTGAGCGTTTCCTCGGCAATGCCGTGGCCTGTGTCGGATATTTGTATCTTGACCGTGCGCAGCATGCCCTCGACCGCTTTGCCCGGCATGGTCTTGATCCGGAGCTCGCCGCCGCCGCGCATGGCCTGGATCGCGTTAAGGATCAGGTTGGAAAAGACCTGGGACAACTGGCCTTTATCGATCTCAATGTCTGGCAGATCGCTGTATTCCTTGATGATCTTGATCTCGGACGCCTTGGCCTGGTCATCGAAATAGTTTAGGTTCTCATCGATCAGGGCAGCTATATCATGCCGTTCAAAGGTCAAGGCGGTGGCCCGGGCAAAGCCCAGCAGGCTCTCAACGATCTTGTCGATCCGGTTGATCTCGCGCGGCAGGATCTCGCCGAGTTTCTGGCGGTATTCCTGATCGTCCATCTTCTTGGGCAGGAGCTGCGACAGCACTTTCATTGAAGAGAGCGGGTTCTTGATCTCATGCGCCATGCCGGCCGCCATGGTGGCCAGCGCGGCCAGCTTATCCGCCTGGCGCACTTTGTCTTCCAGCTCCTTGACCTCGCTCAGGTCGCGAATGGTCAGCAGCGCGCCCATGCGCTTGCCGTCGTGCTCTTCCAGCACCGTTGAAGAGAACGAGACCGGGACCAGCCCCCGCTCTGGCGAAGCCAGGTTCGACTCAAAGTTATTATAACTCTTGCCGCGGTTAAGCGTGTTCTCGATGATGTTGGTGATCATGCCGCGCTTGCCCCAGAGTTCTTCGCAGCTCCTGCCCAGAACTTCAGCGATCTTGCGGCCGGTGATCTTTTCGGCCATTGAATTATATGTGACGATACGCCCTTTTATGTCCACCGTCAGCACGCCGCTGACCATTGACTGGAGTATCTTCTCGTTATACTCCTTCATGTTGACGACCTCGTTATAGAGCCGGGCGTTATCTAGCGCCACGGCGGTCTGGTTGGCCAGCGTGCTGAGCAGGCCGATGTCTTCGGTGGTGAATTCATCGCCGGACAGCTTGTTGCCCAGGGCGATGATGCCGATCAGGGCATCCTTGGAAATGATCGGCACCCAGACCGAGATGCCCAGCAGGTCCATTTCGTCGTAGACTTCCTTGAGGCTCTTCAGCCGCTGCCCGGCGTCAGGCCCGATGGCTTCCTGGCGGCTGATCTCGTCCTCGGTCTCTTCCCGCACCAGGATGTCCCGGCTGGCCACCAGCCAGGAAATGATCGGGCTGCCAACGTCGATCTCGATCTTCTTATAGCGCGGCAGCGAGATCGGCACCGAGCGGAAATGCTCCTGCTCCTTATCCAACAGCAGGAAAGATATTTCTGAGACCTTCATGGTATCGATGAACGAGGAAACGATCAGGCGCGAAAGCTCTTCCAGCCGGATAACCGCCGCGATCTTGGTGCTGATCTCCCGCAGGGTCTTTTGGTAATCATAACGTCCGCGGAAAAATATCCTGTCGGTCAAGCTCTGGAAAGACCTGACCAGGGGCTGATAGGCCACCGCGATCACCAGCGCCGCCATGGCCGTCACCAGCAGGGAGGAATAACCGATCACCCGGCGCAGATAAATCTCAGAGACCATGACCGCCATGGCATAAAAAGCCATGATAAGTACAGTGGCCACGCCGTAGACCGCGCTGCGCTGGATGACCACCTCAATGCTTGTCAGGCGCTGTTTGATCACGGCGTAAGTGATAAAGCCGACCAAAAAGAGCGTGAAGAACGGGCCAAAAGCAGTCAATTCAACATGGCCAAAGAGCGGCAGCAGGATATTCGTGAAACCCGAAGTAACGATGCTGAGAAAACAGCCAAGAAAAACATAACCAATCTGGCTGCGCTGCACCCCGACGGCCACCCGGTATTTTCGCACCAGCTCGACCAGGCCGTAACCCATGAAGCAAACCGCGTAAAGGACGAACAGCTGGTAGGCCGGCCCGCGCACCGGGATCAGCCCGCTGGGCGCATGGATCACCCGGTCAACGATCAGTTTCGTAGGCACCAGTGCGATCATTAGCAGGGCCGCGCCGTTGACGACCAAAAAGTTCAAGCGGCTGATCGAGAAACGCTTGCGGGGAAAGGTCCAGCTGAAATTCACGAAAGCGGCCGGTATAATGGCCGGCCCGAGAAAGACCAGCCTGCCCCAAAGCAGGATCCTTTCCGTGCCCGTCAGCATGTATAAAGCTATGGCCCAGAGCGCGATACCGAAAGTTATCAGCGAGAACGAGCGGTTGATCTCATGCCTGGGATTATCGGCCAGGACCATCAAGCCCAGGGTCAGATTGGCCAATACCGTATACATGGGCAGGATAAATGACGGCCGGTTGAACCAGAAAGCCGCCGCTGTGCCGACCAGGGCCAGCGACAGGCCAATGACCGGAATGCCCCGGCTGAGGAACTCTTCGACCGGCAGGATATGGTAGCGGGCGATAGCATAGCAGATCAGGCAGATCATGACCAGGGTGAAACTGGGGCCAAAGACAAAAAGTTCGACTATGCCGAACAAGGGCAGGAACAGGCTGGTGATCGAGCCGAGCAGGAAAGTCGAGCCGACACCGGCCAGGATATAAGCTATCTGACGCCGCTGTTCCTGGCTGCTGTGCCTAAGCTTAATTGTCAGGATGCCCAGGGCGAGCAGAAAATAGGCCACTAAATAAAGCGTGTAAAGATTGTAGCCCCAGTCAAAGATCGGTCTGGCTAAAAAAAGATGGAACGGGTCCTGGACCACGAGAATGCGCACCATCTTGCCGGTGAAAAACGATAACAAGGCAAAAAATATACCCGGAACAAGCAGCAAGGGTATGTTTATGAACACGCTCTTCTTCAAACGGAAAGGAAAGATCAGGCTGAAATAGAGGAACAGGGCGGTAAAAATAGCCGGCCCGACCGGCGTCAGCTTGCGCCAAAAAAGAACGTCCACCGCGGTGGTGGAATTGACAAACGCCAGGATCGACAGGGTCCAAAGGGAAACGACCAGCAGGATCGCAGAAAAAACGCGGTTAAAGATGTTGCGCCGGCTTCTTACATAAATATAGAGACCTAACCCAAGGTTGATGGCCAGGGTTACTAACAGGACAAAGTTGATGTGAGCTTGCAGAGGACTCACTCTATAGGGATTATAGAGGGCTTTTGCTCTGCCGTCAATAAACAGCCGATCTTATCGGCGGCGGCGCAGGAATCTGTTGAGCCAGGTCGTCAGCTGGGCCTTGAGCAGGGTCCAGGCGGTCAATTTAAAGATAAAGATCCGGCCGTCGTAGGGGCCGATATCCTGCCTGGCCTTTTCCACTCGATGCTTTATACGGCCGCGCAGCCTGAGATCTTCACCGTTGCCGAACCTGGCGTGTTCATAAGCGTTGCGCACAATGCCGTGCGCCTCCACGCTGCATTTTAAATAATCGGCAAAGGCATCGCGGGCCGCCTGCTCTTCCCGATCAAGATCGCGGTATTTGACCCCTCTGAAATATGAATAAAGCGCGCTGATAACCACGCCGCTGCGCGTCCTGGTCGCCAAGCGGAGCGGCTTGAACAGCCCGCCGCTGAACTTATATTGCCACCAGCGCCTGATCAGCAAACCATAGTTCAAACGCACCTGAAGCTTCATCCCGCGATAGTCCTCGCGCACCCAGCCGCCGACCATCGGGGTCAGCCGGCCTTCCTGTTTTGTTCCGTCCTTGTCGAAAAAGACATAAGGCAGTTCATCAGCAGAGGCAAAGGCGACCGGCCGGCCTTTATCAAACGCTACCCTGGTCTCATCGACCCGGATAACATGGCCATAGAGGTCCTCAAAGCCGATCTTCATCCAGTTCAAGCCGTCGACTATGCCGGCCTGGACCTCTTTATCCAGTTTGGCCGGGTTGCTCAAAGAGCTTATCTCAAGACCGCGGTAGCGGCTCATAATGCTGCGGCCAGCCATGTAATCATAGATGTGGAAATTCCTGGCGGCCAGGCGGGCCCGCAGAACGTCTAGGTCCTGCAGCCCTTTCTCTTCGCTCTCGGGCAGCGTTTCATGCCTGGCGCGAATTGTCTCAATGGCTGTGATGACTTCCTCAAAATATATTTGCAGCTCCGTCTTAATGCTCTCAGCCAGGACCTCGCTGTGCGGCAAGAGCATTGCCGGCGCCTTTTCATCAAGCGCCACCCGGTTGTGCAGGTGGACAACGGCTTCCACGCCAAACCGGGAAACAAGTTTGATAAAAAGCATACGTGCAGGGCCGTGCGATTTACGCAGATCGTCCTCGATGGATTTTTTGTCGGCGATCAAGCCCTGTGCCGTAAAAGATTCCGGCTCCAGGATATTGACATCGAATATCATTTTATCGCCGGCCCCGATCACGCTGGCCAGCGTGGTCTCCGGCGGGTGGCCGTTAATATATTTGCTCTTACCGTTCCAATCCCTTGTCCGCCCGGTCAAGAGCCAGCGGCCGCTGCCGTCCTTGAGCGGCCGATAGACCGCCACATTATGAAAGCCCAATTTTTCCTTGCCAAAGTCAAGCGCGCGAAAAATGCGGTCCACGCTGGTGGTCGGGTCCTGGGCCAGGCCCTGGAAGATCTTCTTTTCCTGCGCAATAACGTTAAGCAAGTTCAGCACGCCGCTATCCTCGACCTGCAGGCCGGAGCGGGAAAGGCGGTCAGCCACGGCCGGATCAAGCCCCTGGCTGCGCTGGTGCTTGGCCCTTTGCCTAAAACGGGCGGTGATATCTCTTAACTGGCGCAGGTCAAGGCTGTGCAGTCTGACATAAGTGGCGAATTCCTGCGGCGGCACGGTTTCAAACGGGATTTTTTCCAAAGCGGTCAGCGGTAAATAGACCTTGACCCTAACGGAGCGGCCGCGGCCGGCCTCGGCCAGGATATCAAGCAGGGCCTGGTATTTTTCTTCGGACAACCGCACGGCTCGGGCAATGTCATCATTTAGATGCCTTCTGGCTGGCAGGCAGTTGCGGCTGCGAAAATCGTCAATGACCTTGAAGCGGGTGCGCTGCGGCACGCCCAAAGGATGGAAAAGGCTGCTTTGTCTCACCGCTGATATCATGCAGGTTTATCGGGTTGGCTTGGGAGAAATTTCAGCTGACGGG
>JAFGDE010000019.1 GCA_016932255.1 Candidatus Saganbacteria bacterium
AAGGCAAAGACCACAGGCACAAGGGTCGAACACCCGGCGTAAAGCGGCACCCCGATGGCCACAGCGATCGGCACGGAAAAGAGCGAATCCGATCTGATATAGCGCGTGATCAGCTCGGTCGGGATATAGCCGTGAATAAAGGCGCCTAGCCCCACCCCGATCAGGATAAAGGGAAAGACCCGTTTGAAGATCCAGGAAGTTTCAACATAGGCAAAAGCCAGCTTGCCTTTCAGGTCCTGCGGCATATCCATCATGGCCGCGGGCTTGTCCAGTTTAACGATGTCTTTCTTCAAACCGGTCTTCTCCAGGACCATGCCGCAGATAACCCCCAGGATTATCCCGAACCCGGCATAGATCAAGGCCATCTTCGGGCCGAACGTGCCCAGCATCAGCACAAAGACTATTTCATTGACCAGGGGCGACGTGATCAGGAAAGCAAAGGCCACGCCCATGGGTATCCCGGCCTCGATAAAACCGATGAACAACGGGATAGAGGAACAGGAGCAGAACGGCGAGATCGCGCCGAAGCATGAAGCGATGATATAACCGATACCAAAGCGCTGGCGCGACAGCCATTCCCTGATCTTCTGCGGCGAGATATAGGTGCGCAGGAAGCTTATCACGGTGATCACCAGCAATATGGAAAAAGCGATCTTGAGCACGTCGTAGATGAAGAAATTAACGCTGCCGGCCAGCTGAGAACCTGGCTCAAGCCGGAACAGGTTATATGTGCAGATATCAGCTATATACTGGAACATAAGGCAAGTATATCAGCCCAGAGGAATGCCTTCAATCTTCTCGACCAAAGCTTTATAGGACTTGAGCGGGGTGATCGAGCCGCGGATCTTGGCCGCATTGGGGAAATCATAAAGATAATAAAGCGCCATCTTGCGCATCAAGCCCATTTTATTGCTTGGCCGGCTCTGCCTCAGTTCCTGCATATATTCAAGATGGCGCAGCAAGACCCTTTTTTTTCGTTCAAGCGTCACCTGCTCCGGCAGGACACCGGTCTTAAGATAATCCCTGATCTGGTCAAAGATCCAGGGCGACCCCTGGGAGCCGCGCGCCACTAGTATCCCGTCGCAGCCCGTCTCTTCGAACATCTTTTTGGCCAGCTGCGGCGAAAGCACGTCGCCTGAGCCAAAGACCGGGATGCTGACAGCGCGTTTGACAGCACGGATTGACGGATAATCGACCTTGCCGTGATAGAGCTGCCTGCGCGTGCGGCCATGCACGAACAAAGCCGCTGCCCCGGCCTTTTCCAGGTTCTTGGCCAGGCTGACCAGATGGTTCTGATCGATATGGTTAAAACCCACACGCATCTTGACCGTTACCGGCAGATCAAGGTTGGCGGCAAGTTTTTCCACTATCCGGTAGAGCCGGTCCGGCTCCAGCATGAAATAAGCGCCCGACCTTTTCTTCATCACCTTCTTGACCGGACAGGCCGCGTTAATATCAATAAAGACCGGTTTGACCAGGGCCAGGAGGCATCTGGCCGCTTCAAGGGTCAGCTCAGGCTCGGAACCAAGCAGCTGCGCGGCCACCGGCCGGTCGTCCGGGTGAGGCATGAAGAGATCCTTGTTCTTGCCCTGGGCGCGGACAATGGAATTGACATCGGCCATTTCATAGAAAGCCAGGCCTGCGCCGTGCTCGCGGCAGACAAGACGATAGGACAGGTCAGCGCACCCGGCCAGAGGCGCCAGAAAGATATTAGTGTCTATTGCGCGGGAACCGATCTTGATCATTGTTCAATGCGGATAAGGAAAGCTTTGCTCTTGACCGGCGGCACTTCTTTTTCCCAGGGCCGTAAATATCCGAGCTTAATGACCGCCCGGCCGGACTTTAACGCCTTGAAGGTCCAGTGTTCCACCCCGCCCTGCCCGATCCTGCCCTGTTCCGGTGTGATATAAACGGAACTGATCAGCTTGAGCCGCTCCTGGTCCAGAGGCTGGCTCAACTGCCATTGATAGCCGGTCGTTGCGTTGGATCCCAGCGACAAGGTGAACTCATCGCCCTGCCTGACGCTGATGACCTCAGCGCTGTCCTGTCTCAGGACGCGCAGGCCGAAAAAGAGCAACGTGGCGACCAGGACCAATAAACCAACAGCCAGAATAATGTTCCTTTTTCTGTCCATGATCTTCCCGTTCCATAATTCTAGCAAGCGGGCAGGACTAAAGCAAACCATGCAAAGAGATCAGGGATATAGTAAAATTGCGCCATGGATTATTTTTCGATCTTCACTGTCTCATTCGTCATCGCGCTCTCCGGCGCCATGGCGCCCGGTCCACTGCTCACGACCACGATCGCGGAAAGCGTCAAGCACGGCTATAAGACCGGCCCCCTGCTCATCCTGGGCCATGCCATCATTGAGATCGGCATGCTTTTCCTGCTGGTCTTCGGCCTGAACCGGGTTATCGACCAGCCTGGACTTCTCAGGGCCATCTCCTTGCTGGGCTCGGTCATTTTACTTTACTTCGGCACCAGTCTGATCTGGTCCCTGCCCAAGCTGCAGCTTGACCTCAAGCCGCATCGCCTGACCTCACACAGCTTGATCCTGCGCGGCCTGCTCATATCGCTGATCAATCCTTATTGGACCATCTGGTGGCTCACGGTCGGCATCGGCCTGGTCCTGGCCGCCCAGCAAGCCGGCCCGACCGCTTTGGCCGTTTTCTTTTGCGGCCATATCCTGGCAGATCTTCTCTGGTACAGCCTGGTCTCTTTCACTGTCAGCCGCGGGAAAAGGCTCATTTCCCCGCCCGTCTACAAGCTGATGATGCTCGTCTGCGGCCTTGTCCTGATCGGCTTCGGTTTTTATTTCGGCGCCAGTTCTTTTTAAAGAGCGAAATTCCCGCCGGAAATCAACGACAGATAATGGACATGGGCTTTCACCTTTGCCCCCTAAAAGCACAAGTACAACGGCTGTTTAAGAACGAGCCTGAGCGTTTGCGCCTGCCGCGGCAACCGATCAGCGAGCGGGCTGCCCAGGCCAGGCGCCTGCGCCATATCAGCCCTGAGGCGGCGCTCGGTCATGTCGCACAGGCTGAGTTCAGCCTTAGCGGCAATCACTTCAGGATCGAAAACAAGCTGGCCATAGAGCGTCCGGACCTGATCAGTCTGGCCATTTCCCATTTTGGTTCGATCGCCAGGCAGGTTGATCTTGAGCTCAAGTTCATCAGTGAAGGGAGTGATGAGCCGATGGTCATCGCTTCATTGTTCGACCAGGCCGGCTCTCAAGCAAGGACCGCCTGGAGCAGGCTTGTCTTGACCCGGATCGAATTCCAGATCATCCCGTTAGATAACAGGCTGCTGCTCTATAACATTCAGGGCAGCGGAGAAAAACTGGCTGGCGCGGCACTGATAGCCCTCTACAATATCGCCCGCGACCTGGGCCTTGAACAGATCAACTTTTTTATCAAGCGGGGAAATGTCAACGCCAAACAATTCTACTTCCATATGGACTTCGGCAAACCCGAACACGGCAGGGACTGGAGCTGGTGGGGCCTCAGACCGAACTAAAGCCTGGGCAGCAACAGATACCAGATGACCAGGATATAGAGGCCGGCCGCCAGCATGATGACGCCAACGAACTTACAGGCGCCCATCACGTATTCCTTGGTCGGGAAAACAAGGATATTGGCCACTTCAGACAGGCGGTCCAGCCAGCGGGGAAAGAACAGGTACAACACCCCGATAAGGAGCGCGATAACGGCTACCGCGGAAAGATACCATAATTCAGGATAACGCCTTATCACAAAGAATATCCAGAACGAAACGATCAGCAGTATCAGGCCGATCGCTATCCGGTAAGGCTTGATCAAAGCATCGAGCTCGAACACTAACTTGTCGACCATGGCGCAAAAATCCTTGAAAAAGATCGGTGAAACAAGGACGATGATCCCGAACACGAACGCTATCAGACCGGACAACATCAAATAGGTCATTTTACTCCTCCTTTAGAAATAGCCCTGCTCCCAATCCAGCAGCCAATTGATCCGCGGCACCAGGAGACTGCTGCGGCTGAGCAGATTAGCCGCCTCACCTCTTGAGATCTGGTCGGCCGGCTGGAAATAGGCTGTTTTAATATATGTGGTCAGCTTGGCCTCATAGGCCGCCTTGATCAGATCGGCAGCCCAATAATCCGGCTTGATGTCGAGATAGGGCATGGGTGTTTCTTCACCGGCCAGAGGTAGCTTTTCCAATCTGACCACTACGGCCACTGTCTCGGCCCGGATGATCGTGTTTTCCGGCCGGAAAGTGCCGTCCGGATAACCCTGGACCAGTCCCCGGCTCGCGGCCAAATTGATATAGGGGAAAGCCCAGTGCGACGGCGGCACATCAGAAAATATCTGGGCCTGATCGGCTTCCCGGCTGATCTCCTCTCCCAGCGAACGGATCAGCCAGGTGGCCAGCTGGGCCCGGGTGATCGAATAATTCGGGCCAAAAGTGCCGTCAGGGAAACCCGTGATTATGCCTAAGGTCGCCATTGCTTCAATGGCCGGTTTGGCCCAATAATTCTCATCCAGGTCTGCGAACGACGCCAGTCTGAGCACACGGCATTTATTAAAGCCCAGGACTTTATTATTCCGGTCCAGTGCTTGTGCCAGGATATTGTTCTTTCCCGGTTCAAGCGGCACAGAGACAGAAAAGTCGCCGTCAGACCCGGGCACAGCCTGGGCCAGATTGAGATAAACACGCGCCTCGGATTGGCCGCGGTAAGAGCCTTCAACAGTGATAGAAGCGGCAGTGACAACGGTGCGGTCAAAGGGCAGAAAAATGCTCAAGACGGGCAGATCTTCAGCCGCAACAGAGGTCGCAGCCAGAAGCAGGCCAAAGATCAAGGTCTTTTTAGCCAGAATCTTAAAATCCAATATTATCAGATCCCGTATTTTTTTATTTTATAACCCAGCATGCGCTCGGTCAAGCCCAAAGCCACGGCGGCCTTGCGCTGGGTCTTATATTGTTCCAATGCTTCGGTGATCTTCTGCTTCTCGATCGATTCTACTATTTTTGGCAGGGTTGTGCCAGAGGTTTTGATCTCAGCGGCCTGCTGGGATAGATTGGCTGGCAGGTCCCTGGGTGAGATCAGCTCTTTCTGGCAAAGCACGACCGCATGTTCGATGACGTTCTCCAGCTCCCTGACATTGCCGGGCCAGTCATAAGCCATAATGATGTCCAGCGCCGCCCTGTTTATCCCGCTAATACGCTTGCTGTTCTCCTTATTATACTTGTGCGTGAAATGCGCCACAAGCAATGGGATGTCCTCCCTGCGCTGACGCAGCGGCGGCAGCTGTACGGGAAAAACATTGATGCGGTAATAAAGATCGTCGCGGAACCTGCCTTCCTTGACCATTTTTTTCAGATCGCGGTTGGTAGCGCAGATGATCCGCACATCTATTTTGATCGTTCGATTGCCGCCCAGGCGCTCGAACTCTTTTTCCTGAAGCACGCGCAGCAGTTTGACCTGGGTCGCGGGCAAGAGATCGCCTATCTCGTCCAGGAAAAGCGTCCCGCCGTCAGCCAGCTCAAAGCGGCCGGACTTGCGTTCAGCGGCACCGGTAAAAGCGCCTCTTTCATAGCCGAACAGTTCTGATTCCAGCAGGCTCTCCGGCAGGGCCGCGCAAGCCACTTTAATGAACGGCTTGTCGGAACGCGGGCTGGCATAATGGATCGCGGAGGCGACCAGTTCCTTGCCGGTGCCTGATTCGCCTAAAATAAGTACCGTGGCCTGGCTCGGCGCCACCTGGCGGGCGGCCTCAAGCACGTTCTCCATGGCCGGCGAACTGTAGATGACGTTGCCGAACTTATATTTTCCTTTGAGCTGCTGGCGCAACTGCACGTTCTCAGCCAGGACCGCTTGTTTTTCTTTTTCAGCCAGATCCCGCACCCGCACCGTCTGGCCGACCATGGCCGCGATGATGGTCAGCAGACGTATGTCTTCCTCATATGAAATATTGCCCTTGAACAGGTGATCAATCGAGAGTGCGCCGACGACTTTATTGCCGACCTTGATCGGCACGCAAAGAAATGCGAATTTGCGGTCCTTGAGGTCCTTACGGGAGCGGGTCTTGTTGAGGAACAATGGTTCGGTCTCGATATCCTGGACTACCATGGGCTCGCCCGATTCAACGACTTTCCCCGTGACGCCCTCGCCTATCCGATATTTCCCTCGTTTTTTTTCGTTCTTGGTCAGGCCGTGGGCGACCTCGATCTTAAGTTCATTGGTCAGCGGATCGACCAGTGTGACAGTGCCGCGTTTCATGCCGAGTGAATCAGACAAGACCTTGAGAATGGAGTTGAGGCTTTCTTCCAGATCAAGCGAGGCAGAAAGAGCTTCGGCTATTTCGACCAACACCTGGACTTTAATATCACGCATCGGGCTCATACAATATTGTAGGATACTACAATATTGTATGGGCGTCAATACCGGATCGTTCAATAATATTTATAATTTTTCAAACCTGACCAGGTCAGCGTAATCAACCAGTGTACTCAAAGCTCTGTTCTCCACCTCGATACCCCACTCCTCACAGGCAGCTACGGGGTTAAGTCCTCCGGGGATCACCAGTCCGACCCGTTCGACCCCGACGGGCATACCCAGCACCGGCTGGCCGGATCTGCCGACATATAAAGTACCGCCCAGGCCGGCCTGCTCAGCGGCCGCAATGATCTCTTCGACCTGTTTTCTCGAAGCCGCAGGTATCTCGCGCAGTCCGGCCAGGATCTTGCCGAAGCCCTTGCAGGCTTCGCGCACACTGGTCATCTTGCTGCGCAGGAATATCTCATGCGGATCAAGCGTTGAACCGGAATAACTGACCAATTCGGTAAAGCGCAGCGGCTTGCCTTCTTCGACCTGAAGCACGCCGCCGAACTTGGATTCGACCGGGATACCGCTCTTCAGCAGGATGCCGTTGAGATTGGTCGCACACATCGTGCCGAAGCAGACCTTGCCCGTCGGGACCTTGAAACCGCCTATCTCCTGGCCGGCTTCGGTCAGGGAAACCATCTGGCCGTTACAAAAACCTTTTTTAAAAGCTTCAGCCATGATCTTTAGCGCTTTGCTGATATCACTTTTATGGAATAGCGAAAGGTTAAAAATTACCGTGCCCTGTTTAGCCTTCAGGTCAAAGCTCATCTGATAAGCGAGCGATTCGATCCTTGAGCTGACCAGGCCGATCTTTTCCGAAATCATGGAATTTGCCAGTTCTTCCTGGCCTTTCTTGGTCAGCATCCGCCCCTCTTTCCAAAAGACCCTGACCAGGCCTTCTTCACCCAACTGCTGCAGATGATGGCGCACCGTGCGTTCCGACAGATCGATACCCAGCTCCTTAAGCCTGGCAGAGATCTCGGGCGAGCCGATCGGTTCATTGGATTCGGCCACGATCTTTAGTATAGCATTAAGTTTCTTTTCCATATAAACACCTTGACATACGGCAATTGATTGCCGTATAATAATAACCTATTCGCAGATAAATGTAAAGCTTAAATCCATCAGGAGGAGGTGTCGAGTCAAGCCGAGCCCATAAACCGTCTCTGCTCCTGCTAAATAATATAACTGGAGGTAAATTGCAATGGTCGTTAAAAAAGTTCTCGAGCAGGTCAAAAAGCGCAATCCTCACGAGCCTGAGTTCCACCAGGCGATCGAAGAGGTCCTGGAATCGATCGCCCCGGTCATGGACAAGCATCCCGAATACAAGGCAGCTAAGATCCTGGAAAGGGTCGTTGAGCCGGAAAGGCAGATATTCTTCCGCGTGCCCTGGATGGATGATAGAGGAGAGATCCATGTCCAGCGCGGTATGCGCATTGAGTTCAACAGCGCTATCGGACCGTACAAGGGCGGCCTGCGCTTCCATCCTTCTGTTTATCCCGGCATCATCAAGTTCCTGGGTTTTGAGCAGATCTTTAAGAACTCGCTGACCGGCCTGGCCATGGGCGGCGGCAAGGGCGGCTCTGATTTCGACCCCAAGGGCAAGTCAGACAACGAGGTCATGAGGTTCTGCCAGAGTTTCATGACTGAGCTCGCCCGCCACATCGGCCCGGATACGGATGTGCCGGCCGGTGACATCGGCGTGGGCGGCCGCGAGATCGGCTACCTGTACGGCATGTACAGGAAGATCCGCAATGAGTTCACAGGGGTCCTGACCGGCAAAGGCCTGGATTGGGGCGGCTCGCTGGTGCGCACTGAGGCCACCGGCTACGGCCTGATCTATTTCCTGCTGGAAATGCTCAAAGATATCGGTAAAACGATCAAGGGCGCGACCGTCATTTCTTCAGGCTCCGGCAATGTTTCCATCTACGCCATGCAGAAGTGCCAGCAGCTGGGCGCCAAGGTCATTGCCTGTTCTGACTCCAATGGATATATCGTTGACAAGAACGGCATCAACGTCAAGACCGTACAGCAGCTCAAGGAAGTAGAGCGCAAGCGGATCAAGGAATACCTCAAGCATCATTCTGACGCCGAGTACCATGAAGGCTGCGCCGGCATCTGGAAGGTCAAGTGCGACATCGCCCTGCCCAACGCCACGCAGAACGAGATCGACGAGAAGTCAGCGGAAAAGCTGGTGGAGAACGGCTGTTACGCGGTGGCCGAAGGCGCCAACATGCCTTCGACCCCTGAAGCGATCAAGGTCTTTTTGAAGAACAAGGTCGCTTTTGGCCCGGCCAAGGCTGCCAACGCCGGCGGCGTGGCCACTTCGGGCCTGGAAATGGCCCAGAACAGCCAGAGACTGTCCTGGAGCTTTGAGGAGACCGACAAGTACCTGGAGCGGATCATGAAGAACATCTACTCCAGCGCTAAAAAGGCCGCCGAAGAATACGGCAAGTCAGGCAACCTGGTCGTGGGCGCCAACATCGCTGGTTTTGAGAAAGTTGCCCGCGCCATGTACGCGCAGGGACTTATTTAGATAGCAGAGAGTAGCAAGCAGAGATCAAAGACAGGAGAAGCCCCCGGGAAACCGGGGGCTTCTCTTATCTAAATATACTTCTTGATGATCTTAATCAATTCCGCAGGGTCGAACGGCTTTACCACATGTTCGACCGCGCCGGCTTCCTGGCCCGCTATTTTCATGTCATTAGAGCCGCGCACGGAAACAATGATGACCGGTATATGTTTTGTCCGCGGCGAGCTCTTAAGCGCCTTACAGACCTCAATACCGTTCATCTGCGGCATCATGATATCAAGCAATATCAGGTCTGGCTGAACGGTCACTGCCAGTTCCAGTCCCCGGGGTCCGTCCGGCGCCAGGGAAAAATCCAGGTCGATCATGTCGAGCAACTGGCCGATCATGTCCGCGGTCGGCGCGTGGTCCTCGATCACAAGTACTTTTTTTCTTTCTCCCCGACTGAGCATGACACTATCCTCCTATAGGCAATGTGAACGCAATCGCAGCACCTTTGCCTAAACCATCTGAAATGGCCCTGATCTTGCCGCCGTGTGTTTCGACTATCTCCTTGCAGATGGCCAGGCCCAGGCCGACCCCGCCAACCGCTCTGGTATAGGAACTGTCAACCTGATAGAATTTATCAAAGACCTTCTCCAGGTTGTCCCTGGCCAACCCGATACCGTCATCGACTACCCGGATCTCCACTTCATCCTGGCCGCTGGCGCCGGTGATAGTGACATGACCGCCCTTAGGCGTGAATTTGAGCGAATTCCCCAACAGGTTGGTCAGCAGCCGCCTGATCTTGGTCGGATCGGCTATGATTGTGGGAAAATCAGGCGGCAATTCGACCTCGATACTGATATTGCGCATGCCAGCCTCCGGAGCCATGACCTCTTTAAGCTCCTGGGCCAGCGTGCGGATAAGGACGGGTTCCTTGGCCAGTTTCAGCGGCCGGCCATAGGACATACGGGAAACGTCCAGGACCGAATCGATCAAGCCGAGCAGATGGTCGCCCTCTTTCTGGATCACCTGGACGGCTCTTTTCTGCTCCTCAGATAATTTACCAATGGAGTCAGACAGCAGCATCGAGGTGTAGCCTTTGATCGGCGTGATCGGCGTGCGCAGCTCATGGGATACGACTGAAAGGAACTCGGTCTTCATCTTGTCGACAGCTTTCAGGTCTTCATAAGCCCTGGCCAGTTTTTTTGTCGCTTCATCCGCCCTGTCCCTGGTCTCGGTCGTGTCCTCAAGGATGCTTAACATGCGCTCTTTTGTCCTGGTCAGCTCATCGATCGCCTCTTTCTGCTGGGCCAGCAATTTTTCTATATCCGAAACATCGCGAAAGATCAGCACGCAGCCCAATTGATTGCCGAAGCGATCAAGGGCACGCGACGCATCCATGCTGACAGGGATATCCAAGCCGGCCCTGGTCTTCAATTGCAGCCGGCGTTCTTTGACAAAGCCCTTTCGGCTTAGTTCTTGACTGATAAGTCCGCATAATAGTGATGAATTTTCACCGGCGATTAAACTCTTCATCGGCAAGCCGATAATTTCTTTTTCTTGATATCCAAGCACTTTGAGACAGAATTCGTTGACCATGGAAATATTATGATCCAGGTCAGTGACCACCAGCAGGTTCGGCATAGTATTAAGAACACTATTTGCTACCGTGCTCGGACTGATGCTCAGCAGACCATAGCGGAACATTGCCAGACCGAAAAAGGCGATATAAACGATAGTAGCGATGGGCACAAGAGTGACATTCCAGAGCCCCAGCAGCGGTAAGATAACATCGCCGATCAAACCGATGCACATGCCAACTAACACGCCGACCAGCAGAACATTGGCCTGATGGACAAGCCTTATATCATCTACATTCTGCCTGGTCAGCCAGAAATTCCAGGCGGTTAAAAGCACCAGTAAGACGGAATACGCGGCAAAAACGCCGAAATAAAGGCCTGGCTCAGCTGAATAACCCCACTCGGTCAATACCGGGGTTAAATAGATCCAGGTAGTCCGCAGTGTGATCCAGTTGAAAATAATTGTCGTGGTAAAAAAGACCGCGATCAAAGTTGTCCACATTTTCTTTGAATATTTATTAGCCAAAACTACAGAAAAATGCAGCACAAAGAAAAGAAACCATAGCCAAAAAATGACCGAAAGGTCGTTATAGAACCTGGACCGCGCAATATAAGGCGTGATCTTCGATAAAAAATCGCACAGATTAAAGAGAGCCACCATGCTGGCATAAAGGAAAAAGAGCCAATT
Organism: Candidatus Saganbacteria bacterium; assembly: GCA_016932255.1. GTDB lineage: Bacteria > Margulisbacteria > WOR-1 > O2-12-FULL-45-9 > O2-12-FULL-45-9 > JAFGDE01. Next base: position 11,148 of record JAFGDE010000019.1, read on the forward strand.
AAGCAGGTTACGATAGTTCCTGACCAAGACTAGCATAGCCGCCACACCGGACAGCAGGAATCCAAAAAGAGAGATAATTGCAAAGGTATAGTTCATTTATCTTTTGATCGGTTTTCAAGCTCTTTGATACGCTTCTTAAGCTCCAAGATGCGGTCCTCTCGCCCGATCATGATCTTGGTCATCCGTTCCAGTTCATCGACCTTCTTTTTCAGTTCAGCCTCGAATTGCCTTGAGCCGCTAATGTCCTGACTGACCCCGCAGATCCCTTTAACCACGCCCTGCTTGTCCTTGATCAGCCAGGTCCGGGAGTCAAGCACTACTTGACTGCCATCCTTGGCAAGATTGATCACGCGGCCATGCCAGCTGCCGCCCTTTAATGTCGCCTCAATTATCTTCTTTTGCTCAGCACCCTGAGCCGGGTCCTGGCCAAGGATATCAATCGCGGCACCAATAAGTTCCGTGCGGTCCCTTTTAAGGGCCCGGCAAACAGCTTGATTAACATAGATGATCCGGCCCGCGAGATCCGTTGCCACGATCAGATCGCCTATCTGGTCAAGCACGATCGCTTGAAGCTCCTGCTCATTCAGGCCTAGATGGTTACTGCCCATACCTCACCTCCTGAAACGACCAGTGGTCATTTGCCTAGATGTTTTTCCAATAAGCGCAGGACCTGTTCCTTGCGCACAGGTTTTTGTATGATACTGCAATGATCGATGTCCTTCAGTTTGCTTAGCGTATCCGGGCTTAAGACCGAAATTATCACCACCGGGATATCGCTTGTCTTTGGGTTGTCACGCAGGCGGACAAAAAATGAATCGCCGGGCAACGGCTCCATAATGATGTCCAGGATGATCAGGTCAAACGTTTCTTTCTGCGCCAGGACCAGAGCTTCCTTGGCATTGCTTACTTGTTTGATCAGATATTGTTTTTTTTCTGCCTCGAACATATCAGCATAGATCTCCCTCATACCTTCGTCATCTTCAACTATCAATATTCTTTTCACAGCCATCTTAGGTCCCTCCTATTGCTTCGGCAGCTCCACCGTCACTGCCGTGCCTTTATCTCTGCCTGCTGATCTTATCATTATATTACAATTATATCTTGTCAGGATCTGTTTTGAGATCGGCAATCCCAATCCCACGCCCGGAAGCGCCGGCGAGCCTTTAAAAAATGTCTCGAACGCCCTGGCAATCTCATGTTTAGTCATGCCCCGACCGCGGTCTTTCACCGTGACCAAGACGCGATCACCTTTAACCGCGGTGTTGATCTCAAGCGTGCCTGCTGCGGAAAACTTGATCGCATTATCGATCAGATTGCCCAGGACCAGATCAAGGTCCCTCTCGTTCATCAGCACCCGAACGACGTAACGCCCCATAACGACCCGTGTTTTAAGCCCTTTGGCCTCCAGATCTATCTTCCGCTCACGGAGAATTGCCGCTATCCTAGGCCCAAGTGAAAGTCTGCGCAGCCTGGCCAAGCGCAGATCTATAGAAAACGCATCAACAATATTGTTGACGTCACGGCTCAGACGTTCGATATTCTGCTGGGCGATACCGCAGGCATCCGAAACTTTCGTTAAATTACCCGCAGCCAGCGACCGTTTGCCCAGATCGATAGCCATCTGGGTCAAGGCCACCGGACTTTTCAATTCATGCGAAACCGCGGCGATCAACTGCTCTTTCCTTTTTTCTATTTGGCGAATTTCGGTCACATCCAGCAGCAGGGCGGTCAAGCCTACTTGCCGGCCGCCGCTAATCATTGGCGAATATTCGACCCTGAGAGTGATCTCCTTGCCCGCCAAATTAATAAATGTCCAATCGCGCTTGACCGACCCCCGGCCAATGATTATATCTTTGAAAGCCGCTGCCAGAGAGGCCGCATCCATCTTGATGCGGGGCAGAACAGAAATAAAGTTCCTGCCCATCAATTGCTCCCGCTTGAATCCTGACATTTCCAACGCCCGTTGATTGATCTGGATAATCTTTCCGGTTATATCCAGAGAAACAACGCCTTCGGCCATGCTGTTGACCACTGTCCTGTATCTCTCTTCCGATTCTTTGAGCGCCTGCTCTGCTTGTTTTCTGGCTGTCACATCATTATAGATCGCAACGATCTCTCCTGAAGGCAGTCTATAGACATAATTATCGCGCCAGCCGACAATACGCTCATCCTTGTATTGGCTGACAGGAAAATGCTCCGGCCTGCCAGTGCGCCAGACTCGCTGAAAGACCTTTAACAAGCCGAATCTCTTGACTCCGGGAAAGGCCTGTGTCACTTTCTGGCCGATGATATCTTTCCGTTTGATCTTTTCTATCCGCTCTCCGGCACGGTTAAATTCCTTGAATATAAAATCTCTGCCGCCTGCTACCGACTGATAGACCGCGACCGCGCTTCTCATATTCTCGAACAACTGCTTCAGCCTGAACTCACCCTGCCTGAGCATTTCTTCCGCCCGTTTGCGCTCGGTAATATCCCGCACGATCGCCTGGATGAATCTGCCGCCCCGCAGCTCAACACAATTAAGAGCGACCTCTACGTCAAAGACCTCCCCGCCAAGCCGCCGGTGCTGCCATTCAAAGAACTGCGGCCGGCCAGCCAACGCAGCCAGTATCTTCTTGCGGGCTTTTTTCTTTGAATCCTGACCATCAGACTGATTGGGCGGGGAAAAGAAATAAGGTGTTTGGCCGATGATCTGCTCCCTTGCGCAGCCGAACATCTTTAAGGTTTTTTTATTACAATCAACGAATTTGTCATCTTTCATAAGGAAGATCGCATCGTTGGCCGAATTGAAAAGCAAGCGGTATTTCGCTTCACTTTCAATTAGCTGCTCCCGCGACAGCTTACTCTCAGTAATATCGCTGGAAATGATCTGGACAGCGTAAATTCGATCACTTTCATCCCTCAAGGGAAGATAAGAGGAATGATACCAGCGGGCACCTATTGGCAGGTAAACCAAATCTTTATATTCGGCCCTGCGGCCCGAGCGAAAGATCCGGCGGATCCTCTCCAGGTAATCAGGCGCTCCTTCCGGCAAGAATTCCTTTATCGACAGGCCAATAAAATCCTCCGGCCGGCCATGCAGCTGTTCTGCCGCCGATTGGTTCATCATCAGCAGAACGCCTGTGCGGTCATAGACCCCCATTGGTGCACCCGAGGTCCTGATGAATATCTCTAGTTTCCTGTTCACTGCCTGCAACTCGCGCCTGATCAGCCTGGCCTTGGAAACATCCCTGGCCACGCATAAAATGAGCTTTTTTCCGTCGAGATCTATCTTTGAAATATTTACGGAAAGATAGACCATACGGCCGGAACAATGTTTTATCTCGACTTCATCCTGGAGCGAATTCAATCGCCGGAGCTTTGCCAGCATGGCCTTGAGTTTTTTCTTTTGTTGGAAAGGAAAGGCCGGCAGGTTCCGCAGTGTTTTACCCTGAAAAGATTCCCGCTCAAAGCCAATTTTGTCCTTGACATTCTCGCTGATGTAAAGCAGCTTGCCTTTCAGATCCACAAAACAGATCATGTCAGGGATCGCCTCGACCAGTGGTAAATATTTTTCTAGGTCAAGTTTCAATTCGATGCCCCTTCGATAAGCAATTAGGCTGGAAGAATAAAAATATTAATCGGGTAACAGCAGGAACAATGATGTGCTCGCTGATAACCGGGCAAATAACTCGTAAAAAGGCTCTGCCGCCTATTACATGCATTTCAGAGCCTATTCTAGTCCCTTAATATAAGGTGTCAACAGGAAATATGTTTATAACGCTTCCAGATATCTTTCCAGTTCCCAGGGGGTGATCCTCATACGATAATCATCAAACTCTTTGGCTTTGGCTTCATAAAAATTACGGAAAGTGTGTTCACCCAGCGCTTCCTTAACGACCTTGTCATCGGCCAGTTCTTCTATGGCCCGCTTGATCGAGAACGGCAGCATATGGATATTCTTCTCTTTAAGCTTGGCCGCGTCGAACTTATAGACATCCTCCTCTACCGGCAGGGGCGCTTTCAGCTTTTTCTTGATGCCGTCAAGTCCGGCCAGCAGCATGGCAGCGAACGCCAGGTAAGGGTTGCAGGACGGGTCGGGACAGCGCAGTTCCATGCGGGTGGATTGCTCTCTGCCCGGGGAATAGCGCGGTATCCTGATCAAAGCCGACCTGTTGACCTGGCCCCAGCAAATATAAACAGGAGCTTCATACCCGGAAACAAGGCGCTTATAGGAATTGACCGTGGGCGCCACGATCGCGGTCAGGGCCCGGGCATGGGCCAGCTGGCCGGCCAGATAACTGTAAGCCACTTTTGACAGCTTGTATTTATCCCTGGCATCGAAAAAGGCGTTCTTGCCCTTTTTGTCGAACAGGGACTGGTGCACGTGCATGCCTGAACCTGCCTGGCCGTAGAGAGGCTTGGGCATGAAGGACGCGTACAATCCGTGCTGAGCAGCGATCGATTTGATCACGTATTTCAGGGTGATCGTATTATCAGCCGAAGAAAGTGCATCGGAATACTTGACATCGATCTCATGCTGGCCCGGCCCGACCTCGTGGTGCGACATTTCTGAGGTCATGCCCATGGCTTCCAGCGCGAAGATAATATCCTCGCGCACTTCCGAAGCGTAATCCCTGGCAGGGTAATCGAAATAGCCGCCGATATCATGCGGCACCGTGGTGATATGGCCATCCTCTTTTTTCAACAGGTAGAATTCGACCTCCGGCCCGGTATTGAACGTATACCCCAGTCTTTTGGCCGTGTTCAAGGCTTTTTTCAGGATCGAACGCGGATCCCCCTCGAACGGCTTGCCTGATGGCGTGTGCACATCGCAGATCAGGCGCGCTGATTTCCTGCCGTCGATCTTCCAGGGGATGACCTGATAAGTTGCCGGATCAGGCCTGAGGATCATATCTGATTCCGCGATACGGACAAAACCCTCAATAGATGAACCATCGAACCAGATGCCTTTGTCCAAGACATCCTGCAGCCTGGCCAGGGGAATGGTGACACACTTCATCATACCGAGAATATCCGTGAACTGGAGCAGTATGAATTTTATCTCGTCGGCGCGCGCCCTTTCAAGGACCTCTTTCCCAGCTGAATTTAATGACACCTTTGATCCCTCCTAATAATGGCAGCCTCAAGACCTTGTTACTAATTCTAACAGAAACATCTTTACAGTCAACGAGCTACTGGCTATACTGGATCTCCAGTACAGGATAATTGACGCCGTTCTCCAGGCTCAGGATAACGACCGTGCCGTCCTCCGTGCCTTCCTGAAGTATGGCCAGGCCGTAATTCGTGGCCGTGCCGGTAAGCCAATCAGCCACCAGATCATTGAGCTCATCCGAGCGCAGGTTGTTGTACTCGCCGCTGTCAAAGTCCTGGCCCGTAAGATATTCCCCGACGCTGGGCCTGGCTCCCCAGGTGGTCGTGCCGGTGAACGGACTGGTCAGCTTTTTGAGTTGCAATATCGAGCTGCCTGTGCTGCTGGGATAGATCATCAGCGTTGCTGATTCAACGCTCGCCCCGCTTGGGAGCGTGCTTATATCAAAATAAAGATAGGTCTCGAATTGATCGCCGCTGAGGCTGACATAGCCGGCCTTGAGCGAAGTGTCGCTGCCGTGATAACTGCCGGGATCGTTCATTTCCACGTAGGTATCGGTCTCGACCGTGATCTCCACAACGTAGCCTTCGATGGTCACGATCGCCTCACCGCTGACCTCACCGGAGGCACAGAAGATCGTCGCCGTGCCCTGGGCGCTGATCTCCAGCGTGGCGGTCGTGCCGCTGTAGCTTAAACTGCCGATACTGTCGCCGGACAGCGACCAAACAGGGCTGATGGCCATGGCCTCGCCGGAACCGCTGTAGCCGACCGAATTAAAGACCTGGCTTTGATTGACGCGCAGGTTGACTGAATCAGGCATAATATAAATAGAGGCCAGGCTTTCGGCAGTGCTGCCGCGGACCGTAACTGCGGCCGCCCCGCTTAAGCCGCTGTAGGCCGCGTTCACTGTGCCGCTGCCCTCGGCCGAGGCAGTGAACAAGCCGGAATAACCGACCCTGAGGACCGTGCCGACCTCCCCGGAAACGCTCCAGGTCGCGACCACCGCGCCGGTCGACCCGTCGGAGTAATCAGCGTAGGCAGTAAAGGTCTGACTGCCGCCGACCTCAAGGGTAGCGGAACCTGGCTGGACATTGATGCCGGTCAAGGTCTTAGTGCTGTCTTCTGATGATTCACCGCAGCTGTAAAGTACAACTGAAAAAGTAACCAGGCAGGACAGCAGGATATAGCTCAGGATAATCTTGCGCATGTCTGACAAATCATAACACCCCTAGAAGTAATTGACAATCTCGGACAGAGGCTTGCGCCGCTTGGGCGCGGACAGCCTTGCTTCTGCTGAATAGCCAAGGGTCAGCATGGCCACGACCTCCTGGTCCTTTGGTATGTCCAATAGTTTCCTGACCTTTTTTTCTGAGAACCAGCCGATCCAGCATGAGCCAAGGCCCAATTCCCAGGCGGTCAGGACCATGTGCTCAAGAGCAATGCCTATATCCATATAATACCAGCGCCTGTTCACAATGAATGAAGCAGCCCGATGAAGCAGGCTGATCGGTCCGGCCGTGGCCACGATGACCACCGGCGCCCGGGCGATAAAAGAGTTCATGATGTTCCTGGTGCCGAGCGGCATCTCGCCGGCCAGGGCGCGGATCTTTTCCTTATCACGCACCACGTAAAAATGCCAGGGCTGGGAATTCGAGGCCGAGGGCGCCAGCCTGGCCGCTTCCAGGACCAGGTCAAGCTTTTCCTGCTCCACCGGCCTGTCCTGGTATTCGCGCACGCTGAAACGTTCTTTTATTATATCAAGCACTTTTGAGCTCATACGATACCTATGTCCCTGACAACGATCCTGCCGCAGTATTTTGGACCATCAGACTTGAAAAAACCCTTTTTAGCCGCGACAAATGTCACCGTTCTTTTCGCTTTGACCGCGCGGCCAAGCCTCCTGCCGGTATCAGCATCCAGACCTGAAGGCACGTCAACTGACAGCACCGGGGCTTTGTGGTCATTGATCCGGTCGATGATCGAAGCATAAGGCTCGCGGATATCAGCGTTCAAGCCAAGGCCAAAGAGAGCGTCGATGATCAAAGACGCGCGTTGAGGGAGCCTGCGAGTGAACCCTGCCTGCCGGCAGGCAGGGCCTGCGGCTCCAATCCTCTTGAGAATGGCATAATTGGTCTTTGGGTCCGGTTTTAGTTTGGAGAGCTTGCCGACGATCATGACCTCGACCCTGAGACCGGCATTGAGCAGGTGCCTGGCCGCGACCAGGCCGTCGCCGCCGTTGTTGCCCGTGCCGCAAACGATAACGACTGGACCGCTGCCCTTGATCAGCCGCAAGGCCTCTTCCGCCACACCCCTGCCCGCGTTCTCCATCAATATAACAGAGGGGATCCCCAGCTTCTTCTGCGCGTCCTGGTCGAACTTTTGGGCCTGTTTGACCGAGATGGTCTTTGCCATGCTTAGATTATATAATGGACCGAACAAAAAAGGAACCGGCCCTTGCGAGCCGGTTCCTACTCAAAGATAAAAAACGAGCTCTATTTCTCGATCACCAGGAAGTTCATCGGGTTGTCATTGCCCGCTGCTTTAGCAATAGCAAAAAGAAGTATCTTGCCTGAGACCCGGGCAATGACCGCGTGCAACGTATAATTGTACGATCCGGTATCCATTGTCCCGTGGTAGACCCCATTGCTGTCCTGGCTGGTCAGGACCAGTTCAGCGTCAACGCCCGCTTCTCGCGTGCCTGTTTCCAAACTGGCGTAGGCAAAGCCCTTGATCGCGTTGGCAGTGGTCGGATGCGGTTCCCCTCCGACCGGGGTCGAAGTGCCAGCACCGGTGGTCGTGTCATATTCAAACATAAAGCCGTTATACTCCCGCGTAACGATGTCGGTAATGCTGAGGGTCTCTTTCTGGGCGCCGGCAAAACCGCCCTGGCCAGGGCCGCTGTCACCCATAAAAGCGCCTGAAGGCGTCAGGAAGACCTGCAGGTCGCTGCCGGTCTTGCTTAATTTGCCGTCGCTTAAAACATAATCGACCTCCTGGGAGGAATAGCACTGGGCCTTGGATATGTTATACGCCCGGTTGGAAAAATCATAGAGCCCGCCCGCGTCACGCACGACCTCGGTCGTGCCGTAAGCCGCGTAAGTCGACTCATCCCAGCCCTGATAAGGCAGATTGATGTAATTGAAGTAACCGCTTGACGGCGTGGTGGTCGCTTTAGCCGCGCAGACGATCACATTATCATCGGAGCCGGCCGGCTTGACCAGCATAGCAACGTTGGGATACTCCAGCACATATGCGTCATGCGGCAGGAAACCGCTCAGGCTTGGGTCATCGGAAGCGGTGATCGTGGCTTTTTTAAAGCCCGTGGGCAGATCGGTAAAGGTCCCGCTGTAATAATAGCCGCTGGTCTCATTGGTGCCGACAAAGGTAGAATTCCCCAGTGTCCAGCTCCACCAGTCACCCGGGCTCTGTGAACCGTAATAGTTCGTTGTGCCATGGAGTGTAGTGGATGTCGCGGACGTTGTTGTTGCAGTGACTGTGGTCGTGGTCGTCTTGTTAGCCGTACCGCAACCAATAACAAAATAAAGCGGAACGATCAGGATCAGGGCCAGGGAGCAAAGCAACCATAATTTTTTCATGGATCAAACACCTCCAACAGCAATTATTGCTCAGACAAGGCCTGTTTGTCAATCTATTTTGTGTTTTTAGAGGACCGTACTGAGGCTGACGCCGATCATGTCAGAAACAGCGGGCACGGGATCGGAGAACTGAGCCATCCCGCTGGGCACCTGGTATAAGCGATAGAATACGTTGAGGTCAGTGCTCTTCACAAGCTGATAAGCCAGACTCATTTGCCAAATGAAATATGTGCCGGGATGGTCTTCGCCATACTTGAAGTCTCCGGTGGTCACATAGTCAGCCAGGGCTTCAAGTTCTAGATCATACGGCAGCCTCTGGCCGACTTTACAACCGATATCGACCGTGCCGTCCAGGATCAGCCGGTCGAAATTGTTCAGGCAGCAGAACTCATACTCATCAATGATGTCATGCCGGTACTGGCTGCCGACCTTGTCCAATCTCAGGACAACGGTCGTGCCGGTCTTCCAGGGATCGAACATTTTCTGTTCGATCTTGGCGTACATGCCGGAGTAGCCGGCCTTGAAATCCCCCACTCCCCAGAGCAGCTGGGTCAGCCAGCCGCTGTTCCAAAAATAGTTAAGGCCGACCTCGGCCAGGAAGTCATGATCACCGTCGATAAGAAAGAGATAACGCGGCTGAAAGGTTAAAGCCAATCGGCCGAACTTATATTTCATGAAGGTCGTCAGCTCGTGCACGCCGATCTTGCCGGATGTCGCCACCTGCCGGGTCACATAGCTGGTCGAAAGGGACAATCTGTCAATGCTGGCAGCGGCCGTGACAGATGTTTTTGGCCGGATATAGATCATATTGTTCTCACTGGGGAAGAGGTCATCAAGATGCGGCACAACTCCCGGCCCGAGTTTAACGCTCCAGTCAAGGCCGGCCATTTTGAATTGGCTCTCGATATCGATCAGCTTTTCCGCCAGTGGCCGGCCATTATCCATATTAAAACCAGCATCAACAGTGTCCAGCCTGACGCGCAAGGAAGAATCCTCAGAAAATCGCCGGGTCAGGGATAGCTTCAAACGGTAGTCCATATTACCGCCCCGCAAAGCGATCGTGGTCACCCGGGCGCGCGACATCAGGCTGCTGGAGAACGCCAGCTCCCTATCGCGCCTGTTCTGTTCGAATTTAAGTAGAGCGACCTCATTGCGCAGTTCAGCGACCAGCTTTTCGTCAACAACGCGGCGCGCGCTGAAATGACCGGAGAACTTGCTCAAGAAAACCGCCATCTCATAGCGAGAAATGTCCTGGTTGCCGCGAAAGGTGCCGTCAGGATAGCCACGGGTCACCCCGAGTTTGACAAGTTCATAGACAGGGTCTTTGGCCCAGTGGGAATCCGGCATATCGTTAAACGTCTGTGCGCCAAGCGGAAAGTGAAAGCAGAGCAGAAATAATAGACTATATAAAACTGAAGATCTCACGCGCTATCTCCATGGCAGCCTGCGGCCGGCTGACCCGGCGGATATTATCGAGCAGTTTATGGAACTCGGCCGGCTCCTGCATCTCTTTGACTATTTCGACCACCCGTTCGGGATCGCGGCTGACCCGGCCGACGTTCTCGCGGACAACGAACTCAACATTGCCCTCTTCCTGGCCGGGCAGCCAGGAAGTGATGATGATCGGCAGGCCCATGGCCATGGCTTCAGCGATCGTGCCCGGCCCTGCTTTAGTGATGATCAGGTCTGATTCAGCCATCAATTCATGGACCTGGTCGGTAAAGCCAAAGACCCGCATGGGAAAACGGAACTTCTTGGCCGCTCCTTTAAGCCGGGTCTCGAGGCTTTTATTGCGGCCGGCAATGACGATCAGCTGGACCTTGAGCTTTTCCTTGTCCATCTGCTCGATGATCTCATACATCTTGCCGGCACCCTCCCCGCCGCCCATTAATAATATGGTAAAGAGCTTGGGCTTAAGATGGTCCTTTTTGCGGGCTTCCTGTTTCTCCTTATCCTTAAGGAAGAACTTGGGGTCGATCGGCATGCCGATAACTTTAAGCTTTTCTTCAAGCATGCCGTATTTCAGGGCCGCTTCCCTGGCCTGGGGCGTGGCCACGATACAGAGGTCAACCTCCGGCGTGATCCAGGCCCGGTGCAGGGTGACCGGATCAGTGATCACGACAATGAAAGGTATTTTCTTGCCGCTTTTCTCAATAGCTGTCGCGGTCAGGTGGTTGACCATGGGATGGACCGAGACGATGATATCGGGTTCGCGCTCCTTGATCAGCCTGGTCAGCTCTTCCAAAATAAAAGGCCGGGACATCTGCTCCAGGGTCTCCAGTTTTTTCTCGTCATCCAGCCAGTAGTACAGCTGGCCCCACATCTGCGGATAATATTTGATGACCGGCGCGTAGAGCTTGGCAAAGACATTGAGAAAACCGGAGCACTCGGCAAAAACGTCGACCATTGACTGCTCGTAGCCTGCCTTATGCAGGTGATCGACCGCGTTGATGATAGCATTGGCCGCGGAACGATGCCCGCCGCCGGTATCCGAGAAAAGATAGAGTATCTTCTTTTTCATATTATTTTCCCATTAGGAGCCTGAGACTAAACGTCTCGGCTCCTAATGGAACCGCGAAGTTCATTCGCAGGTTCCATTAGGCCGTTTCTTTTGTCCATTCGACCGTTCTTTCCAGTCCCTGCTTGATGTCGACCTCAGGCCGCCAGCCAAGCTCTTTCTTTACCCGGCCGGCATCGAGTACGCTGCGGAAGAGCTCCCCTGTCCTGGCCGGAGCGTAAACCGCTTCTTGCGGATATTTAAAGATCGCTTTAAGGTGCTTGAACAGCTCGTTGACCGAAACACCTTTGCCCGTGCCGATGTTATAGATCCTGCCCGCGCCCTGCTCCAGGGCCAGCAAGTTGGCCCGGGCCACGTCGGCCACATAAACATAGTCGCGCAGCTGTTTGCCGTCGCCGTAGATGGTCGGCTGCTCACCTTTGAGCAGTTTGCCGCAAAAAATGGCGATAACCCCGGCCTCACCCAGCGGGTCCTGCCGCGGGCCGTAAACATTGCCATAGCGCAGGACCGTGTATTCCAGTCCCCGGGTAATCTTGTAGGCATGCAGGTACATCTCGACCGAGCGCTTGGTAATGGCATAGGGCGAGATCGGCTCCTGGGGATGGTCCTCGGCCGCGCCGTTCTTTTGTTCCACCTCGCCGTAGATCGCGCCGCCGGTCGAGGCAAAGACGATCTTCTTGACGCCGTTCTTGACCGCGGCATTGAGCAGATTGAGCGTGCCGAGCTCATTGACCTCGGCATTGAAGACCGGGTCCTCAACCGATTTGCGCACGTCGATCTGCGCAGCGTGGTGATCGATGATCTCGGGGGAAAAAGCAGCGACCGCCTTGTCAACATCCTGGTCGCGCCTCAGATCGACCTCAAAGAAACGGGCCTTGGGGTTGAGGTTGGCCTTTTTCCCGGTGGAGAGGTTGTCGAGCACAGCAATTTCATGACCGGCCGCGATGAACGCGTCGACCACGTTGGAGCCGATAAAACCAGCGCCGCCGGTAACCAGTATCTTCATCAGGCCGCTTTCTTCTTGGCTAGGCCCTCGTCATAGAGAGCCAGGACCTGCTTGACGATAGTGCCCCAGTTGTACTTGGTCTCGACCAGCTTCCTGCCAGCCTTGCCCATTTCAACGGCCTTTTGCGGGTTGCCCAGCAGTTCGATGCATTTTTCTGCTATCGCGTGCGGGTCCTGCTTGGGCACCAGATAACCGGTCGTGCCGACGTCCATGACGGCGTTGGGCCCCGGGATGTCGGAAGAGATAACCGGGGTGTAATTGGCGAATGATTCCAGCTGAACAATGCCGAAGGCCTCCAGCCGGTTGATCGACGGGAAAACATAGACCAATGAGCTGTAAAACAGCCTGACCAGCTGGTCAAAAGTGACCATGCCGTACATTTCGATCGATTTGCGGATGCCCAGCTTGTCGATCAGGCCGTTGATATGGGCTTTTTCCTCGCCGTCGCCGCAGATGACCAGTATGGTGTCCGGGAATTTGGCCAGGATCTCAGGCATGGCCTTGACCATGTAGTCGCAGCCCTTGTTGCCGGCCATGCGGCCCAGCCAGAGCAGCTGCTTTGGGTTCTTGTCTTTTTCCGTCAGGCCCAGTTTCCTCTGCATCTCATCGATATGGTCGTGGAAGATGCCAATCGGGATATGCCTGACATTGGGGATATGCTTGAGCACCGGCGAAGTATCGGCATAGGTCTTGGTCGTGTTGTAAACAACATCGGCCCGCTTGAGCAGCATCCTGCCCATGACATTGGCGGGTTTTTCCACCGAGCGCACGAACCAACCCGGCACCGGGATGCCGTAATACTTTTCTGAGACCGTGATGTCGCAGTGGTATGTTACGATGACCGGCTGTTTGACCTTCTGCACCACCGCGCGCAGGAAACCGAATGACGGTACATGGCAATGGATGATATCAAAATCCTTGAGCATATTGAGGTCGAGCGGCTTATTGGTCACGGGCAGGTAGCTGAACATGTTCTTGGCCGGCAAGCGGATCAGTTTGAAGCCGTTCATCATCTCTTCGGCCGGGGCTTTCTTTTCTTCCGGCAGGTTGGTCGAGATGACCGTAACCTGATGGCCAGCCTGGGTCAGGGCAATGGACAGGTCTTTGACATATTTTTCCGTGCCGCCTGTGTGGGGATAGAAATACGGGACCAGCATGCAGATCTTCATTTTTGCCTCCTTGTATGGATCACACTTTGCTGAGCGAGAACCTTGACTGCTTCCTTTGGTTGACCCGCTCGGAATACCAGTTCAACCAGAAGTATTTGTCCAGTCCTTTGGAAAAAGATGGTAGCATATAGGGCCAGCGCATGCAAGACGAACAAATGTCCTCCCTGCCCTGGCGGCCGTTCTGATTGAAGAAACAGGGGCTGACCTGCCGGCCGTCCGGCAGGATAGTCACGGTCGCTTCCCCGGCCCGGCAGCGCGGCGTGATGACCCGGTTGCCTCCCTGCCTGACCCATTCCAGGGCCGCCAGATCAAGTAAGACGCTCCGGCGGCGGAAAAAATATTTAATATGATTGATCGTGGCCGGTTCAAAACCCTGGGTGCCGTGAAAATCATAGACCGGTATGAAATAGACGGGGACGTGCAGTTTTTCCGCCAGGTCGACCATTTCAGGCATGTAAAGCACGCTGTCGCGGGTCAGGATGAACTTGATGACCGCGTTTTGCCCCAGCTGCTGGGCCAGCTTGAGGCTCTTGACCGCGCTGTGGAAGCATTCCGTACCGCGGCTGCGGTCATGCATTTCCTCAAAGGGATAGTCAAGCGAGATGAACAACCGGTCAACATGGCTGCTGAGCAGTCTGGCTTTATCCGGGTAAAGGATGCCATTGGTCGTCAGCTCAACATGGAGACCGGCGGCTTTAGCTTGCTGAACGATCTCTGGCAGGTCCGGCCGCAGCAGCGGTTCGCCACCCAGGATATTGAGGCGGTCAACGCCCAGATCCCTCAGACGGCTGACAGCATAAGGCTTTTCTTCGATCTGCTGGTGCTCCTTAGTGTCCCAGATAGTGCAGAATTCACATGAGTCGTTGCAGCGAAGCGTTACATAATAATTGGCCGTTCTGGTGCTCATGCGTCGCGGAACCTGGGCAGGAATATACCCGCTACCCCTGTAAAGGCCACAATGTAGCCAAGGGCTGTCAAGGCCATTCTGACGCCGTAAATGTCAGCCATGAAGCCGGCTAGAATGACCGGAAAGACAAAAGCCGAGTTGATCAGCATGTTCTGCACGCCAAATACCCGTCCGCGGACATGGCGCGGGATACGGTGCTGCAGGATCGTCTGGATCGATGAAGTGATAAAAATGTTGCCCAGGCCCAGCAAGCCGATCAGCAGTAAAGCGATCTTCAGTTCGGAAACACTGCCGATAAAGACCAGGGCAATGCCCGAAATGATAAAGCTGAGAATCACGATCGTTCCTTTGGTCATAAACCGGCGCAGTTGGTCAAGCAGCGCCAGGCCGACGATCATGCCGCCGCCGACCGCGATGATCAGGTAGCCGAAGTTCTTCTCGCCGATGCCCAGGACCTCCTTGGCATATGAGATGGCCAGCAAAGAGATGATGGCTATGGCAGAAGTGGCAACGAACAGCTTCAGCAATGAGAACATGACCACGCGGTTGCGCCAGATAAAAGTGATGCCGAACAACAAGTCCTCGCGGATCGATCTGCCCTGATGTTCGGAAGCCTTGACCAATGGTTTCAGCGGGACCAGGGCGACCGCGCCGGCGCCGATGAAATAAAGCACCGCAGCAACGACAAAAGTGCCTTCATTGCCAAAGATATTGACCAGCGGCGCGCCCAGGCCAAAGCCGATGACCGAAGCGCCCATCCAGGTGATCATGAACAATGAATTGGCCACAATCAGGTCGTGTTTCTTGACCAGCTCGGGTATCGAGGCTGTTTCCGCCGGTGCGAAGAACTGGGTCGCAGTATAGATCAGGAAGCTGACCGCAAATATCAGGGAGAGCGACTTGTCGATCAACGGCACGATCAGCAGGATCAAGACACCCCGGATGATCGAGGTAATGACCAGGATGCCTTTTCTGTCCCACTTATCGACGAACACGCCGGCCAGCGGGCCAAAAAATAGTGAAGGCAGGCCGAAAGCCAGCAATGGGATGGACACGCCCAGGTTGGTCCCGGTCAGGTTATAAGCGATGATCATCAGGACGTAAACATAGACACGGTCAGCCAGCTGTGAATTGAGCTGGCCGAACCAGAGCGCCAGAAAACCGAAATTTGACAATACTTTAGCGAAGCTTGCTCCCGGTTGCGGCGGCAGCTCAGCCGTGTTCTGGATATCGCTTTGATCGCTGATCTCTACCATTGTCTCAGATCCCTGCCCACATGATCGCTGAGCGAATACTGCGGGTCTACGCCTTCCTGATAGATGCCTTCAATCACCACGAACTCCCGTTCAAAACTTTTGGCCAGTCTGCGCGACGGTCCGCCGGCCTTCAATTTCAGCAAGTGGTCCAGCAAAAGATCGAACAGCTCGGGATGGTGCTGGCCTTCGACCGTGCCCGCGTCAACTAATTTTAGCATATAAAGGCCGGAAGGCAGGCCTTCAGGGTCCTCTCTTAACGATTGGAATGTTTCCCTGACCTGGCACTGGGACACGATATCAAGGTTGCGGCCTTTGGCCAGCAAGTAATCAGCGTAGGTGAACGGCTCGACCCGGCCGCCGAAACGGGACGGCACGCGCCGCGCACCCTTGGCGATCGCCCGGACCTTGCCGTGCTCCCTGGTGAACAGGGTGACCAGCTTGTCCGCCTCCATGAACGGCGCTGTCTTGAGGCTTATTCCCCGCGCTTTGTAGGCAGCCATATTATAAAAGTCGCGCCCTTCCCCGGCCGGCTCTCCACCCTGATATCGCCGCCGTGTTCCTTGACACTGCGATACGCCACTGCCAACCCCATGCCGGTGCCATCTGCCTTGCTCGTATAAAAAGGATCGAAGATGCTCTCTATTGTATCAGGTTCAATACCCGTTCCGCCATCGCTGACGCGGATCTCAAGCCCGTCAGCGTCGGCCCTGGTAGCGATGTTCAAGCCGCCGCCGCAGGGCATGGCCTCGATAGCGTTAAGCACCAGATTAACGATGACCTGGGTCAGCTGGTCGGGATCAACTAAAATAACGATCCTGCCCGGCAGGTCCAGGCTCAGCGTGACGCCCTTCTTTTCCATTTGACTGCTGAACAGTGCTAGGGTTTCCCGGATCAGGCCGTTGACCTCGACCTGGCTGAGGCTCAGCCGGCCCGGCCGGCCGAATTTGAGCAGTTTCTCCACGATGCCGTTGATCCGGTCGATCTGGCGTTCCATCATCGCCTGGTACTTGACGATGAATTCCCTGTCCTCAAGGTTCTCGTCCAGCACCTGGGTCATGGCCTTGATCGAAGCCAGCGGGTTCTTGATCTCATGGGCCATGCCGGCCGAAAGAGTGCCTAAAGAGGCCAGTTTGTCCGCCCGAAGCAGGCTGCGCAGCAGCTGCTGGTTCTCAAGCGACAGGTCATTGATCGTTTTCTGATAGCGCGTCTCCCCCATGAAAAAGATCCGGTCCAGCAATCGCTGCAGCCGGTCCTTGACCGGCTGAAAGACCAGCACGGAGATAAAGACCACCAGGATCATGGTCAGCCAGGCGGGCACGCTGACATAGCTGGACATGAACTGGTTGACCGCCAGCACAACCAGGACATAGAAGCCGGCGAACATCAGCGTCAGAAAGGAATAGAGCAGACCTTCCCTGATAAAAAGAGAGATGTCCAGCAAACGATGCTTGATAATGGCATAGACCGTGATCAGCAGATAGAGCGGCAGGGCGTAATTCGACAGCACGGGAAAATCAATGCCCCAGACCGGGAAAAAAGCCGTGACCCCGCCGCTAAAACCGACCAGACAGGCGACCAGCACGTAAAGCAGCTGGTTGCGGGTGCGGCCGACGGACCGGGCATAGGCCTGGACCAGTCTGGCCAGCCCGTAAGTAAAACAGGCCACGATGAACAAAGCAAAGAACGAATAGACCGGCCCGGCCTGAGGGTAATAACGATAGCTCAAGACCGGCACGACGTCGGCCACGAACAAAGGGGTCAGGTCAAACGCAAGCAGGACCAGACCGAGCGCATAAACAAGATAAAGCAGGCCTTTCTCCCGGGCCAGGCGGCCGACCTGGGCCAGACTGAAGTGGAGAAAAAAGACCGGTAAAAAGACCGCGCCGACCAGGCCCAGCCTGGTCCAGAACAGCACCAGATCTTTGGCCTCGAACAGATCACCCATGAATTGGCCCAGACACCAGAGCGATAAACTGACCGAGAACAGGGCCAGGGCGATATTAGGCTGTTTCTCCCTGCCCTTGAGCAGAACGAACAGCCCCAACCCCAGCGAAGCTAAAGTAGTGACGACCAGTGCGGCCGAATTTAAGCTCATCACTTTTTCCACTCACGGATAGTGGGCTTATGGGAATAATTCGGCATCAGCTTGAGCGGGTCAGCGGCCCGGCCTGCGTTGATCAGTTCAAGGCCGAGCCGGGCGACATTGATGCCGTATGGGTGTGAATGGATCTCCTCGGTAAAATGATAGTTATCACTTTTTAGCTCAGCGCGGAACTCATCAGTTTTTCCCAGCAGATGGATCTCGCCTTTGATCCGGCCGAACTGTTCAAGCATCGTTGAGCGCTTCAAGACCAGATCGTCGCTTAGCCGTTTTAAACGGCCCTGAGATGCACCAAAGAGAGCAAAATTATATTCATCCCGCTTGGCATCAAGGATAACCGCCATGGTCCCGTTTAGATCAACAAGATTAAAAGCTATCGCCTTAAGAGTGGAAAGACCAACAAGCGGCTTGTTAAGCACTTGCGCCATTGTCTTGGCCGCGGCCAGTCCGCCGCGCAGGCCGGAATATGAGCCCGGGCCCTGGGCCACGGCAATGCCTTCGATCTGTTCCGGTTTGATGCCAGCGGCCTCGATGTAGAACAGAAGTTTTTCCGAACGCAGGTCAGCCACGGTCGTTTCCGCCAGCACGCGGTCGTCATCGACCAGGCCGATGCTGATCACTTTAGTCGCGCTGCTAAGTCCGAGGATACGCATATTTTTCTCTCCGTGTCTGAAATAACCTCGAGTTCGATCTGGTGGGCTGTTCCCGGCATCAGACTGCCCAGTTTCTCAGCCCATTCGATCACGCAAACACCGCCGCGGTCAAAATATTCCTCGATCCCCAAGTCCTCGACCTCTGCTTCGCTCTCTAAACGGTACAAGTCAACATGAAAGAACGGCAGCCGGCCCGGGTACTCGTTTACAATAATGAAAGTCGGTGAAGTGACATAATCGCTGACCCCGGCTCCCTTGCCAATCCCCTGGATCAGGGTGGTCTTGCCTGCCCCCAGCTGTCCGGTCAAAGCAACAACATCGTTGGGCAATAAAAAAGCGCCGATCCTTTTGCCCAGCTCAACGGTCTCTTCGGCGCTTTTTGTAACGAACTCTTTACCAGCGTTCGTAATCGTCGTAGCCCCCGCCCTTGATCTCCTTGAACCCGGGCAGCTCGTCATCATATTTCTCGCCTGACTCAGCCTTACGCTCCTCATACAAAGCTTCAACGGTCTTTTCCAGTATGGGATGCATGGCCTGCGGCGCGATCTCGCGCATGGGCTTGAGCACGAACATACGCTCGTGCATCAGCGGATGCGGGATCTGCAGCTTGTCGTCAGAAACGATCTCATCACCGTAGAACAGGATATCGATATCAATAGTACGCGGCCCCCACTCGATCTCGCGCTCGCGGCCAAGGGTCGCTTCGATCTCATGGCAGAGGTCCAGCAGCTTTTCCGGCGGCAGTTTAGTGCGCACGGCCACTGCCGCGTTGATGAACGGCGGCTGGCCGCCGCTGCCTTCAGCCTCGGTCTCAAAATTGCTCGAGTGTTTCAGCAGCTCGACGTTCGGGTTCTTCTCCAGCAGAAAAAGCGCCTGCTCGACATATTCCTCGCGGTCGCCCACATTGCTGCCGATACCAAGATAAGCGATGACCTTGCCGCGCTTGCCTTTCTTGCCTGCTTTGGACTTTTTGGCCTTTTTAGGCGCGCTCTTTTTCTTGGCCTTGGCCGGCCGGGCCTTTTTGCTGGCGGTCTTTTGCTTCTTTGCCATTATTATATCCTCCTGAGTTGATCTTCTTGTTGTCTGACTATCGCGTCGCTCATCCTGGCGACCCGGGCCATTTCTTTCACGTCGTGCACCCTGATGATATCCGCCCCGTTGTTCACGGCCAGCGCTACTGTCGCGGCAGTCCCTTCAAGCCTGTCCTTCACCGGCAGGTCAAGGACCGCTCCGATCAGCGATTTTCTTGAAGTGCCGATCAGGATAGGTCGGCCCAGAACTTTCAGTTCTCTCAAACGGCGTAATATCTCAAGGTTATGAGCAACGGTCTTGCCGAAACCGATACCCGGATCGATCAATATTTTCTCATGTAGTATACCAGCCTTTTTCCCAATTGCAAGTCCTTCGCTCAGGTATTCGATGATCTCCGAGATCAGGTCGGTATAACGCGGGTCTTGCTGCATGTCGCCCGGCCGGCCTTTGATGTGCATCAGGCAGAGCGCTGTGCCGGATTTGGCCGCCACGGCAGCCAGCCGGCTGTCAAAATGCAGGCCTGAGATATCGTTGATCATGACCGCGCCGGCCGCAACAGCGGCTTCGGCCACCTCGGCTTTGGTCGTATCGATCGAGACCGGCACGGCTGTTTCCTGGCCCAGCTGTTCGATCACCGGGACAACGCGGTCGATCTCCTGCTTGACCGGCAGGGGCTTGGCGCCGGGCCTGGTCGATTCTCCGCCGACATCTATTATATCAGCGCCGTCAGCGATCAGCTGTTTAGCCCTGGCTACAGCGGCTTCCCGGTCAAGGCACTGCCCGCCGTCGGAAAAAGAATCAGGCGTGACATTGACCACGCCCATGATATAAGTGCGTTGGCCAAACGTCCATTGTCCCTCCCCCAGTCTGAGCGGCGCCGGCGCGCCGAAATAATTTTGCAGCGCGGTCTCCAGTTCAAGAGCCAGCTGCGGCAGGCCGAACTGGTGGGCCTTAAGCTTAGCGATCAGCTGGCGCAGCTGCCTGTGAGTGCCAAACAACAAGAGATCAGTGGTCTTGACCGAATGATCGATCGAGCCGTAGGCAGTGGCCGCCTCCGCGCCAAAGGAAAGCATTTCCTGTTTGATGATATTGGCAGCCGTCGGCTTGAGGCCCTTGACCTTAAAAACCAGGCTGACCGCTTTAGGCGCCATTATCTCGATGCCGGTGGGATCGGAACCGATAGCCGCCAGTTCGGCTTTTGCCGCGGCGATATCGGGGATGAGGATGAGGCGCGCTGTCATAACAGCTCCAGCTTGACCGCTTTTTTCGTTCGCTTGGTGATCTTGGCGCGTTCGTCCAGGCGGAGTCCCCCGACCCAGATGATCTTGCCCGCGCTCTCGAATATCGGCACGCTGTCGCGCGCTTCTTGAGGCACTTTCTCGTCAACAAAGAAATCCTGGAGCTTCTTGCTGCTGCGCATGCCCAAGGGAAAGAACTTGTCCCCGTCAGTACGATTGCGCACGATCAAGTTGCGGCCGAGTGCTGCGCTGTCCACCAGGGCCACGGCATTGTCATTGACCGGGGCGAACTCTTCCACCTCACTAGCGCGGATAGTGCGGCCGATCTCCTTGATTTCCAGCTCTCCCGGCACTGACAGAGCGTAAAAGAAGCTCAGGCTCTCGCTGGCCTTCGGCTTTTCCCTGCTGACTATCAGCTGCAATCCGTTGCCCCTGACATAGATGCCACCGGGCAGATGGGTCTCCCAGCGCTCGGTGTTCTCCAGCTTGTCCAGGATCTCCTGGATGTGTTTGTAGGTCAGGTCGAAAAGATCACCCTTGACCCGCTCGATCGCCTTGCGCAGCAGATGGCCCTGCAGGGCGTAGTCCCACTCCAGGATGCCCTCGATATCCAGCCGCAGTTCATTGTCGCCGACCGAGACATAGACATCGGCCAGCGCCTCTTCGGCCATGCCGTCGACGAACTCACGGTCCTCGGTCAAAAGCAGGATCGTCTGCAGGATGATCTCTTTGATGTTGATGTTGTAGATCTTAAGCTGGGGGATCAGCTTGAGCCGCACACGGTTGCGCATGTACTTTGATTCGTAATTAGTGTAATCGCGCCTGGGCACCAGTTTGAGCGCGCCGACGTAGTCCTCGATCTGGCGGCGCCAGATGCTGATCATGGGCCGCACTATCCTGCCGCGTACCGGCGGTATGCCGCAAAGCCCTTTCAGGCCCGAGCCGCGCAGCAGCCGCATCAGGAACGTTTCGACGTTATCATCGGCCGAATGGGCCACCGCGATCTTGCTCGCCTTGACCTGATTGGCCACACGCTCAAAGAAGCCATAGCGCACCCGGCGGGCCGCGTCTTCCAGACCGATATTCTCTTCTTTGGCGTAGGACTGGACGTCGAATGACTCAACTGACAGCGGCAGGCCGAGCTTCTGGGCCAGGCCCTGAACGAAGCGCACGTCCAGCTCCGCGTCGTTCTTGCGGATCATGTGGTTCAGATGGGCGATGTGCAGGTCCAGGCCTAGCTGCTGCTTGTATTCGGCTAAAAGATAGAGCAGCGCGGTCGAATCTGCGCCGCCGGACACGGCCACAACGACCCTCTCTCCCGGCTCGAACATATGGTATTCAGAGATCGTTTCGAGGAATTTTTTCTTGATCATGTTTATTTCGGTATCCGAAAGACCACGCCAATAAAACTGCGGTACGCACAGAACACCGCGTAAGCTCCCAGCACGATCAGGACCGTTTGCTCGATCCACTCCTGGCCCGGATCGGCCAGCGCGCGCTGGCCGAAGAAAATGATGAAGAAGCAGCACCAGAGCAGCAGGGCCTGGCCGCCATGGAAGCCGATATATTCCTTTTTACGCAGGTCAGTCAGGACAATATAAAGCGCCGGTATGCCGAAAAGATAAGCTGAGGCCACCAAAATACTGTCCTTGATCTTCATTGCTTACACCCTATTAAGACAGTTGAAAAGTTGAAAGCAGTGAGGTGTAAGTTGCTAATGAATATAATGATCATATCCACATCTACTTTCTACTCACCACTAACTAATTACAAGATTGGCTGGGAGTGGATTCGAACCACCGACACAGCGGGTATGAGCCGCTTGCTCTAACCAACTGAGCTACCCAGCCATAATGCTCACAACTGAGTCCCGATGTCCGCCAGAGGCGGGATCGGGATCCCGACTTTCTATATTATAATACAACAATGTCGTCGGGACTACCCAGCCACGCGGGAAACACCGAGATTTCAGGATATCATAAGTAAAAAATATTTGCAATAATCAAAGGCAGGTGTTACAATATTTGCCAAACGGAGGTACAAGCACGTGACAGAAAGCGTTAGGATCGCGGTTATCGACGATGAAGAAGGTGTCAGGGAATCGTTCAAGATGATCCTGAAGATCAAAGATTATGACGTCGATGTCTTTGAGGACGGCGAGAAAGCCATCGCC
Organism: Candidatus Saganbacteria bacterium; assembly: GCA_016932255.1. Taxonomy (GTDB): domain Bacteria; phylum Margulisbacteria; class WOR-1; order O2-12-FULL-45-9; family O2-12-FULL-45-9; genus JAFGDE01. Next base: position 33,889 of record JAFGDE010000019.1, read on the forward strand.
AACATCAAGAAGGACAAGTATGACCTCGCTTTTATTGACTATAAACTTCCCGGCATGGACGGTATCGAGGTCTTAAGGAAGCTCAAGGAGATCGATCCGACCGTTGAGGTCATTATCGTCACAGCCTACGCCTCGGAATCGTCTCAGGCCAACGCCATCACCCTGGGCGCTTTGGAATACCTGCGCAAACCCTTCCTGATGGAAGAGATCTACGAACTGGTCGAGCGCGGCCTCCGTAAAAGAAGGACCAGGGGTACGGGCAAGAAGGACTCAGGACCGGTCGGTCCGATCCACTAGTCGTTGCGGCCGACCGCCAGCATTCTCTCGATCGCCAGTTTGGCTTTAGCCGCTGTTTCAGGCGCCACTCTAACCTCTGTCTTTAATTCCTCCAGCGACCAGAGCACTTTCTCCAGCGTGGTCAGCTTCATATTGGGGCAAACAGCGCCGTCATCCAACGGGTAGAACTTCTTTCCAAAACTGTCCTGCTGCAGCCTGTAGACCATGCCGACCTCTGTACCTACGATAAATTCTTTAGCCGATGTTTCCCTGGCGTACTTGAGCATGCCGCCTGTTGAGGCGACTTCATCAGCCAGAGCGATCGTCTCCGGCCGGCACTCAGGATGGACCATGACCTTGGCTTGAGGATGCTGTTTTTTAGCAGCCAGAACATGTTCCGGCAGTATCCGGGCGTGGGTCGGGCAATAGCCCTGTGCCAGAATGAACTTCTTGTCAGGGACCTTGGTCGAAGTGTAATGCCCAAGGAACTTATCCGGCACAAAGATGATCTCTTTGGCGTCTTTCAGCGAGGCGCAGACCTTGATCGAATTGGCGGACGTACAGCAAATGTCTGATTCAGCCTTGACCTCAGCTGAAGAATTGACATAACAGACCACTTTAGCCTTGGGATATTTCTTTTTCAGCTTCCTCACCCCGGCTGCGTCGATCATGTCGGCCATGGGACAGCCGGCATTAGCATCCGGCATGATGACTTTTTTGTCCGGCGAGATGATGGCCGCGGTCTCGGCCATGAAGTGGACCCCGCAAAAAACGATGGCCTGCGCTTTGGTCCGGGAGGCTTCCAGCGACAGGCCCAGGGAGTCGCCGCGAAAGTCCGCGATATCCTGAACTTCGTCCGGCTGGTAATTATGCACCAGAATGACCGCGTCACGTTCTTGTTTCAGTTTATTTATCTTTTGAACTAATGAGTCCGCCGCCAATGACCTCGTCTCCTTTATAAAATACCATAGACTGACCAGGAGTTATTGCTAACTGAGATTCTTTAAAAATTAACCGGGCTCTGGGCCTGCCTGCCGGACAGGCAGGTTCTAGGTGCTGGGTGCTGGGTGCTGGGACCAGCATCGCAGCAGCCTCCGGCGAATTATAGCGTATCTTGGCCATGACCGCCAAATCCCCCTCAGGTATACTGCCGGAAATATAATTGATCTCTTCAGCCGCAAGCTCCGTGCCCATGACATCCGCCTGGTCGCCGATAACGACCTGGTTCTTCTGCGGGTCGAGCCTGACAACGTATTTGGGCCGTCCCTGGTAATGGCCAATGCCTTTGCGCTGGCCCAGCGTATAGAAACAAATGCCTTCGTGCTGGCCGACGACTTTGCCCTGCTGGTCAACAATATCGCCCGAGCGGACAGCCTCGGGACACTGCAAACGCAAAAAAGCCCCGTAATCATCATGATCGATAAAACAGATCTCCTGGCTCTCAGCTTTATCATGCACTGATAGACCGAGCTCTTTGGCTTTCTTCCTAATCTCCTCCTTGGTCAGCTCACCCAGCGGGAATAAGGTCCGGCTCAGCCTGGCCTGATCAAGAACATAAAGAAAATACGACTGGTCTTTTTTCGGATCCTTGCCCTTTAACAATTTATAAATAACATGACCTTCATTCTTCATTCCGCACCTGCCTGCCGGCAGGCAGGATTCTTCATTCTGCATTATCCTCGCATAATGCCCCGTAGCTAACTTCTCCGCTCCCAGCTCTTTAGCTTCCTGCCAGAGCAGATCGAACTTGATCTCGCGGTTGCAGCGGATACAGGGATTGGGCGTTCTGCCCTGTTTATATTCATTGATAAAAACATCCACGACCTTCTGCCTGAACTCATCGCTCAGGTCAAAGACATGATGCTCGATGCCCAGCTTGTCTGCGACCTTTTTGGCTTCACGCGCTGCCTGGTCTTTGCCCGGCCAAACGATCATGGTCACCCCGATGACCTCATGGCCCTGCTCTTTGAGCAAAGCAGCGGCCGTGGACGAATCAACCCCGCCGGACATGGCTAGAGCGACTTTTTGCCTGTTTTTAATGAAATTGCTCATTATTTTTCTTATATTATAACATTATTTTATAGCATTTATTAACCCCTACTATTCCGCAAGTTTTTGACGTTTTTCTACGATATATTAGTATTAGGGAGAACATCAAGAATGTCGATCTCAATGATAGATATACGGTCACTTGGACCGGTAACTCGATTAGCGGCGGCCGGTCACAATCTCCGCCTGGAGCGGCTGCAAAGAAAGTTGATCGATACCGCTGCCAGATATGCGGCAAAACAGAATAAATCGTCCCTCAGAAGTCGAACTATTGAGTTTCAACTTCACCAGCTGGAACAAGGGGAATTTTTTGACCACTTCAGCGTTGATCAACGCTTAGTCAACGACGTAATGGACAATGCCCTCCGCCTTTCCGGCAATACCGAGCCGATCATTATCGATATAGGTGGCGGAACGTCTTCGACCCATGTGCGCTTTGCGGAAGCGGGCGCGGTCTCGGTCTGCATCGATCCCGCCGTTCCAATCTTGGCAAAGCTCGCTCAAGTAAGGAACATGGTAAAGATCGCCGAAGGGATCTGGAAAGACCGCACCCTGGAACACTATTTAGTGGCCGCTGACGCAGAAACAGCGGCAGAGGTCTTGGGCATTGATGAAGGCCATCCCCTGCTCAGGCCCCTGACCGCCAGGAAAAGGGCTTTGCTGCAGGAGTTAACCGGTATCGCCAGGGACTTCCAGCCTGACCGGATCGCCGATTCTGAATTCCCGCAAGCCCTCCAGAATATTGCCAACAAAAGAACGGCGGTCGAGAACTTCGAGAACGGTTCGGCCGAATACAGGCAAGCGGTGATGCGGGAACAAGAAAGAGAAGCCAACCGTTTTAGTTTCGATGACTACAAGAGTTTTTCGGAGACCGAGGTACTCAGGCATCTCCAAGACAGCCTGCGCTGGGCGCGGGAACGTTTGGCTGGTCTTAAATTAAGCGATCATTTAGAAGAAAACCGGGAACGGATCGAAGACCTGATCGAGAGACTGGTCGAAACAGACAATTTGATCGAAGAAAAAAGACTGGAAGCGCTCCGGACCGCGGAAGAACCGCCGGTCGATCTCGTTTTCTGCGGCTACATGCCTCCTAATGTTGATTTCACTCCCGCGATAAAAACCCTTCTGGCGAAAGGCATTTTTTATGTGGTAGAGGCCAATGACGGAGCGACCGGGATCCCCTCTTATGAGAACCTGACCAAAAGCTATTACATATGGAACGGTTTTTATAACTACAGTTTCCTGCCCGGGACGGGTTATGAGGAGATCAGCCGCCAGGATATTTACGGTGAGCCTCGCGAGAACGCGATCGGCCATACAGTAAGGACTTTTGATCAGTGGATCGTTCAGGCCCGAAGGGACGTGGCTCCCCCTAACACATCAAGCCCAGCTAACAGTTGGTATTAATGCCCAGGTCCCGCCTCATTATTTTTTAGTTTCAAGCCCTCCAGACCTTTACCGGTCGTTTTTTTCAGATAGTCGTCGATCGCGCTCTTTAAGGCGTCTTCGCCCAGCACCGAACAGTGGACCTTGACCGGCGGCAGGCCGTCCAGGGCCTCAACCACCATCTGGTTGGTCAGCTTAAGCGCCGCGGGAATGGACTTGCCTTTGACCATCTCGGTGATCATCGAGCTGGTGGCAATGGCCGCGGCGCAGCCAAAGGTCTTGAACTTGGCGTCAGTGATAACATTATCCTTGACCTTGATGTACATCTCCATGATATCGCCGCAGGAAGCATTGCCGATGCGGCCGATGCCGTCAGGGCTATCCATCTCCCCAACATTGCGAGGATTTTTGAAATGTTCCATGACCTTATCGCTATAATTCATAATAATCTACTCCTTCATTTCTTATAGAGCGGCGACATTTGCCGCAATTTTTTCACAATCTTGGGAAAGACTTCCAGAACGTGATCGATATCCTTGTCCGTATTGGTCCGGCCTAAGGAAAAGCGGATCGAGCCGTGGGCCAGCTCGTGCGTCAGGCCGATCGCCAGCAGGACGTGGGACGGATCGAGCGTGCCTGAACTGCAGGCCGAGCCGGTCGAAGCCGCAATGCCTTCCAGATCAAGCTTGAGCAGCATGGCTTCACCCTCAATATATTTGACCGAAACATTGACGTTCTTGGGCAGCCGCTGAACCGGGTGGCCGTTCAGGATAACTTCAGGGATATTGTCCAATATCCCTTTAATCAACCGGTCGCGCAGCGGCAGCAGATGGGCCACGCGTTCATTGATCTCAGCCTTGGCGATCTCAGCCGCTTTGCCCAGTCCAATGATGCCCGGCACGTTCTCAGTTGATGCCCGGCGCCGCTTTTCCTGGCCCCCGCCGCGGATATACGGCTCAAGCCTGGTGCCTTTGCGCACGTAGAGCGCGCCAACGCCTTTGGGCCCGTAGAACTTATGGGCTGAGAGTGACAGCAGGTCCACGCCCAGTTTATCAACGTCAACTTCGATCTGGCCAACGGTCTGCACCGCGTCAGTATGTAGCAGCACGCCAGCCTCCTTGGTGATGGTTGAGATCTGCTCAATGGGCTGAATGGTGCCGATCTCATTATTCGCGTGCATGATCGAGACCAGCACGGTCTTATCCGTGATCGCGGCTTTGACCGCGGCCGGATCGACCAGGCCATACTTGTCCACATCAAGATAAGTGACCTTAAAGCCCTGTTTCTCCAGCCACTGGCATGGTTCCAGCACCGCGTGATGCTCGATCTTTGACGTGATGATATGATCGCCTTTGCTCTTATTGGCGTAAAGCACGCCGAACAGAGCGGCATTATCGGATTCCGTGCCGCCGGAAGTGAAAATGATCTCTGCGGGCTGGCAATTGATCAGGCCGGCCAGCCTGGCCCTGGCCGCTTCGACCGCAGCTCTTGCTTCCTGGCCGAACGAATGCAGGCTCGATGGGTTGCCGTACCTCTCGGAAAAATAAGGCAGCATCTCCTTGAGCACGGAAGGTAAGGTCGGCGTGGTGGCCGCGTTATCCAAATATATGCGCTTCATTTGCCCGCCTCCCGACATAGGTCTTTCAAGGTCGTTGAATCAAAGACCCGGCTGACCTTGGCGCTGAGCTTTTTCCACAGCATCATGGTCGAGCAGCAGCCGCTGCGTTGGCATTTACCCTCGGCTGAGACGCAGTCAGCCAGCGCCACCGGACCGTCAGCCGCGCGGATGATCATCCCGATACTGATCTTTTCCGGCTTATCCTTGAGCACATAGCCGCCGGACGGGCCTCTGACCGTTCTCAGCAGGCCTGCCCGCCTCAGTTTGGCCAGCAGCTGCTCCAGATAAGCCAGGGGCATGTGCTGGGCCGCGGCAATATCAGCCGCTGACACCGGCTGGCCCTGGCTATGGGCCGCCAGGTGGAACATGGCTGAAACAGCGTACCTGCCTTTGGTTGAAAGCTTCATAGAGCTCAATCATATAATAGTTGACTAATTTTGTCAACTACTCCAGACTGGCTTGATTGACAAGGCCCGAGGCCGGCTTTACAATCAAGCTAATGAAAAAGCTCTGCCTGACGCTCTGCCTGCTCTGCCTGGCCGTGCCTGCCCTGGCCCGGCCGTTCGATTACAACGTGGCCTACGGCCCGGAATATTTCTCTTTTTCCAGCTCGAACTCTACAGCCAAAGCCGACCTGGTCACCTGCGGCGTTACCTGCGCGGGCGAGCTGGCTGGTTTTCAGGCCGGCTTTCGCGGCGGCTTTGGCGAGATCTCGACCACTATGATCAGCTACAACGAGACTTTCCTGCTCTACATGTTCGACAAGAGCCCTGAGTCGTTTTTGGGCCTGGGGCCGGCTTATTTTAACTACGAGAATACCCTGGACAAGGCCGCTGACGTCAAGTTCAGGAACGCGGAGCTCAACGCCAAACTGAAATGGGCCAGGATCATGGCGCCGATCTGGGGCTTTTACGCTGAACTGACCGGGCCGCAAACAGTCAGCTGGGAACTGGGCGCTCTGGCTTATTTTGATGAACGTTTGGGAGATTTTAATGTCCGGCTGGGCTATCGCGAGCTCAGGTTCAGCAATGACGCCACAATGCGCGGCCCGTATATCGCTTCCAGCGTGTATTTTTAAATGAAAAGAACTATCGCCTTACTATTGATATTGAACTTTGGTCTGCTCCCGGCCCTAGCCGAGACCCTGATCTCGCAGGAAAGCTGGAGCAGGAACACGGAATATCAGGGCAGCGCTGACGCGCCGATGGTCTTTTCCCCACCTGCCAGGCTGACCCTGTCTGACAGGACAGAAAAACTGGTCGTTCTGCCGCAGGACCTGGAGATCAAGGACGAGATCCAGGAGTTCCGGCTCTTTCGCAACCGTTACGTGATCTTTGGCACATATTTGTCCCTGGCGCTGTATTACAACTGGCTGACGAGGCACAGATGATAAGAATTATTGCGCTATTATTGATCATGATACTTGGCTCGCAGGCCGGCGCTATCGAGCTGGCCCGCGACACGCTCTGGTTTGGCCGGGTCAATCTGACCCAGGAAGTGGTCGTGCCTGAGAACGTGACCTTGACCATCGCGCCAGGCACAAAGATAACGACCAACGGTAATAAAATAATCGCTTACGGCAAAGTCGCCATTCAGGCGGACGAAACCCAGCCGGTGGACCTGAAATACTTCCCGCAAACAGAGACTTCGACCGTTGAGGTCGTCAGGCTCAAGCCCTATGACGTGGACACGGACATCCTCAAAGAGGAGTTCAATGTCTTCAAAGTGCAGTATGCTATACTATGGTCACTGTTATTCGCGAGCACTTTTGTCATGCTGGAGGCCAGATGATCAGGAACATCGCCATAGCTCTGATATTCGCCCTGCTGATCGAGATCCCGGCTGCGGCCGCGCCTGAAGCCAGGATACTTAACGACCTGGTGACCATCTGGTCCGGCCGGGTCGAGCTAAGCAACGATGTGATCGTGCCTGATGGCCATATCCTGATCATTGAGCCGGGCACACAGATCAACTGCGTTTATTCCGACAGCAACAGCCAGATCTCGCCCAAAGAGTGGCGCATCATTGTCAAAGGCGACTTGATATGCGGCGGACAACCTGAGCGGGCCGTGGTCATCGATACCATGCCCTACGGCCTGCACACTGTCAGACTGCCGGTATCCGACAGCGTGGAAAAGATCACTATCGCGCCCATGAAGGTCGATACAGAGAAGATCCGCAGCGAGTTCGGGGTGTTCCGGCTCCAGTACCTGGCGCTCTGGCTGACCCTGTTCGGCGGCGTGTTCTATGCCATTAGATCGAGGAAAGACTGAATGAGAAAAGCCCTGATCTACAGCTTGATGACCTGTTTCCTGACCGTGACCTGCCTGGGGCCGGCCGCGGCAGAGGATAAATGGTATAAAGGCAGCGTGGTCAAGGAAGACCTGACCATCGAAAGCTCGGACTTCAAACATCTGCTGCCCGGAGCGACCTTAAGGCTTGAGCCGGGCAGCAAACTCAGCATCAAAGGCCAGCTGGTCGCGGTCGGCAGCGAACAGGACCCGGTCGTTATCTCGATCAGCAACCCGGTCAGCAAAGACAGGATAACCACGCTGAACGGCACTACCGTCGTTACCACCAACACGGGTTTAAAAGAGATCGAGATCAAACCTTACAGCGTTGAAACAGAGGAGATTATCTCAGAGCTCGAAGCTTTCCGCAAACAGTACGCTTTTGTCTGGGTGGTGCTGATGGGCCTGCAGATCTACCTGGTCTTTAACCGCGCGACCTACTGGTGATCAGTAATACAGTTCGACCGCGGTCCTGAAGAACGCCCCGCCGCCTGAGACCGTGTTCGGTGCAGAGGTCAATAATTTCTGAGGCATTACCCCGGCCAGCATGATCAGGTCGACCCAGTTAAGCCAGCACATCTTATAGCCCAGATGATAACTGAGCTCCTTGACCCCGCCCCCGCTGGTACCCTTGATATAGGAACGGTTGTAGCCCAGCCCGGCGATCGCGCAGTCGCGGCCCAGAGGATAATTATATTCCAGACCGAGGTAGTTGATCGCTACGTCAACATTGCCGCTGTCGTTCAAGAGAAAGGTCGCGCCCATCTGCATAAAGACATCCTGCCAGACAATGAAGTCCATGTTCGCGCCGAACTCAGTGTTGCTGGTATCGGCCACCGAATCCGTGCCCAGGTTCAGCCGCAGGCCGAACTCATGGTCAGCCAGGGCCAGCGCCGGCAGCAGCAACATCATGATAATTAATGTTAACTTTTTCATTTGCTTGAGGCGTAGGCTATCCCGGCCAGCACGAACAGCGCGGGATAGAAGAACGCTCCTTTAAAGATATAATCATTGATCTCATCCTCAAAACCCTTTTCCATATAAGTTCTCGGCTCATACTCAACAACCTCAACGCCTTCGGGCAGCAGGACATCGGTCTCCTGCGTGACCTCAATGACCTTAAGCCCGACCTTTGTCAGGTCGACCGGCGCCTCATCAAGCGTTAGCACAGCCGGATGGTCTACTGAACCGGACAATTCCAGCTTGTCCGTGATCAACTGCTCGGCCAGCAGCGGCTGGGCCAGTAAAAGCAGAGCGATCAGACTTGCCGCGAATCTCATCAGATATTCCTCGCAAAGACCCACATGCCGTAAATGACCGCCCAAACAATGAAATAATTATATTTGAAGCTGCGGAACTCCTGTTTCATTGACTCAGTGTCGATCTGATATGGCGAGAAGCGGATCACCCTGACCTCATCGCCCAGCTCGACCAGTTTTTTCGCTTTCAACCCGGAGACCGAGACCAGCCTGATCGGCTTGTCCGCACTGGCTCGCGTTTCGATCGTGCCAAAGGCGATCAGCTCGCACTGGTCCTTTCTTTTGCCGCTTTCCAGCAGGTCGCGCTCGTCAAAGATCAGCTCAGTGCCAGGCTCGATGATCAGTTTTCTGCCCAGAGGCACGGTCACGTCGCCGATGAGAAAGACCCGGCCCTGCCAAACCTCGTCCTCGGTCAGCTCGCCGACCTTGATCGCGGTATTTTCATCGATCAGGTCGGTCATGGCGAGAGCCAGGACCAGCTGCTGGCAGAGGAACAATGATATTAAAATAGCGGCAACGGTCTTTTTCATTTCAATAGCACCACGGCGAACGACAGCGCGTAAAGCATAGCATAGGTCAGCCGGTAATCCTTCCATTCCTGCGCAAAATCCTTGGTCGAGACCGGTTTCGCTCTAATGGTCAGGACCTCGCCGCTAACCTCTTCGGTCAGGACCACGGTCGAGATCTGGAGCAGCAGGACCAGGCTCAGGCACAGGCTCAGGACCTTCTTACCAAACATACGGCATGATAAAGGCCGTCAAGTAAAAGAAGATCCAGAACGTGGCGTAGCGCGCCCTGAACTCCGTGAACTCGGCCCTTTCCTCTTCAAATTCATATTCCGCGGGCACCACAACAACTGTCTTGACCCCGGGATCAAGCTTGAGCGTGACCGCCTCAAGCGTGGCCCAGGAAGTATTGACCAGCAGCGTCAGCAGGACAAAGATGACCGTGATCTGCTTCATTTGAATCCCAGATAAGCGCCGTGCAGCCAGGCGCCGTAGCAATACAGCCGTTTGTACTCTTTGAGCGCGGACATGATATTGGAAGTATCGACCGCGTACGGCTCGATCTCCGTGACATTATCGCGGCTGATCGAGATATAGCGCGCAGCCTCAGGACTGCCGGACAGCACCAGGTTGGTAGCCAGCTCGGCTGAGATCAGGGAGATCGCCATGATGATCTGCAGCGCTTTAGCTAAGGACTTCATTCAAGCTCCCTGTGCGGTAGCCTTTGAGATCGAGCGTGACATAAGTATAGCCGAGGCGCTCGAACTTTTCCGCTATCTCGTCCATCCGCTCCATGACCTGGGGCACAGCCGCTTTATTGACCTCGATCCTGGCAATGGCACCGTGATGCCTGACGCGCAGCTGGCCAAAGCCCAGCGATTTCAGAAAATCTTCGCCCGCGCCGACCAGCTTCAGCACCTCTCTGGTCAAGGGAGTGCTGTAAGGCACGCGCGAGGCCAGACAGGCTGCCGCGGGCTTGTCCCAGGTGGGCAGGCCGAGTTCTTTTGACGCGTCCCTGATATCAGGCTTGCGCCAGGCCAGTTCCTGCAGGGGGCTGATGATCCCGAGCTCGTTCTTGGCCCGGTTGCCCGGCCGGAAATCAGAGCGGTCATCAAAGTTGGAGCCGTCAAGCACCTGGGCAAAGCCATGGAGAGCCGCGATCTTCTTAAGTTGTGAGAAATTAGCTTTTTTGCAAACGTAGCAGCGCTCCGGCGTATTAGCCAGAAAATCAGCATCGGACATCAGCTGGCTGTTGACAGCGATACGCCTGATCCCCTGTGAAGCGCAGAAGTCGATCGTGAACTGTTCTTCGCTCTGCGCGAAAAAAGGAGCTTCAATGTTCGCGGCAACAGCCTTATCTCCCAATTCTTCATGAGCGACCTTGAGCAAAAAGGTGCTGTCAACGCCGCCGGAAAAGGCGATCAAGGCCGAACCGAGCTCGCGCAGTCTGTGACGCAACTTGTCCAGTTTATCAGCCATAGGATAATGATACTAAATGGGTGAAGTTGTAGCAATAGATTGAGGGATTGAGGAATGGATCGAGAGGAACCGCGGCGTTCAGCCTGCCTGCCGGCAGGCAGGCCGCAGGTTCCGAATCCCGGCTTAGACTGATTCCAACACGTGATACTTGATCTGGCGGCGGCCGAAATCAAGCGCGTCGCTGTATCTAAGCATCCAGATATCGATGCGGTCGGTATAGCGCCGGTTCATCCGGTCCTCGACCGTGAAGACCTGGTCGCCAAAGCCTTCAATGACGATCTTAGTGCCGATGGGCAGATGGTTGGCCGCGACCACGCCAGGCCGGCAGCGGGTTCCGGAAGCCGTGATCCAGGGGGTTGAGTCGCACTGGCCAACCATAGAGTTATAAGCCGTGGCAGTGGAAACATCAGAATAAGCAATACGGTAATGGCCGGCAATAAGCAGCTGTCTGGCTGAGGACGGAATAACCACCAGGCCGATCAAGAGCAAGCCCAGGCAGAAAGTCCTAGCCCAGAAAGGCAGTTTTTCAGCCAGTTTACTCCAAAATATGCAGAATTTAAGTTTATAATAGAGTCTGCCGCGCATAGGCGATCCCCTCTACTATATTTATCGTATTGGGAAAGGAAAAAGTTGCATGGGTTCGGGTTCTAGGTTCTGGGTTCTAGGATAAAAAATGGAACCGCGGCGTTCAGCCTGCCTGCCGGCAGGCAGGCCGCAGGTTCCCTCGCGTTAAATATTCGGGAAGACCTGTCTGGCTGGTTTTTGTACGGCCTGGTAAACAGCCGCCGCGGCCAGTAGTTTGATGATATCTCCCGGGATGAACGGCAGCACGCCGAGCAGGAAAGCGCTCTTAAGCGACATGCCGGAGATCAAAGCCAGGTGAACAGCGCCGCAAGCCAGCAGAGCCGCGCCGCCGATGAACATGGCGCCAACGATCTTGATATAAGGCGCTTCGCTGTCATTGCCCAGCAGCCAGCCGATCAGAAAAGCAGCCAGCATAAAGCCGATGAGATAGCCGCCGGTGGGCCCCATCAGCCTGGCAAAACCGTACAGTCCACCAGTAAAGACCGGCAGGCCAAATATACCGACCAGCAGATAACCCGACTGTGACAGCAGGCCCAGCCTTCTGCCCAGTAAAGCGCCGGCCAGCAGGACAAAAAAGGTCTGCAGGGTCAAAGGCACGGGCGTAAAAGGCAGGGGGACGCGGATATAGGCGCCGGCCACGGTCAAAGCGATAAAACTGACCACGCCGATAACCCCGGCCACCGTCTTATTGACAACATATTCTTTCTTCAGGGCTTTTACTACTACTTGCGGCATTAAGCTCACCTCAAACAAATTATATCAGAAATGGACCTCGATTGCACGCGGCGGGCACGGCCTGATGCAGAGCTCGCAGGCAATGCACTTCTCCGGGTCAAAGGCCACTTCCATAGTCTGCCTGTCCTTGATATAGAGCGCTTCGGTCGGACAGATCGAAACACAGGCGCCGCACTGGGTGCATTTATCCCAGTTGACCTTGATCTCCTTGCTCAGGAACTCGACATTAACGCCTTCGTCCTTTAAATGCTTGATCGCCTTGTCGATCTCGGCCTTGTCGCCGTCCAGTTCCAGCACCATATGGCCTTCCTGGTCAGGCGTGATGCTGGCCTTGAGGATATTAAAGCTCAGATCGAACTCCTTGATCAGCTTGTACACGATCGGTTTATCTATCTTATCTTTAGGAAAGGTCAGGACGATCTTTTTGGCTGACATGTTATTTGCCCTCCTTTTATTTAGTAGCCTGCGGCCTGCCTGCCGGCAGGCAGGCTGAACGCCGCGGCTCCTTTTTTGGGAAACCGCGAAGTTCATTCGCAGGTTTCCCATAAATATTATTTGCCCTCCTTCACAGGTCTTTCCTTGAGCGGCTTGAACCTGGGCGCGCTCTCCCCGGCCGGCAGGTCGGCGACCTTTTCGGTCAGCAGGAACTCGCCCTGCTTGATCTGTGTTTTAAGGTCCTCGGCAATTTGCAGCGCTTTCTTATAGCTGGACAGGCCTGAGGTCGGCACCTGTTTGCCCTTTAATTCGATACTGCCGGACTTGAGCTGGGCATAGTTGACCTCAGCCAGCACGTCAGCTTTGGCATTGGGATAAGCGTCGCTGTAATCGACGACAGCGGCAACGATATCCTCGTCCTTGACCGCGGTGTACTTGACGATCTCTTCGTTAAGGATCGGGATCGGGATGCCAATGCCGACAGCCATTGACGGGCCGTAGCCGATCAGGCTGACGCCTTTAAGCCAATCCGGGCCCATCTGCTTCAGGTCGCCGATCAGGGCCAGCGTGCCCGCGCCCCTCTTGGGCACGCCGCTCTTGCCGCGCGGCGCGTGCGGGTTATGCTGGGTGCCCTGCCAGACGATATAGCCGATGCCGCCGCCCAGCCAGATGCGCGTGCCAATGCCCAGGGTCTTATAATACGGGTCATTGAGCAGCGGCGACAATTGGCCGGCAGAGCAGTAATTGGCATTGCCCAGCTTGGGCTTGAGCGTGCCCAGATAAGTGTAGATCGTCTTATCCGACAGGTTGACCGCCACATTATAGTTCTGGTAAGCGTTGCGCGAGTTGAACAGCACGGCTTCGTTCAAGTCCTTGATGTTGATCCAGGTGTCCAGGTGCTTGCGCGGATAGCAGTCGGTGCCGTAGGCCTCGACCTGCAATCTAACATCCTTGCCCGCGACCAGATCATTGATCACGTGGCCGCCGCCATAGGCGAACTCGCCCGGATGGATCTTATTGCGCGGGTCGTCATCAGGCATGGCCGTAGCACCCAGGTAAAGATCGACCGCTGCCCAGCCGGTATAAGCCGGCACGTTATTGAGCGTCGCGGTGCCACCGCCGGCCTTGAGCTTGGGCCTGGTATGGCCGAAATTAAGATAAGCGCCGGAGGAGCACATCGGCCCGAAAGTGCCGGTGGTCACGACGTCGACCTCTTTAGCCGCCTGGGCCGCGCCTTTCTGTTCAACGATCCCGATGATCTCTTCCGCGGTCACTACGACCGCCTTGCCTTTTTTGATCTTTTCGTTTATCTCTTGTATCGTCTTTGCCATTTTGTTGTCCTCCATTATTCCTTAAATAAAGCTGTGCTGAGATAGCGCTCGCCTGTGTCAGGCAAAAGCACCACGATCATCTTGCCTTTGCTCTTGTTCTGAGCGGCCAGCTTAACTGCCGCGGCCACTGCCGCGCCCGAGGAGATGCCCGCGAGGATACCCTCGTCCCTGGCCAGTCTCCTGGCCAAGACAAAAGCGTCCTCATCACTGACCTGGACGATCTCGTCAATGATCTTGCGGTTCAAAACGTCCGGCACAAAGCCAGCGCCAATGCCCTGGATCAGGTGCGGCCCGGCCGGATCTCCCGAGAGCACCGCGGAAGCTGACGGCTCGACTGCCACGATCTTGATGCTTTTCTTTTTCTTCTTCAGGGCTTCGCCAACACCGGTAAGCGTGCCACCGGTGCCGACCCCGGCCACGAAGATATCGACTTTACCTTCCGTATCCTGCCAGATCTCTTCAGCCGTGGTCTGGCGATGGGCTTCAGGATTGGCCGGGTTCTTGAACTGCTGGGGCATGAAAGAATTTCTGGTCGTTTTGAGCAGTTCTTCCGCCTTATCGATGGCGCCCTGCATGCCTTTAGCGCCTTCGGTCAGCACGATCTCAGCGCCAAAAGCTTTTAACAGGTTGCGCCGCTCAAGGCTCATGGTCTCGGGCATTGTCAGAATTAATTTATAGCCGCGCGCCGCACAGACAAAGGCCAGCCCGATGCCGGTATTGCCCGAGGTCGGTTCGATTATAGTCGCGCCTTCACAGATCCTGCCCTCAGCCTCAGCCGCGTCGATCATGGCCAGGCCGATCCGGTCTTTGACACTGCCGCAGGGATTGAACGACTCCAGCTTGGCAATGACCAAAGCGCCGGCGCCGTCGGTCACCTTACTCAGCCTGACCAAGGGCGTCTTGCCGACCAGTTGAGTGATATCTTTGGCTATGCCTGTCATTTGCCTCACCTCATATATTATACGTGAACGTCTTCTGGGTGCTCTTGAACAGCAGGTCTTCCATGGTCGTCTGCTTCAATCTCTGCCTGAGCGACTCCTGGAGGCCGGTAAAAAGATCGAACAATACCGGCACTTTCTGCATTTTTTTGCCGGCCAGGTCGATCTGACCGTCCAGGACCTCGATCACTTCCAGCACTGAGACATCCGACGGGTGCTTGGCCAAACTGTAGCCGCCTTCTTTGCCGCGCCAGCTGGTCAAAAGGTGCCGCCGCTTTAGCAGCAGCAGCAATTGTTCGAGATATCGCACCGGCACTTTCTGCGCTTTGGCAATATCCCTGATCTGCACCGGCCCGCTGTTGTACAACCTCGCGAGTTCGATCATTGCCTGGAGACCGTATTGTACTTTAATTGAAAAGTTCATTGTACATCTTTGCTCGGAACCTGCGGCCTGCCTGCCGGCAGGCAGGGTTCACTCGCAGGTTTCCTGGTAACCTATTATCGTTATTTCCTGTCCAAATGTCCAGCTTATTATACACTATCTTGATTGAGTTAGTCAAGTATTAGCTTAAAATAAAGGGCCCGGACTTGGCCCAGGCCCTTTAGCTAATGTTTAAGAAACCTTGATGGATGAGGTCGGGCAGCTGTCGGCCGCTTCCCGGACCGCATCCTCGTTCGCGTTCAAGTCAGCGCCGGCCTTGACCTGGGCCTTGCTGTCCCCCATCTCAAAGACGTCCGGGGCAGTGGTCTCGCACAGGCCGCAGACCGTGCAGTTATCATCGATAGTCACTTTTGTGATCGCCATTCAGTTCACCTCCTGGGTTTTTGTATTTATTCTCAATTGCCGCTTTAAGTCTAACACAGGCACCCTGAGCCTAGTCAAGCCCCCAAAAAAGAAACTCCGAGACCCCGACCATGGGGAAAAATGCAGAATGCCTAATGAAGAATGCAGAACTGTGGGGTGCCTACGGCACATTATTTAATGGATATTCTTTGCTTTGAAGAGGATGCTGCCTATTATTCTGATAAGTTCTTCACTTTCAGCTAGTATTTGGGCAAATCCTTTCACATTATCGCCTATCATGCCAGCACCACGAATGACCTTTAGCCAATAGTTCGTTTCCATAATCTCTTTTTTAGCTATATTTACCTTGTTAATAAAATCCTTTTTTGACGAAGCTGCGTCAGCCTCACTCATGTTCGCGCCAACTGAAGACGCTGACCTTAACTATTGCACTGCGATCACGCGGTCTTTAGTGCTCTTGCTCAACAATCTGCACAGCTTCACTATTCTAATACTTAAAACCAATAAGCGATCATGAATATCAATACTTTTCATAAATAATTCCCATTTTCAAATAATATGGCATTAATTCGTCATTCTTCATTCTGCATTATAATAAGCAGCAATCTTATTGCCAGCAAATCTCCTCAAAGAAGAGGCTAAATCGACAGGATCACGACAGTTGACATTAAAACCCGCCAGTGCCACAATACCTGCCATGAAATACAGACCTTGGGTTTTTATAGTCGCGGTTCTCCTGTTCAGCTGGCTGGTCCAGATCGTATTATTCACTGGAATGCTGCCGGCCAACCTGCTTATTCTCTACATGTTCGCTCCGGCGCTGACCGCTTTTATTTTCTTTGTCCTGTTCAAGACTCCCTGGCGCGAGCAATTGGACCTATTCATCAGGCGGATCGATCTCTGGTCGATCGTTTTTGCCTTTTTCTACCCGTTCTTCTGGCTGAGCCTTGTGCTGCTGGTCGCGGTCTTGACCGGTCTGGGCCAGTTCAACGCCTCTTTTCTCTCAAAAGCCCTGGCCTGGCCATTCATCTCGTCATTCCTGATGCTGGTTGTCTTTGCTTTCCCCACGATGTGGGGGGAGGAATACGGCTGGCGCGGGTATTTACTGCCCGGGCTGGTGGAGCGCTACGGCAAACTTAACGCCACGCTTATATTAGGTCTGGTCTGGGGCTGCTGGCACATCCCGTCCTATTATATCCTTTACAGCCAGGCGGGGCTGGGCCAGCCGGTATTATTAACTATAACGGGGATCCTGACGGTCGCGGTCGGCGCGTTCCCTTACACGTATCTATTCTACCGGACCCGCAATATCATTCCCTGCGTCCTGCTGCACGCGGCCTACGACCTCGCCTCCGGGCACATATTCTTCGGCACGCCGGCTATTCCCGGGTTTACCGACGGCACTCCCGGCCTGGTAATGATGCCCTGGCCCACAGCGATGATGCTATTGATCGTGACCGGCGCGGTATTAGCTGGAGGTTTTGTGTTCTTATTTGGCAAGGAGGCAAAGGGGACTTGACCCGCAAAACTTTCTTAACCGCCCTGCTCTTCTGGTTCATCCTGGCTGTGCTGGCCAATATTAACGGCCTGGTCCGCAACTTTGGTTACGGCCCGTATGTGGGCGAGCAGGCCGCGCATCAGTTAAGCACTGTAATATTCTGCATCCTGATCCTGCTGGCGACATACGTAATGGTCAAGTTGGCCAGGCCGGCGCGGGCTGAACTTATCTGGATCGGGATCTTCTGGCTCGTGGCCACGATCGCTTTTGAATTCCTGTTCGGCCACTATGTGGTCGGCCATTCATGGGAGCACTTATTGGCTGATTATAATATTCTCAAAGGCCGTGTGTGGGGAATTGTTCTGCTGGTGACCTTATTGGCGCCGTTAATAACAGGGGAGTTTGTGAAATGAAGATAAAGTTACGTGCCGTTGTCGCGATATTGCTGATCGGTTTCTGGCTGGCGGCCTTTTTGACCGGCTATCTGGTCTGGCTCGCCCCTTCCGGCCCGCGCTCAGGCTGGAACATCCTGGCTTTTAGCCTGATGAAGAAAGAGTGGATCTCTATCCACTTCTGGGTCAGCATCATTGCCACTCTTCTCACTGTGGTGCACATGTTCCTCGATTGGGGAGCTCTCAAGTCCTGCGTAAAGTATTTGTGTAGTACAAAGAGGGAGACGTTGGGCTAGGTCTTTCCCCTACTGGCGCAGCCAGCGGGTGATAAAAAACTATACGCGTCTAACCACGCGGATCAGAACGAGGTTGGGGTCAAGCAGGATATCGGAAATCCCCTGAGGGCTGCCGGTTTCGGTCCAATAATCCTCAGCGATCTCTCTTAAACTGTCCCTGGCCTGCTCGATATTATAACTATGCATATGATCGATCGTGTTGCGGTCCAGCCAGCGCACAGGCATAGAGCCCGACTCAGTTGCCCCGGGCTTCAACGATATCTCCAGCTCATAAACATCGCCGAATTCCCGGGCGTCACTGGCAGAGGTCGTGACAAAGACCGAATCCAGGCGGGAGGGCGAGTCAGGGAAACGCTCCTGCCTGACCTCTTCGATCAATCTTTCTATCGGCAATTTCTCCAGCACTGCTGCTCTGCGTTCTACAGTTCCGCTGAAGGTCCGCGAATAGACCTGGCCGATCTCCGGGGGATGTTCCGGTTTAAAACCCCGATAGACAGTGATGGTTTTACCCTGTTGCAGCATATGCGTCATGATGTCTTCGTTCCAGAACTGTTGTATATTAACGCTGGAATTTATCTTGGCCGTGCCCAAGCCTTCCAGCTCCTCGAGCGCGGCCCTGTTGCTGAAAGCATGTTCATTCATCCATGCCGCTTGTCTCCCTGCTTCTGCATCAGCGGCTTTTTGCTTGGCCGCGTCCTCTTTTATCGTTGCGTAAAGGTTATAGCCTAGGACGACCAGGATAATTACGCCTGCCGCGCTGAGAACATTGGTCGGGTTATTCTCACAAGCGGCCAGCAGGAGGCTTAAAGTCGGCAATAATCGGGCTAATTGGCGGTTGGGTGACAGGGTTGGCCGCAGCTGTCGGGCTGGCTGAGCTATGCGTGAAGCAGGCACTCTTATTGGTGCTGAAGTTCTCATCAAATATATATCGGCAAAAAACAGCGGGGATTTCAGGTCTTGACGCTGGGGGTAATACCTAACCAATTTGTCGTAATCTCGACGTTTTTTCTCTTGTAGCCTGTAGGCTGTAGCCTGGTAATAACATTGCTGTTCTCCTCACTTGAAATCGCAATTTGCGATATCAAATTGGGGAGGCAGAAGAAAATTCAGAATGCCGAATGCGGAATGCCGAATTAATGTCATATCATTATAATGACGTGCTGAGCGAGCGCAGCGAGTCAAAGCACACCTTCATTCTTCATTCTGCATTCTTTATTCCGCATTATCCCTCCCCTTGACGCAGTCAGCGGCTGGTGGGAAAATATTCGCATGAAAAGAATTTATTTTGGTCTTCTTATCGGCGCGCTGGCCGGCATTATTGATGTTATTCCGATGCTGCTGCAGAAACTTTCCTGGGACGCGAACTTATCGGCTTTTTCAATGTGGGTCGTGGTCGGTTTTCTGGTCTCGACCATTAAGATTAAACTGAACGCCATTTTAAAGGGTATCCTGGTCGCCTTTTTAGTTCTCTTGCCCTGCGCCATTATAATTGGCGCGCAAGAGCCGGCTAGTCTGTTCCCGATCGGGGTAATGACCCTGATCCTGGGGAGCGGTGTGGGCTTTATTATCGGCCGTTCCCAACCCTCCCAGCCCTAAGCCATCTCTCACTTCACGGCCTTTATGGGCCTTTTTAGCCCTTCTGCAGATTGACAGCGGGAAAAATTACGAATTACGAATGCAGAATGACGAACTGTCGTGTGCCTTCGGCACATTATTATAATGAAGTGCTGAGCGAGCGCAGCGAGTCGAAGCACACCTTCATTCTTCATTCTGCATTCTTCATTCCGCATTATCCCTTCCCTTGACGCAGGAAGTGAGTGGTGGGAAGATATTGGCATGCCCAAGCTGATCATCCACAATTCCATCACTCTGGACGGCTCCTTTATCAATTTCCAACCCGATATGGCGGCGCATTATAAAATAGCCGCGGGTTTTAAGCCGCAGGCGCATCTGATCGGCTCCAACACGATCAAGGAAGGGATCAAATTATATGGCGGCAAGGTGCCGGTTGAGACCGCAGCCGACTTTCACCAGCCCAAGCGGAGCAAGGCGCTCCCCTATTGGGTGGTCATTGATACGCGGGGCAGTTTAAAGGGCCTGCTCCACACCTGCCGACAGTTCGAGCTCTGCCGGGACGTTATTGTGCTCGTTTCCAGGAAGACCCCGAAAAGCTATCTTAAGTATCTGGAAGAACGGGATTACAACCATCATGTTCTTGGTCAAGACAGGGTCAACCTGAAGCAGGCGCTGGCTTTCCTGGCCAAGAGGTATGGGGCGAAGAGAGTGATGACCGATACCGGCAGTATCCTGGCCGATCTTTTGCTCGATCAGGGGCTGGTCGATGAGGTCAGCTTGCTGGTCCACCCTGTTGTTCTCGGCCAAAAAGGGAAGAATTTTTTCGGCCACCTAAAGAGCGGGCTCAAGTTAAAGCTTAAGACCCAAAAAAAGCTCGGCAAAGGCCTGGTCTGGCTGGTCTATCAAGTTAATTGATAAATTGGCCTTCACCTGTTGATGCAGGGAGCGGGGGGGGGGTTTTTTGCATAATGCGGCAACCGGTTGCGAAATACGTTTCGTAGCGCGATTTGCGTTACGCGTTAAATCCCAGCTTTTATAAATATTACAACACATCATAATTATTGTGCGGATATTATATTATCTAATAGCTCAACTATCTTTATCGAATCTTCAAAATATTCTCTAATATTTGATGCCGTTGCAGTAGGGTTCCCGCCGTGAGCAAATTCATTTCTTAAATCAACAAGTGATTGCAAAGAATCCTGTTCCTTCTTTGTTATACTGCTCATGCGGCTATTAAATTCGCTGCTCCATTCATCGCCAAATTTATTTAATAATTTTCTAATGTTATACAAAGACGGGTTCATGCTACTCTCTATAATAGTATTCTCCAAGTATTTTTTTGTTTCTATTGTTGTCGAAGCTGCCGCTTTGTCATATATTATTTTTTTTATAGAGCGCTCAACAGACCCGCAGGCCCTTATTATTGCATACTTTGATAGGAATGGAACAATACTCCCTCCGATTCCAAACAGAGGAAGTGAAGCCAGAATTGAATCCAATTCGCTCTGACACGAGGATATTTCTCGCTCGACGATACTATTTATTATCATTTAAATAAAGCTTCCCGAGCCATCCTAATCCTTTTTTTTATATTTTCTATACGCGTGGTCCGCACAGTAATTGCATCAGTAAATTCACTATTTTGCAATAATTCCAATTTATTCTTTTCGGCATTGGCTCTATTCCCCAATGACCCTTTTTGGTCAATCTCTTTTATACAAGCTAAAACAATTGCATCAAAAAGAGGCGGGTGAAACTTGTTATTATATTTACCTTTTTTTAAATTATATGTTCGAAAAGCATTCTGTGTAAGACTTGTATTTATCCATTTAAATACTTTTGTTAGTTTTTCCACAACATCTTCTGGTATTACTTTGTGCAGATCGCGTTCCATAAACTCATTGAGGTATTTTTTTAATTGAATAGATTCCTTGTCCTCGGACTCAATATTATTCACAACGAATGATATAATTCTAGTTAATTGTTCTACATCTTGCATCCGAGAATCAGCAGCTTCGGTTCCAAATAATTTTCTCCAATTTGTTTCACCGTTAAATTCAATTATCGACCTGTTTAATTTCCCTTGATATATACAGTTCCTGATTTCTTGCGCATTCAAGGTGCGACCAGAAGTATTAATTCTTTCAAAAATAAGAAACATACTGTTCGAGTTATTTGTTGGTTTATTCTGTTCAAAGAGTATTGCGTGAATGGTTGTGTTGGTTATTTTTCGTTGCAAAGATTCTTCGAGTTCAGAAAAAGCTTTTCCGCGCCATTTGCTATTTATCTTTTTAGAATTACTAAGTTTGAATACCTTCCCATCTTCTCTCCATATGCCTTTAAAATAATCATATACAGTCATAATTCTTTGATATCCATCAATTATTAAGAGTTTCTCTTCGTCAGTTCTCGATAAAAATATACTTGGGACTGGCAATCCTAGTAATAGTGAATCAATAAACCTAGATGCCTCTGTTTTGTCCCATACATAGTGTCTCTGCATTTCTGGTTTAACCAGCTCATCTCCTTCATATCGCGAAATTAATTCTCTGAAAGACAAATCTGCCCCCCATGATCGAATATCATAAAGCTCCGTTGATAACTCTTCTTCCCGCTCATCCTTAATATTTACAATTTCCACTTCTTTTTCTTTCATTTTTCTCCTCCACTAAACAATATGCAAAATTTTACGCCCTTTACAGAATAAAGCAAGATATTCCCCCACTCCATTGACACAAGGAAGTGGGCGGGGGGATAAATCAATACACTATTTCAATCTAAGCTCTGATTTTATTTTTGGAAGCGCTTCTCTAAATGGAAGAGTTAAATATTTAAAACGTCTTTGAATTCCAGTACCAATTAGTTCTCGATATCTATTTTCAACCCCTCCTGAATTATCAGGATTAAACACCCAAAACCGCTCAATATGGCCAGATCCAATTGAACCAAGCGCAAATAAATATTTAAAAAACATGTCTGTCTCTGGGAGAGAAAAGCCAATAATAAATATATTTTCAGCATCAGAAAGCTCTTTAGCCGCTTGACTCCAAACATTTGATAAAAACTTATGATATTCAGATTTATTCCATGTCGGAGGCACAATAAACGGCTCACCGCTAACTTTTTGGGCACAATGCTCCATATTTCCAATTTTAGAACCAATATCAATATGGACAGATTTTGTTTCTCCTGGCCATATACTAAAATGATATTTGCTGAAAAAATCTGAAAAATGCCAAGGCACAATTGAACCGCATTTTTTGCATGTTGCCCAGTTTAAAGACCCGTGCAACTTCAGGTATTTTAGAGAATTAACATATTGAGCCTCAGCTAAACAATATTCAATAGGGACTCTTTGATAATAACATGCATAATCAATAAGAATATCGTAATTAAAAGTGATAACAGCGACTTCATTCATCCTCCCCCTCCCACCTAATTCCACAATCATTTTGACAAAATCTGCGTGAGGAACAAAAGGTTTAGCCCCGCTCCCACTAACCTCAAACTTAATTGAATTTTCCAGTGTCAGAACAATTAATCTTTTAGTTGCGTTGCTTAATTTCTCAATATCTTCTTTGGAATACACACCAAAGCGTTTTAATATTCTAGACATTTCTATTGCACCAAAAACAGATTCAATATTATCCAAATCTATGTATGATTTGAAATGTGCTACTCTTAACTCTTCAATTGCCCTAAAAACCATATCAATATTATCTTCACTTCTATTCACTAATCCAAGCAACCTTGCTTTGTCTAAAAAATTTGACATTAAAGGAGCTCCAGCAACGACAGATGTGCCAGCTCCCAATATAAATACATTTTTTGCCATAAGACTCTCTCCTTTTCGCACATTCACATATCTTAATTAAATGTGCAACTATCGACTAAAATCCTACACCCTTAATATAATAAATCAAGCAAAAACGAGAAAAATATGGGGAAAATCCGAAATCTCTGCCTGCCGGCAGGCAGGCGAATGACGAAATCTGCCTAACGGCAGGCAGGTCCGAACAAGGAATTAAAATAAATATATCTGATCCAACACCTGCGGGCTAAACTCAAAGATCTCACAGCCATTGCGCGATTCGCGAGCGCGGGAAAATAATGCAGAATTCAGAATGAAGAATGCAGAATTGAGGGGTCGCTGCGCGACATTATAATAATGTGACATTGTTCGGATTTCTGATCTAGGATCTATTCTTCGTCCAGGCTTCTGGCAAACTGCTCGCTGTAGACGTTATCGACCATCTCGTTCAGTTCGTGCTTGACCGACCGCCTGGCCGATTCGTTAAGCTCGCCGTTCTCCTCGATCGAGGCAAAGCCGCGTTCGACCGACATGGCAAAACTGTCGGGAATAAAGATCGGTTCTTTCCCTTCGATCAGCTCACCAGGCTCCTCAACCACAATCGAACCGTTTTGGATGCGGGCAGTAGCCCGGACCGTCTGGTGGCCGGCAGCGGCCAGATAACGCCGGTCGGTCGGGCGGGCCGGAACGGTCCTGATCTGGACCACCCTGGCATTGGCCAGGCCGATCACGCTAATATTCAAGATTTTCATTGGTCATGCTCCTTGGAGAATACATTTCCCTATATATTATCCGGAAATAAGGGGGATAATTTCAAAGGGACCATAAAATCCGAAATTCGAAGCTGGCCGGCAGACAGGCGAATGACGAGGTCCGAATAAAGAAAGATAATTATGATACCTTGCGAAGGGATAGTTTTACCAGGCCGCCTGACCGCAATTCCTTAACCCTCAACTCCGGCTGGAGCAGACCGGCTAAATTGGGAATAAATGGCAGATGGCCAGCGATCAGGATGGGCTGGTCAGCCTCGCGCAACAGGTCAGCGATCGGCCGGGGATCATCGTTGGGCTTGAGGCCCTTCTTTTCAATGACCCTGGCAACCTTAAGGACATTGGCAATGATCTCAGCCGTCTGCTTTGCCCGCAATTTGCCGCTGTGCCAGATCTCAGCGACCTTAGCCCCTTCAGCCAGGAGCTGCCCGGCAGTCGCCTCCACCTCAGCCCGCCCCTCTTCGCTCAACGGCCGGGCCGGGTCGTCTTTTTCAGGAACAGCCTCACCGTGGCGCACCAAATAAATAAACATGGCAATAATTCCCCCTACCAGTTGACCGCGCCGGGATACAGGATATCGATCACCTGCTTGGTCAAATGGATCGTGTGGCCGTACTGGTTGCTGGCATTGTTGCTCAGACAGACGATCGTTGCTTTTTGGGCGGGCAAATAATACATGTCCGTGTTATAACCTTCGATCTCGCCGTTATGCCCGATCAAGCCCAGTAAATTAGCTATGCCCAGGCCGTACTCGAACTTGCCGCCTGAGCCTTGCAAAACATTCCAGGTCAGTCGCGCCGCCTGCGTCTCCGCGCTCAATAAAGTCCCAAAATAAAGCGCCTCCACCCAGGTCCTCAGATCAGAGATGGTCGAGATCATGCCGCCGCTGGTCCACGGGCCGGACGGGCTCTGGATCGAAACATCGGTCAGCTCGCCAACACCCAGCGTTGCCATATTATTGTAGCCGTGACAGTACGGGTCAGGCATGCCCGTACCTGCGGGAAAAGAAGTGCCGGCCAGGCCCAGGCGGTCAATGATCCTGGTCTTGATCTCGTCCTCGGCCTTATTGCCGGTCAACCGCTCGATCATCAGGCCCAGCAGATAATAGTTGCTATTGGAATATTTACAGGCTGTCCCAGGCTCAAAATCTGCCGGCTGGTCGTTGATCAGGGCCATGATCTCATCGTGCGTCCAGACCCGGGTGATATCAGCGTAATAAAGCCGGTTAAATTCAGCGGAATTGACCAGATCATAAATACCCGCGGTCATGGCCAGGACCTGGCGGACCGTGATACGGTCAGCATTGGTGATCTCAGGGAAATAAGCGTCAATGGTCGCCTCAAAACTTATCCTGCCCTCTTCGATCAGCTGCAGCATCACCGTAGCGGTAAAGGTCTTGGTAATGCTGGCAATGCGGAAATGGTCGCCTGCCTCCACCGCGCGGCCGGTCTCCAGATCAGCCTTGCCCCGCACCAGGATAAATGGCTCCTTGCCCTCTTCCCAGACCCCCAGGATCACCGCTGGGACATTATAAGTGAGCATGAAGCCGCTGACCGCGTCATTGATCAGGGCCCGCTGTGAACCAGTGATATCATTGAGATTATTTTCAGCGCAAGAAACATTAAGGGCGATCAGCAGAGCGAACATTAAAATGAACAGCATGTTCTTCATAGTGCATCAATCATAATAATATCCGCGCTGGAAAACAAGCTGTTTAGGCTGAAAAGCCTTGAAGCGGCTTTATAAAAGTGTACAATACGCCCAGGAGGCGATCATCATGCAAATAAAATGGAAAGAGATCTTCTGGTTCAGCTTCCTGGCTTACCTGTTCACCTGGATCTACTGGCTCAGCGCGCTCTGGACCAAAAGCCCCAACCACCCCTTTTACTCCGTGCCGTTCATCGGCGAAGGCCTGGGCATGTTTGGCCCCATGTTGGCTGCCATGGCCATGCGCGCCTGGGTCAGTAAAGAAGGCTTTAAGGGCTCGCTCGGTCTAACACGCCCGATCAAGTTCTATCTGATCGCCTTCTTCGCCCCACTGCTCTTCGTCCTCTTCCTGATCATCTTTAACCAAATAACCGGCCTGGGCCGCTTTGACTGGGTCTTTAACGTGCCCCTGGCCAGAATGATCCCCATTGCCATCGGCCTGATCTTCCTGTTCATCCCCCTGGGCCTGGGCGAAGAATACGGCTGGAGAGGCTACCTTTTGCCCAGAGTCCTGCCGCTGGGAGAAGTTAAAGGAACTATCCTGCTGGGAATAATTTGGGCGCTCTGGCATCTGCCGGTCCTGACCCTTAGGCCCGGAGCCCTCTGGCTCAGCATCCCGCTCTTTACCGCGGCCGTGATCTTATTGGCTTTTCCCTTTACCTGGCTGTTCCGCGCGGCCGGGGCCAGCGTGCTGGTCGTCTCGCTCTTCCACAGCGCCTTCGACGTCTGGGGTGATTTCTTCACTTCAGCCATCGCCTACCCGGGCCAGGACCAGTTGATCGTGGGCGCCGGCGGCGTGGTCAGCATGGCCATGATGGCGGTGATCGTCGTCCTGGCTTACTCGGTGTTCAAAAGGCCTACCGGCTGACCCCCTGCCACAAACCGAGATCGCCGGCTTGAGCGCGCAACAGTTAAGAAGCGATCGGCCGGGCAAAATGTGGGGGTGTTCCAATGACGGTCTGGGGTAAAATCTGCGGCCTGATCCTGCGCTCAGCAACAGCTGCTTCCCTGGTCAGATCAACCTCTCGCCGCGTGCCTGACAAAACCCATCACGCGGATCTCGACCTGCAGAGGATCGAGCAGGATGTCGGATATCCCCCGGTGACTGCCGGATCCTGTCCAGTAGTCGTCCAGCATCTTCTGAAACTGGCCTCGGCCAGCACGCAGCAGCCACCTCTGGTTCTCAATAAGATAGTCAAAAGTATTGCGGTCCAGCCAGCGGACCGGCAAGCGGCCTGAGCTCAACGCCTGCGGCCGCAGCGCTACCTCGAGCTCAAAGACCTCGCCGAACCTGGCCGCGTCCTCAGGCGAGGTCGTGGTATAAACAGAGGTCAAGCGGGACGGCGAATCAGGGCAGTTCTTCTGCCGGTATTTCTCAAGCTGCTCTTCCATCGGTAAGTATTTGAACATAGGAGCTTGCTGCTCAGCGGTCGCAGCGTAAGGCCTGGCATATTCCTGCCCCGGCTGGGGCAAATGGTTGGGGCTAAATCCTGAGTATAGCACAACCCTGCAGCCCTGGCGCAAACGATCCAGCAGCTCAGCTTCATTGCGCAGTGACGAAATGTGGACCCTGAGGCCGGAAATGAGCGGACGCCAGGCCGGGCGGACAGACCGTTGCGCAGGCAGCGGCGGCGGTTGGCACGGCACTCTCATTGGTGCTGAAGTTCTCATCAGATATATATCGATAAAAAAGCAGAAAAATTGCAGTTAGCCCCGAATATCTTACAGCTTATTATGCCACGAAGTGACACATTGTCCGTATCTCAGATACAAGATTGCGGATTTAACCCTCCCGCGCAGCTCAAATATTCTTATCCAGCCAGTTATATATCTTTTCCGAAGAGATCAGCAGCGCGCCCATCTGACAATGCTCCTCCGCCCCCTCTTCAGCCGTGAACAAAAGATATGTCTTGGGGCATTTCAGGGCATTGTACAGCTTGATCGCCTGCCCCGGCATGTCCTTGTCCTCCGCAGAATCGACCACCAGCATTTTACATTTGATCTTCGCCGCCACGTCCTTCAGCGTATAAGGCCGGGTCATTTTGATCAGCTCGGTCGGGCTCTTGGCCCGGAAAGTGAACATGCCGTTCTCAAAGACCCAGCGCAAACCCGGGTCCTGCTCCATCCTGGTATAAATATCCTGATCGATCGCTTTGGCCGCATTTGGATCGTCAAGCTCCTTTTCAAAACCAGCCGGCGCGTGCGCCACAAAATTAGCATGGAAATCATAGACCCCACCGTTGGCTATGCACGCCTTGAGCCTCGGCTCAAAAGCCGCTGCCCGGGGAGCCAAATAGCCGCCAAAACTTATCCCCATCAGCGCGATGCGTTGAGGGTCCACTTCCGGCCGGGTCAGCGCGAAATCGACCACCGGCGTTACGACCTTTTCCCAGTCCGGCCGGAAAGGGAGCTGCTGCACCCGGATAACTTCCCCCTGCCCCGGCCCCTCGAACAACAAACAGTTATAGCCGCGCTGGAGCGCCGGCAAAGCCACCGTGTAATAAAGCTCTTCCTGAGTGCCGTCAAACCCGGTGTGGATGATGACCAGCGGGCGCTTTTTTCCGGAATTATCGGCCAGACAGTAATAACCCGGCAGAGCGGTCTTCCCATACTGGATCTTGACCGGCAAAACGATCGGCCGGTCGATCAGGCTGACCGATCTTAGGAAAGTATCCCGGCTCTTGCGCCAGGTCTTGAGGATGCGGGGATCATTCGGATTGCCATGCAGGAAGAATTCAGCTGTGCGATAGTAATTGGAGGCCCGCAGCAACGCCTCCGATGCGCTCAGCCTATGCCCCTGGGCCAGGAATTTATTCCCGGCCGTTTCCAGCTCATTGGCGGTCTTTGACCACTCCCGATACCACCCCTCCTCATCCCCTGCCTTGATCCGATAAGCGGTCTTGAAACACTCGCTAATGTCTGCGGCGCCGTAAACTGATTCTCCCAGCGTCCGCAGGAGCTGGAACGAATACTGCGGATCGTCATAATAGACCTTGAGGGCGAAGACCGGCAGGGCCAGGAGGACGAGCAGTAAAACAAGCGGGATAATATATCGTTTCATGAAGGTATTATAGCAAATAAATGCCTAACTATTGTGTGCCTTCGGCACATTATTATAATGTCCGCCTTAGGCGGACACCACAATTCCTCATTCTTCATTCTGAATTCTGCATTCTGAACCCCGCATTATCCATAAAGCCCTTTGAACAGCTCTTCTATCCTTGTTCTCAGGTCATCCCTGACCTTGCGAAAAACATCGATGGGCAGGCCGATGGGGTCTTTGATCTCCCAGTTGATCCTTTGCTTGGCCGGAATGGCCGGACAGGTCTCGCCGCAGCCCATGGTCACGAGTACGTCAACTTCCTTGACCGGCAGGTCCATGAATCCCTTGGAATACTGGCCTGAAATATCGATGCCGACCTCAGCCATGGCCGCGATCGCCTCAGGATGGACAAACCCGGCGGGGTTTGAGCCCGCCGAGTAGATCTCGAACTTATCGCCGGCTAATGAGCGGCCAAAACCCTCAGACATCTGCGACCGGCAGCAATTCCCCACACAAGCGAAAAGGATCTTCTTTTTCGCCATTATAAATAATGGCTCCTCAATTCTTCATTCTGCATTCCGCATTCTGCATTAACTCAGTAGTTCTCCGCCAATAGCTCATAGTACGCCTGCGGATGCTTGCAGGCCGGGCAAATATCGGGCGCTTCATTCCCCTCATGCACGTAACCACAGTTGCGGCAGTGCCATTTGACCTTCTTGTCGCGCTTGAACGCGATGCCTTCCTTGATGTTCTTGAGCAAGGTCCGGTAGCGTTTCTCATGCTGCTCCTCGACCTCAGCGATCTCCTTGAACTGGACCGCGATCTCTTCAAAGCCCTCTTCGCGGGCGACCTTCTCAAAGTCTGAATAGAGCTTAGTCCATTCCTCTTTCTCGCCTTCAGCCGCGGCCTCCAGGTTCTGCTCGGTCGTGCCGATGATCCCGGCCGGGTACATGGCGCTGATCTCGACCGCGCCGCCCTCTAAATACTTGAAGAAGCGCTTGGCATGCTCCTTTTCGTTGTCAGCGGTCTCAAGGAATATAGCCGCGATCTGTTCATAGCCCGCTTTCTTGGCCACACCCGCGAAATAGGTGTAGCGGTTGCGGGCCTGCGACTCCCCGGCGAACGCCTTTAATAGGTTCTGCTCCGTTTTGCTGCCTTTAACACTTTTAGCCATGATCGATATCCCCTTTCTTAAGCTGTTTTCTCGAACTGGTCCTTGCTGGCCCCGCAGACCGGACAGACCCAGTTGTCCGGCAGGTTCTCAAAAGCCGTGCCCGGCTTGATGCCTGAGTCAGGATCGCCCTTGGCCGGGTCATAGATATAGCCGCAGATCTTGCATTCGTATTTATCCATGATAACTACCCCTTCTTGTGCAGCCAGAGGCCGTGCACATTGCAGTATTCGCGCGCTGAAACGCTTGCGCCGGTCACTTCAAAGAAAGCCTCGGGCTTCTCTCCCGGTTCCAGGAACTGGCGATAGGCTTTGTTGTCGACCAGCAGTTCGATCCATTCGATATAATGTTTGGCTTCCATGGGATGGGCAACTTCGCCGATTTTGACCAGATAACCGTTGCCCTGGTCCTCGATCACCGGCACGTGCTTTTCCTTGGCCGCGTCCACCGTATTCTCTTCAATTAATTTCATCGGCTGGCCGCAGCAGACCAGATCACCCTTGCCGCTGTGGAGCACTTCCACAATATTGCCGCAGATCTCGCACTTATAGACGCCTAATTGCTTCGCCATAACCTTACCTCCTGTGGCATTTTTTGCACAAACCTATTAAGTAGACCCGGACCTCCTCGACCTTATTGCCCTGCACCTCCTTCTTCAGACAGGGACATTCAATATCTTCCAGATCAATGACCTGGCCGCACTTGCGGCAGAGAAAATGCGAATGCGGCTCAGTGACAGGGTCATATCTTACACCCTGGCCCGAGATAGTCAAATCAGCCACCAGGGCTTTTTCCACCATCAGTCTGAGGGTATTGTAGATGGTCGTTTTGGAAATGGTCGGCATCTCCCTGACCAGCGCGTCATAGATCATGTCGACTGAGGGGTGGTCGTGCCTGCCCTCAAGATATTTCATGATCCTGAGCCGCTGCTGCGACGGCCTGATGCCCTTGTCTTCAAACCTTTCCTGTAATGATTTCATACTTGTAATTATTACAAATAGATGCTATAGTGTCAAGCGTTAACTCATTAAGACCCGCGAATGAACTTCGCGGCTTAGTTTGTTATACTGAATTAATAAGTTAGCCGAGGCGCCTGCCTGCCGGACAGGCAGGTTCAGCCTCCGGCGCCAGCGGAAAAGGAGGACCACTATGAACACATTGATCTCTGATACCAAACTGGCCATTGAACTGGAAAAGAAAGGCTATGATTTCTACATGACCACGGCCCAAAAGACCACCAATCCCCTGGCCAAGTCGACACTGGAGAGCCTGGCCGAGCGGGAACTGGTGCATGAGGCCAAGATCAAGGAGTTCTACCAGGACCTGACCAAGAAGCAGAAACTGCCCAGTGACTGGTTGAAGGGCGTGGAGGTACCGCCAAAAAGAGAGCAGCTGCTCCAACCGATCTTGAAAAGGCTCAAAGCTGCGCTGAACCAGGACTTTCAGACCGAACAGGCGCTTAACGAGGCTTACCAGATAGCTGAAGGTCTGGAAAAGGAAAGTTATAACCTTTATACCGACATCGCCAAGAAAAGCGACGATGAGATAACTAAGAAGTTCTACTCCGCCCTGGCCCAGGAAGAGCAGGAACACTACGCCATCCTGGACGAGACCATGCAGTACCTGAACAACCCCGGGGACTGGTTCAAAAAAGAGGAACGCTGGATCGTCGAAGGCTGAAACAACCTAAACGTCTATCCCCAGAAAGAGCCTGACCAGCAGGCCGATCAGGAAGCTTAAGCCCGCCACGCCCAGGCTGACGCCGACCATTTCCAGGAACCTTTTCCTAAAGGAAACGCCGCGCACCACGGCAAAATAGAACGTAAAGACAAAGATGACCATTATCGCGCCGGCCAGGGCGATCGCCAGGGCCAAGAACGGGTTAGCCAGCAACAAAAACGGCAGGATCAGGACGACCACCGCCAGCACATAAGCCACGCCGGTATAAAAAGATGCGCGTAAAGGATCTTTTTCCTGGCCTTCGGCCTTGGTCGAAAGATATTCTGACGCGGCCATGGACAGAGAAGCCGCGATCCCGGTGATCAGGCCGGCCACACCCACCAGCCGCGCGTTCTGCAAAGCAAAGGTCAGCCCGGCCAGAGTTCCGGTCAGCTCGACCAGCGCGTCGTTGAGTCCCAGCACAACGGAACCGATATATTTCAACCGCTCTTCATCGATCATGGCAATCAGCTCGTTCTCATGCTGGTTCTCATCAACCTTGATCGCCTCAGCCTCAGGGATGACGGCCGCGATCTCGCCGTAATTTTCCTGCGCGCCCTCCTCGCCCGATTCCATCAGCTTGACGGCAAAGGTCACGCCGAAAAAGCGCGCGATCAAAAGATAACGCCAGACCTTGAAGCGGTCCGGCTGGACCTCGGCGTTGGAAAAGCCCTTCCAGATGCCGTAGTGCCTGAGCTCGTCCTTGGCAATATCAGCCAGCACGCGGCGGTTGTTAGCGTCGCTTTCCAGCTCAGCCAGTTCATTATATATATGGTATTCGGTTATTTCGTTCTTCTGGAATTGCCTGATCCGGGCCAGTATTTTTTCGTCCAAAGCCATGTTCTCTCCTTATTTATGCGTTGAAAGGTACTTGAAAGCCGTGAGCAAAGCTTTAGCCCCGTCGCCCGCCGCGATGATGATCTGCTTTTCCGGGCCGTCGGTCACGTCGCCGGCCGCGAACAGGCCGGGCACTGAGGTCTCGGCCGCGCAGTTGACCTTGATCTCGCCCAGCTCGTTCTTCTCGACAAAGTCAACGCATTTGGAATTCGGCACCAGGCCAACCTCGATAAAGACGCCGCTGACCGGGATGTCCTTTTTTTCGCCGCTGAGCTCGACCTGCACTGCTTTGAGGAAGTTATCTCCGGTAAAACTGATGACCTTGGCCTGGTTGAGCACTTCGACCACAGGCGAGGCCTGGACCTTTTCGATCATCACCGGGTCGCCGTTCAAACGCTCCGTATTATTGATCAGGTAGACCTTGGTGCAGTAGCGCATCAGCTGCATCGCCGCGTCCAGCGCCGAGTTGCCGCCGCCGACCACCGCCACGTCCTTGCCGGAGAAGAGCGGGCCTTCGCAGGTGGCGCAGTAGGTCAGCCCTTTATTGTTGAACTTGCCCTCGCCCGGCACATTGAGCAGCCGCGGCCGCTTGCCCGTGGCCAGGATGACCGTCCGGGCCTCGATCGTCTCGCCCTTGCCCGTGGTCACTTTAAAGTTCTGGCCAGCGCGTTCTACTTTGGCCGCTTCAGCGCCTTCGCGCAGGTCGAACTTGAACTGCGCCAGGTGCTCGCGGAACTTCTGCGCCAGGTCAGCGCCGGGCATCAGCTGGAAGCCAGGGTAATTGCCGACCTCGCCGGCCCAGATGGTCTGGCCGCCGATGTCGCGGGCTATGACGGTAAAATCCAGCTTTTTTCTCGCCGCGTAGATCGAAGCAGCGATAGCTGCTGGCCCGCCGCCGATAATTACCAGGTCTTTCATAACTACCCCATCTAATTTGGTTTCTACCTGCGGCTAAACGCCGCGGTTACGCTTTTTAGTTCAGGAAACCGCGAACCTGCCTGCCGGCAGGCAGGGTTTACTCGCCGGTTTCCTGGTTTTCTTTCCCAGAACCTAGCGCCTAGATCCCATACTCCATTTCTGTTAGTTTATCAACTTCAGCTTTCAGTTTCTCCGGCAGGCCTTTGATATCGACCTTAAGGAATCCGCGAAT
Organism: Candidatus Saganbacteria bacterium; assembly: GCA_016932255.1. Classification (GTDB taxonomy): domain Bacteria; phylum Margulisbacteria; class WOR-1; order O2-12-FULL-45-9; family O2-12-FULL-45-9; genus JAFGDE01. The sequence continues at coordinate 67,554 of JAFGDE010000019.1, forward strand.
GATGGCAGAGGTCGCTTCATCTTCCGATAAGCCGCGCGACATGAGGTAAAGTATCTCTTTTTCCGCGATCTTGCCCACTGCCGCTTCATGCGACATGTCCAGGTTCTCCTGCTTGGCCTCAAGCTCAGGGATGGCGTGGATCGAGGCTTTAGGCGAGAGCACCAGGCCGCGGCATTCCAGGTGCGCCTTGATGCCGGGAACTTCGCCGACCAGATGGCCCCGGGCAATGACCTTTGAGCTGTCGCGGGCCACGACCCGCGAGATGGTCTCAGCGCTGGTAGCCTCGGCCTTAAGAAAAACACGGAAGCCGATATCGATCAGTGAGTTTTTCTTGGCCATGATGATGGAGCCGGAGCTGGCCCGGGCGCCGCGGCCCAAGAGATGGATGGTCGGATACATCTGCAAGGCCTTGACCGGCCTCATGCAGATATAGTTATTGATGAACGTGCCGCCCTCTGCCACATGGGCCGCGCTCCTGGGACGGACATCAACATCCTCAGCCCAGTTGTGCACCATGGTAAAGGTGATGCTGGCATTCTTCTTGACGTAGAACTCGGAAATACCGATGTGCGAGCCGCCCTTGACATGCGTGTTGACCGCACAGCCGGTGATGACATGGAGATGAGAGTCCTCTTCCGCGATGATAATATTATGCACCCGCTGGGCAATACCCTCTTTACCGATGAAGAGACACGACTGAAGCGGATAGGTCGTCTCAACGCCCGGCTCAGTCCTCAGAAAATAGCCGCGCTGAGGGCCTTTGGCCGCGGCCATGGTGTATTCGTCCTTGTGCTTATCGACAGCTTTCCAGTAATAGTCCTTGAGCCAGTCGTGTTTTTCCAGCGCCTGCTCGATAGCGAGCACTTCCACGCCCTTTTGCCTCGACTTGGCGCAGAGGATCGAATTGTCCTGTTGAAAGAACGAGCCTGACCGGTTTTTCTCGCTCGTGTCTATGCCGGCCAGCTCCGCCGACCGTTTAACTTCTTCCGGTAACTGTTCTAAATTATCCATCTTCTCGTCCCTCATCCCTCGTCCCTCATCCCTCGTCCCTCATCCCTTTCCTCGCCTGGCATTTAACACAACCCTCATAACCTTTGCTCTTGATATCTTCCATGATCTCGCGGGGGTCACCGCTGCAGATGATCCGGCCGCCCAGCAGCACGCAGGCACGGCTGGCCTTGATGAAGTTGAGGATATAGCCCTGATGCGTGATGACGATGCCGGCATGGCCGCTGAGATAGCGGTCGATCTCTTTGCCCACCAGCTCGACGTTCTCGACATCAACGCCTGAATCAGGCTCGTCGAACATGACAAACGAAGGCCGCTGGACCAGGATCTGCAACAGCTCGGCCCGCTTGGCCTCACCGCCGGAAAAGCCCAGGTTAACGTCACGCTCAAGGAAATCGGCCATGTTCAATTTTTCCGCCAGTTTTTTTATCTCAGCATCAGAGGCCGAGGTGCGGCAGATGGCCAGCATCTCTTTAAGTTTGATGCCGCGGATCGCCGGCGGCGATTGGAAGGCCACGCCCAGTCCGAGCTTGGCCCGCTGGTCGACCGGCAGCTTAGTGATATCCTTGCCTTTGAAAATGACCTTGCCCTGCAAGACCTCATACCCGGGAAAGCCCATGATCGCGTAAAGCAGCGAGCTCTTGCCCGCGCCATTAGGCCCGAACATAACGGTCTTTTCCCCCTGTTCGATGGTCAGGTCAAGGCCGTTCAAAACTTTTTTACCGCCGACCTTAAGATGCAGGTCTTCTATTTTAAGCATTTCCTCTGCCACAACAGCCTGATATTACTAATTTAGCCGGCTCATTGCAAGCGGGAGTCTGGTTGAAAATTCGCCCTAATACTATATAATTCTCACATGGTCAATAGAACAGCCGAACTTGAGGCCCAGATCCACAAACTGCTCCAGGTCGTTGAGCAAAGCCCCAGCACGGTCTTGATCACCGACACCGAGGGCAACATTGATTATGTCAATCCCCATTTCTGCGAATTGACCGGCTATGCCGCCGAGGAAGTCGTCGGCCAGAACATCCGCATGCTCAAGCTGGGTGACCAGCCGCCCGAGGTCTACAAGGCCCTCTGGGACACGATCACGGCCGGCAAGAAATGGCACGGCCGCTTCCACAACAAAAAGAAGAACGGTCAACACTACTGGGAGAATGTCTGCATCGGCCCCCTGCGCGACGATTCCGGCAAGACCATCTATTACATCAAAGTGGCCGAGGAGATCACTAAAGAGGTCGAGCTGGAAAAGCTGCGTGACGACCTGACCCATATGATCGTCCACGACCTGAAAAACCCGCTGACCGGCATTGTCTCAGCCGTTGAGCTGCTCAGGAGCGGCACCTTGGGCCCGTTGACCCAGGACCAGGCTAAATTCCTGGATGCGGCCCGGATCAGCTACAAAAAGCTGTCCAACCTAATCATGGACCTGCTCGAGATCAAGAAAATGGAGGATAACAAGCTCCAATTGCATATCACTCAATTTTCGGCCAAGGAATTGCTCGACTCGCTTGACTGGACGACCAAGCTGGCGCAGAAAGACCAAAAGACCGTTAAATTTAAAGCCGATCCCAAGCTGGTGATCAAGGCTGACCAGAACCTGCTCACCAGAATACTGGAGAACCTGATCACCAACGCGGTCAAGCATACGGACCAGGGCGGCAAGATCGACGTCTTGATCGAGCAGAAGGACAATGACTTCTATTTTGAGATAGCTGACACGGGCGAAGGCATTCCCAAAGAATACCTGGACAAGGTCTTTGAACGCTTCTTCAAGGTTTCAGGCGCGAAAATGACGACAAAAATCGACACGGGGCTGGGCCTGACCTTCTGCAAGATGGCTGTTGAGGCCCATGGCGGCAGGATCGGCGTAAAGAGCGAGCCAGGCAGTGGCTCAATATTTTATTTTAACTTGCCGAATACCTAAAACTTGATAGAATATAACAAAGCTCAGCAAGGAGGAAAGATCAATGAGAATTCTGATAGCCGACGATGATGAGGCCATCCGGTCCTCGATCGAAAAGATCCTGACTCAGGGCGAGGGCAATGTCATTGACCTGGCCACTGACGGACAGCAAGCGCTGGACAAGGCCAAGAATTTGAAATATGACCTGATCCTGCTCGATCTGGATATGCCTAAAATGAACGGTTATCAGGTATTAGAAGATGTCCGCAAGGTCTTCCCCGACGTACCGGTCGTCTTTATCACTGCTACAGGCGAAACACAAAAGGTCATGAAGAGCATCGCACAGTACCGTCTTAACGGCTTCATCGAGAAACCATTCACCCCGGAACAAGTCGTTGATATTGTCGCCACAGCCACCAGATCGCAGAAAAAAGAGGGCTGAAGTTGAAAGTCATCCTGGCTGATGATGAGAACGAGATCAGGGAGCCCTTGAGCGCTGTTTTCAAGGCCAAAGGTGCGGAGGTCAGGGAGTTTGGCGACGGCAGAAGCGCGCTGGACAGTGCCCTGTCCCGGCCACCGGACCTGATCATCCTGGACGTGATGATGCCGAAAATGTCGGGCTGGGACGCCTGCCGCGAGCTCAAGACCAATGAAAAGACCAAGGACATCCCTGTCATCATCCTGACCGCCAGGACCAAGGACATGGACGAGTTGATGACGGCCGAGGCCGGAGCTGATCTGTATTTGAAAAAGCCTTTTAACCCGCTGGAGGTCTATGCTGAGGCCCAAAAACTGCTGGGGGGCAAACAATGAGCTTTTCACTGGAGAACTACCTGGTCGCTCAAGGCTTCGTGACCAAGGAACAACTGGAAAAAGCCCTGGCTGAAAAAATGCGCACCCGCGTGCCCCTGATCGAATCCCTTGAGTTTCTCAAGCTCATCGACAGGCAATCGGTCATCGAATCGCTGGAAAAGCATTTCCACTGCAAGTATATCGACCTGCCCAATTTCAAGCTTAACCCTGACGTTATCAGGATGATCCCTGAGAACGTAATGAAGCGCTACATGGTCGTCGGCCTTGAGTTCAACAAAAAGAACAATTTGCTCTCCGTGGCCCTGCCCAACCCTTTCGACGTCATGGCCCTTGACGCGGTGCGCGACGCCACGGGCAATGACATCAAACCGCTGCTGACTACTGAAGACCATTTCCGCGCGACTTTTGAGAAGTTCTATCTTGAGGTCTTTGCGGAAAAGGTCGTCGGCAAGGTCAAGGTCGAAGCGCCCGAAGAGGTGCTCAAGGAAGAACTGTTCAAGAAAGCCAGCAAGGACGACAAGGAAGCCCTGATCGCCCAGCTGTTCAATGCCATCGTTTCCCAGGCCGTGCGCAGCCGCGCGACCGATATCCATATCGAACCCCAGGAAACAGACCTGCTCATCCGTCTGCGCGTGGACGGCCTGCTCCAGACGGTCCAGGTCCTGCCCCGTTCGGTCACGCCGCTTCTGGCCACCAGGATCAAGGTCCTGGCGGACCTGGATATCGCTGAATCGCGCCGTCCCCAGGACGGCCAGATCAGGATCAGGACCGGCGCCTATGATATTGATCTCCGGATCGCTTCCATGGGCGGCATGTACGGCGAAAAGATCGCCATCCGCGTGCTGCAGAAAACCTCGTTCGCTTTCGGCCTGTCCCAGCTGGGCATGCCGGCCGAGATGCAGAGCATCTATGAGGACTTGATCTTCAAGCCCAGCGGTATTATTTTAGTGACCGGACCGGTCGGCTCAGGCAAGACCACCACTCTGTATTCGACTATCAGTCGCATCCGCTCGCCGGAAAAGAACATTCTGACGCTGGAAGACCCGATCGAATACGAACTTCTTTCAGGTTCAAAGCGCGAAGGCGGCGTGACCCAGGTCCAGGTCAAGCCCAAGATCGGGCTGACCTTTGCCGCCGGCCTGCGCGCTTTCCTGCGCCATGACCCTGATATCATCATGGTCGGCGAGATCCGCGACAAGGAGACAGCAGAGATCGCTATCACCGCCTCGATGATCGGCCGTCTGGTGCTCTCGTCGCTGCACACGACCGACACGATCAGCGCGATCACCCGGCTGCTCAATATAGGTATTGAGCCGTTCATGGTCGCCCATCCCCTGCTGGGCATAGTTTCCCAACGGCTGGTCAGGTCGCTCTGCCCGCACTGCAAGGTCCCCTACACCGTGTCCAGGAACCTGCTGCAAAAGCTGGGCGTCAAGACCAAGAACCCGACCTTTTTCCGCAACCAGGGCTGCAGCCACTGCGATCACAGCGGCTACATCGGCCGGATCGGCGTATTCGAGCTGTTGATACTGACCAATACGATCAGGGAGCTCGTGCTCAAGCGGGCTTCTGAGGATGAGCTACTTGAGGCGGCACGCAAGGAAGGCTTCAAACCTTTGCTGGAGAACGCTCTCGAGCTGGTAACCGGCGGCATAACGACCATGGCCGAGGTCATGCGGGTATTACCTACCAAACTATAAGATAACGCCCTGTGAGAGACCATCTCACACAGGGCGTTCAACGTTCAATTTAACCCCATATTTTAGGACACGACCGACCTCGATCTGTCCATTAATTCGGCCTTTTTGCCTTTGTTCCAGCCGGAGACCCGGGAAAAATAACCGGTCACGCGGGTGATATGCTCGATATTGCGGCCGGCGACCAGTACCCGCTCCAGCTCCTGCGGGGTCAGCTGCGCCAGCGCCTCAGGGGTGACCTTGATGCCTTCTTTTTCAGCGTCAAAAGTAGTGTGGCGGAAATACAGATTGCGCTCACCATCCTGCGCCCATTGCACTTCTGGACTCCTTTCCAGAAACAGGTTCAGCTCTTCGAGTGTCATTTATTCACCTCCTTTTATTATCAGTATCAGTAACCCATTAAGGCTGAAACAAATATTCCGGCTCGAATTTAACTTCGCGGACCTCGGGAAATTGTTTGGCTGTTTTAATAATCGAGGTCATTATCAGGCCGATCCGGGCCGACCCGCCGCTGGTAAAACCGGGCACCTCGGGAAATTCCAGTGTCAGCACGCCGTTCTTCAGTTTGGCGCTCTTCAATTTAAAATCAGGGTTGGGAAATTCCGTCTCAAAGCCGGCGGAGCGCTCCTGCCAGGTCAGCTCGCCTTTGAGCAGCAGCCCGATCGCGTCCTGGACCGGCGTTTTTGTGGCTAGGACCTTTCTTGTGATCGGCAGGACATACCTGTCAGAAAATGTCTTATCCTTGTCCTTGAGCCGGTTGTAATAATAGAGCTTGATGCCCCGGCCGTCGAGCTGCTCGGACAGTACCGGCTCCTCACTGCCGCCGGCGGAGAACAAGGCTGCGCCCAGATAGATCCCTGCTGTCAGTACGATCAAGAGGACCAATCCGCTGATCAGGATATTGGGATATTTAAATTTTATGCGGCGTTTCCTTTTTCTGGCCATCATATTCACATTATATCAGACCGGCCGGTCCGAACAAAACCCGCAGCCTGCCTCAAGCATATTTCTTGACTGCCGCTTCAAAGATCGGTTCAGGCCTCACGCCCACCAAACGCTCGACCTCTTTGCCATCCTTGAACACGATGATGCAGGGAATGCCGGTCACGCCAAACTTGCCGGCCTGCTCCATGTTCTCGGTCGTGTTGACCTTGCAAAAATTGATCTGCGGGTATTTCTTAGAGACCTTATCAAAGACCGGCGCCATCATCAGGCAGGGCCCGCACCAGGGCGCCCAGAAATCCACAAAGGTCACCCCGCTCGCTATTTCTTTGCTTAGTTGCGCATCAGTTATTTCCTTGGCCATGTTCAACTACCTCCTTTATATTTGTCTAGGACCTGTTTGACGAACGGATCGGTCACGCGATAGCAGATCTCTACCCCCTTCCTCTCACCGGTGATGATCCCCGCCGCTTTCAGGATCCTCAGATGCTGCGAGATGGTCGGCTGCGGCAGGCCCAGCCTGCCGACGATCTTATTGACGTTGCACTTGTTCTGGCACAGGCCCCTGGCTATCGTCAGCCTGACAGGATGGCCCAGCGCCTTGAAGACCTCGGCCAGATTTTTATTATATTCATTTATCATTATATTCATATTATACAATATATTTATTGGGCTTGTCAAGCTTTTTCTTGCACAATTTGCCAGGAGGCCGGCAACATTGCTACAATAGCCCAGATGTCGCTTAAGATACGCAAAGCGCGGCCCGAAGATGAAGCGGCGGTCCTTGAGCTCCTGCGGGAGCTGGACCTCTATTACAACGGACTGCGCTTCAGCGGCTTCCGGGTGGCTGAAGACAGCGGCCGGATCGTCGGGATCGTCCAGCTCGAACCCGGACTGGACCACATCTTCCTCAGCTCCCTGGGCATAAGCCAGGACCGCCAGGAACAGGGCCTCGCCTCTGCCCTGCTCAATGAGCTGCTGCCAAAACAGGACCAAGACATTTATCTGTACACGATCATCCCTGATTTTTTCAAAAAGTTCGGTTTTGAGCCGGTCATCCCGCAGGTCAGCCTGCCGTCAAAAGCCCGCTACGACTGCCAGGACTGCCGTCCTGATCGCTGCGTGACAATGGTGAGGCGCAAACAATGATCCCCGAATACCCAAAATTCATAAAACTGGAGCTCTCTGACATGCCGGAATTAAAAAAACATCTGGCAGCCAATGAGCGCCGCATCTGCGAGCTGGCGCTGACCAATCTTATTATCTGGCGCGATTTTGACCGGCCGCGGCTGACCAGGATCAATGGCAATATCTGCATCATGATCGAACCGCAGAACGAATCCGCCTTCTTCCTGGAACCTCTCGGCCAAAACGATCTGAAAAGCACCCTGACGATCTGTCTGGCAAAAACAGGCAAATTATCGCGACTGAGCGAGAACTTCATGGCCAGCCTGGAACTTAAAGAATTCAGGGTCAAATGCCTGCGCTCACATTTCGACTACATCTATCGGACCAGGACCCTGGCACAGCTCAAGGGCAAGGCCTATGACGGCAAGCGCAACCATATCAAGAACTTCCAGAAACGCCATCCAGACTATAGCTATGCTCCGCTTGACCCAAAAATGAAAGACGAGTGCCTGCGCCTGTTCGAGGATTGGTTCAAGGTCAGGCAGGAATCGCGGCATTTTCCCAAACTGGCGCACACCGCTCAGCAGCAAGCGCTGGCAGAAGCTTTTGAGCATTATCAGGCACTCGATCTCTTGGGCGGCGCCCTGTTCGTTGGCAGAGAGCTCAAGGGCTTTATAATGGGCAGCCGACAGAACGGATCAACGATCGCCGCCCATTTCCAGTACGCTCACCCGGGCCTGCGCGGCGTGTTCCAGGCCCTGCTCTGGCAAGCCTGCAACAAGACCTTCTGTGAATATGAATACGTTAACCTGGAACAGGACCTGGGGATCCCTGGCATCAGGAAGGCGAAGCTCTCCTATCACCCTGAAAAACTGGAGAAGAAGTTCGAGCTTACTTTTGCCGCGAGCGGATCAGCTTGACGAACTGGGCCGTGGTCGCGGCAACATCCTCAGCCTCGGTGATCGCCGTGATCATCGCCACATGCCTGGCCCCGGCGTAGACTACCTGGGCAATGTTCTTCCGGGTGATGCCGCCGATCACGCCGAAAGGTATCTTCAGCCGCAGCACTATCTCATTGATGATATCCGGACCGAGGAAACTGCCGGGCTGCTTTTTTGTCCGGGTGGAAAAGATCGGGCCGAAGACAACAT
>JAFGDE010000002.1 GCA_016932255.1 Candidatus Saganbacteria bacterium
ATCTCGTTGTCGCGGAACTCGGCCACGACCTCCTCATACCAGCCGGCCTGAAGCACGACCCTGAAGGAATCAAATTCACCCTGCCTGTTCTGGGTGAAACGGACCTCCAGCCTGAAGTCGCCGCTGCGGAAGGCCTCGAGCAGGCGCTGCGGCAGGATCTCGTCGGCTAACATTGAACTGGCCAGCTCAGCCATGGCTTCTGACGTTTCATCGGTCCTTTCGCCAGGCTCCAGCGGCTGGGCCGCGTCAGTCGGCCTGAGGCCGCGAATGCTGTTATTATAACTGAGCAGTGAAAGGCGCAGAAAATCACGGACAAAGTCATCCTGGTTCACAAGAGTAACTGTCCCATTGGTCAGATCATTGGAAGAGTTATGGTAGAGGATGTTGTTGATCCTGTTGATCAGCCTGGGCGCGTTGCTCACGGTGATCTCGGTATATGAGCGGCGCAGCACATTGTAAACAGCAGTTATTTCAACGCGGCTTAAATTGAGCTCTGCCGCGCCTTCAGCAGCTAACAGGGCCAGGGAAAAAACTGCGGCGTCGCGGGTGAAAGACTGCTGGATATTGCCCTCATTGTCGATCAAACCGGCATTGACCAACAGTTGCCAGATATGCTCGGCCCGTTCAGGATCCGCTTCGGTGTTGAGATCTGAGAAATGGTTCAAGCTGACCTGGCCGTAACCGAGCAGGCCTCTGAGAAAAGCAGCTGATTGGTCAAAGGTCAGGACAGTGTCAATGCCGGCCTCATCCAGGGGCGCGCTGATCGGCGGTTCGCTAAAGCAGGAAGGGGCTCCTTCAGGGGATTCGGTATAGAACTCTTCCACCAGGTCCTGGTCAAAGGACGGACCCCAAATACAGTTCGGATTAAAGCTTAAATTACAGTCGAATTCTCCTGGTGTCATTGTTCCTCTCTTTCTCGGGCAGCCTGTTTGGGAATCCTTAAATAAAAAAACCACGCCTGTTATCGTGGTTTTAGATGCGGACCATGGGCGCTCTCAGTAACAGGCAATCTGAAAGTCGACCCTCTTCACTTATATTATCGTGGTCAGAAGGGAAAAACTTGCATGAAAAAGGGCAGCTTGCTCGAGCAGCTGCCCAAAATTAACATTTATTCTTTATGATAATAAAGCCAAAATTATTTTATTGCCTGATCAGGGTTGAATAAATTACCTAGCTGATCGCTGAATTCTTCAGTTATCAATGAGAAAGCCAGGCTGTCTTCATTGATCGTATTATCTTCATTGACCAGCCCGACCTGCCGGTCGGCCGCTGTTGGCTCAGCGCCGTTGAGCAGGGCTTGCAGCCTGGTCAGCTGGCGCAGCTGCGCTATTAATTGGGTCAGTTGATCGAGCTGTTGCTCAGACCCGGCCAGCAGGAGCAGCAGATCGCGGTCATGAACATCGGCCAAGCGGCCGTGCTGGTCAAAGGCGGACACGACCTGCTGGTGGGAGCGGTAGACCGGTTCACCCAGTTCCTCCCTGGTCAGGTTAGAGTTGACCGTATCAGGCCGCAGGCTGGACAGACCGGCCAGCTGCTGCCTGAGCTGGTGGACCAGGACCCGTTCAATAAAAGTCTCAGGAGCGCTGATGTTGTAGTTCTCAGCCAGGTCGCTGACCAGAGCCGCCTCATCGATACTGGCCTGATTGAACAAGCGGTAAACATAATCGTATGCGTCAGCCTCTCTGATCTCATCCCCCCTGATCGAGGTCGAGATATGGGTGCCGGCCGGCGCGCTGAAAAGATAAAATTCAGGATGTCCGGGCACCTGCTTAATGCTGGCCGGATCAACCCCCAGGCTCCTAAAGGTCTGGTCGATCATGGTCTGGTCCATGCCGTCATAGACCCTGAGCAAGTGAAGATTAAGCTCTTCATCCCGGCCAGGGGTTTCTCCCAGCACTGTGGCCAGATCAAAGAGGCTGTTCCCGGCCGGCCTGACAGCCTGGTCCAGGTAGCTGTTGCCCAACAGGGGCAGGTCGTTCGAGCTGATCCCGGCCAGGTCGCCGAACAGAAAACTGCTGTTGTCCTGCCCCAGCGGCGAGATCGTGGCCAGGGTCGGCCGGACGTTATCGAAACTGTCATTGCCTGTAAAAAGCCGCCGGAAATTGTCCGGGTTAAGGACAGGGTCCTGCAGAAAATCAGCGCTGACAGGACCTCCATTATAATTGTTTAAATAGGATAGCCAGAGCTGTCTTAAAAAGTTCAGCACAGGCGGCAGGTTGTCCCGGATGACCTGGCAGTCCTGCCTTAGAACAGCATCCCGGACATCAGGATGATCAGCCGAGGCTGCGGCATTGAACGTGCTGTCCGGCAGGATCGTTTTAGTGGTCAGGAACCTGGTACCGGCAGAGAGCAATTCGAACGGGTTGTACCAATGGTCCACCTCATAGTCAAGCATGCGGTCATTGACCCGGCTGTTGACCGACTGCTCATAATCGCTGAGGAAATATGAAGCCGCGTCAGAAAAAAGCGCGGCCAGGCCAAGGCCTGTGCCGCCGGCCCTGAGAAAAGCCGCCAGCCTGGGGCCCAGGATACCCAGCCGGCTGAGCAGTGTGACGGAGCCGGCCGCGAGGGAGGGACCGCCAAAAGCAGCAGCGAACTGGGCCAGCTCGCCGCGCCAGGCTGAGTTCTCAGATACCCCAAAGAGATCGAGCAGGCGGTTGTAGAAACGTGTCGAGACCATGGCGCCGCCCAGGCCGCTGAGTATGCCAAAACCCGTCCGGCTGATACGGCCGATCCAGCCGCACCTGGCCAGGCCCCGTTCTATGGCCATTGCCGCTTCGCCGCGGATCGCTGTGTTCAGGGCTGAAGAAAAGGATGTATTGATGAGATGACTGCCGCCGACCAGGACAAGCAGATGCTCCTTTTTATCCAGTTCAAGGCCGAGCAGATCGATCAAGGCTTCCATGCCGAAGTAAGAGATAATGCCGGCGATGAAATTGGCGCTGGAAATAGCTGCCCGCTGGCCGCCGGTCGGTTTGATGACCTGGCGCAGGAAACGCTCGTATTCCGCAGGACTGTTCTGCCGCAGGCGTTCGATCTCAGCCGGCAGGCGGTCGCCGATCGCCTGGCCGATGCGGGAGAGGAAGCCTTCGCGGGTGGTGATGCCCTCAGCCTCGATACCCAGCGCGGCCAGGGTGGACCGGGCCATTTCAACATTGAACCCAGGCTGAACAGCGGCCGGTGTGCGGGCAACGACCTGTTCAGCGGTCTCGCTCACTGAAAAACTGGTGTCGTGCTCGGCCAGGCTGGTCCTGACCGCTTCGCGGGCAGAGCGAAACACTCTCTGGAACAGGCGCCGGAAGATCCGGCCGCGGCGCAGGCCGCCTTCGCGCTCATAAGCGGCGCGCTGCCGATCATTGAGCGGGCCGGTCTCAGACCGGGCAGCCTGGTCGAGTTCTCCCAGGACCCTGTCAGTACGCTGGCTGAGGTAATCGTCATAGATCATTTCAGCCAGAGACCTGCTGGCTATTCGGTCGGTGACCAGTAACTTGCGGCCATAAGCCTTGACCAGTGCCCGGCCGCCGGGCAGGCGCAGAAGCGCGCGGCGCACCTGGCGCCAGCCGGTCAGGTTGGCCCGGCCGTACCTGCCGGGCCGGCGGGTGATAAAACTGATCAAACGCCTGACCAGGCGGCGGGTAAAGCCCGGATCAAGCCTGGCGCGCAGGAACCGGTTGCTGCCGAACAATTGCCGGCCAAAACGGACGATCTGGTTGCGGCCGATCTGTTTGACCATCTGGAAAAGGTGTTTGGGCTGGACCCTGGTGCGGAAATATTCTGTCACAGCCGCGTCCACGTCCGCGCTGACCACGGAACGGCCGGAAGGTTTAACAAGATTGTTGTGCAGGATCTCGCAGATCTGGCGGCCGGTCAGCTCAACAACACGCGGCTGGCCGGTGGTTGGATCTAGTATCGGCAGGGTCAGGCGGTAACGGCTGCCCAGGCCGGTCCTGGCAGTGGCGTCCTGCAGCATGACGGTCGGGTCCCAGGCGGTTTGCTGCGCTTCGATCTGGCCGAAGCTGTCTTTCATGATAGAGAATTCCTCGGCCGCGGGTTTGAGCGCCCGGAACAGCTGGCGGATACTGCCGTCGCTGAAAGCCTGAGAAGCGGTCGTGTTATACCGTTCGATAATGCGGCGGAAATCCCTGTACCTGTTCTCAGCCACGGCCCTGACCAGTTCAATGTAGGTCCGGCCGTTCAGATTAAGCTGAGTGCTCTGGCCCAGTTTCGTGACCGTCAGGCTGAAAGAGCGGCCGGGATAGGTCGCTGCCTCGATCAGCATATCGACGGAGAACGAGCCGTCCTGCTGGACAGGCATGCCGCCTTTGCGTCTTGAGATCAGGTCAAGACTGCGGCGGGGCAGGTTGACCAGCTGTCTGATGAAAGGCCAGTTCAGGGCATTGCCTGCGATGCGGTAACGGTCAAGCTCCGCCAGGACCCTTTCAGGACCTTGCGGCCGCGGGCCTTCCTGCACCAGTTCCAGCTGGACAGAGGCCGGCCTGACCTCAAGCTGCAGGCTGCCGAAAGTATAGCGGGCGGCCTGATACAGGCGGATGCCAGTGCCCCTGAGCACCCGGTTGGCGATAGCAAAAGGGTTGAAGTGATAATAAGCCAGTCTCAGGCCAAGGCGGCCGGCAATGGTGCGCTGGTACAGTTCCTGGATCGGCCGCATGCGGCGTTCGAACATGTTCTCAGCGATCTCCGGATCAGTGATGCTCAGGTAGCCGTTCTCGATCACCGCGTGGCCGCGCCTGACCAGCAGATTGACGATATCAACAGTGGTGCGGAACGAGCGCCAGGTCATCACGGAGATGGCCACGGCCTTGCCAAAGGCTGAGCGCAGGTCGCCGGATTCAATATCGTTGATCACGTCTGAATAGAAGATCCAGGGCATGGTCTCAAAGGTCATAAAAGCGCCGGCGGTGCGGGCCAGGCTGGCGGAAAGGTTTTGCGCTGCCTGTTTGGCCAGCTGGTTGTCATGATTTTCCACGGCTGATAAGAGTTCCCCTAAGCCGGCGTAAGTCCCGGCGTAACCGAGCTCGATCTGGGTCCTCATCCACAGACCGAAATGAATGCTAAAACCTGCTCCAGCGGTCAGGGCATCCCAGGAGAAACCGGCCGGATCATTGTTGAGATCGTCCCAGATGTTGGCCAGGGCGTCCTCGCCATAGCGTTCCAGCCAGTTGCTGATCCTCTGCTGCTGGAGGTCGAGCCAGCCCATCTCATCCAGACTGCCGCTGCCAGGCCGGTCGCTGTAGGACGCGACCGTGATCTCGGTCGGCGGTTCGGTATTGCCGTCAAGCTGGTACCTGAGCCAGCTGTCCTGCAGCGCCTGGAGCGGGTCGAAATAAGCCATGGGATAGATATCTAAATTCTCCAGCGCGCGGTTCTGGTTGATCTCGCCGACCACCCTGAGAACCGTTTCCAGCAGGCGCGCGGCCTGGGGATACGCTTCTTCATGATAGACGTCATGGATCCTGAAACTGCTGTCCTGCGGCAGACCGGCCAGGAACTCCTGCCGCATCGACGCATTGTTAAAGGCAAGCAGGTCGTTCAGGCTCAAAGGGATGCGGTTGGTGCGGAAAAGGTACTCAATGCGCTGGCGCAGGTTCGGGTTCTCCAGCTGGGGCAGGATCTCTTCGGTCAGGTACTCAAGAAATAGTTCCATGGTCCGGTGATCAAGCTCTGCTAAGGGCAGGGTGTCAGCGCTGTTCCAGTCAGTGCCGCTTAAAATGGTCGAGAGGTGTTCACTGATAGTGCGGCGCCGGCTTTGCGAGAGCAGCATGATGACCTGGGAGGACATGTTGTAGGCCGGATGTTCATTGGATGAGAGCGCCAGGAAAGACAGGAAATCGTTCTGCAGCATGCGCCAGGGGCTGCTGGCCATTGCCGTAAGTTCCTCGGCGTTGCCCGGTCCAAAGGTCCTGTCAGCCGGACCGCTGTGCAGGCCGCTGTAGAGGGCCGGCAGGTCGCGCAGCGCTGAAAAGTCGCCATGTGTCAGGTGGAGCCAGCCCGCGGTCATGACCGGGATCGTGCGCAGCAGGTCCAGGTCCTGTTCCCGGGGCAGTCTTTCCAGGATGCGGGACAGGGCGATCTTGGCCAGCAGGGTTTGCCGGCTTTCTCCCGGCGCGATCATCAGATTGGCCAGGCTTAAACTTTGGCCTGAACGGAAAAACTCATTAAGTATGGAAATGAGCGACACAGGTCCGGCGGTCACGTTGGGAATGGCCAGCTCGCCCTGGTCGCCGCGGAAAATACCGCCGACCCAGTTAAGCGTTCTGGTCAGGAGATCATCAGGTTCGTTGAAAAGTGCGGGGAAACGCTCGGCCAGAGCAGTGAACTTGGCCTGGTCAAAGCGGTCGCTCATCAAAGTGGCCATGATCTCGCGCTGTCTGGCTTCAAGTCCCAGCTTTTCTTCAAACAGGGGCAAAGTCTGGCTGCCGGTGTTTATCAGGACGCGCAGCCGCGTCCTGATCAGTTCAAGTTCCGGCAGCAGTTGTTCAAGCAGCTCGCGCTTGCCGCGGTTCTGCTCAGCCCGGATAGCTGTCCTGAGCTGCTGCTGCTGAATAAGAATGTTCTCCAGCAGGTCGTTGGCGCCGGTCAGGTAGGCGCTCGGGCTGCGGTCATAATTACGCAGCTGCTCAAGCAGACTGAGAAAAGCGTTCAGATAAGGCCTGATCTGGTCGTTCTCTCTCAGGCGGGGATCATCCGTTCCGCTGGTCTGGCTGCGCAGGATATTTCTCAGCCTGGAGCGCAGCTCGCCCAGAGGTTCCCGGCGCAGTATCGCCTGACATTCCCTGATCGCCCGGGTCAGTTCGGTCGCCGCGCCGCTGGCCAGCTGCTGGTCAACCTCGTTCAGGGCCAGGCCCAGCTCCTGCCGCAATGCGACCAGGCGATCCTGGACCGAACCCAGTTCGTCAATGATATCGTTATTTTCACCCTTAACCGAATAGATCAGGGCATTGAGCTGGATGATCAGATCATTGGGCAGGCCTGTCATGAGATAATCCGACTGGCTGGGCGCGCTGATAGTCTCGGTCATGGCGTCTGGAATAGCTTCCAGGTAATGATGTAGCAGCAGCGGACCAACGCCTTCCCAGGCCGGCGCCTCAGGCGGGTTCTTGGCCGCCATGATCAGCAGGCTGCGGTGCAGGTAGCGCAATATCGTGACCGCTCCGGCATAGGTCCGCCTAAAAGCGCTCGGGTCAAAGCTTTCGCCTAATTGCGCGGCTGCTTCCCTTAAAGCGCTGACCAGGCCGGCGGGAGGTTCCGGTTCATCGCCGCCGCTGGCTAAAGTGCCGTCGTTAATGGCGATGGCTGCTCGCAGGGGGCTGTCAGCCGGCAGTCTCTCGGCCCAGGCCAGATAACCTGCCAGTTCGCTTAAAGTGGACTGCTGCTCTGCTGACAGCCCTGGTTTGGTCAGCATTTGCGGCAGGGCGGCCAGCAATTTCTCTCTGGCTGAGGCCAGGGCTGACAGCTCCAACTCGTCAAGGGTGGGGCAGTCAAGCTGCTCAAGTTCGTTGACCAGTTCAGCAAGCTGGTCTACCTCAGCTTGAGAAAAGCTTGTTTCCTGTGTGGCCGCGGCCAGACGCCTGAGCAGCCTGGCTGTCTCAGGTGATCTCGCCTGCCAAATATCGGCCAGAGTGCGCAGGCTTGAGCTTTCCAAAGCGGTCAGTTCAAAAGTGCCGGGATTAAAGATGCTGTCAGTGCCCGCGCCAAAAACCTCATTAATGCCGGCCAGGTCAATGTGGGTCAGCCGGTTGGTCACGATGCCTGAGAGCATCAAGACCTGCTGGTCCGAGACCGGCACATATCTGACCAGCGCCAGCTTGAGCGTGGCCGCGGCTTCGTGTGTCATCAGGTCAAGCGGAGCCAGGCTTGCGGTCTGACCGGCCAGGTCATTGGCCGGGACAAGCAAAGTGTTTGCAGGAGCGCTGTCTATCCTTTCAATGCCCATGCCGGAGACGTAAAAAAGATCGCCCGGCGCGGCGTCAGGCGGCAGGAAGGCACTGCCCCAGCGGGCCATATCCTCGTAAGTGACCAATCCATTCAGCGCCAGGCGCTCGGAATAGGTCCTCTCTAGTGTCTGGATGACCCTGGGCGAGATATCGAGCTGGTTGGCGCCCCGCATTTCACGGGAATCCCGGTGGTAATGATTGACCAAAGCTGTTCCCATTTGTTCGGCTATTTCCAGGCGGGCAATGCTGGGCTCTGTTCCGCTCCTGCGGACAATATCAAGCAGGGCAATAATTTCCTGGTCGGCCAGGAATTCGCCGTCAGGGCCCTGCAATATCTTAAGCGCCGCCTGAATATTAGCCACAGCCTGTTCAAAGGTGATCGGTTGCAGGCCTGCGGCGCGGCCGGCCGCTGAACCAGCGTAGGCGTTGTATTGTTCGGCCAGGGCGTAAAGATGTCCGGCCAATTGGGTCATCCTGTTGAATTCCCGGGAGGACAGGTTATAAAATGACCGGCTTGGCTCATGATAGATCAGGAAATTGTAGTCGTTATCGCTGTTATAGACATGAGGCAGGCCGTAGCTCTCAAGGACCCTGTTCTGATAAGAGCCTCTGGCCATCCTTTCGAGAATATTAGCCTGACCCAGCAGCCGGGAAAAAAGCCTCAGCTGGTCGGTCAATTCGGTCGGCCTGGTGTTGCGCAGGAATTCCCCGATGAACTGCAGCGTTACGCTGCGTATCCCGCCTTCATTCAGGGCGTGGGAAAGCTGGTCAGCCCGGTAATAGCGCAGGCGTAACTGAGGGATAGAAAGCGAGTCAACAGAGCGGTTGCCTTCGATGTCGGTCATAACCTCCTGATCAATGGCTAAGAGGCGTTCCTGTATGTGCGTTCTCTCAGGACCGGGGAAGTCAGCCCCCAGTTCCTCATCAAGTATTTGGGAGGTCAGCCTGTTGATCAGCTGGACGATCCTGGTAGCGACAGCCTGGTGGACTGCCGGGTTGTTCTGGCAGAACTGCTGCCATTGTCTCAATTGTGAGAGGACGCGCTGGGCCTGGTTCAAAAACTCATCAAAAGCTTCTGATGCCTTGCGTTGGTTTTCCTGGTCTGCCTCTTGATTTTCTTCAGTGCTGCCATATCGGGTTGTGGGGCGGCTGGCCCGGTCCCTGGCCTCAACGTATTCGCTCAGGTGATAACGGTACGACCTCAGTTCAAGGGTGAGCAGGCCGGAGTCCTCGGCCATGATGTCGCCGAGGATGCGGTCGGCAATGGCGCGGAAACCCTCTTCAGTATCAGTGCCTTCGATAGCCTCATTACAGGCCTGGATAAAGGCCAGATCTTCAGCCGAGAGGTTGGCTCCCTGGATGTCGCGGTAGCGGCTGGCCAGGTCAATGACCGTGAAAATGCTGTTCAAGGCCTCCTGGGCCAGCTGATAGCGGAGATAGGCGTTGATCAGGTCCTGGTTCGGGGCCGGGTTATTCCTGTCATTAAGCCGGGCGATGACCTGCGCGTCAAGTGCGGCGATATCGATCTCGCCGACCAAAGCGTTTTCATAGGCAGCCACCGCGCGCCTGGCTTCATTGATCCTTTGGGCCAGGATCCGGCCGGCTGTTTCAGAATTGAAGTTGGTCTGGAGCAGCTCCTCAGCGGCCATGAAAGAATAGAGAGCGGTCAGGGTGTCGCGGCAAAAGACGCCTTCCTCGTCAAAAGTGTAGCGGTTGGCAGTACTGCCGCGCATCAGGCGCTGGAGGTAGGCGATGGCGCCGCGGGCGACCGGAGAGGCCGGGGGATTGCCCCTGACGATCTCGTTGTCGCGGAACTCGGCCACGACCTCTTCGTACCAGCCGGCCTGCAGCACGACCCTGAAGGAATCGAACTCACCCTGCCTGTTCTGGGTGAAGCGGACCTCCAGCCTGAAGTCGCCGCTCTGGAAAGCTTCCATTAAATAGGCGGGCAGCAGGTCCCGGCTCAAGGCCAGCCTGGTCATGTCGATCATCGAGCCGGCTTGCTCTCCTCTAGCGTCAGGCATGACCGCGCCATCTGGCCGCAGTCCGGCTATGCTGTAATGATAGCCGAGCAATCTCAGCCGTAAATAATCCCTGAGTAAAGCATCGGTCTCTATCCGCTGCAGTGTCCAGGCGTCAAGTGTCTCGTTGCCTGAGCACTGGTTCAACAGCTCGTTGGTCTTCTCTAAAAGCGACCGGGCGCCGCTCTCGGTCAGCTGGACATAAGCCTGGCGCAGAGCTTCATAGACCTGGCCTGCTTCTTGTTCTGAAAGGGCGGACGAACCAACAGGCGCGCCGGCTTGAAGAACGGAGACAATGCTCTGTCGGTCCAGACGGAAAGCAGGCTGAATATTGCCCTGTTCATCTATCAGGCCTGTGTTCAGCAATATGTGCCAGGCAAGTTCAGGCTGGGGCAGGGCGCTGAGATGGTCCAGAGTTATGCTGCCGCGGCCGAGCAATTGCCTGAGCACTTCAGCGCTTTGTTCAAAGCTCAATATCTGATAAAGCTCAAAAGGCCGGGAAAATATAGGGGAATAATAAGCCTGTTCTGTCCCGTCGTTGATGATAGGGTCGTAATTGAGATCAGGACCGGTCCCTGATGATGGATCAGCAGCCGGTCTTGCAGCGGCATCAAGATTTACATCGTGTGTATAGGTCATTTAGCTCCTCTTGGGAATCAATAAAAAAGCCCGCCTGTAATTGCGGGCTGCTACTTAATAATATTGACCCTTCATCGGCAACAGGCAGCCGGATAGAACAGGTCGGGTCTATTATTTAAAAACTAGGGAGACCAGGATCAGATCCGTCATCAGACCCATTACCATCTGATCCGTCATCTCTCGGTACTTCCACTCCGCCCTCGGCGTGTGCGTCAACAGTGGCTGGAGTTTCCTGATCACCTGCTGTCTCTACTGCGGGCTCGGCCGCAGCTGAGGTCGATGTTGCAGCAGAGGGTGTGGCCGCATCATCGTCGGAAGCCTGCTGCTCATCATTATGAGCAGCATGATGTGCGCTTGGAGTGACCTGGGCCACTACGGTCGGCGTGGGTGCGCTGGGCTCCTGTCCATCCCTGATCTGAACAAAGCTGCCATGAAAGTCGTCAGGCAGCTGGCGCGAGCCGAGCTGGGAAGCGCTGTATTCCCGTTCGCGGCTGAAGAAAGTATGCTTGAACTGCACAGCAGAATCAATTTCTGTCTGGCCGTTCGGTGTTTGCCAGGTGATCGAGACGCCATTGGGGATGTATTTGGACAGGGCTTCAAAAGCGTCCTTGTACTCCCCGTTGTTGCTGATCTGACCAAGGATATCACCGGTTCTGTTGTGCTCCGCTCTCTGCCAGTTGCTTGAGTAATTGACGACGATCTGGCCGATCACGCCGTAGGCGCGGCAGACCATGTCATCATAATAAGTCTCATCAGCAGCAGCGGCCTCATCAAGTTCGGCAAAGGCCTCGCCCGCGGCGCGCGCGGCCTGGGCCATGAGCACGAACATGTCGTAGCCTGGATGATCGGCCGGGTCGCCGGTAACGCCCCGGAACATCTGGATGCCCTGGGCCTGGAAGATCTGGGCCAGTACCAGATAAGCATGAGCTCTGACCTCGGCATCTCCGGTTTCAGAGATGATGGTTTGCAGCTGTTCAACAGCCGCGGCAGCCTGGTCCAGCGCAGGGTCGCTGCTGCCGGGCGGAAAGACCATGTTCCTGACCACCATTACTTCGAGCGGCACGCGCAGTTCTTGTTCAAGCTGGTCAGCCACGGCCTGGGCGGAAAGCGGTTCGGCATTGGCGCCGCCGGCAGGCGGGAAATAACGCTGGTCGATCTCAGTACCGGCCGGAGCCTGGTCCAGGAGAGCAATGATAGCAGAAGCCCTGTCCCTGATCTCGGCTGAAGATGAATTGACGAAAGCCCGGGCAACCCTGGCCAGATCGGTATAATGGGCCGGTGATTCGGTCCAGACCGTGACCAGGTCATAAGCGACCTGGAGCTTGGCCTCGGTCGGTTCGCTGAGGCAGGATTCAAGAATGCGGGCCATGATATTGTTCTTCTGGTCGCCGTCCTGCATCATATCGGCCACGAACAGGGCCTGGGAGTAATTGCCCAGACCGATCAATTCGTTGGCGATGCTGTTGAGGGTGTTCGTCCGCTCAGCGGAATTGCTCTCAATTAAGGTCGTCAGATAGAAAGCCCTGCTCAGCAACTCCTGTCGCTCGCTCTCTGCTAGGCCGCTGTTCTGGCTGGCCGTGACATAGGCGTCAGCCAGAGCCAGACGGCTGCGCGGATCAGAGAAAATGCCTTCTATCTGAAGTGAAGCCGGCGCGTCAAAATGGGCCGGGTCAGCCATGATGGCCAGGGCCAGCTCAGCGTCCTCACGCCGGCCGCTGTTGATCAGGGCAGTGATGTATTCCTGGGCCCGCTGCATATAAGCGGTGCGGCCGCTTTCTGAAACATAAGTTGACAAAGCACCCAGGGTAAAGACCTCGGCGCGCAGTTCAGCGATGATCGCTGGAGCGCGGGAAGCGTCAAGGCCGCTCAACCAGGCGTGGAAACCGGCCTGGCTCAGCGGGCCGGAAGAAAGTATCCCTTGAGGGTCGATGGCGCTGATCTCTTCATCATGGACGCGCAAAGCCAGGACCAGGCGGATGCATTCGTCCGCCAGCCGGTCAGCGGTCAGGTTAGAATAATCGCCGTCCAGATGGCTGACCAGGGCGTCGATCACCGTGGTGTTCAGGCCGATGCTTTGCAGGGCTGACCTGATCCCGGCTTCACTGCTCAGGTCCAGGCCGGGGCCGTCAAGCAGGTCGGCCAGCCGGTTATGTTCCGTGCTCATGGTCTCCAGGTCAACCGCGGTCAGGGGGTGGGCCTCATTGACCATGAGATATTCAGCGATGATCTGGTCATTGGTCAGGCCGGTCATGGCAGAGAGCTGGCCGATGGTCTCGATCCAGAAATTGACCTCTGCCTCGCTCCAGGCCTCATCGTCATGGCCTTCGAAGTTGCCGCCGGCGCGCAGCATGTTGTCAACAGCCTGGAATAACTGGGGTGAGATGGTCAATTGCTGGTCAGGGTGAGCCTCGTTCCAGGCAGTGACGGCGGCTTCGAGCTCGCTGTACTGGATCAGGCCGTCGTCATCGGCATCAAATTCAGCCAGGCGTGCAAAGGAAATACCGCGTTCAGTCAGGGCGTCATCTGCGCCCAGGTCAGCGATGCGGTGCGCTTCGTTGATCAAATCGCTGGCGCTGGCAACCGTGGCCTGCTGTCCCTCGGTCAGCGCCTGAGGCACAGCATTGCTGCCGGTGGCCAGCCTGTAGACAGGATTGCTCTGGATCGCTTGGATATCAGCGGCCTCAACAGCTGCCTGCAGGCGAGCATATTGATCTTCGATCTGCGGTTGGGCTATATCAAGAGCATCTTGGATCAAGGCTTCCCGCTCATCAGAGAGGGCGGCTAATTCGGTATCAGAAAGGCCGGCAAAAGTGCGGAACGCCAGGTTGCCCTGCAGTTGGGCCAGGGTGGTGTCTGCGTCAGAACTTGTCAGCGCTTCCAGTTCAGTAAAAGCCTCGTCCATGCCAACTTGATATTCAGCAGGGTTTTCTCCCGCAGCCTCAAGCAGGGCTGCGATCAGAGCATCGCCTTCACCCTCTAAGTCCATCAGCTGTTGCAGGGAAAGGGTTTCATCGCCCAGAGCTTCCCTGACAGCGGCCAGGTCATAAACACTGTTGGGATTGCTTGAGGCGTTCAAGGCGTTGTTCAAAGCCTGGAGGCGGGCCGAAACCGCGGTACTCTCCAGTTCAGAGGCGGTCAGGGCCTGGGACAGGATGGTCCGTTGCTGATGGCTGACAGAGCCGGTGCGGGCGGTTGCGCCGTCACCATTGCCTTCTTCGTTGGCGTCGCCAATGGAGAGGTCGTCGTTGATGGTTATGGTCAGGCCGGTGTCATCGACCAGTGTGACCATTTGCTGCATAGAGGTGCCCCAGGCGCCTTGATTCCAATACCCGTAGTGGGTGGAATTGCCGTGGAGACCTTCCTGATCAACTAAAAATGTCGTCATTTACTTCAACTGCCTCCTAATAAAACAAGAAACCACGCCTGTTTTTTCGTCGTGGTTCAAAGCGGTTAACAGGCAAACCTTAAACTATCCTATGGTTCTCACTTATACTATCGGCCTTACTTGCGAAAAACTTGCATGGAAATGGGGATTTTTTTAGGGTAGATTTACTTGTTGTTCGAAATGGGATATTTAGGTTGTTTTGCCAGTACTGTTTAAGAGTATCAGAATACCAGAAGATCAGAGCGAGAGGATCAGAGATCAGAGCATCAGATGGGGGAAAATGTCATAAAAATGGCATAAAAGTCATAATTTTGGGCTGCCTTTTGATCTTGAGATATCTTGTTTTTGCTTGACGCGCCGGATCAGGCCGTTAATTCCCCTTATGACTTCTTCGTAAGCATATATTAAGGTATGTGATTCTTTTACATTAATATATAACTTACCTTCAAGATTGCGGATGTGATTTTGAGTTTCTGCTGCTTCTCTGCGGGCAATGTAGAAATGTTTGGTCTTTTCATTATAATAATAGCTGGAATTGCCTTCAGCCAGGTTGTCAGCAACTGAGTTGGAAGAGCGTTCTATCTGGTCCTTCAACCGGAAACGTTCATCCTTCGGGATAGTTCGACATATTTTGTGTATTATTAATCTTAACTGATGCGCTTTTTGCCATACCCAAAGCCTTTCATGGCGGGGTGTGTATTTTATCTGGTCCTCTGATCTTCTGATATTCTCGCTCTGGTTATCCGATCCTCTGATGATCTTATCCATAAAAAAGAAGTAACAATCTTATTACCAATTGAATAGAAGTGGGGGGATTAAAATATATGTTGTATTGAGGCTAAAAACGCCTACTGGCTACAATGAGAAAATGTCGCGATCCCGTCATCAGCGGAGTATCAGCTCAGGCAGCGATAGCTTCAGGCTGGGTATCAGCTTCGATTATCCGTTCAATAGCGGCAGAAAGCGAGGCTTCGGTCAGTTCACTGTCGCGGGAGAGCAGTTCAGCCTGCATGGCCACATTATTGATAAAGTCAATGACACTGTCAGCTTCGCCTTCCTGAACAGCCTTGACCAGCATGCCCAGCAGGCCGTGTTTTTTGAGGGCCTTGATCATTTCATCGGCCTTTTCGATCTCAGCGCGGACCCGTCTCATGACCAGGCCGTAGACCAGAACTTCGGCTGACAGGCTGGAAGCGGTCGTGGTCGCGGCCGGCGCAACAGTGTTGCGGCTGACAGCCCTGGCCAGGTCAACTTCCATGGCGGCCAGCACCCGGCGCAGGCTGCTGGTGGCGCGGGCTTCAGGCGCGCGCTCATTGGCCTCGTAAGGCCGCATGACCTTGCGGTCGCGGATACCGGTCAGACCGGCCAATCCGGCGTAGTGGTTGCCGATGATGTAGAACAGGTGTTTCGGGATAAGCAGGTTGGCGTCCTCAGCGTTCTGGATCAGCTCCCTTAAAGCCTGGCGGGAGCGCACGGTGCGGGACATTTTGGCCGGGGCTTTCTTCCTGGCAGATTTGCCGCCAAGCGGAGTTGAGCGGACAGGCTGTTTTGACTGTTTAGCTTCGATCTTTTCCAGCTTGCTCAGGTTCCTGGGGCCGATGATCTTGATGACTTTCTGGGTCTGGGCCACGAATTCCAGGAAGGCCCTGGCTGTCTTGATGGTCAGTTGCTCAGACGGCAGCTTGGCATAGTTGGCGCTGGCGATCATCTGGCTGATCGCGGTCAGCTGTTCCTGTTGTGACCTGCTCTTGAGGCTGGCCGAAGCGGCCTTGGCCTGGGTCTGCTGCTGGCGGGCCTCAGCCATGATCGCCTGGACGGTCTGGACCACGACTTTATGGCCGATCTCAGAAGAGACCAGCGGTTGGGTCTCTCCTTTGGCAAAAGCGGCCATAACGTATTCGCGGGCAGCGCTGGTCTGGCTGACCTGGGCAATGACCTGTTCAAGGGCCGCGCGGGCAGTCGGATTGGTCCGGGCCACTTTAGCATGTTCCTTGAGCAGGACAGGCAGGGCTTCCCTGGCTGACTGGCTCAGGATGGTCGCGGCCAGTTCGGTGGCGGCTTGCGGTGTTATCTGGCGGTTGTTATTGACGCTGGCGAACTGCTGTTCCACGATCTGTTTGGGCTCGACCAGCAGGGAGCGGATCAGTTCGACCAGGATAGGCTCTGAGGCCCAGCCGATATTGCCGGCGATCTGCTGCTGCGGTCTGGCAGCCGGCACCGCCACCGGCCTCGGCGCGTTGGCCTTGCCGGCCTCGGCCGCGTTCGGTGTGCGGGCGAACAGTTCAGAAATGAAGTTGACTATCTCGGCGCGTTTGGCCGGCTCGCGGCTGATGGCGCGGATGGCGGTCTCGATCAGCTGGGGCAGGGTGTCGGCCGGTTTGCGGTCCATCAGCTCCCTGGTCGTTCTGACCAGGTCGCGCTGCTCAAGCCTGCCTCTGACCTCAACGCGGACAACATTGCCTTCGCGGTCATAGACGACCTCGCAAACCAGCCGGTTATCTCTGGCGGCCTGCTCGGTCCTTTCTTCGCCGCGGCGTTCCTGCTCGCGTTCAGCGAACAGCGCGTCAACGTCCTTGGCTTTCCGGCCGGTGGTCTCAGTGGTCGTTTTGATCTCCATCGGGGCGAGCCTCATCTCGCGGTTGATGTCGCGCACGAGGTTCTCGATCGCTCTGACATCAACGCGGCCTTCCTGCTGGCTCTGGCGCACGATCTCCCTGATCATCCGGTCGATCACCGAGTGGAACAGCACGCGGGCCAGCAGTTCCGACGCGGCGGTTGAGCGTTCGGTCCTGGTCTCGCGCGGCAGCTGGGCTGCCAGTTGTTCGGCAGAAAGGTCCTGCCTGTTCAGGAGGTCAAATGCACGGCCAAGAGAAATGGTCTGGGAAATGTTGATGTCATGCAGGTTGATGTTGATCTCGAACCGGTCGTTGCTCAGGATCTGGCCGCGAACGATCGATTCGTGGCCGTTCACCTGGGTGGTCTGGTCAGGTGTCAGGGCCTGACTGTTCCGGTTGTTGGGAGGCAGTCTTTGTTCCCTGGTCTCGGCGTCCTCTCTCAGCACAACTATTTCCTTGCCGATAGTCTCGACGATCTTACGGTCCTGAGGATCAAGATCCCTGTTCTCGGTGAATATCTTGAGCAGGTCTTCAAAAGCAGCCAGTTCTTTACTGCTCAGCGGTCTGCCCTGCTGGATCTTATCGCGGAGCCTGATGGCGTGATTGAGCAGTCTTTCGATCAGGGGAGTGGAAGGCAAGCGCTGGAGCAGGCTGATCAAACGGGTGAGATTGGAGAACATCCCGATGCGAGCTCTGCTGTTGATACCGGCTATTCTATCTATTCCAGTTGGTATGCTCATGATTGGCTCTTTTTCACTAATATATTTTCGTCAAATTTCATCAGAAATTTCACTTTTTCTTAAAATAATATATAATGATCTGTCAGGAACCTGCGAGTGAACCCTGCCTGACCGGCAGGCAGGCGGCAGGCAGGGCTCGCGGTTCCTGATACCGCACTAAGGGAGGCAGGGAACCGAGACGTTCAATCTCAGGTTCCCGTAAGCATGATGGAAGTATTAGTTGCCACCGGCAATGAACATAAGCTCAGGGAAATGAGACATATTCTGGGTTCTGGGTTCAAGGTTCTGGGTTATGGGAAGAGGGTCAAGGAAGATGGCCGCACATTTGAAGAAAATGCCGTAAAAAAGGCGAAAAGTATCAGGCCGAAAGAAGGCCAGATCGCTATTGCGGACGATTCCGGATTAATGGTCAGCGCACTGAACGGCAAGCCGGGGGTTAAGTCGGCCCGCTTTGCCAGTCCGCCGACGCCGGAAAATCTGTGCACCAAACTTCTGAGAAAACTTGGGGTGAGGAATGGGGGGCGGGGCGCGAAATTCGTTTGCGTGATCGCCGTACACTATCCCTCCGGAAGGATCAAAACCGTTAAAGGAATTTGTTGCGGGAAAATAATCAACGAAATGCGAGGGAATAAAGGTTTTGGCTATGATCCTGTTTTTGTTCCGCGCGGTTATAGAAGAACTTTCGCGGAAATGAGGCCAGCGATGAAAAATCGTCTGAGCCACCGGGGCAGGGCGCTGCGGAAATTAAAAGTTCTCTTAGGGGAACGATAATCGATAATCGAAAATAGAAAATAGGGGGGTTGTTCCAATTATCGATTCTCGAATATCGATTCTCGATTTTCTAGATTGGTGCGCCAGGCAGGAGTCGAACCCGCGACCTACTGCTTCGAAGGCAGTCGCTCTATCCAGCTGAGCTACTGGCGCGTTATAAATATTATACTACAATTTTTATTGCAAATAAAAACTTTGTTTGCTACAATGAAAATCAGGAGAATTTTTATTTTTTTTCTTTGGAGGTAATCATGGCAAAAAAAGCAGTTAAAGGGAAAAGCTTAAAGGTCAAGGCCGGCGGCGGGTCCAAGTTCAAGAAACACGTTGAGTTCAATGGCAGGATACTGATCATCGGCTGCGGTTCGGTAGCGCAGTGTGCTATTCCCCTGGTAGTGCGCCACATCAATGTTGACCCGAAAAAGGTCACGATCATGGATTACGTCGATAACCGCCACCGCGTAAAGAGCTCGCTGGAACAGGGCGTTAAATACGTCAACGACAAGATCACCAAGGATAACTATAAGGTCCTGCTCAAAGAATATGTCGGCAAAGGCGACCTGATCATCGACCTGGCCTGGAACATCGATTGCGAGGCTATGCTGACCTGGTGCCGCGAGAACGAGATACTTTACGTTAACACCTCGGTGGAAGAATGGGACCCTTATAAGGATGAAGAGCGCAACGATCCGACCAGGTATACGCTTTATACCAGGCATATGCAGCTGCGCCAGATGATCGAGCGCTGGGGCGACAATAAAGGCACGACAGCCATTGTCGACCATGGCGCTAATCCCGGACTGGTCTCTCATTTCACGAAAAAAGCCCTGCTGGATATCGCAGCCAAGATCATCAAGGAAAAACCGTCCGATCCGCGGCGCAAGAAACTGGAACAGTTCGTTGCGCAAAAGAACTTTGCCAAACTGGCCCAGCTTGAAGGCGTCAAGGTCATCCATATCTCAGAACGCGATACCCAGATAACCGATGATCCCAAAAAGGTCAATGAGTTCGTTAACACCTGGAGTATCGAGGGTTTCTTTGAAGAAGGGGTTGCGCCGGCTGAGCTGGGCTGGGGCACGCACGAGCGCTATGTGCCTGAAGGCGCCTTCTTTCATCAGACCGGACCGTGCAATCAGATCTGTTTGCGCGGCATCGGCATGAAGACCTGGGTCAGGTCCTGGGTGCCCTGCGGCGAGATCACCGGAATGGTCATCAGGCACGGCGAGGCTTTCAGCATCTCCGACCGCCTGACGGTCTGGGAAAAGGGCAAGGCGGTCTACCGGCCGACAGTGCACTACGCTTATTGCCCGTCCGACGTGGCGGTCAATTCATTGCGTGAGCTGGAAATGCGCCAGTTCAAACTGCAGCCCAAGCTGCGCATCATGGCTGACGAGATAATCGATGGCCGCGATGAACTGGGTGTGTTGCTGATGGGCCATGATTTCAATGCCTGGTGGTGCGGCAGTCTGTTGGATATCCATACTGCCAGGAAGCTGGTGCCCGGCCAGCAAGCTACGACCATGCAGGTCGCGGTTTCCGTCGTTGCTGCAGCCATCTGGATGATCAGGAACCCGAAGCGGGGTTTCCTGCTGCCCGATGATATCGACTATGAGGAAATACTGGCTCTTAGCGAACCTTATATCGCGCCGTTCGTTTCCCAGGCGGTCGACTGGACGCCGCTCCAGAACATGAACACCAAGTTCACCAAGTTCGATCTGCCCAAGGTCGAGCCTGAGGATGTCTGGCAGTTCACCACTTTTCTGGTCGACCATCGCGAGCGCCGTAAGATAGCAGAGGCCAAAAGACAGGCTAAAAGAACCAGCCAGGTAAAAATGCGGCCGCTGGGCCGCAGCGGGCCTGAAGCTGCTTTGTAGACTAGAATGAAAAGAGCGGTCAGGCAGGCCAAAAACGGCAGCGGGCTTGAGAAGATGATTCGGCGACTGGTCAAACGGCATAAGGGGCCGTTGATGCTGATTAGCCGCGAAGCCCTGCGCCAGCAGTTCGAACGTTTTCGGCGCCATTTGCCCAATGTCGCGCCTTATTACGCGATCAAGGCTAACCCTGATCCTGAGATCATCAAGGCATTTGTTAAGCTGGGTGCCGGTTTTGACGTGGCCAGCGCCAATGAGATGAATCTGGTGCTCGATCTGGGCGCTGATCCAAAGAAGATAATCTTTGCCAACACGATCAAGTCCAGCGAGGATATCGCTTTTGCCTACAAGAAGAAGGTCAAGTTCATGACCTTTGACAATGAGCCTGAGCTCTACAAGATAGCCAGGCATTGTCCGGGGGCAAGGGTGCTGGTGCGCATCAAGGTCGATAACCACGGCAGTACTGTCGAGCTCTCGCTTAAATTCGGCGCTGACCCGGACCAGGCGATCTTTCTGCTGAAAAAGGCCAAGTCCCTGGGACTGAGGCCTGCAGGTGTTGCTTTTCATGTCGGTTCTCAGTGCGTCAACGTCGATAATTATCTGCAGGCGCTAGATGTTTCTTCAGTTATTTTCAATGAGGCAAAGAAGATCGGACTTCAGCTGGACACGCTCGATATCGGCGGCGGTTTTCCTATCAGGCATTTTGACGATGACGATCACCTGACCTTCAAGGATATTGCCAGGCAGGTGCGCAAGAAAATGCGGCGGCTCTTTGATAAACAGACCAATTTTATAGCAGAACCCGGCAGGTTCTTTGCCGGGCCGGCTGGAACACTGGTCACACAGGTGGTCGGCCGCACTTTCCGCAACAACCGCAATTACTATTATTTGAACGATGGTGTCTACGGCGATTTCTCAGGCATTGTTTTCGATCACTGCCGCTACGAATTTAAAACCATGCGGCGGGGCCAGAAATTCATCAGCACGCTGGCCGGGCCGACCTGCGATTCGTTCGACACGATCGCGCTGAACGTTGACCTGCCTGAGCTTGACGTCGGCAATGTGGTTTATGTCAAGAATATCGGTGCTTATTCATCCGCTTCAGCCGTGCCGGGATTTAACGGTTTCCCGCCGGCCCGGGTCCTGCTGGTCTGAAAAGCCGGCCAACCCTTGCAATTTAGGACCCATTTGTTAAGATAGCCGCAGAGGTGATCTGACATGGTTAAAAAGAAAGCAAAGTCCAAGTCAAAAAGGAGCAAACTGCGGGTCAAGTCAAAAAAGAAACCGGTCAGAAGGGCTAAAGCCGGCAAGAAGTCAACAGCGCTAAAAGAGAAGATCATCGGCATGGTCGACCATTACTTCGGCCACATTTCGGTCGCGGCTTTCAGGGTGAAAAACCCGCTTAAGGTCGGCGACATGATCCACGTTAAAGGGCATACCACGGATTTTGTTCAGCGGGTCGATTCCATGCAGTCCAACCACAAAGACCTGGCCAAAGCGGCCAGGGGCGTTGAGATCGGCATCAAAGTCGCAGGAAAATGCCGGGTCGGGGATACGGTCTTTCTGGCGGCAAAAGAACAGGGGATCACCGCTCAGACAGCACTGCAAAAACAACCGGCATTTCCAGCCATGGGCTTTGGCCGGCAAACTCAGCCGACCCAGCGTCCGGCTATCCAGCAGTCGGCGACGCAGCCCAGGCCGCAAGCGAAACCACAGCAGAAACCGTCAGGCGGGTACGAACAAAAGAAGTTCTTCCAGTTCTAGTTATAGTATCGGGCTGAAGTTACTTTGCCTGAAATTCAGAGGCCGCGCAGGTAATAGTGGGTCAGCAAGGCAAGGACAGATCTGTCAGGATCGCCGTATATGGTAACTTTAGTCTTGGTGCTGTTCTCCCTGAGCACATAGGCTTTGCCGGATTTTGGTTCATAGGCAATGACCGAGATAATAGCTGAAGGATCGCCTGGGGCGGAGCCGGCCAGCAGCAGGAACTCGCGCTCGCTTTTCTCCAGCCAGCCGACCTGATTGGCGAACGATTTCCCGACCTGACGGGCGAGGAAATCCGGCTTAACTTTCCTGATCCGGTTCAGGATGACCGGATAGTTCTTTAAGGTCCCGGCTGCGTCCTGACCGTATTGACCAATGAAAGCGTGTTCATCCAGCAGCTTCCCCTGAAAACCGGAAACATCGGTCGCTTCATCGATGGTCAGCACGATGATCCGGCCGGAAGGGATGCCGCTTTCCTGGTCCGCAAAGGTCGGTTTATTGGGCCGTTCTGCCAGCGGCGCCAGGGTCGTGGAAGTCGTTTTCTGAGCGAGCGGACGGAAGACAGCGGCACGGAAGCCCGGCTGAAAGTAAGCCACGGCCAGGACCAGCACGAACAGGGAAGCGACCGCGATGATGATAAGCTCTTTCCTCATCCAACTATCTACTTTCTACTATCAACTGTCTAGTTTTGGGGTGGCTAATGGGACTCGAACCCACAACCCCCAGAACCACAATCTGGTGCTCTAACCAATTGAGCTATAGCCACCGCGCAGGAGACAATATCTTAGCACATCAGAAGCTGTATTTGAACCTCAGATAGACCTGGTCCAGGTTTGCCCAGGTCGACAGCGTGGAGCCCGCAGCACCCGTGATATTGAAGCCTCCCAGCTCGATCTCGGTGGCATCAGCCGGATAGAAAGAGACCTTCGGGCCGAACATGTTGCCGACCACGCCGTTGTTATACTCGGCCAGCCAGTTCAGCGCCAGCAGGACATCGTCGTCCATGACCTTCTTTTCGATCCTGGTGATGAGAAAATCGCTCAGGGTCGAGCCCCGCTCGTCGAAAAAGCCGTGCATCCACTGCTGATTAACATAGATATCGTAGGTAAAAGTATAATCCCAGCCCACGGTGTATTTCGTGTATTGGCCGACTTCGGTCGTGGTCGTGCCTGCCGGTGAAATAACGGTCTGGTCGGCCTGGTCCGGAGTAAAAGAAGCGACCTCCAGCCAGTAGCCGATATCATTGAAGCTGCCGGCCAGGTCATAGCCCAGGACCTGGATCTCAGGATAGGTCATGGTCAGGGCTGAGGCCATTTGCGTGGCGCTGACCGCGGTCAAGGTCAGGTTGGACAGGTTCGGCACCGAGTCGTAACCTTTAAAATAGGATATCGATATATCCTGGCCCCAGATAGTGCGGGCCAGTTTGAGCGCGTACATGGAGTTGCCCAAGGTGGCGTTCGGCAAGGTCAGCTGGCTTTCTGAGGAGACCAGGGTCATGCCGGCCGGCAGGTAGGCATTGATGTAGCCGTTGATGGAAGAGTCAAAGGTCGAGGGCATGGCTGCCGGGGTAAAGACCGGCAGGGAAGCCAGGGTCAGGGTCGTATTATCAAAATAACCGGTCAGCTTCATCGCGTTGGTCGGGATCTTCTCGCCGAAGTCCAGAAAATCGGTGAAATCGTAAGGATTGAGATTGTCTGTCGGGTTGAGCTTGTCAGCCGTACCCCAGGCGATGCGCTGCTTGCCGGCTCGAATATCGAGGTTGCTCAGGGGAAAACCGAAGATATCGATATAGGCCTCTCTCAATTCAAGGCTGTAGGCAGAAACTTTGCTTTTGCTGGCCAGGTCGGCAAGGGAGCTGACGTCAGGGCCGTCGGCAGTACGCAATTTTAATTCGGCGTAGCCTGCTGCCTGTCCGGAAAGTTCGCTGGCCACTTTTAATTTGAACTCGGCGCGGTTCCAGCTGATCTGGTTGCTTGAGCCGTCAGCATAGGCCCGTTCGTCAAGCTTGATCTCCCCGTTGATCGAGGCCGCGGCCAGGGTGGGGGCGGCCAGGGACAGGATCAGGCCCAGGCTCAGGAGCAGGCACAGGCATAGGATTGGTTTGTCCCTTTTCATTTATTATTCCTCCTTATCTCTGTAAGTAGCGCTGGGTGAAATAATCGTCCGGCACATCGTCGTCGACTTTAACGTTGCTCATGGTCAGGACGGTCTTGTGGCCTTTTTTAACGTCTTCCATGGTGATGCTGAAAGGCATCCAGTATTTGCCTGTCTTGGTGATCTTCTCGGCTGTCATGACCTTGCGCAGTTCAAGATAGGCCTTGCCGGAGCGTTTTTTCTCTTTGTACATTTCGACCCTCGTTGGCACAAAAGCTTCCTGCGAGACCCACATGATCAGCTGCTCGTATTCCGCGTCGCTCTTGTCCTTGCGGCTCAGCTTCAGCTTGAACTGGCCGTTCTCGTCATCCAGGCGCTCGGCTTTGTAATCGTCATTATAGCCGGTGGAGCCGATCTCGTCATAGGAGAAATCCGAACCCATGAACGAACCGCTCTTGGCCGAGCCGGAGATCCGCCGGATCTTTTTAAAAGCGGGCAGATAGAGGTACATCATTTCGTCGTCGCTGTCGGCGTTCAGTATCAGGAAGCCAACGCCTTTAACGTCGGCCGGGGAAAGGAACTTGATCAGCCGTTTGTCCTCGCCTTTTGACCAAAACCTGACCTCCCGCTTGCTTACTTCGCCGTCCTTGTCGATCAGCTTCATTTCCATGCTGGCCGCCCGGCTGTCAGCTTCGTTCAATTTCTGGGACTTGTCCAGGATCTCCTGGCCGCTCAGTTCTTTGGCCGCCAGGGCTGGGCAGATCAGGGCCGTTAAAAGCAGCAGTCCAGTAATAATGGTTCTTATATTCATTGTTTTTTCTCCTTTTTCTGATTTAAATTGATCACGCGCACTTTGATCATCAGCAGTTCCGGAAGTATCGCCAGGGCGCCGAACGAGGAAAAGGCCATGGTCAGGGCGATCAGAATACCGAAATTCTTCAGCAGGGCGAATTGCGAGCCCAGCAGGACCAGGAAGCCCAGCGCCACGGATAATGCGTTATAGATTATGGGCTTGCCCACGGTGCGCAGGCTCAGGTCAATGCTGTCTTCGCGGCTCTTGCCCAGCTGCCTTTCCTCTTTGTAGCGGTTGAAGAAATGGACGGAATAGTCGATGCCCAGCCCGACAGCAATGCTGGCGACCAGGACCGTGGCCATGTCCAGCGCTATGCCGAACCAGCCCATGATGCCGAAATTGAGCATCAGGGTGATGATGATAGGCACCATGCAGTAGAGCGCGCCCAGGGGTGTGCGGTAGAGCACTAAGACCATCAGGAAGACCACAGCCAGGGCCAGGATCAGGCTCTGGACCTGGTTGTTGATCAGCATTTCCCTCATATCCTTGAACACGACCGACATGCCGGACAGCCTGATCTCAACATCATCGCTGTCGCCGAAAATCGTTTCTATCTCTTGTTTGGCCTGTTTGACCATGCGGTCGACCGGCGTGGAATTGGTCGTGGCCACGCGACAGGAGACCAGCATTGTCTCGTGGTCGCTGGTGATCATGCTGTCAGTGAAATCGCCGCCGGACATGGACAGGAAGAGCAGGTACTGGGCGATGCCCTCACGGCTGTCAGGTATCCTGTCATAGGCGGGATCGTCATTGTTCATATACCGGTTGGTCTCTTTGAGCGCGTCAACGATGGAATACGGCTTGCTCAGAATGTCTATCTTTTCCAGACGTTTCTGCAGTGTTTCGATCTTGCGCAGGAGTTCCGGGTCCTTAAGGTCGCCATCAAAGAGAATGTCGAGCGTGATAGAGCCGCCGAACTTGTCTTTGACCAGATGCATTGATTTGACCACCGTGCTATTCTTGCTGAAATAGTTGACCGGGTCGGTCTCGGTGGATAGCCGGGGATAGCCGAAACCCGCGATGACCAGGATAAGCAGGGTGATCGGCAGGATGGGGGAGCGGCGGCTGGTGATAGCGCGGCTTAAGCTGCCGAGCACCTGGCTTAACAGGCCATGGTTCTTGCGTTCGACCTGCTCATTCGTCCGGCTGCCGGGCATCAGCTTAAGAATTGCCGGGACCAGCGTGACCGTCAGGATAAAAGCATAAGCAATGCCGCAGGCTGTGATGATGCCGAAGAACTTGATCGCGGTGATATCTGAGACAACATTGGAAATGAATCCGGCCGCGGTTGTGGCGGCGGCGATCAGTATTGCCAGACCGGTCTTGGTCAGGACTTTCTTGAGTAGTTCATCCCTATTCGTGGGGATCTCTTCGTCAAATCTGGCGATCAGATGGATGCCGTAGGCGCTGCCCACAGCGATCAGGAGCACCGGAATGGCGCTGCCGATCACGGTAACGGGCTGGCCTATCAGGGCCAGTGTGCCCATGGACCAGATCGTGGCAAAACCTACGGTAAGCAGCGGCAGGACCACGCCATAGACCGAGCGGAAACCCAGAAAAAGTATCACCACGACCAGCAGAATGACCAGTGGGATGAGCCTGACCATGTCGGAGGCCATGCCTGAGAGTATCGTTTGGGCTATTTCCGGGGTGCCGGTGATCAATATCTTTTCCGGCCCTTTATATTTTTCGGCCAGAGATCTGACCTCGCTGATCATGACCGGATTGTCGCGTTCGACAAAAAGCTGGGCCATGATCATGGCGGCTTTGCCGTCACTGGAGATGAAATTATCGACATATTTATCGTCGTTAAGTATCTTGTGCTTGAAGGCTGCCAGTTTGGCGCGCTCCCTGGGTATCTCATCCAGCAGGGGGGCGACCTTGATCCCGTCGGCTACCGGCTTGATCTCGTCCATATTGGTCAGACTGACGATCCGGCTGATGCCCGGCACATCCTTGAGCTCTGCGGAGAGCTCTCGGATCTTGCTTAAAGTGTCGTAGTCGCAGATCTCGCTGTCCTCGAACACGATGATCAAGCGGTCCGCGCCGCCGAATTCTTCGTCGATCTCATTATATGTCAGGACCGATTCTGAATTTTCCGGCAGCAGTTTCTTGACGTCGCTTTCGCTCTCCAGCCGGATCATCGAGAAGCCGAATAGCAGCGTTAGCGCCAGGGTCGCGCCGATGATCAGCCAGGGATATTTAAGCACGAGATCAGCCAGTTTTTTCACGGGATCACTCCTTGGGCAGCATTTTCAAGATCTTTTTCAATAGTTGCTGGTGTTCGACCTCATCGAGATGCTCGATCTTATCCATAATGCTCTGTTTTGTCTTGCCCCATTCGCCCCGTGACAGGGCGCCGTCCGTGAGCCTTTCGATCAATTCGGTCGCTTTATCAGTGGGGGAGAAGAGCACGGAGGAGCGGCCGCGGCCTTTGACCTCTTCAGCTACCTCATAGTTGGACTGGACAAATCCTTTTTCCTCAAGGACCTTAAGCAGGTCATAAGCCGTCCACTTGCTGATCCCAAGTTTGTCCGCTACAACGGAATAATGGACCGGCTTCCACTCGTTATAGTGGTACAGGTCGAACAACTGGTCTAATATCTGTTTCTGTCGCGGTGTTACTTTCATTTCTTAATTTACCCAAAAAACCAAAAAGACCAAAATATTGTAGTTCTATTAGAAGAACGTGTCAAGGGTAAATTAGAGCTGCTGTTGGACCAGATCCAGCAAATCCTTGATCAGCTGGTTCCAGTATCTGGCTGAACCGGCGTGCGGGAAGTGATTGTCAAAGTCCGGTTCCTCGCACTGGACCGCCAGCCAGGCAGCGTAATGGATGATGCGCATGCCCTGAAGCGCAGGCTTAAGCGGAAGCGATTCCCAGTCAAAGGCGCGAAAGGTCTCGTAACCTTCCAAAAACCAATTGAATTCTTCTGAGTCAGAGTTCAAGCCTTCTGGCAGCAGCAGCCAGATATCCTGGAGCATAGGGCCAAAGCTCATGTCGTCAAAATCAACCACGAACAGGCCCTCATTCGGCCGATAGAGCAGGTTGCCTTTGTGCAGATCGCCGTGGAGCAGGAACATAGGCTGGTCCTTGAAGCGCGGCTCCGCTTTTCTGATAAAGAGTTCGCAGGCATTATCAAAAGACTTTTTAAAATCAGGCAAAAGAAAATTGGTCCGGTCGATCATTTGCCGGTGATGCCGGGTGGCGATCTCAGGCTTCCAGATGATCCTCCTGGAACTCTTATGCTTGGCGCCGATCAGGTGCAGCCGCCCGACCGTGCGGCCAAGCGTTTGCCAGCCTTCTTTATCGAACTCGTCGACCGCTCTGCCGCCCTTTTTAGGGAATAGAGAGTAGAAAGTAGAGCGTAGAGCACTGGATTCGAATAATGTTCGGCCGTCGATCGATGAAGGCGGGACTACGGGTATTTCATTGGTTAAAAGTTCATTCAAAAAGGCATGTTCTTCAAGGATCTGGTCTTTAGTCCAGCGGTTGGGGCGGTAAAATTTGACGATAAAGCGCTCGCCGGACGCTTCAGCCTCCAGTTCATAGACCCGGTTGATATAGCTATTGCGCTTGAGGCAGATATTGCTCAGCTGCTTGCCCAGGGCCGATTCAACGGCCTTGAAAATATTGTCAGGCGTCAGCTCCTGCCAGATGGTGGGCTTCATTTGCGGCGTTTCTTTCTGACAGAGAAGCCGAAATGGCCGAGGTGTTTGCCCAGGGCGTAGTAATGTCCGTGCGAATAGCAGATCGGCCGGGCACGACAAAGGTCAAAAGCGCCATCGCGGTCAATATACTGTTTATCAGCATGAAGACAGAGCACTTCAGCAATGAACAAGTCATGGGTGCCGAGTTTCTCGATCCGGGTCACTTTGCATTCTATATTGACCGGGCTTTCTTTGATCAGCGGGGCCTTAACCTGCCTGGCCGGAATAGGGGTCAGCTTCAGGCGTTCGAACTTGTTGACCGAGCGGCCGGATTTAACGCCGCAGAAGTCAGCGGCAAAGGCCAGCTTTTCGGTCGTCAAGTTGATGACGAACTCCCGATTCTTCTGGATAATGCCGTAGGAATAACGGCTGGGCCTGATCGAGATCGAGGTCATGGCCGGATCTGAACAGATATTAGCGGCCCAGGCAATGGTTATAATATTGTAATTTTCAGGCCGGTCACCGCAGGTGACCATGACCGCGGGAGCGGGATAAAGCATATTGCCGGGTTTCCAGGTCGTCTTGTCCATTTATTCCGCCTTTCTCAAGACCCTGAGCAGCAGTTCCAGCTCGTGATCAATGACCTCTGACTCAGCCCTGATGATCAGCCAGCGGCCGCGCGTTTTAACTGCACCGAGGTAGAACGGCTTGCCCAGGAACGTAC
>JAFGDE010000020.1 GCA_016932255.1 Candidatus Saganbacteria bacterium
ATCTGATCGGCATCGAATCTCCCGGGCTGACGGCGGCGCCGGCCATTGCAGAAATGGTCGTTGGCCTAGCCGCTTGATTTTTCTGCCCCGGGGAGTATAATGTCGCTGTTGTTGACAGGGCGATGGAGCCCACCCATAACTGCCCCGGACCGGAGGATGATGGCTCCTATGATACGTGCAGGGACGTATCCTAGGGGTTATTTTTTTAGGGGAACTGCAGTGTTAAAAGCAAAAGATCTGATGCAGGAAGATTTGACGGCGGTACAACTCTATGATTCACTGAGCCGGGCAGCGAAGATAATGTCGGGCCGGCAGTTAAGCGGTTTGCCAGTCGTTGATCCGCATGACAGGGTGATCGGCTTCATCTCGGAGCGTGATATTATAATCGCGGCTTTCCCGGAATGCCTGCCGGTGCATGCAGCGGAAGTTGTTCCTTTCTCCCGCTTGAGCGCGGCGGTCAAACGCCTCTCAAGCCAGGGGAAAGCCAAGATCTCTGATTTTATAAGCCCGGAGCTTTTTGCGGTAAATGAGGATACACCGATTTTTAACGTAACTGAACTTTTATTGGGCAAAGGGATCAAGCGTCTGCCTGTGCTGCGGCAGGGCAGACTGGTCGGGGTAATTGAACGGGCCAGTCTTTCCCAGCTGGCGCTGGAGGAAGGCGTATGAGCCAGATCGCTCAAATGGTCCAGTTATTGGAGCAGCAGGCGTTCTTTGCCGCTGCCGTCCTGCTGATCCTGGGCTTTGTTTTCAGCCTGTTGGCCAGGGTCGTTAATCTGCCCCGTGTTACCGGTTATATCATTGCCGGCATACTGCTGGGCCCTTCTGTTTTTAAGGTCTTCACTGATCAGGCTTTATCCCAGCTCGAGTTCATGCCTCAATTCGCTCTGGGCATCATCGCGGTGATCATCGGTGCGGGCTTGAGCTTTACCTTGATCAAGCGGCTGGGGCTTGGTTTGCTGATCATTACCTTGTTCGAATCGCTGGGGGCTTTTTTCCTGGTTTTTTGCGGTCTTTCACTGCTTAAAATGCCTTTGGAAGCGGTCCTGCCGCTGGCCGCTATTTCTGCGGCCACCGCGCCTGCGGCGACGGTGGCGGTTATCCGCGAATTCCATGCTGTCGGGCCATTTACCGAGACCACTTTGGCCGTGGTCGCGCTTGACGATGCCATAGCTATTACCTTGTTCGGCCTGATCATGACCCTTGATCTGAAGAATATTTCCGGTCTTGGGGATGCGGCTTTGCACTCGCTTTCAGAATCATTCTGGGAAATAGTGCTGGCTGTGGTCATCGGCCTGGCGCTGGCTTTGCTGGCCCATTTATTGCTCAAATTGACCAGGGAGATATCGGACGCTTTGATCGTCATGATCGGTATTGTTTTGCTCGGAGTCACTTTGGCTACGGTAGCGGACGTTTCTCATCTTTTAGCCAACATGGTCCTGGGCATGGTCCTGGTCAATATCTCGGCCAAGAACAGCGAAGTGGTAACAGGGTTGGAGCGGGCTGCGCCGCCGATCTTTGTCTTTTTCTTTGTTCTGGCAGGCGCGCACCTGGACCTGGCTATTTTTATCGACTCCGGCTGGACAATGCTATTTTGGGGCCTGGTTTTTGTTTTTGCCCGTATCTTCGGCAAGATGATCGGCTCGTTTCTGGGTGGCACATTGTCAGGCGCGAGCGAACCAGTCAGGAAATACCTTGGCCTGGCCCTGGCGCCTCAGGCTGGCGTGGCCATAGGTCTCTCCCTGCTGATCGGCAAGGCTTCTGCCTATTTCGATTTCCGTGCGGTCATTATAAATATCACCCTGATGGCTGTAGCTATCAATGAGCTGGTTGGCCCGGTGCTGACCAAGATCGCTCTGTTCCGTGCCGGCGAGGCCCAAAGAGAAAAATGAGATATCTGATCATTTCAGCGCTGGTCCTTTTCCTGGCCGGTCAGGTTCTGTCGGCCGACGCGATCACCAGTATTATCGGTCATGCCACCGGCTCTGAGAAGCAGGGCACAGACCCTTATATGAGCGGGGATCTCTGGATCAGGGTGCATGAGCCGGAACGCGCCAAACTTGATTTTGATCTGCAGTTCGAGAAGGCCAACAGCAAACTTAATATCGCGCAGATAAAACTGCTCTTACCGGTTACGGATGTTATTTTAGGTCGCCAACAGATCGGCTGGGGCGTGGGCTACGCCGTCAATCCGATTGATATAATCAACCCAAGGCCTATCGGGTCATCTTTTGACCCGACTTTTGTTCGTGACGGCCGAGACGCTGTGGCGGCCAGCGCTTATCTGGGCAGTTACAGTAAGATCGAACTGATTGCTGCCAGTAATTTCAGCGACACCAAGGATTATGACGGCACAGCTGTGGTGCAGGATTTTAGGCCTGACTCAGGCGCCAGGATCAAGGCCAATCTAGCGGGCTGTGACGTGGCCGCCAGTTATATCAATAAAGGCGAACGCAGTTACAATGGTAATATCAGCCCGGAGGATAGGGTCTGGGGCGCTGAATTTAACGGCACTGTCCCGTTCATTGGCTGTGGGCTCTGGAACGAGACCGCTTTCTATACCGAAGCGAACAAGACCGAACTGGTGGTGGGTACGGACTATTATTTCGGCGATTATCATTTCATTCTTGAGTATTACCGCAACGGCTTCGGCACGGCTGACCGGACAGCTTATGATCCGACCCTGCTCCTGCAGGGCAGGTTGATGGCCAGGGATTATTTCATCCCGACCTTGTCCTGGAGGGTCAATCAAAAAATGACCCTGACCGGTTTTGCTTTCTACAATACGGATGACTGGGGCATTATCGGCGGCGGAGTTGTCGACTATTTTATCAATAATAACCTGGAATTCGTGTTCATGCCTTATTTCTTGAAAGGCGGGGCCGACACTGAGGTCGGCCTCCAGAAAACCGCTGTCGGCCGCTATGGCGCTGAAGCGTTGTTTAAACTGGTCATCTGAATCCGCTTTGAATTAAATTAAGGGAACTATTTTTGATCTCATCTGTCTAATATAATTGTCATATGACGGAGCGCGCTGTGGTACAGCAGGATTTTAATGGAGTTTATTTTGCGCACAAGGACAAGGTCTGGCGCCTGGTTTCGCGTTATGCGCATTCCAAACACGATCGCGAGGACCTGTTCCAGGAGGTCTGGCTCAGGGTGCACCAGTCGCTGGCCAAGTTCCGCGGCGAGTCGGAAGTGTCCACTTGGCTTTATCGTCTGACGGTCAATACTTCGTTAAGCTTCCTTAAAAAACAATCACGCCAGCAGAGGATTCGTCAAGTCCTGGCAGGATTGCGCTTTATCGAGCATGATGACGGGCCTCGGGACGAGCCCGACACTGCGGTCATGGAGCCGTTAAAAAAGCTCAACCCGCGACAGCGCATTATATTGTTAATGTCCGAT
This sequence comes from Candidatus Saganbacteria bacterium, assembly GCA_016932255.1. Taxonomy (GTDB): domain Bacteria; phylum Margulisbacteria; class WOR-1; order O2-12-FULL-45-9; family O2-12-FULL-45-9; genus JAFGDE01. Next base: position 3,406 of record JAFGDE010000020.1, read on the forward strand.
GTGGAAGAGAAAAAACTGGAAGAAATAGGCAAGTTGCTTGATCTGCCGGTTGGAACTGTCAAATCGAACCTTTTCCGGGCCAGGGAGATCGTCAGAAAGGAGTTGGAGAAGAATGATAGATTACAATAGATACATAGAACAACTCAAGGCTCATGAGGCTCCGGTCGACCATGACCTGTTGTACACAAAGGTCCAGGCCAGGCTTAGTCGCAGTTTTCCCGTGCCCCGTTTGGCATTGGTAGGCGCTCTGGCGGTGCTGGCTTTGGCGTTCGGCATCTATTATGGTGCAAGGCTGCAGCAGCCGCAGGCAGCTGTTACTGATGACGAGGTCGTGATGAGCTATGTCTTTGAGAGCGAGAAGAACATTGACGGGCCGGTCGTCAGCTATGTTTTGGCTAACTGGTGATATTTTAAGGAGGAGAGAAAAATGTCAGTAAAAAAAAGAACAATAGCCCTGGTCGCGATGCTCCTGGCGCTCGCTTTGGTCAGGCCGTCCCTGGCTGCCTGGCGCAGCAATCAGCCCCAGCGCTTCGACCGTCAAAAAGCCCAGGAACATATCATGGATAAACTTGAACTGACCGAAGAGCAAAAGGCCAAGTTTAAAGAACATCTGGCGGAAATGAAAAAGACCACGGATTCCCATTGGGAGCAGATCAGAGAGCTTGGTGAAAAGATGAAAGTTGAGATGGCCAAAGACCAGCCTGATCGCGCCGTGATCCACGATATTATCAAGCGAATGAGCGATCTGAACACTGATATGCAGATCAAGCGGGCCGATTCCCTGCTGGACCTGCGCGAGAGCCTAACGCCTGAGCAGCGGGCCAAGTTCAAGAAACTGCTCGAGGGCCAGCCGCCGCGGCCCGGCCAGAGGCCAAAACCTTTGTCAGACGGCATCTCAGATTGTATAATGGATAGCTAGGGATCGGCTAACCATGAAAAAGATACTTGCCTGTCTTATTATAGCCGGGATATTCGTTTCATCAGCCTCAGCTCTGACCTGGAGCGAGGCTGTTTCTTTGGCTGAACAGGACAGCAACGAACTGATCAGCGCGCGCAAAAAACTAGAATCAGCCGAATGGAGCTATAAAAGATCCTACAGCTCGTTCCTGCCGCAGGTTTCCGGCAGCGTTTCCTTGTCCGAAAGCGGCTCTCCCAGCGACAAGTCATATTCATACGGGTTGAGCGCCTCGCAGAGCCTGTTCCAGGGCATGGCCGGTATTTACGGTATCCAGTCGGCATATACCGATCTCCAATACACTGAAGCCAGCCTCCGGTCGACCAGGGCCAGTGTTCTCTATGAATTGCGTTCAGCTTTTATCGAAGTCGCGACCGCTCAGGAGAACGTCAAACTTTCCGAGCAGATCCTCAAACAACGGCAGGACAACACCTGTCTTATCCAGCTGCGTTACGACAGCGGCAAGGAAGATAAAGGCAACCTGATGGGGACCAAGGCTGATGAAGCCCAGGCTAAATATGACCTGGCCTCGGCCAAGCGCGAGCTAAAACTGGCCAGGCTCAAACTCAGCCAGCTGCTGCAGCGGGATATAGACGAAGTCCAGGCAGAACTGAGCCTGAAGCAGCCAGAAGAACAGGATATAACTGGGCTGGTCAGTGCTGCGCCCGCCTACGTCATGGCCAAAAAACAGCTTGAATCGGCTCAATTAGCCCAGCAGGCGACTATCTCTGAATTCCTGCCTTCGGTCTCCTTGCGGGGCAGCTATTCAAAGAGCGGCAGTGACTGGCCGCCGACCAGTTCGAGCAAATCGTGGAGCCTGAGCGTGTCCCTGCCGATCTTTCCCGGCGGCAGCAATATTGCTGACCGGGCGATCTACGGGGCTAAATTAGCGCAGGCTGAAGAGGACTTCAAGCTTGCTGTCAAGGACCTGGAATATTCGCTGCTTGAAACTTTAGAAGAATTTAATAGCGCGCTGGAGGCGCTGGAAGTCAGAAGGATCTCCCTGGCTGCGGCCAAGGAACGGGCTGAGATATCCAGGGTCAAATATCTGAACGGTCTGACCACATATGAATTCTGGGAGCAGATCGAGAACGCTTATATCCAGGCGCAGAAGAGCCTGTTGACCTCCCAGAGATCGGCTGTTCTGGCTGAAGCTTTATGGTATAAAAGCTATGGAGGATATGTAAAATGAAAATCCGAAATCCGAAACTCAAAATCCGAAAAAGGATCATGGAACCGCGAAACCGTGCCTGCCGGCAGGCAGGTTTATTCGCAGGTTCCGTGATCGCGTTATTGATCTTAACTCTGTCTTCCTGTGCCGGCAAGGTGGAAGAGGGGTTCAAAACGGTCAAGGTGAGTAGGGGGAGCATCAAGGCTGAGGTCCCGTCAACCGGTATTGTTGAACCGCGCAACAGATTGGAGATCAAGCCGCCGATCGCCGGACGCATCGATGAAGTCCTGGTCAAGGAAGGCCAGAACGTCAAAAAAGGCCAGATACTGGCCTGGATGAGCTCGGCTGATCGCGCTGCTCTGCTGGATGCGGCCCGGTCGCAGAGTGAATCCGAGGTCAAGAAATGGGAGGATGTTTATAAACCGACGCCGATCGTCGCTCCGTTGAACGGTTTTATCATCCAGCGGGCGGTTGAGCCCGGCCAGTCGGTCACTGCCAGCGACGCGATACTGGTCATGGCTGACCAGCTGATCGTCAAGGCGCAGGTTGACGAGACGGACATCGGCAAGATCAAGATCAACCAGTCGGTCAATATCGAACTTGACGCTTACCCGGGAGAGGATATCTCTGGCCGGGTGGAGCATATTGCCTACGAGTCGCAGACCATTAACAACGTTAATATCTATGAAGTGAAGATCCTGCCCGGCCGGGTGCCGCAGTTCTTCCGCGCCGGCATGAGCGCGACCGTCAACTTCATCCTGTCGGAAAAGAACGATATCCTGATCATCCCGCTCAATGCGGTCAAGAAGGTCAGCGACAAGAGCTATGTCTTTATCCCGGCCAAGAATGGCAAGAAGGCCGATCCGGTCCAGATCGCGACCGGACTAGAGAATTCTCTTAATGTCCAGGTCGAGAGCGGGCTGGCGGAAGGCGATACAGTGGCGATCCCGACTGCCAAGATGGTCGAGCAGCTTAACGCCAAGTTCGATCGCCGCCGCCGCGGGCCGACCAATCCGCTCCAGCGCCAGAGCAATTAGGCATTAATGTCACTGATAGAGCTAAAAGGGGTCAAGAAGACCTACTATATCGGCGGTGAGATACCGGTCCGTGCCCTGCGCGGGATCGATCTGAAAATAGAACCGGGCGAGTTCGTGGCCATTATGGGCCCTTCCGGTTCCGGTAAATCAACACTGCTGGCGATCCTGGGCCTGCTGGACAAGGCTGATTCCGGCCAATACCTGCTGCTCGATCAAGACCTTTCCCGCAAGAACGAAAGCGATTACGCGGTACTGCGCAACCGCTTCTTCGGCTTTGTTTTTCAGACTTTTAACCTCCTGCCCAAGCTCAATGTTAAAGATAATGTCGCTCTGCCGTTCATCTACTCCGGTGAATCCGATGGGAATAAAAGGGTCGAGGTGCTGTCCCTGCTGCAGAAGGTTGGCTTAGGGGAGCGTGTGGGCCACCGGCCCAACCAGTTGTCCGGCGGCCAGCAGCAGCGGGTCGCCCTGGTCCGGGCGCTGGCCAACAATCCGCTGGTCATCCTGGCCGATGAGCCGACAGGCAACCTCGATTCCCAGTCATCCAATGAGATCATGTCCTTATTACGGGAATTGAACCGGCAGGGCAACACCATCATTATGGTCACCCATGAGCACGACATTGCTGCCTACGCCAACCGGGTACTGACCCTGCACGATGGCGAGATCATCAAGGACGAGCGCAAGGAAAAGATCAAAGCGGCGGCTATAGCGTCGGTCGACCTGAAAGAGAAGAAAAAGCATCACTGGTGCTGCGTGGCCGGCTTGAAGAACTACACTTACGAAGCTTACCTGTCGATCGTTAATAACAAGCTCAGGTCGATACTTTCCATCCTGGGGGTGATGATCGGCGTGGCCGCGGTCATAACTATGCTGGCGCTGGGGACCGGGGCCAAGCGGAGCATGGAGGAGACCCTTTCCTCTTTAGGTACCAACATGTTAATGGTCAGGGCGCCTTTCCGTTCCCGCGGCATTTCATTAGGAACGCAGGGGCCGACCCGTTTCACTTTTGAGGACCTGGAGGTGCTTAAAAAACTCGACGGGGTCAATTATGCCGTACCATATGTTTCCGGCCGGGCCCAACTGGTTTACCAGAACAAGAACTGGAACAGCAGCGTGGTCGGGACCAGTGTTGATTACCAGCCGATGCGTGACGTGGTCCCCGAGCTGGGACGCTTTTTCACTCTGGCTGAAGCGAACAGCCGGGCTAAAGTAGCGCTGATCGGCCAGACCGTGGCCGATGAACTGTTCGGTAAAGATGACCCGGTCGGCCAGTCGATCAGGATCAACCGGATCAGTTTCCAGGTTGTTGGCGTGCTGCCTAAACAAGGCGCAGCCGGCTGGCAAAACCAGGATGACCGGGTGCTTATCCCGCTCAAGACCGCGATGTATCGGCTGCTGGGTGATGATTATATCCAGTACTTCGAGGTCCAGGTCAAAACAGCTGAGCAGATGACAGCGGTCTCTGATGAGATCATCACCCAGCTGTTGCGGCTGCACCGCCTACCGGAGGCACAGCGCCAGAGCATTGACGTGATGAACATGGCCCAGATACAGGAAGCGGCCAGCGCTATGATCTCGACCCTATCATATCTATTAGGGGCGGTGGCGGCGGTCAGCCTGCTGGTCGGTGGGATCGGCATCATGAATATCATGCTTGTCATGGTCATGGAACGGACCCACGAGATTGGCCTGCGTAAAGCCCTGGGGGCACAACGCAGCGATATCCTGATACAGTTCCTGGTCGAAGCGGTGCTGATTTGTCTCTTTGGCGGGGTGGTTGGGATCGCCTTTGGCAGCCTGGTCTCCTGGGGGCTTTCCAGCATCGCCCAGTGGAACATCTATATCTCAGCAGGATCGATCGTCCTGGCCTTCACTTTTTCGGTTTTGGTCGGCATCATCTTCGGTCTCTGGCCGGCCTGGCGGGCGGCTAAATTGCTGCCTATTGTCGCGCTGCGCTATGAGTGATATCATAGCCGGCAGGAGGGTGTTATGGCTAATCTGATGGACGGCATCAGCAATGTTAATTCACTGACCACGCAGATCGAGCAGCTGCGTGCCATGCAAAAGGACGGGACCGTCGACCCCAAGGCCATTCAGTACGCCCTGGGGCAGAACTTCAATACAATGCTGGATAATCTGGTATCGGCCTCTGAAGATGATGATGACAACGGGAATTTCGATCCTTTCTCTTTCATGACCGATTACAACAATGCGGTACAGAGCTCTGCCGGTACTGACACCGGCAATACGGCAGGAAAAGAAACTTTGGTTAACCCTTTAAACAGTCTGGACTCCGGCATCACGGATGTCTCAAAATACCAGAGTGATCCTCAGCTCCTGCAGAGCTACATGATGCGGGGAATGGACTTCTAGTTAAAGAAGTCCAGCCGACCGAGCAGCTTGCCCGTGTTCTTATCGATCCTCAGGGCCGACAAGCTGTAGCCCTTGAGAGTGACAAAGACATAGGTCTCGTTGCCCCAGGGCAGGCTTGTGTAGACGTTGGCTTCAGCCAGATCGGACGGCATTTCAAGCCTTTTATCGTATCTGTAAAGCTTCAGCCAGGCGACCTGCCGATCGATCTTGCCCAGTTCTTCAGGTTTAATGCCGTGGACCCGGCCATCAGGGGCCGTAACATAGATGGTCTTGGTTCTTTGATCGTATTCTTTGCCGTCAAAGATCCGGATGGTCTTACCCAGCCTGCCCAGACGGTCCAATATCTGTTTTTCGCTCATAAGTACTTTACCTTCGAACAGGTCCAGCAGTCTTAGGCCGGTCTGTTCGCTGTAACTCCAGGCCCGGCCGTCAGGGAAGGGGCCATAAATGGTGTAATCGTTGCAATAAGCCCGACGATTCAAAAAGGTCCGCCTGATCAGTTTGCCGGAAGTCAAATCAAAAAGCTTGAGCCTGTTGGCGTAAAGCTCGGCTACACCCGCGCCGCCGTAATCATCCATCACGGTCCAGACCAGCAAGTGAGTTTCTCCGTCCGATCTTAATATGAACATATCCGCTAGTTTACCGTTGTTGAAATGATCGTGCAGGCCGGCCGCGGCCCAAAAGACCAGCCCAAAACAGATCACGATCGAAACAGCCACGGCCGCGCCGCCTCGGAAACTGTCCAGCGGACAGAACTTCGTTATCAGGAAAAGTAGCAGGCTGAGCAGGGCGAGGGCGCAGATCGCAGTGATCGGGATGCTCAGGATGATTAGCAGCCCCATGTGATCGTGGATGAACAGGTTCATTATTTCAAATACTCGATCCGGCCCAGAACCCGGCCTGTCCCCGGGTCTATCTTCAGTGCTGTCAGATCAAGGCCATCGCGTGAGATAAAGAGCAGGACCTCATTGTTGTTCGATAGGCTGGCGATCGCTTCGGTCTTCTTGTCCCCGAACATTCCGTATAGGTCGAGCTTATTAAGCTCATGGCCGTACTGGTCAACATAGGTAACCAGGTAAGTGTGCGGGCCGTAAAGGGTAGAGGTGTGTTGTACCCAGACTTTTTTCCTGCCCCGCGCTTTTGGATCAAGCTCCCGAACGACTGACGGGTTGAGCAGATAGGCTGGTTTGGCTGAAGCGGGCCGTTTAACATCTCGGAAGCGGATGTTCTTGCCTTCACTGTTCCTGACCCAATTATAGAACCAATCATTTTTGACCGGGTTCTTGCTGTAATAGCCAAGTATCTGCCAAGGCTCTTTGCCAGGCTGCTCTCCCAGGTCCTCAAGTTGCAACAACTTGCCGGTTCTCAGATCGTATGTTTTAAGCTTATAAGTTTTGTAGGAAATGACACGGCGGGAATTGTTACGTTCCAGGCCGACCTTTAAAGCCGGCTTGCCGTTATATTCGATCACCTGGAGTATCTTGACCCGGCCATCGATCAGGCGGTGCAGGATGTTGCCGATGCCGTAGAGGATAATAAAGATCAGGGCAAAAACAGTGACAAAAAGGATGCCTTTGCGCCATGATTCCGCTAAATGCGTGCGTTCGAGCAAATTGCTGATGGTAAAGGTGGCGATCATTAAAAGGACAAAAAGAATAAAGACCCGGAGGAATAACATAATAAAACCAAGATTGTTAAAGAAATAATTCATGTTTCTTATTGCGAGTAAACTTGAAAAGAGCAGGCCTGTAAGCCGGATTCTGTCGCGCCCGCCTGCCGGCGGGCAGGGACGATCATCTATCTGGGATAGACATTGCTGCCTACCTCAATGCCCTTCGACAAGCTCAGGGCATATGCGACCTACTCGGGATCATAACGGGCGAGCCACCCATTTCCCTGTTTGGTCTTGCTCCGCGTGGGGTTTAGCGCACCGCCAGTCTCCTGGCTGTCGTGTGGGAGCTCTTACCTCCCAGTTTCAACTTTGCCACCCAAGCTTTAGGCTTGAGTTCGGCCGTGTGATTTCTGTGCCACTTTCCTTCGGGTTGCCCCGACTGGACGTTATCCAGCACGCCGCTCTGTGGAGTCCGGACTTTCCTCCCAGCACTTTCAAGAAAGTACTGGGTAATCGTCCGGCCTGCTCATTTCAAGGTGCTATAAAAATTATATCAAAAGCTAACGACTGAATAAAGGGGTGCCTTTAGTCGTTTCCTCATCAATGCCCCGGTTGGCCAGTTTATCTGCTGATTTGTTCTCTTCCCGGGCAGTGTGATAGACCTTGCAGTGTTTGAATTTTTTAATCAGGGACTGGGCGTGGTGGAAGAGAGGGGTCAGGCCTTCATTTTTGACCTTATATTCTCCGTTGATCTGTTTGACCAGCAGTTCTGAATCGGAAAAGCACTCAATGCTCTTCTCGCCCATATCCAGAGCTTCTTCCAGTCCGCGGATAAAGGCCATGTACTCGGCCACATTGTTGGTCGCTTTACCGATGAAATCGGCCACTTCCAGCAGGATCCCGGCGTCATTGCGGATGACCACCCCGATCCCGGCCGGGCCGGGATTGCCTCTGGCCGCTCCGTCAGTGAAGATCTGTAAAGGCATGGGTAAAGCTTATAATAGTTTTTTTAATTGCGCAAGCGGCAGAGTGTTGGCCACGTCCTTCTTTTCCAGCCAGCCGCGCCGCGCCGTGATTACGCCGTACTTCATCAGCTCAAGCTGATCGGTTGAGTGAGCGTCGGTGCTAATGGCCAGTCTGATGCCTAATTCTCTGGCCCTCATGCAGTTGATATCGGTCAGGTCAAGCCGCCGGGGATGGGCGTTGATCTCGATCATTTTTTTATGCTTTTTTGCTGCCTGGAGCACCGCTTCCATGTCGATCTCATAAGCTTCCCGCTCATTGAGCAGCCGGCCGGTGGGGTGGACCAGGATATTGACATATTTATTCTCAAGCGCTTTGATCACCCGCTCGGTCATCTCCTGTTTGGGCATCTTGAAACGTGAGTGGACAGCGGCCAGGACAATATCAAGCTGGGCCAGCACTTCATCAGAATAATCCATAGAGCCGTCGGGCTTGATGTCGACCTCAGAGCCGGCCAGTATCTCAATGCCCTTGACCTTTCTGTTCGCTGCTTTGATCTTTTGAATATGTTTCAGGACCTCTTTTTCCGTCAGGCCGTGGGCGATCCTGGTCGATTCAGTGTGGTCGGTTATGGCGATATATTCATAACCGAGCTTTTTAGCGGCCTGGGCCATTTCCTCAATAGAATTGGCGCCGTCACTGGCCGTGGAATGCATATGCAGGTCACCCTTGATATCCTTGAGCTCGACCAGCCTGGGCAAGTTCCCGGCGGCAGCAGCTGCGAATTCGCCCCGGTTCTCCCGCAGTTCCGGAGGAATGTAATCATAGCCCATCTTTTTGTACAGATCAGCTTCTGTGCGGCCGGCCAGCTGCTTTTTACCTTTGAACAAACCATATTCTGAGACTTTCCAGCCCTTTTTTTGGGCCAGCTGGCGGATGCGGATATTATGGTCTTTGGAACCGGTGAAATAATGGGCCGCTGAGCCGAAAGCCCGTTCTTCAACGACCCTGAGATCGGCCTGCATGCCGTTCTTTAGTATGACCGATGATTTGGTCCTGCCTTTGGCGAGTACCTGGCTGACCGCGGCAAGTTTGGAGAAATGGTCCATGACCTTTTCCGGCCTGGCCGAAACGACCAGAAGGTCAAGGTCGCCGACCGTTTCTTTGCCGCGCCGCAGGCTGCCGCAGACCAGCAGCTGCTTGACCTCTTTTAGTCTGCCCAAGTCTTCACAAAGAAGTTCAGCGTGGGCAGTAGCGTCGTCCAGCAGGAAGCGGCCGTGGCTCTTTTTTTTCAGTTCGATGCCGCGCAGGATGTTATCGGCTTTTTTTGCGCCAAAGCCGGGCAATTTAGATAATTGGCCGCTCTTAGCTGCTTTTTCCAGTTTAGCCAGTGAGTCGATCTTAAGCTTCTTGTAAAGGAGCAAGGCTGTTTTAGGCCCCATGCCCTGGACCTCGGCAAGCTCAATAAAACCGGCAGGAAAATCTTTGGCCAATTTTTCATGAACGGCAACCTTGCCGGTCTTGATCTTTTCCTCGATCTTTTCGGCCAGGTGCTGGCCAATGCCGGAGATCTCCTTTAAGGCGTTAAAACCCCCCTTGGCATAGATATCTTCAAGATTATGGGGAAGAGACTCGATCGCTTGTGCGGCTTTGCGGTAGGCCCGGATCTTGAAAGGGTTGTCTTCTTTAAGCTCCAGGAATTCAGCTACTTGCCAAAAAATATCGGCAAATTCTTGGTTCTCCATTACAGTAGTAATTATAATATATAGCCGGAAAAATAGCTAATTCGTCTGAAATATCGATAATATAGTAGCGATAAATATCAGCTGGAAAGGAGTGGGGCAATGACTGTCATAAACCTGCTTAAGACTGGTCGGACGCGATCGTCGCTTTTCGTTGCGTGCCGCAGTCCCAGACAGGCGCAGAATAATTTTATCCGGAACCTGCTCAAGATCACGGCTAATCTGGGGGTCGTGCTGTCCCGTTTATCCCAGGGCATGATGAAGGACATGGTCAGGAGCAAGCTGGCTGATTACATCGATCTGGCCAATGAACTGTCCGCGGCAGAGCTGGATGATTTTATCAAGTTAATGGAACTGGCTGTGCAAAAACATGATCCGGTCACTGCCGACCACCAGAAACGCGTGACCGAGATCTGCGGTTTCGTGGCGGATAATATTGATCTGCCTGTCAATAGATCGGCCCTGATCAGGGCGGCCCGGCTGCATGACCTGGGCAAGATCGGCTGGCCGCCGGGACTCAGGGAGATCAGGGTTTCAAAGAAGGGCGGATTACGCGAGATCATTAAAACGCACCTCTTCCTGTCCCTTTATTTCATTGAAGCGGTCGATCAGCTGGTTGCCGAAGCGGATATCGTCAGGTTTAACCATATTTTTGATGGCTATCCTGCGGATTTGGAAGTTTCAGAAATGCCGCTTGAAGCCCATATTCTGTCAGCGGCTGATTATATAGATGCGCTTATCTCGCCGCGTACATATCGCCGGGACAGAACATTGGCCGTTGACTACGCTATTAGATTGCTGAATCAGCGGGATTATCCTAGGGAGGTCAAAAGCCTGGTCCGCATGAAGATCGAGAACAACTGAAGTTAGCCGGCCAGCTGAACGATAAAAGCCTGGCCGAACTCTCTGGCATGGGCGGGGCCGTCAGCAGTGATCAGCTTGCCTGAGACTTCAAAACCAGAATCTGAATAAAGGGCGCCTTTGCTTTTAAGAATGTCGGCCACGCCGGAGAAACAGGTTGCTTTGATGCCTTTGAGCACGCCGGCGTTAGCCAGTATCGCGGCCGCAGCACAGATCCCGCCGACCACTTTATCATTTGCCACGGCTTCGCGGGCCAGCGCCAGAGCTGTTTTGTCTTCAAAGTAATCGTAACTGCCGGGCCCGCCGATGAACGCCAGGCCGTCGAAATCGCTGACCTTGACCTTACTGAGCTCGATATCGACCTTTGTGGCGGCGCCTAATTTGCCCCGGGCTGTGCCGCTGCTGCTCGAAGCCGTGACCACCGTCAGGCCGGCAGCTTCCATGATCTCCTTGGGCTGGTGATACTCTTCATCGCGATACCCCTTGAAAGCGACCACCATCAGGACTTTTTTTGCCATCAGTTCACCCTTCGATCTCCGACCTGATCTCGAACAGGCGCATGATATCTTTATGTGAAATGATGCCCAGAAGTTTATCGCGCTCGATCACCAGCAGGCGGCCGACCTGATTGGCTGCCAGTTTAGCCAGGGCTTCCATCGCGTCAGCCTGAGGCCCGATGACCATGTCCTGGCGCAGCGGTTTCATAATGTCCCTGGCCGTGGTCTCAAGCCAGTTGTCCCGCGGCACGAGTTTAATGTCGTGCAGGGTCAGGATGCCCAGGATCTGGTCGTCCCTGACCACGGGAAATGAATGATGCCTGTATCTTAAGAAATATTCATCGATCATCCGGCCGATCCTCATTTCAGCCGGGATGACAATGACATCCTTGGTGATATAGTCGCCGATCTTGGTGCCGCTGATGAACCTCTTCATGACCAGCTGGCGGTAACTGGCGTCAGCTGCTTCCATGACAAAAAAGCCGATAAAGATCAGCCAGATGCCGGCGATAAGCGCGCCAGACAGCAGGTTGAACAGGCCAAAACCCATCAGAAAAAAAGCAAAGCCTTTGCCGAAACCGCTGGCGATGGCCGTGGCTTTGCGGATGTCCCGCAGGTAATGCCAGAGCGCAGCGCGCAGTATCCTGCCGCCGTCAAGCGGGAAGCCGGGGATCAGGTTGAACAGGCCGACAGCTATGTTCAAGATCATCAGATACTGGGTGATCGACAGGGCAAAGTGTGGCAGACCCAGGTTATAGCAGGCCAGGCTTAGAGCGAAGAAAACCAGGGCGAGGAAAAAGCTCATGGCAGGACCTGCCGCGGCCATCTTGAACTCGATCCCCGGGCTTTGCGGTTCATTTTCCATATGCGCCACGCCGCCGAACACGAACAGGGTAATGCCTTTGATCGACAGCTTGTTGTGCATGGCGACCAGTGAATGGGAGAATTCATGCGCCAATAATGAAGCGAAAAGCAGCAAAGCGGAGATCACGGCCATCAGCCAGTGCGAGAATTGATCGAGATCAGGATCCGTATAGGGGAAATAACCGCGTGCTAATGAATAGACAACAAGACCAAGGATAATGAACCATGTATAATTGATCTCTACGGGAATGTTGAACAATGTTGTCAGATGAAATGATCGTTTCATTATCTTACCACCGCATCAAAGATATTATACGACCAGAGAATTATAGCAAATATAATGGAAAAACCCAAAATATAAGGGAATAGTGATGGAACGACCAATAAGCTTAGATAGACCAGGCTGGGCATGACAAAATAGAACAGCAGCAGCAATTGCACGCCCTTCCGGCCGTTGCCTTTGATGATCTGACCCAGGCCGATGACCGCGGCGGAGCATACCCCGGCAAATATCTTTAAAATCAGCATTAGCGACATTATAACACAGAGTGTAACTCCCTTGACCAGACAAAATCGATTTGTTAGACTGCCGCTGTGACCTTACTAAAAGATCTCATTGCTGTGGCGAACGGCCAGCAAAAGGCCGATCTTGTGCTGAAGAACGGCCAATTGATCAATGTTTTCTCTGGCGAGATATATTCGGCTGACGTAGCGGTCGCTGCTGGTTATATTGCTGGGGTCGGGGATTATACCGGTGAAGAGGAAATAGATCTGAACGGGCGTTATATCACGCCCGGTTTCATTGATTCTCATATCCATATTGAGAGCACGCTGCTTACCCCGCCTGAATTGGCCAAAGTCATTGTACCCTGCGGCACGACCGCGATGATCTGCGATCCCCATGAGATAGCCAATGTGCTTGGCCTTACCGGCATCAGGTATCTGATCGATGCCGGTAAAGGCTTGCCGGTCGACATGTTCTTCGCCGCACCAAGCTGTGTGCCTTCGACCGAGCTTGAAACTTCCGGCGGCCTGATCAAGGCTGCTGATATCAAGACCTTGTTCAAGGACGGCCAGGTTATCCGGCTGGGTGAAATGGTGAACTTCAAGGGCGTGCTTGAGCAGGATAAGGCTGTTATGGCCAAGATCAAGGCCGCCGGCGATGCCGGAGTTGAGGGGCATGCTCCGGGTTTGAGCGGTAAAGCATTGAATGCCTATATTGCTGCGGGCATTGGCTCAGACCATGAAAGCGTTGGATTCGATGAAGCAAGGGAAAAGCTGAAAGCAGGGATGCAGATATTGGTCAGGCAGGGATCTTCGGCCAAGAACCTAGAAGCCATCCTGCCCCTGATCACGCCGGCAAATTCGCGATTTTTCTCATTCTGCACGGATGATATTTTACCGACGGACCTGGCCCAGGGTCATATCAACGCTGTGCTGAAGCGCGCTGTTGAGCTTAAGCTTGATCCAGTGGTCGCGATCCAGCTGGCAACGATCAACCCTGCTAGGTTTTACGGGCTAAAGCGGCACGGCGCGATCGCTCCAGGATATCTGGCTGATATCAACATCATTTCGAACCTCGAGGATTTTAAGGTTGACCTGGTCATCAAGCGCGGTGTCAAGGTCGCCTCACGCGGCAAGCCGCTGTTTGAGGCCAAGTCCAAGGCTCCGGCCAGCGTTAAGCACACGGTCAAGATGAAACCCTTTGAAGTTGATGCTTTTGGTATAAAAGCAAAAAGTGATTATGCTAAGGCCATTGAGCTGGTCCCGGGCCAGATACTGACCAAGTCAATCGTTGTTTCCGTCAAGAAGCAGGGCAAACTGGTCGTGGCTGACCCGGCCAGTGACGTGCTGAAACTGGCGGTGATCGAACGGCACAAAGGCAAAGGCAATATCGGGCTCGGACTGGTCAAAGGCTTCGGCCTGAAAAAGGGCGCGCTGGCAACGTCTGTGGCCCATGACGCGCATAATATCATTTGTGTCGGCGCGGCGGACGAGGATATGATCTCCGCGGTCAGGCGGGTAGCCAAGCTCCAGGGCGGGCTGGTCGTTGTCCGAGGCGGTCTGGTCCTGGCCGAGCTGCCGCTACCGATCGCCGGCTTGATGTCCGACCTGCCGCTGAATAAAGTGCTGGCCAAGCTGCGCAAGGTTGAACAGTCCCTGAAGGAACTGGGGATCAAAGTGGAAGAGCCGTTCGGCTTGCTTTCATTCCTGGCCCTGCCTGTTGTCCCTGAACTGCGTCTGACCGATATGGGCTTGGTCGATACAAACAAGCTTTGTTTCACCGAGCTGTTTGAATAGGATGATGATATATGTCCGGTCGTATCCGCATTAAGAAGCTTATCAGCCGCCAACGCCTGCAAAAAAGGGTGAGCCAGCTGGCCGGCAGGATATCCAAGGACCACAAAGGCAAGAAACTTGTCCTGGTCGGCATACTCAAAGGAGCCTTTGTCTTTCTGTCCGACCTGTTGCGGCAAATAAAAGTACCGGTCGAAATTGATTTTATCCAAGTTTCGAGTTACGGGGCCTCGCACAGATCGAGCGGCATTATCAAGATCAAAAAGGATATTGATCTATCGGTGGTCGGTAAGCATGTCCTGTTGGTCGAAGATATCGTTGACTACGGTTATACAATGGACTACCTGCTCAGGTTCCTTAAAGCCAAGAAACCCAGATCGGTCAATGTCTGTGCTTTACTGGATAAACCGAGCAGGAGAGTTGTCGATGTGCCGATCGCTTACCGGGGGTTTATCGTGCCAGATAAATTTGTCGTTGGTTACGGGCTCGATTTCGCTGAGAAATTTCGCAATCTTGACCACATAGCGATAACCGGTAGTTAGAATAGATCGTTGATCGCGGACTGTACCGCAGCTTCATTCGGCAGCCAGACCGACCCAGCTTCTTGGGTGAAGCCAACATCGCCTGGCAGCATGACGCTGCTGACCGCTTCGGTCGATAAAGTGCGGCTCCAGTTGAGCAGCCTGATGGTCGTGGCCATGGGCAGGTCGGTCTTTATTTCTTGCAGCGCCGTATGGATGGCAAAAGGGGCTTGGAGCACGTTGGCCGGACTGATCAGCGATCTTGTCAAGGCTTTCAGGAACTTCTGCTGCCGGCCGATCCTGCCGATATCCCCGGAAAAATTGTTGCGCCAGCGAATATAATCATGCGCTTGCTTGCCGGACAGGGTCTGCCGTCCTTTTTTCAGGTCGATATCCAGGCCCTGGGCGCGGTCCCGGTAGCGCATATCCTGTTCGATATCAATGGTGACGCCGCCGACCATATCGACCATATGGGGAACAGCTGTCGGCTTCACTTCTATATAATAATCGACCTGCTGACCGGTTACTTGAACGACCATCTCTTTCATCAGGTCAACGCCTCCGTAAGCGTTGGCAGAGTTTATCTTTGTTTTACCTATTCCCGGGATATTGATCAGCGTGTCCCTGGGTATCGCCAGGATGCTGACCTTATCTTTGAGCGGGTCGATCCTGGTCAAGAGGATCGTATCGGCTCGGCCGTTCTTTTCGGGCATGGGCTTTTTAGTCTTGGCGTCAAAAGTAATATCCGTGCCCAAGAGCAGCAGGGTCATCGGTCTTCGGATCATGCCGATGCGCAGGCAACGGGGCAAAGCAGCAGGGCTAAAGACGTTGAAGTTAAAATAGACAACGCCGAGCAGAATAACAAATATAGCCAACAGCCGGCCAGGATCAATCCTGTGTTTTTTCCCCTTGGTCATAGATCGATATAGCCGATGGGTATGATATAAAGCGGATCTTGCGTTTCGGGCAGCTCAAGGTTGGTGCGAATGACATCGTCCCAGAAAGCCCCGATCGGTACCGAGCCCAGGCCTAGGGCCACGGCCTGCAGGTGGATATTCTCGGCCACGTGCCCGATCTCCATACAAACGTAACGGAAAGCGCGGGGGCCGTATTTTGCCTGGGATATCTTAAAGTTCCCGGTGATAATGATGTTGACCGGCGCGTCCATGATATAGTTCTGGCCTAAGGAAGCCCTGGCTAGGGAGGGTCTGATGTCTTTATCCTGCAGCTGCAGCAGTTTATGGCCGTCAGGCAGGTAGCGAAAGACCCCATCCTTTTTAACAATATACAAGGAAAGGGGATAAAGAGCGCCGGCGGAAGGGGCGGCCCTGAAACCATAGGTCTGGTCAGTAATGCCCTGCGCGGCCCAAAGGATCTGGGAAAGATGCTGGATCGGGATCTCTTTATCTTTGAAGTCTCTTTGCGATCTGCGCCGGAAAATGGCCTCTTCAATGGAGAATTTGCTGATCAGATTTGGCTTGGGCAGGTCGATCGTCCTGGCGGCCAGGGACGTTCCTCCAACGATAAGCGAGAGCGCGATCATTGAGAGAATTTTTCGGGCCATGGATGGATTATAGCATCAGCTTGGGATGCGGACAAGTTAAAATTGGGTCCCGGACAGCTGTTTGGTGCCCGGGACCCTGATGGTGATTTAGACCTCGATCAGTTCTTCTTCCTGTGATCCCTCGGCTTTATTTGCCGCGTTGAAGAACTTGGAATCGAGCATCTGCATATTATCGACCACGACCTCGGTGGTTGTCCGATTCTGGCCTTTCTTGTCCTGGTAGCTTTTGACCTGGAGCCGGCCTTCGACCGCGACCAGTCGGCCTTTTTTCAGGTATTCGCCGCAGATCTTGGCCAAACTGCCCCAGGCAACACAGTTGATAAAATCAACGCCTTTGCCGTTCTTGTTCTGCCAGTTGATGGCCAGGCGGAAGTGGGTCACGGCTGTTTCTTTTTGCGTGTAGCGGATCTCAGGATCAGCCACCAGCCGGCCTGCGAGTATGGAACGATTCAAACCTCTCATGTCTATCACCTCCTCCTTCCCGGTATGGCTTTATCAGAGCAAGGTTATTACCAGGCCTTTTGGGTAGTGGGTGCTGACAACTTGGTTCTGGGATTATCTTTAGAATTATTCGATCTTATCATAAATATCCTAGAACCCAGAACCTAGAACCCAGAAGCAAAGAACGTCGCAATCACGTCACTGGTTAACAGCTCCTTGATTTTTTTCTGTTCAGCGCCTATGATAACTGTTGGACATTGGACGAAAGGGAGGCAAATCAATGAACTGGCAATTCCTATTCCTGGGCCTTTTTCTATTGAACCTGATCCTGTTCTGGTCGTTGAAAAAACATCTCTGGTACCGCGTGATCGGCTTGATCTTGATGGGGTTCATCCCTTTAGTCACGGTCTTTGTTGAGCAGCCGCATTTCCAGCTTGATTATTACTGGTGGCGCCTTGCCGGCGTGGTCGCCATTCTACTGGGCTGTTTCGTGGCCGGTTGGGCCAAGATTGAGTTCCTGAAATCAGGGATGTGGCCGTTCTCAGAACCTCAAAAGGTGGTCAAGACAGGTCCGTATGCGTTTATCCGTCATCCTCTCTATCTTGGGTTGATCTTTTTCCTGGTCGGCTGGTGGTGGATCTGGGCCACGGTCTATTCTTTCTATTTCGGCATGTTCATCTTGCTGATGATCTGGGTCCAGGCCTGGCTTGAAGAGAAGTTGATCATGGAGAAAAAGTTCCCGGAAGAATACAAGGCTTATAAAAAACAGACCGGGATGTTCTGGATCAAGTAAAGGAGGCCAGCTTTGCCCAGGAACCGCGATTTTCCCGAAAAGGCTTATACTGATCTGGCTTATCCCAAGGTCAGGGTAAAGGATCGTTCTCTCAGGCGGCGGATCCTGAGCGAGCGGGTCAAACAGCTTGAACTGAGCTCAAAGACCTCTGTAGCCGACCTAGTCGAAGGCATGGCTGACATGTCGATCCAGGCCAGGAATATCGGCCAGTGCGCCCAAGTCCTTAAAAGGATGTACGCTGACAGACAGCGGCCGACCGTACTGCTGGGCCTGGCCGGCCCGCTGATCGCCGCCGGACTGCGCGGCGTGATCCGCGACCTGATCGTCAATAAAGCTGTTGATGTGGTCGTGTCGACCGGCGCGATCATTTACCAGGATATCTACGCCGCTTTTGGCCACGGCCATTTCAAGGGCGCGCCGAACTCTGACGATGCCGCGCTGACTGATCTGAACGTCGACCGCATTTATGATACTTATATCGATGATGAACTGGTGATGCGCACGGACCGTTTCTGCAAGCTGGTGGCCGATGAGATGCGGCCCGGTAATTACTCCAGCCGGCTCTACCTTGAAAAGCTGGCCGAGAGGCTGGGGGATGAGGGTTCAATACTCTACCAATGCAAAAAGCACGGCGTGCCGGTCTTTGTGCCGGCGCTGAATGATTCTTCCATTGGCATCGGCCTGACCGAGCATCAGGTCATGGCCAGGAAAGCGAAAAGGCCCTTTGTGGCGATCGACGCCATTCAGGATAACTACGAGCTGGTCCAGCTAGTGGTCAAATCCGCTAAGACCGCGGCTTTTTATGTCGCCGGCGGCGTGCCAAAGAATTATATCAATGATTCCATTGTTATGGGGTATATTTTCGGCCTTGACCGCGGCCATGATTATGCTGTCCAGGTGACTACGGCCGTGACCCAGGATGGCGGATTATCGAGTTCCACCTTGAGCGAAGGCCGTTCCTGGGGCAAGATCAAAAAGGACGCCCGCTATGCCATGGCTTGGGTCGAACCCAGCGTTTCCCTGCCGCTTTTGACCGGCTATATACTGGGCCGCGGACTGACAAAAAAGCGGCCGCGTCTGCGCTTGAAGTGGGAAGGACCTGAACTGAAATGGCTGAAAAAGACCTGATCATCCTGACCGGCGGGGCAGGTTTTATCGGCAGCTGCTTTCTCTGGAAGCTCAATCAGATGGGCGAGAAGAATGTTCTGGTCGTCGATCATGACGATTCTCCCGAGAAAATGGCCAACCTTGCCGGTAAAGCCTATAAGGATTTTCAGGAAAAGGCCGACTTCATCAAGCGGGTCGAAGCGAACAAACTGCCGTCAGGCATAAAGGCTGTCTGGCATATCGGCGCCTGCAGCTCCACAACAGAAACGGATGCCGAATATCTTGATGAAAATAACACGAATTATTCCAAGAGCCTCTGCCGCTGGTCGCTTGATCACGCGGTTCCGTTCTTTTATGCCAGTTCAGCCGCGACCTATGGCTCAGGGGATCAGGGCTATTCTGACCAGGATTCGCTGCTCCCCAGGTTAAAGCCGCTCAATCTCTACGGTCTGTCCAAACAGAAGTTCGATCTCTGGCTGCTGAAGAAAGGCTTGACCAAAAAGGTCGTTGGTTTTAAATATTTTAATGTCTATGGCCCAAATGAGTATCACAAAGGCGAGATGCGCAGCCTGGTGGTCAAGGCTTATCAGCAGATCAAGCAGGATGGCCGGATCAGATTGTTCAAATCATATAAACCGGAATACAGCCACGGCGAACAAAAACGTGATTTTATCTATGTCAAGGATTGCCTTGAGGTCATGTATAAGTTCTGGGAGAAACCCAAGATCAAGGGTATTTTTAATCTGGGCACCGGGCTGGCCAGGAGCTGGAACGATCTGGCCAGGGCTATTTTTCATGCTTTGGGTCTTCCGGCCAGGATTGAATATATCGATATGCCGCCAGAGATCAAGGACAAATACCAATATTTTACACAAGCGGAACTGATGAAGTTTTGGGCGACCGGGATCAAACATGAGTTCATGCCGCTGGAGGCCGCGGTCGAAGATTACGTCAGGAATTACCTGGAAAAGGGCCTGGTCAGGCTTTAGCTTTTGGAGGAAATGGAATGAATAGCGAGAAACAACTGATCATCCACGATATCAGGGAAAAGATCTACTGGGCGATCCGTATGCGTTACGTCATAGTCGTTCTTGGTCTTATCCTTTTGCCTTTTGCCTTTTTCAGTAATGTCCAGCTAGGGCCGCTGCCTTATCTGCTTGGTTTTGTCCTGGCATATAACCTTGCGGCTCACCTGATCTGCCTGACCAAACGCAGGTTTGAGTGGGTCTGGCAGACATTGTTCCTGCAGAGCCTGTTCCTGATCTTTGATATTTTAACGGTGACGTTCTTCATTTATATTTCCGGAGGCCTGGAAAGCCCCTATTGGTTCTTCTACCTAGTGTTGATAATCATCTCTGGGTTCGGTGTCTATTCCTACACTTCATTTTCAGTCTTTTTGATCGCTGTTTTTTCCGCGGCTTTTTATCTGGGGCTGCTGGTTCTGACCTATTACGGCATTATCCCGACCTACGGGCCGACATTTTCTCTGTCGCCGCAGGAGTTGCTGCGATCGATCATTAATAAAGCGGTCTTTACTACGATCTCTTTTTTCCTTTTTGCTGCCACGATCTATTACTTTTCAAAGCTCATTGTCCAGCACCGTTACGAACTGGCTAAAAAGAACCAGGAATTGCTGGGAACACTGGAAGAGCTTAAAGAGATCGACCGGCTCAAGGATGATTTCGTCACAACAGCTTCCCACGAACTGCGCACTCCACTTTCAGTGGTCCGCGAGAACGTTTCCCTGATCGAAGATGGTGTCATCGGTCAGACCAGCGATAAACAAAAGGAGCTCTTGAAGGTATCCAGGCTTAATATTGATAGGTTGGCCGGCATATTGGACAGCCTGCTTGATATTTCCAAGATCGAATCGCGCTCGCTTGAATTGAAGCGCGAGAAAGTTAATTTCAGCTTGCTGGCTGCCAGAGCGGTTGAAATACTGAGCAGCAGGGCGGCGGAAAAGAAGATAGTTTTAAAGCTTGATGTGCCGGACCGGCTGGAAACACTGGCAGACCCGGATCAGATACTCAGGGTCTTTATTAATCTTATTGATAATGCCATCAAATATACGCCTGAGGGGGGTAGGGTCGAGATTGGTTTGTTTTCTGAGGGTTCGAGGATCAAAGGGTGTGTGACTGATAATGGACTGGGTATTGTCCAGGCAGATCTCAAGAAGATCTTTGAGCGATTTGTGCGTTTGGAAAGCGAGCAGACGGCTTTGATCAAGGGTACCGGGCTGGGTCTGTCGATCTGTCTAGGGATACTTGAGATGCACGGCGGCAGTATCTGGGCTGAATCAAAAGGCGCGGGGCAGGGTTCGACCTTTATTTTTACCGTGCCAAAGGTGGAAGCATGAGCGAACATCAAGAACGGATACTGCTGATCGAAGATGAGAAAGCCATGAGCGATGCGGTTAAATTGCGCCTGGAAGCCAACGGTTTTTCGGTCTTGACCGCATATGACGGCCAGACCGGTCTGGCAACGGCGCGCAAAGAAAGGCCTGATCTGATTATTCTCGATGTTATGCTGCCCAAGCTGGATGGTTTTATGGTCTGCCGCATGCTCAAGTTCGACGAAAAATACCGCAATATCCCGGTGTTGCTGCTAACAGCGCGCACCCAGCAGACTGACGTTCAACAAGGCGAGGAGATGGGAGCGGACGCTTATATGACCAAACCGTTCAAGTCCGAGGAACTGTTGGCCAGGATCAGGGCGCTGCTGTCAGGCGAAAATAAGAAAGCTGAGGCTTGATCAGAGCTGCCAGATCTTCTCTTCGTATTCCCTGACCATACGGTCGGTATTGAAGTAGCCGCTGGCCGCGATCGCATTGACCATCATGTCGAGCCATTTTGATTCTCCCGGACCGCGTTTGCCTGCCTGAGTAGAATAGTATTCCGGTAGCAGCTCCGTCAGCGCATCGTACAGGGCTGAAGAATCCTCTTTAAGCCTCAGATCGGTCTCCGTGCCCAGTTTTTCCAGTGAAGCCTGGTAGCCGAAGATCCTGCCTAGGCCTTTGTCCGCGGCCTCAACGACCCAGCCGTCCAGGGTGGTCAGCTGGACCACGCCGTTCAATATGGCTTTCATGCCGCTGGTTCCGGAAGCTTCAAAAGGCGGCAGGGGATTGTTCAGCCAGAGATCAACGCTGCTGGTCAGCAGCTTGGCGAAATAGGTGTCATAGTTCTCCAGGAAGCAGATGCGCAGGGTCTTGTGCTCGCCGTTGAGCAGGTTGATCTGTCTGAGTATTTCATCCATGTGCATTGACGCGGGCATATCCTCGGGGTGGGCCTTGCCCGCGATCACGATCTGCAGCGGGCCGAGGTCCTTGGCCAGCCTGGCTAAGCGGTTGATGTCCTGGAAGAGCAGGGCGGGACGTTTATAAACGGCAATGCGCCTGGCCCAGCCAAGCGTGAAAGCCTCTGGCTTAAAGAACCAAAACTTGAGGAAATCCGCCAGCCTCTTTTTATTCTCCAGATGAGCCTGCCAGAGGTCCTCGCGGAATCCGGTTTCGTTCTTAAGCTGGACCACATTGGCCAGCAGGCCGGGATTGGTCTCGAAATCGCCGATGCGGTCCTTATATTTCAGCAGCAGTTTGCGTATCGGCTGACTGATCCAGGTATAGGTGTGGATGCCATTGGTTATGCTCTTGATCTTATCTTTGTGAGCCGGGAACTGCAGGTGCATGACCCTGCCGTGCTGCTGGGCCACGCCGTTGACCGCGCTGGACGTGTTCATGGCCAACTGAGTGAGATTGGCCAGAGAGGCGTTCTTCTCGTCCCGGCCAAAGCGCTTGACCGATTCAGTGCGTTCTTTGCCTAGAGCAGCTTCCAGTTCCTGCCAGTTGAAGCGGTCATGGCCGGCCTCGACAGGGGTATGGCAGGTATATTTAAAAACAGCTTTTAGCTTTTCAGGATCGCTCTTCCTGGCCTTTTCGATGAAGGCCAGGGCAGCGTGGCCTTCGTTGAGATGGTAGCGGTCGATCGAGTAGCCCAGCTTTTCCAGGGCTTTGACGCCACCAATACCCAGGATCATCCGCTGGCAGATCTTGATCCAGCCGTTATAGCTGCGGTAGAGCTGATGGGTCAGCTCACGCAGATAGTCCGGGTTCTCTTCAAATTCGGCGTCTAGCAGCACCAGAGGGATAACATGCTGCAGGTCATAGGAATAAACATAATATTTCCAGAGCCTCAGGTGAAGTTCAGTGCCGCTGATCGGGATGCTGATCCTAGGCTTGAGCGGTACCAGGCCGGGATAGGAATCCGGGTCCCAGGGCATTTCTTCCGGCCATTGTCCGCCTGAGCGGAACCAGAACTTCTGTTTAAAATACCCTTTATCCCAGAGAATGCCCAGGCCGACCAGCGGGATGTGTCTGTCAGCGGCCGACTTTAAAGTGTCGCCGGCCAGCACGCCCAGGCCGCCGCTGTAGATAGGCAGGTCGACCATCTTCTTGGTCGGCAGATAATGATAATAGTCCATGTCCTTGATATTGGAGAAGACCTCATGGTCGCTGATGATATTGCGCGGATCGATCGGCCGGCTGCTCTTGAATTCATGGTAAACGCTGGGGGCCAGGCCGTATTCCATGGAAAAATAGGCGATCGATTTAACGCTTTTTGAGAGCAGGTTCTCTTCCGCGTTGATGATGGGGTCGATAGGAAAACCAAAGAACTCCTTGTCGGAAAGATCTTCTTTCAGGTCCGTACGCTTGGTATCAAGCTTTAGTAGGTCAGAGATCTTTTTGTTCATTTGTCTCTCGGACTTCAAAAGAAGCTCCCCGAGCTGGACTCGAACCAGCAACACCCTGATTAACAGTCAGGTGCTCTACCATTGAGCTATCGGGGAGCGTTTCGACTCGCTACGCTCGCTCAACGCAAGCGTAAAAGTGATTTTAACAAAGAAAAAAGGCCCAGTCAACATAGAGTTGGCCGGGCCTTTTATATGTTTAGCTGCTAAATGTTGAACGTTTCTGTATTGCCTGCTGAATCAGTCACCGTGACGACTCCAGCGGCAGTGATATCTATCGTGGCAAGTGTTGCGCCGGTGTCATCTTTGACCGTTCCAGAGCCGGAGCCGTCAGCGGCCATGGTGATGGTCACAGAATAATTGTTGCTGGATGTGCCGGTCAGGCTGAGAGACTCATTGGTCCCGCCGGAAGTAAAGGTCACTTCCATGGTGGTATCCAGGGTCACGCCGCCGACCTCGATCGAGCCAGAGCCGGTGGCGCCTGTTGGGGCCCCGTATTCGTCCGTTGCCTTGACCGTAATGTTCATGTTCAGGGTTCTTACAGCGCTGCCTGAAATTATCACCCTGCCTTCCATGGTCGAGACGGCATCGGAAGCTTCAGGCGTGGGATTTCTCAGGTCAGGGCAGGCCGGCACTGTTAACTTTATCCCTTCCCAGACCAGTCCCTCAGTCTAGGCCCAGTTCAGGTAATCCGCCAAATTGGTCAATGATTCATATGAAGGGCTGCCCATGAAAACCGCTACTTGTGCTACACTAGGCTCGCCGCCGGTGAACATCGAATCCCAATCAAAATCACCCATTACAGCCAGGGCTTTGGTTGCCAGGTAGCTGGGGTTAACAGGGTTGCCGCTCTGCATTATGTACCTGACCTCAACTGACTGGTTGCTGCTGAAACCTGAAACAATAACATAACCATCGGTATCTGGCGGGCCGAAAAAGCTGGCAGGCACGGCAAAGGCCAAAACTCCGAAAGCGCCGGCAGATGAAGCTGACGGTGCCTGAGAACCGGCGGCAACATTGGCCAGGCCGTTGCCGGATGAAGCAAAAGTCGCTGCACCTTTGCTGCTGTTAACAACGGCTGGGCTGATCGTGCCGGTAATTGTGCTGCTGCTGGTCGTGCTGGTCGAACTTGCGGTGGTAGTAGTGACCGGGGTCAGGGTGGTGGTAAGATTAGGAAAGACCAGCGAATCTTCACAGCCAGCGACCAGGAGAGCGGCTGTGGCGATCACAGCAGCTGTGAGGAACAAAGCCAAGCGTTTTCTCTTAAAAAAATCCCATCCTCAACAGATTTTATCCAGATTTTACTCTGTGACTGAGGGATGTCAAGACTATAAAGAACTGATCGAGGGGAGCAGCCGGTTTCGGTAATATTCTATGACGCTGGAATTCTGGTCATGGGCTGGATTGGCGTATTCGCCGGATTCGCTGCGCTCCATGGCCAGGGGGATAAGATTGTTGAGCTGGGCTATATGTTCCGGATTGTCCGGATCAAAATCCTGGAGCAGTGAATTTAACGCAGGCAGCGTAACGGTCCATGATTCACTGCTGATAGTGTCGCCCCAGGCGTCAAGATCGGACAGCATGCCTATCAAATGCATGCCGCTGGCGTGATCATGGAGACCGTCGAGAAAGTCCACTCTCGTGCGCAGCACGGCCAACCTTATTGGCGTCAGGTCGATATGGACCGAAGGATTGGCTGAAGCCTGGTAGACCAGGCTGGCGGCGAATTCCCTGCCGGCATCGCTGCTGAAATTAAACTCGCCGTCCATGGTCACAAGGCCATTGCTGATATCTTCATTGGTGAACTCCAGCGGCTGGCTGCTTAAATGGCGTTGATAAAGTACGCTCATCCTGCTTACCTGTTCGTTGCCGGCAGACTCGTTGATCGCCACAAGGTTGGCGCCGTGCAGCGCGTTGATCAAGCCCCCGTGGGCGCTCTCACTGAAGCTCGGAGTACCGACCAGCGCTTCGATATCGTCGGTCAAGCCGGCAAAGATCAGGGCGCTGGTCGGGTCACCCAGTTCGAGCGCAGCGGTCTGCTCGATGATCTGTTGCATCTCAGCCTGTTGGTTATGCCAGGCGGGGACATCTATCTCGTCGCCCCAGGCGTCAAGTTCCCTGAGTATGTCTGAATCATTAGTGCGCAGGTATTCCAGCCTTAAATTGATGATATTAAGCCTGATCTGGGTTAGCATGGCCGCAGCTTCAGGGCCGTTTGTCCGGGCTGCGGTCTGGACCAGTCTGGAAGCGAGCTGCTGGAAAGGATAGCTGGCATGGTTAAGCTGGCCGTCAGCCGTGACCAGGCCGCTGGCAATATCAAGTTCAGTAGCTTCCAAAGGCAGGCCAAGCTGTTCAAGTTCGAACAGGGCCGCGGCCCGCATGATGCGGCGATTCTGGCCGATGGTCAAGGTCATTTGATCAAGTTCAGCCACCTCATCATTAAAGGTAAAACGATAACGGTCATTGCCGGCGCGGTAAACGTCACTGGTCTCATATGAACGGAAGAGCTCTCTGGAGATGAATTGGTCGATCATCTCCTCATCAAAAGTGCCATCGTCATTGAAGTACAGGTCGGTCACATCGACGGCATGCCTGATGCCGTTCTCGCTAAAGATGTTTTCCACGTCGGTCGGATCGATCATCCGGAGGGCTATAATGGCTTCCCTGAAATCCTCGTTCTCTTGCGAGAGAGTGATCAGTATCTCAGCCAGGGCCTCACGGTCGAACTGGCTCGCGCTGAATCTGTCGAACGACTCGGTCCCTGAGGCGTTATAATTGTCCGCCGGCGTTGAGATCAGGCGGAGCATGCCCAGGATGCCGAGCCAGGACCTGGTGGCTTCTGCGCAGTCGCTCAATTGGTTGGTCAGGAACGGGTCTGTCCCGTTATAATCCTCGTCGCGCGCCCGCAGGGTCAGCGAACGCGTGTATTCGTCCATAAAGGCCAGGTGCGCCATGTCAACAATATCAGCGATGAAAAATGCGATGCCGATCGGGCCCAGTACCTTGGTCCAGGCGCGGGCGATAATGGTATTAGCCAGTCTGGTGGCGATCAGCCTGTTAATGCCGATCATGGCTATACCAGGGACAATGAACCTGGTCACCTGATGACCCATTACAGTGTCCTCAAGGCCGGCGGCTGAAATACCGGCATCATAAGCATGTGCCAGGATCGTAAAATGACCGATGCCGCCAAAGAAACGGCCCAGCGCTTCCCGGGAGATCAAGTGACCAGCACCTCTGAGCAGCAGGCTGTTGCGGCCGAATATGAGCGGATTGCCTTCAAGTGTTGTGCTGATGAAGGAACGGAAATTTGCCAGGCCCGGGCTGCTGCTGCGAGAGAGCAGTGAGGATCCCATGGCGGACAGGTCAGCGCCAAGGGCCCTGATCGCCTGACCAACAGCACTAAAGGATGAGCGGGAAAGGATGCCTGCGGCCTGGGCCTCTGTTGACATATGCAGGATCGACAGGACAAAAGTTGTTTTTGCCAGCGGGTTCTCAATGCCCAGTAAGTGGGCCAGCCTTTCAGCGCCTAAAAAAACAGCTAAAGAGACCAGCAGGCCGCCGAACTCGGTTGTCACGCTCGAGGATCCGCCATTATTATGCGCTTCTCTGAGCGTTTCAAGCCTTTCAGCGAACTGGCGGCCCTGTTCGGTCTCAAGGAACGCGCGGCCTTCTTCAGTGGCAAAGAAATCAAAAAGCCGCTCTAGCTGCAGGCCCGTGGTGCCATCGAAGCCGCGGTAAACAGTTTCAGCCACGCGCTGGCCGTCGATAGTATTGATATCCACACCCAGGCTTTCGGCCAGTCGGGTCACGTTCATTGTGTATTCTGCCTGGGTTTTGCAGATCTCGGCCGTATTTTTCAGGGAGCGGGCCTGTTCTTCGCTGATATTATATTCCTGCATTAATTCAGAGATAGATCTGCCGCTGATCTGCCTGAGCGTTTCATATGTTACGTTCTCGATCTCGATGCCGATAGCGCTGGCCGCGCCGCTGAAATTGCTCACCGCAGAGGCCCTGATCGCTTCAAAGGCAGGTCTGGTGACGGGCTCATAGTAATTTATCTCGAATTCAGGGATGACCTCAGTATAACCATACTGGTCAACGACCAAGGCGTCGCCGGGCTGGGCCGTCCTGAGGGTTTCTTCGGTGATCAGGATCTCTCCGGTGGGCTCGACCCCCGGGGGCAGATAGATGCTCTCGATCCCGGCATTCCTGAGCAATCTGGCATTGGTCGAGTCCAAAGTAGTGAGATTGTTCAGGTCGAGTAAGGTTCCGCCGTCCGGCATTGTAATTCCCGGCAGATCAGCCAGAGATAATCTGACGCCGTTGGCCAAGACCGGGAAGCCCTGGAATTGACCCATAACATCACTTCTGATGACAGCTTCGATCCTGGCTTCAGGCGTGGCCAGACCGGCCTCGGCAACAGCTGTCGCAGTCCTGATCTCGATCCGGTTCTCAACACCATTGCCGCGCTCTTCTAAAGGAATAAAACGCTCTTCGATGATCTCTCTGCCGTCCAGCTGAAAATCGATTATTTCAGAATCAGCAGCTGCCCGGTCTATCATTGAAGACTGTTCATTCTCAAGCGGACAGGGATTGGATAACTCCGCCTCCAGCGGGATGATCCGCCCGACGGTTTCGCCGTTGACCGAAGTTACTTCCAGCAGGACATTCCTGCGAGAAGGGTTCAGGTTCTTGGCGGCTTCACCATGCTCCATGATCAGCTGTGAGCCTGCCCTGAAGAACTCGACAACGTTGGCGCCGTCAGCCGGGGGCTGTATCGTGCCGTGGCCCAAAGTTACCGTCAGGCCGCGGTATTCCACGCCGCTGCGGCCCCTGGTGACCTCCGTGATGTCAACGCGCGTGTATTCGACGCCGTCAATGACCTCGACCATGGCATTGGGGTTCTGGTCCAGGTACAGCCGGCCCATTTCTGTTTCCAATAAAGCACTGGTCTCGACCCTGATCTCAAAAGGCGTGTTGTTCAGCTCGAACATGAAGTCGCGGGCGACTTGTTCCATGGTCTCCGGACTGACGCCTTCATCAGCCACCAGGTAGAATTCCTCAGAACCTGAGCCGTGCCTATATAATGTTATTCCGGCCTCGGCCATGCCGGCCCTGGCCGCGGCGTCAGCCATCCTTACTTCGACCACCGCGTCCATCATTGCCTCGCCGGCAAAGCCCAGCGAGCGGAACGAGCCCATGGCGTTGCCGTCAAAGAAAGCGAAACGGACCGCTGAACCGGAACGCAGGATGTCTGCGCCGTCCAGGATCATCTCTTGATAATTGCGCAGGCCGGAGCGGGGTTCGGTGTGCCGCAGCGCTTCAGGGGCGGTCACAGAGGCGGCGCTCTCTCTCATGGCCTGGTAATCGGGCAGGCGCAGGTCAAGGCGATATGATTCCAGCCTGCCGGCTTCGTTGGCGTCAATGATGTGTTCATCATTAAAACGCATAATGACATCCGAGCTTTCCGGCCGGTTCAGTATGTAGATCTGTTCACGCAAGGCCCGATAGATGCTTTCCTCGGAAATATGGACCTGGCCGTCAATGCTTAATTCCGCGGCGTCGAAAGTGATCATGCCGGTGTTGACCAGGCTGACCTTGCTGTCGAGCATCTCAGGAGTGAGGGCCTGACGGACCTGCTGGCGGTTGTGTTCGTAAGTGATCTCAACGCCAGCGCTGAAATTAAGGACACTGTCCATGATCCTCTGGCCGACTTCCGGGCTGGTGACTTCCAGGACAAAGTTCGGGCCGTCGCGCACGATCCTGACCTGTTCAGGTCCCATGCCCTGGCCAATGGCGGTCTCGCGGATGATCTCAAGGAAACGCCTCAGATAGGCGTTGCCGGCCTCATGCCCGCCGACAAAATGATCATTGACATGTTTCAAGCCGGACAGATTGATGACCACCCAGCTGGAGGAGCGGCCTGCAGCCAGAGAGGTCCCGGTCAATTCGGTATAAACATCAGGCGTAAAAGCGCCGAAACTATCGGTTGACAAACTCGGTGTTACAGTGCCGGGTATAACGGACAGGTTGTCAATGGGCGGGGCCCAGTAAGGCCGCATATCAACATCGCGGTGGTGGTCTCCGTACCAATCAAAAGCGGTCTCTTCAGCAGAACAAAATGGGGCTTCTTCACTGCTCATCGGAGTGAGCGGAGTGTAATATAAAGGCCCTGTATAACCATTTACTGCGTTATCGCCTGGAGGCATACCTTTTCACCTTTTTTGCCTGCCTGCCGGCAGGCAGGCCTGATCTAGCCAAAAAAATAAGGAAGCGCCTGAATGCTTCCTTATACCTATGCCAACTTATATGTCAGGCTCATCTAAGTGGCTCTACACTATATATATCGGGTTCGTAGGAGTTAAACTTGCATGATTTTGGGGCTTCTGGGGGGATAGAAAAAGGTTAAAGGGCTATTTTAAAGGGTCTGATTGGCCTGGCTCAGGGCCACGGCCATGTCATTGGCGATCCTGGCGACCAGCCTGATATCCAGGTTCTGCCTGAAAGCGTTCGGACTGGTCCGGCTGATGGTCAGGGCGCCTAAACAACTCAATTCCTTTTCAGGGCCCAAGAGAATGGGTGCAACGATCAGGCTGCCCGCGCCGTTGGGCAGGGCAGAGTCTGTTATACTGAGCTGTTTAGGGGTAGCTTCAAAAACATCGTCAGTGATCTTGGAGGGAGAAACGGAAACGTAGATCTTGGACGACTGTCTAGCAGGGATCTCGATCGCCTTGCCTTGCTGGGCAGCTACGGCCGCTGCTGGAGAAAGAGCGTTCGGTGCCTCAAAACTTACTGAGCTACCCGGAAGGAGTTCAGCTATCTCTGCTGAGATGAACTCTTTTAACGCTGCGGGAGAACCTAAGGCTGTCAGCTTTTCGTGGCGCAGACCATGCCGCTGATTGAGTTCGCGGATCATTTGTCTGAAGGTCGGTCTGAGCTCGTTCCTGGTCTCAGGGTCTGGCAGTTTTTTCATTGGGAAGAAAACCCTTCTTAAATTTCCTGCCAGTCTAGCACGAAAGCCGGGGACCTGTCCAGATTTAGGGATTATAGGAGCCATTTTTTGCCTCCTAAGACACCATTGATTATCGCAAATATTTATCGGGTGGTGGTGGAAAGAATTTCAGGTCAAAGCCGGATTTATTGGGGCAATTTATAAATGTTATTCTGGTTCAAGATCAGGTCAGGATCAAAGGCTTTTTTTAGCCGCAGCATTTCATTGATACCTGTCTGGCCGTAGAGTTCCCGCAGGTAATCGTGTTTGATCTTGCCGATGCCGTGCTCGGCTGAGACCGTGCCACCCAGGCTGACAGCCTTCTTGACGAACTTCATGGTGATCTCTTTGGCGGTCCTTGTTTCTTCCCCATTCTTTGGCAGGAGATTGACGTGGAGATGGTTTTCCCCAATATGGCCGAATTTGATATAAAAAAGTAGCCGGTAGTTGGTAGCCAGTAGCCGGTCATAGTATTCGTACATCTCTTTGAACTTATCCGTTGGCACGGCGATATCTGTGGCTAATTTGATCGAGCCGTGTTTTTTGTATAGTTCATTGATATGTTCCGGAATGGCATGCCGGAATTTGAACAGGTCCTCTTTCTGGCTGGCTTCCAGGCCCAGCCAGCAATCATCGATATTGACCTGATATTTTTCCAGCAGGCCGGCCCAATCATCCAGATAGGTTGCCTGGTTCTTGGCCGTGATCTCCTGTTCGATGTACACGGCTGCTTTCACGCCGGCCGGGATATGGCTGAAACTGCTCCTGAGCATTTCCAGTGTGTTCGTGTCAAAATATTCAAAGAAATTAACAGTTCGATCGTTCTTAGCTTTAGCCTCAAGCACAAAATCCACAGCCAATCCCTCGCTCGGGAAAAAGGCTACCACATCGAAAGTTTCCTTGAGGGCAGGGGCCAGACCGATCTCGATCTCAGAGACTATGCCCAGCGTGCCTTCCGCGCCGATGAACAGGTCGATCAGGTCCATGCCAGGTGATGAATAATAACCAGCCGAGTTCTTGGTCTTTGGCATAGCGTAATTCGGTTGTTCAAGTTTGCGATTGTTGAGCTTTTGCCCGCCGCGTTTCAGGTCCAGGATCTCTCCGGAAGGCAGGCTGACTTTCAAGCGCCTGATCCAATCCCTGGTCGCGCCAAAACGATAGCCCCGGCCGCCGGAGGCATTGGTCGCGACATTGCCGCCGATAGTCGCGGTTTTTTCAGTTGGGTCTGGCGGGTAGAGCAGGCCGGCCTTGGCCGCGGCAGCCTCGATCTCTTCCAGCGTTACGCCAGGCTGAACGACCGCGAACTTGCCCTGCTTGTCCAGGGTGATGATTTTATTGAGCTTCTGAGTGTTGAGCAGCCAGCCGCCGAACGGGATACAGCCTCCCGTGGTCCCGGTCTCTGCGGCTGAGATCGTCAGAGGGGTCTTTTTGCTGGAGCATTCCTTGAGCGCTTCTTTAATGTCTGCCTCGCTCTCAGGCAGGTACAGGCCGTCCGCGTGTCCGCCCTGCAAGTTCGAGCTGTCCTCAAGATGGCCTTTGATAATATCCTGGTCGGTCTTCTTCAGCATAGGTGATGATTATATAACAAAAAAAAGTACTTGACAAAAAGGCGCGAACTATAATATAATACTCATCACGCACTTGATGGGATTTTATTTAATAAAAACTTAACTTCCCATTTACATCAAGACCCATGCGATTAAACGCACACTTGATGTGCGTTTTTTGTTTGTCCGCTTGTAACGCTTTGCTAAACGTTGCAGGTTGACCAAGGCATAACTAAGTTCCTTGAAAACAGAATATGCAGGAAAAAAATTCGTTGTCCGTGTCAGTAACGATCTTAACAGATCAGTTAAAACCGGACAGAAATGATCAAGTTATTACAGCACATAGAGGATACCTTGGCACTGCAAGTCGATGAAGGACGTGATTGGCTGCGATAAGCCCCGGGGAACTGTCAAAATAGTTTTGATCCGGGGATCTCCGAATGGGCGAACCCACGCCGGTTCATACCGGCGTATCCCGCAAGGGGTGACAACCCGCTGAACTGAAACATCTTAGTAAGCGGAGGAACAGAAAGTAATAACGATTCCGGTAGTAGTGGCGAGCGAACCCGGAACAGCCTAAACCCCGGCTTGCCGGGGGGTCGCGGGACCGCGATATGGGATCCTGAAGATCTAGTGGAACCAGTCTGGAAAGTCTGGCCAAAGAAGGTGACAGCCCTGTACACGAAAGATCGGAAGGCCCTAGCGGTATCCCAAGTACAACGGGACACGAGAAATCTTGTTGGAATCCGGGAGGACCATCTCCTAAGGCTAAATACTCTGCAGTGACCGATAGTGAACCAGTACCGTGAGGGAAAGGTGAAAAGAACCCAGGAATGGGAGTGAAATAGAACTTAAAACTGTGTGCTAACAAGCAGTTGGAGCCCCGGCTTGCCGGGGTGACAGCATGCCTATTGAAGAATGAGCCGTCGACTTACAGTTGCAGGCAAGCTTAGGGTGTTGAGCCTGAGGCGCAGCGAAAGCGAGTCTTAAACGGGCGACTAAGTCTGCAGTTGTAGACCCGAAACCGATAGCGATCTATCCGTGGGCAGGATGAATCATGAGTAACATCATGAGGAGGTCCGAACCGGTGGATGTTGAAAAATCCTCGGATGACCTGCGGATAGCAGTGAAAAGCTAAACGAGCTCGGATATATCTGGTTCTCCTCGAAATGGTTTTAGGGCCAGCCTCAAGTTTATTCTTGCAGGGGTAGAGTACAATTTGGACTAGGGTCCCGAGAGGGATTCCAAATCCTCGTTAACTCCGAATACTGCAAGTTAACTGCTTGGGAGTGACAGTGCGAGGGATAAGCTTCGTGCTGAAAAGGGAAACAGCCCAGATCGTCAGCTAAGGTTCCTAAATACAGGCTAAGTGGGAAAGGAAGTAGAGTCACTAAAACAGCCAGGAGGTTGGCTTAGAAGCAGCCACCCTTTAAAGAGTGCGTAACAGCTCACTGGTCGAGTGTCTTTGCGCCGAAAATCCACGGAGCTTAAGCCTGTTACCGAAGCTACGGATTGTCCCGGTTTACCGGGATAGTGGTAGAGGAGCGTTCCATTGTAGGTTGAAGTTGGATCGTGAGATCTGATGGACGAAATGGAAGTGAGAATGACGGCATAAGTAACGAACAGGTAGGTGGAAATCCTACCCGCCTTAAGTCTAAGGTTTCCTGGGGAAGGTTCGTCCGCCCAGGGTTAGTCGATATCTAAGCTAAGGCCAGAGTAACTGGCGTAGGCGATGGCGACACGGTTAATATTCCGTGACTACCTTTGATGTTAACCAGAGGGACGCAGGAGGATAGCCCATAACACTTATTGGATTGTGGTAGCCTCTTTTTGAGGATATTGGGTGAGTCCACACTGCCAAGAAAAGCTTTGGGTATTGTTGAGGGTAATCGTACTATAAACCGACACAGGTGGACTGGCTGAGAAGGCTAAGGCGCGCGAGATAACTCTCTCTAAGGAACTCGGCAAATTGGTTCCGTAACTTCGGGAGAAGGAACGCCCCGGTTATACCGGGGCCACAGAAACCAGCTCCTTGCAACTGTTTAACAAAAACACAGCTCTCTGCTAACCCGTAAGGGGATGTATAGGGGGCGATGCCTGCCCAGTGCTGGAACGTTAAGGGGACATCTGAGATTATATCAGGGATCGAACCGAAGCGCCAGTGAACGGCGGCCGTAACTATAACGGTCCTAAGGTAGCGAAATTCCTTGTCGGGTAAGTTCCGACCCGCACGAAAGGCA